>QAMW01000042.1 GCA_003150235.1 Bacteroidales bacterium
TCCCTCCTGAGAAGGTCCTCGATGCGCCGCGAGGAGTATACATTGCTCAGGTATGCGAAGACCAGCACCTTGAGCATCATCCTGGGATTAAAGGCACTGTTGCCCCCGCCCCGGTAGGTCGAGAGGATATCGCTGATGTCAAGACGGTCTATGACCGCATCGACAACCCTCACCATGTGGTTTTCGGGCACGAGTTCATCCAGCGATGGCGGAAGAAGTAGATTTTGTTTCCTATTGTCAGATTTTATTGCTAACTTTGCCATGTTGTGCTATGATTATCAGTGGTTTATTCGCAATACAAATATACTGAAAATCTATGACATGACAAAGGCTTTCAAGCTGATATTCAGCGCGAAAGCCTTATTTTTTACCTGTTTAGACTATAAAAAGAGACTGCCCAAACTTGTTAGACAGTCTCTTCTTATGTTATCTCGATTGGGATTATTTTTCTTTGGCGAGGATAAGGGCGGAACGTGGCTCGACCGTAATCTTGCCACCTTTAATCTTACCCATTCCCTCTGCGATAAGATTGCCGTCGCGGGCTATCACAAGCCATTCCCCTCCGGGAATCTTGACGGTCTTTGCATCGTTGGAGCCGTTAAACACAAGCTTTATTTCTTTCCATGGGTCACCGTTGGCATGGTTCTTAAGAGAATAGGAAATAAGATTGGGCTCATTCACATTGTCAAACACCAGATATTTTGCCACATCCTCTGCCGTAGTCAGACGGAAAGCCGGATGAGATTTACGCAGCTTTACCAACTCCTTATAATAATTGAACAGTTCGGAGTTCTGATGCTTCAAGGTCCAGTCAATCGCATTTATTGAATCTGGCGACTTATAGGAATTGTGTACGCCTTTCTTATCACGGTAAATCTCCTCTCCGGCAAACATGAAAGGTGTGCCCTGAGAAGTGAATACAATCGTCTCGGCGAGCTTGTGGGCGCGCTGACGGTCGGCAACGCTCTCACCGGGCAAAGATTTAGCGAGTTTGTCGGTGAGCATCAGGTCATCGTGGCATGACACATAGTTAATCACCTGAGTCGGAGCAAGCGCATAAGGCTTCTTCGAGTTATTCCCCTTGCTGTAATCAACCTGCGGATGAGCCGTAGCACCGACAATACCTATTTTGACGGTCTCTTCAAGCCCCGGTTTTCCTGTGGCGAAACCCCGGTCTTTTGCATCGGAATAATGTCCCTTCACGGCATCACGGATGTCATCGCTGAACACAGCAACCTGCGGCATCGCCGATACATTATCTTTCAAGGCACGAAGCTCGACAGGCAGCGGCGAGTCACCGGCAGTCCATCCTTCGCCGTACACGAAAATGTCGGGATTGATTTTTTTGAGTTCCGATGCCACCTGATTCATTGTCTCAGTGTCATGGATAGCCATAAGGTCGAAGCGGAAACCGTCGATGTGATACTCCTTTGCCCAATACTTAACAGAGTTTACGATAAAATCGCGCATCTGCTGACGCTCGGAAGCAGTCTCATTGCCACATCCTGAAGCATCACTGTAGGAGCCGTCGGCACGATGACGGTAGAAATATCCGGGCGCGGTAAGAGAGAAATTGGAATCATCATTTTGCGCGGTGTGATTGTAAACCACATCCATCACCACCCCGATACCTGCATCGTGAAGTGACTTGACCATTTCCTTCATCTCGCGCACTCTCACCGCAGGATCCATGGGATTGGTGGAATAACTGCCTTCCGGAGCATTATAATTGAGAGGGTCATATCCCCAGTTGTAGCCGTTCTGAGGAAGCTGCGTCTCGTCAACACTATTATAATCGTAAGAAGGGAGTATGTGAACATGCGTCACTCCAAGCTCTTTCAGGTGATCTATGCCAGTCTTGTCACCAAGAGAGGAACGTGCTTCCTGTTCGGTAAGTGCGAGGAATTTGCCCTTGTTCACGATTCCCGATGAAGGATGCATCGAGAAATCGCGATGATGCATTTCGTAAATCACCGCATCGTTAATATTGGCGATTGCCGGACCTTTGTCAGTCGCCCAACCTTCGGGATTTGTCTTGGCAAAATCTATGATTGCAGCGCGCTCGCCATTGACACCCACAGCTTTCGCCCATATACCCGGCGTTTCTTTTAGCCATTTCCCTTTGTGCTTAATAGAGAATGTGTAAAACTTGCCATATAACGCCTTACCGACCTCTGCGCGCCATACGCCGTTGGCAGTACGCTGCATATCAAGTGTGTCTTCAGGCGCAGAATTCAATCCTGATGGATAGATATACACTTTTACCGCTTCCGCTTCAGGCGACCACAAGGCAAATCGGGTAGAATTTCCGGTGACTGTCATTTCAAGGTCGTCACCATTGTAAGTTTCAAATGTGGAATACACGGTATCTATATCGGCTGCACGGGCAATATCGCCCCCATAAATAAATGACGCTGTGGCAAGAGCCGTACAGGCACACAACTTCATAAAATCCAACTTCATTAGAATGAAAAATAGAGTAAATTAAGTTATAAGACAACACAAAAAGAGCAGTACGTCAAGAAAGAATCAATGAATTAAATTCATTTAATCCCTTAACGCACCACAATCTTCTTAGACCAGTCCTTGCACTTTACTATGTAATATCCCTGTGGCAGGTCGACTGTCACTGACTCAACGACATCCATGGATTTCACCATTTGCCCGGTAATGGAATAGATGTAGAAATGATGGGTCTCGCCATCGGTCACTGTCAGTTCAATACCCTGTGGGACAGCCTTCATAGAAGGTGCTGAAACGGTCATGGAAGATGTCAAATCATCGTCGGCAGACTGCGCGAAAGTCACAGCCGGCATTGCAAATGCCAGACATGCCGCGATAGCCAATGTCATGATTTTTTTCTTCATCTCCACAATTCTGGTATTAATCACTTACAAAGTTAACACAAATATCCCGGTTTTCCAAATCCTCCGCAAAAAACTTTTCATATTCATTTCCGACTGACCGACTGACAAAATATCTCATTCGATAGGCTTTTGGGGAAACGCCTGTGTGGGTTTTGAAATATTTTCCAAAAAATGACTGTGTAGGAAAATTGAGCTGATAACAGATTTGCTGAATGGTCATGTCGGTCGATGCAAGCAATGCCTTTGCCTCCATCAATACATATTCCTCAATCCACTCAGCCGCACTTTTGCCTGTAACATTTTTTACAACAGAGGAAAGATAACCGGGCGTAATGTTCATTTCTGAAGCATAGTCAATAACCTTTCTTCTTCGATGATAATTCTGACTAACATTATTGATGTATTGTTGGGCAAGATTTTCCTCTCTTGACAATACGGGAGGAATTTTCGCCACAATGCTGTCAGCCATGCTGTAAATCATGGCTGATGTAAGATTCCGCAATATCTCGTGGATATGTGGCCGTTGACGGGCGAGAATCCTGCGCGCCATCCCACAGAACAATCTGATTGCCTCGTTCTCCTCTTTAGAAGGCAAGACAACAGGATTGGAGGTAAGGACATTGGAGATATTCAGATTATACGGGAATCCCATAGAGCTTATAAATTCAGGCGACAAGGATATTAATGTGGCCTTATAGTCCTCTGACACAGATATAATCTCCACCACTTGTCCGGGCAACGTGAATCCTACTGAACCGGGTGGAGAAACAACGGTCTTTAGATTTACACGACTCTTACATACTCCACTTATACATACGCTACACTGATACATATGGTTAATCACCGGAATTTCCGGAAAGTCATCAGCCGTTATGTCAATGACAAAGAAATCGTCGTCAAGGCGACAGGTTTCCGGGCATGAAGTCAGCCGTTTTAGAATTGAATTCTTCCGTATCATTATTGGTATGCTTGTTTTTTAGACCACAAAATTAGATTAAAAATCTGAATTTTAGTCCTTCATTTTAAGAATAGTCCAATTTGTTCAAAGATTTGACCTTTTGTGTTGAAGCGTACAGCAGTAATTTTGCACCGGATTTAATAGCGTCGTAATGTATGGTTAAATTGAACAAGATAATTGTACTGTTAACAATGGCAGTGGTATTAAGTGCCGCTGACGCATTTGCACAGCAAACATTCATCATAAAAGGCCGGGTAATGGAGGCGGAAACAAAGGAGCCTCTTATCGGGGCATCGGTAAGATGTGGCAGCACCGGAACGGCAACGGATGTTGACGGCAATTATGAGCTTTCCATGAAAGAAGGCTCGTATGATATTGAATGTTCATATATAGGTTTTGAGAACGACAGACGCAGGATCATGTTATCGTGCGATACAATACTTGATTTCTCGCTGCAAAGCTCCACGAGCGAATTGTCTGAGGTCGTTGTGCTGTCACGTTCCGTGATGGACAGGCTAAAAAACACGCAACCGGGAATGGAGCGTATTGACCTTGATGAGATGTCTAAAACTCCCGTATTGTTTGGAGAGCGCGACATACTCAAATCCTTGCAGCTACTCCCCGGCGTTTCGGCAGAAGGTGATGGTACCGGCGGCTTTCAAGTGCGTGGTGGGACCGCAAGTCAGAATCTTGTACTGCTTGACGATGCCCCGGTTATAAATTCGGGGCATCTGTTCGGATTCTTCTCAACATTCAACGACCCTGCGTTATCAAGTGCCACACTCTACAAAGGTCAGATTCCAGCCCGTTATGGCGGGGCAACATCGTCTGTGTTTGATGTAAATACCAAAGCCGGTAATTCAGAAAGATACAAAGGTTCTTTTACAGTAGGATTGTTGTCTGCCAAATTTGATATTGAAGGACCGATAATCAAGGATAAACTTTCGTTCTTTGTTTCTGCAAGACGTTCCTACATGGATATGTTTCTGAAATTCACAGACCAGTTCAAAGATAACTCACTCTATTTTTACGACATAAACGCAAAAGTGAATTACAATATAGGATATAATGACAAACTTGCAGTGTCTTTATTTGTCGGGCGTGATAATCTCGGAATGAGTGATATGATGAATATGCAGTGGGGCAATATCACTACAACGGCAAAATGGTATCATACATTTAATGACCAGCTTGCATCAGTAGCTACACTATATCATGGCAATTTTATAAACGACATGGGTATGCAGATAACATCCGAGGATGACAATATGAACGGGCATCTGCGTCAGACAGGTATAAAATATACATTTTCTTGGAATCCTCACGAGAATCATAATGTGGATTTTGGATTGCAGTCAGCTCTTATTGACTTGAAATCCGCTGAATGGACTATGGGAACCACACATCAAAAGGAGCAACGCCGAGGTTGGGAAAGCGGAGTGTGGATAAATGACGACTGGGCCATAAACGAGCGTGTTCATGTGATGGGTGGCCTCCGTCTGGAGATAATGTCGGCATTAGGAGGTTCCCCATATTACAAAGTGGATGAGGGCGGTAATATAACTGACAGGTTTACACCTCGTAATGGGAAACCATATAAGACATATTTGTCAGTTGAACCGCGATTGAGCATCAATTATCGCATAACTGATTTGCAAAGCATTAAAATGGCATACAGCAGGAGTTCGCAGAATATTCATGCCATACGCAGCACCGGGTCTTCGATGCCCTTTGACAGATATGCCATGACCAGCAACATCATAAAGCCTCAGACCGCCGATCAGGTTAGTGCCGGGTATGTAGCACTCTTTGGAAACACCCGATGGGAAATATCCGGCGAGGTGTTCTATAAGAGTATTCGCAATATATATGATTACAAGGACGGAAAATCATTCAATTCCGAAATTGAGATAGAGCGTCTTCTCTTGGGTGGCAAGGGCCGCGCATACGGTTTTGAATTCACTTTACGCAAGAACGCTGGTAAACTGACCGGGTGGGTAGGTTATACATTGTCTTGGGCGCAGAACAAAATAGACGGTATAAATAACGGAGAGTGGTACACTGCCGGCAATGACCGACGCCATGATATATCTGTGGTCGGAATATATCAGTTCAATAAAAAATGGAATATGTCTGCCGCATGGGTATTCAACACAGGACAGGCATTGACAGCTCCAAGTGCAAAATATGAGGTTGACGGGATTCATATGTTCCATTACGCCGAAAGAAACGGATACCGCGCACCTGCGTATCACCGATTGGATTTAAGTGCGACATATACACATGAAGGGCCGAAACTTACTTATGAATGGTCATTCGGAATATACAACGCCTATTCGCGCTACAATCCATTTCTGATAGTGTTTGAGACAGATGAAAATGCTCCGACCGGATTTAAGACCATGAAACATTCACTTTTCGGGCTGGTCCCATCTGTGTCGTACACATTAAAATTTTGAAAACAAATGAAATACCTATATTGGATATTGGCATTATGCCTACTGTCCTCGTGTGAGGAGGAAATTCAGCTTGACTATCGTCCGATAGACCCGCTTTATGTGATAGAGGGTCATGTCTGTAACGACGGCTCTGGAGTAGTTATAACCGGAACACGGGATATTGACGACCCTGTGTTAAAGGACGGAATAGAGGTTCAATCCGTTACACTGTCTTCGGATAACGGTATTAAAGAAACTCTGGTGTACGATAAAGATGGCATATACCGTTCTCGTTCATTCGTTGGTAAACCCGGTGAAACATATACTCTTACAGTCGTTATAGACGGAGAATCTTTCATTTCAAGCTCAACGATGCCGGGATATACTGAAATTATATCCACCCGGATGCGATGGGAGGAAATGATGGGAAACGATATGCTTCATCTGATAGTTGATGTAAGCGACAAAGCCGATGACATAAACTATTATTACTATCGGATACTCCGTAATGGCAAATTATTTAAATGGAATGTTGTGCGTGACCTTGATAGCTCAAACAGCACTATACAGTTTGATATAAGCTGCATGAGCCGCGACAAGGCAGAGAAAAATGATCCTGATGATTATGATTCCATTTTGTTTGAAGGAGATGATATAACCATCGAAGTAAGAGCCATAGATATGAAAACCTATGACTATCTGTTCTCGGCAAAACTTTCGGGACAAAATCATTCAAATCCGATATATAATTTTAATGGAGAAGTTCTCGGTTACTTCTCAGCCTATACAACCACATCTAAATCATTTGTATTCCATTATTCTGATATTGAATAAATGTGACAACAAGTTGCAACACTCATCGAAAAGCGATGAGTGTTGCAACCTCAAAACTATCCATCATCCTTATTATCGGTAAGAATAATAGTTTATGGGATGAGGGTCAACGCCATCCCATAAACATTTTTACAGTCTGAGGGTCATGATGGTCGAAAAACAGGCTCGTTGCCGTATCAAGACACGAAATTTCAGCCATATCATCATCACTGAGCGTGAAATCGAATATATCAAGGTTCTGCTCCATACGCTCCACATGAGTTGATTTCGGGATGATTATCACATCACGCTGCACCAGCCAGCGCAATGCCACCTGCGCCACACTCTTGCCATATTTGCGCCCTATCCCCTCAAGTACAGGATTTGTGAAGAAATTATTGCGGCCCTCGGCAAGCGGCGCCCACGCCATCATGTGTGTACCAAATTCTTTCATGTATTTTTGAGCCTCAATCTGCTGGTCAAATACATGGGTCTCGACCTGATTAACGGCCGGGACTATCTCGACATTACTTGCCAGGTCAATGAAATGGTCGGGATAGAAATTGCTGACACCTATGGCACGCAATTTACCCTCCCTGTAAGCCTCCTCCAGCGCGCGATATGCTCCATACCGGTCGCAAAAAGGCTGATGGAGAAGCATAAGGTCGATATAATCCGTACCGAGTCGGCGCAGACTTTCATCAATCGATGCCTTAGCCTTCTCATAGCCGTAATTGGATATCCATATCTTTGACACGAGAAACAGGTCACCGCGCGGAATACCGCTTTTCTTTACAGCCGCGCCAACACCATCTTCATTATGATATGCCTGGGCGGTATCAATCATCCTGTAACCGACTTTCAAAGCATCGCTGACACAACGCTCACACTCTTCCGGAGAAACCTGATAGACACCATAGCCTACCTGTGGCATCTCCACGCCATTATTTAATACTATATTCTTCATTGTTTTATCCATTTTTTAATAACTCCTTCCTTAGCCGGCAGACGCAATCCCTGCTTGATATCCAGGTCGGGATAACCCTTATGTAAAGTCGAATCGGCTTCCGACATCGGACTTTCATAAGAGGTGCAGAACGGGAATATCACCTTCCCTTTAAGCTCGCTGCGATAGTCATCGAGAAACGTACGTATCACGGCAGGTTCCTCATGCCACCATATTGGGAAACCGAGAAACAGGGTGTCAATCTCGGCAAAATTCACATTGACAGGCTTTATCGCCGGACGAAGCGATTGGTTGAGATGTTCCTGCGTACAGCGCGACTGCTCGTTTACCCAGTCAACATCTTCCGTTGAATAAGGCTGCTCCGGCATAAGTCTTATCATCCTTGCTCCGGTGACCCCGGCAAGATCCTTTGCGGCAAGTTCTGTGTTACCGGAATGGGTGAAATATACAATTACTGCTTTCATATTTTCATTTGTTTGAGTTTGGACATTATTATTTGCCGGTTTAGATGCACAGGCGTTGAGTGCCAGCAGGCAAGCCACTACGATAAATAAGGATTTCAGAACTTTCATAATTTATAAGTTTTTGCCGAAAAATTCAGCGAGTTTGTCGCTTATCTGAGTGACATACTCAGGCACATAATAAGTCTGAATGTGGGTTGCGCCGGGAATAAGGAACATTTCCTTGTCATCGGTTCCCGTAGCCTTGCTGAAACATTGTTCAGTCATGTACAGAGTGTCGGCATTCTTTCCGGCAATCATAAGCAAAGGCTTATTGATTAAAAACATATCTTCCGAAGCATCCCAGTCCATCAAATCCATGAGACTACTTTTGGTGTACCGGAACGTAGAGTTAGGATGAGCGTAATTCACCATATAGTAATCATATCCCTCACGGTAGAGGTCAAACGGCAATTTTGCCGCCTGCTCTGGTGTCACGCCACTCATGTCGCCTACATATTCGATTTCACCGCCTTCAGCTTCCTTCTGACGGGCGGCACACGCATCGGCAAGACGTTCCTGAATCTGATTAATCTGCGAGTCCATGAATCCGTTACGGCGCACCAGTCCGGAATTGAAAAGGCTTAACGTGGCAACTGCCTTGAATCGCTTGTCGGTCTGCGCAGCTTTCGCGGTATAACCTCCTCCCCCACAAATGCCAAGCACACCCATGCGGGCGGCATCTACACCGGGATAAGTGGCAAGGATGTCAGCGGCACGGTGGATGTCCTCGACACGATTAGCCGGTTTATCTGTGTTACGCGGCTCACCTCCGCTCGCGCCCTGGTATGCGGCATCAAAAGCGAGCGTTATATAACCCTTTTCCGCCATAATCTGCGCGTAGTTTCCAGCCACTTGCTCCTTTACGCCCCCGTTAGGATGCGCGACAACAAGAGCCGGATATTTCTTTGACGCATCATAACCGGCAGGAGTATATACATTTGCCGCAATCCTCAATCCGTTCAGGTCGTATGCTATCGGATGAATATTCACTTTACCGGGCTCATTTGCCATGATAGCGTTATTGTACACAAGACCATAAGGATTACCCTTATAGGAGAGGACATCCTCTACTGCCACGTCTTCAAAAATAGGTCTGGTTTTCATTTCATCAGTTTTTTGAGCCGAGACCGTCACCGAGCACATCATCATCCCGGCGACTCCGGCTATCAGTTTATATATAATTGTCATAATTGGAATAAGTAACTCTTAAAAATTAGTTTATAAATTTTTATTTCAGTAACCCTACGGGCTGATACATCCTTATTCGTCTTTCCGGCGATTTCCCGGCTGTCAATCAGTCGTGTAGCCCGCTACACTCCTTCTCTCCACCCGAAAAATCCCTCGAAAATACTTCATAATTATATATCAGCTAATTTTTGCGAGTTACTTATCACGTCACATTATCTATCCCCGCGGAGCGGTCAATATGTTTCTCCCAGAACTTAGCGGCATTGTCGACCCACCCTTCGGCAGTTGTCCCTATGCCAAGCCCGAAACCGTGGCGCAGATTAGGGAACAGATGAAATTCCGCGTCAATGCCGAGTGACTGCAAAGCCTCAACGCGCCTACGCATGACGGCAGGACTTGCAATACCGTCATTCTCTCCTATCACCACATAGGTCGGTGGATCCTGTCGCGTATAGTCGGAATGTCCGGTATATCCCATCACCACCGTTGCCGGACGAGCTTCAACAAAATCGCCAAAGGCGGCAGGAGTATATGACCCTATATATGCCGCCATACGCGCACCCGCCGAGCCTCCCCATACAGAATAATCATCTGTGCTGACGCCCAATTCCGAAGCATGGCGAAAAATATAATCAATCCCGGCCGAGAGGTCTTCGACCGCACTTTGTGCACCACGATTCACGCTGTATTGTATGACAAAAGCATTGTAGCCCATCTTACTCAACTCAAGCGCAATCGGGAAACCCTCGTGGACAGACCCGACATAAGAGAAACCGCCGCCGGGACATATCACGGCAAAAGGTGCTCCCGGCTTTCCGGGGAAGAAGAACAATCCGGCATCCTTGCGACCAAGATCATAATACAAACGGTCGCCGCGATTTACCATATCAATCATCTCATTGATGTATCCGACGGCGCGACCAGCATCCACATAATTGTGGTAAGGCAGAAGAGAGGGGATTTCGCTCAGCTTCATTTCCGGGTCATATCGCCATTCAAGCGGGAGAATGTATCGCCCGAAACCCTTGAATGCCGGATTGTCGACCACATCGCCGACCGTATTGGAAATAGTAAGATGACTGAATTTGTTCATATCGTTTTCATTGTATTCGCCTCGCTCCGGAATCCTTTCCGATTGCACCACATCTAACACATCCTCTTGCGAGGATGTTGGCGAGCATCCGGCAATAACCGAGAAAAAGGCAACACAAACCGACAATATCACAAGGCGAGGTGTCATAATCATCAAATCAACGGATTTATTTCGTCACTATCTTTGAACCGCCAAACACCTCACTCATGGTAATACCGTCAAGAGCCTCGTCAATATCCTTGACCTCAGCTTCGGAAAGCCTTACATCAACAGCACCGGCATTTTCTTTCAGACGACAAAGATGACGTGTCCCCGGAATAGGGACAATCCATGGTTTCTTACACAGCATCCACGCAAGTGAAATCTGTGAAGGGGTTGCGTGTTTCTCATCAGCAAGAGAGTGTATGAGTTCAAACAATCCACGGTTTTTGTCAAAACTCTCTTTTTGAAATTGTGGCATTGCCGCGCGATAATCAGTATGCTTGTCAAATTTTGAATCAGCATCGTAATTTTCGGTCAGCAATCCGTTGGCAAGAGGCGAAAAAGCCACAAATCCGACACCGAGCTCATCAAGTACCGGGAAAATTGCCTCATGCCAGCGAGCCATCATAGAATAACGGTTTTGAACAGCAGTAACGGGACATACCGTATGGGCACGCCGTAGATAATCTTCCGTGGTTTCCGATATTCCCCAATGGAGTACCTTACCCTCCTTGATGAGGTCAGCCATCACTTGTGCCACTGTCTCCGGCTCAACAGCTGGATCAATCCGGTGCTGATAGTAGAGGTCGATATGGTCAGTCTGCAAACGGCGAAGCGACCCTTCGACAGATTTACGTATTGTTGCGGGCGATGCATCAGGAATAATCGGATGCGGTCCCGCTCCTTCCGGATCATCAAATGTCAATCCGAATTTTGTAGCTATCACCACTTTATCACGATATGGCTTCAACGCGTTGCCCAACAATTCCTCATTAGCATGGGGGTCGTCGGGTGTGCCGTATATCTCTGCCGTATCAAACAAGGTATATCCCATGTCGACTGCATCGGCGAGCAACCGGGTCATCTCCTTCTTGTCGGCAGGTACACCGTAACCATGACTCATGCCCATGCAGCCGAGACCGACCGCCGATACCCTCAAATTTCCTATTTCTCTATATTCCATAATAAATCTATTTTAATCCTGACACCAAAGGAGATGTATCCCTATCAGTTCCTTACAATCTTTATCTCTTTCAGCCACTCTGCCACATTATTGGCATTTGCAACTCCGCTGCCGGTAAGTCCAAGCCCGGAAAGATGTGAAGCATCCGGAGTCAGCGTGACAATTTTCTGCAATGTCTCGTCACGATAGGTAGAAGCATAGGTACAGAACGGCACCACAGTCTTTCCCTTGAAATCATACGATTCGGTAAAAGTATTTATAATCATTGGTGCAGTATGCCACCATACCGGACATCCGATAAACACAATATCGTAAGAGTCCATATCTTCCACGCTCCCTTTTATAGCGGGACGCGCATCAGAATCGCGCTCCTCCAGCGCCACTTCTGTGCAACGTGTGTATTCCGTTGGATAAGGATTGACAGGTTCTATTTCAAAAAGTGTACCGCCGGTCTGTTCGGCAATCTGTTGTGCCATGCGCCTTGTGGTCCCACCCCAGCTGAAATATGCTACAAGGATTTTGCCGTCAGCGGGAATCTCGGTATTGCCATTGTTATCGTCGCCCGAAATCACGGGCTGAGGGTCGTCGCTGCCACAAGCGGCAAGTGATGTCATGAATACCGACATCAAGATGAATAAACGTATTTTTTTCATTGTCCAATATATAAATTAGTTACAATGCAAAATTAGATTTATTCATTCTATCTGAGATTACCTAAATTACGGTACAAAGTGCTTAAATCACCGAAATTCAACCACGCAAAAACATTTCTTTCATTTCTTCACAAATGTGAACTGCCTTTATAAGTTATACTATGTAATTTTGCAGCATGAATAAATTCTTGAAGGACATAGCGGCAAGATATAATATCGAGATTGAAGCGGTCAGCGATTTCATGAGCCATTTCATGATTGCCGATATTGACAAGTCAGAACTAATTGTCAATAAGGATGGGTTTAACGATGAGTTCTATATTTTGAAAGAAGGCATAATACGTGCCTTTATTCCGACAGAAAGCGAAGACCGGACAATATGGTTCGGATATCCCGGGCAGGCGTTTTTTAATGTATGGTGTTATCATTGGGACAAACCGTCACCAATCGCCATCGAAGCGGTCACGCCGAGCATCGTCTATCATATTTCCAAAAATAAATTGGAGTCACTGACCGGAAAATCACACTCAATAAGTAACACGGTAAGAAAGATATTTGAAGGTCATGCAGCAGAAATGGAAGAAAGCATCACAAATCTATTTATCTGTGATGGCGGACTTGAACGCTATCTGTCAATCTTAAAACACCACCCGGAGCTACTTCAAAATGTCCCACTCAAAAAACTCGCCTCCTACCTGCAACTAGCACCTCAATCATTAAGCAGAATCCGCTCACTAATTAAATAAAGTCATGAACAAGTCGATAAGTAAATCATATTATTTATTCCTGATAGTGTTCCTCGGGCTATTGTCGGCATTCGGTCCATTTGTGATTGACATGTATCTGCCGGCATTGCCTGAAATGACAGTTGTATTTAACTGTGACTCGTCGGCTATACAACTTGGACTCACTTTCTGCATGATCGGTTTAGCCTCCGGTCAAATGCTTTTCGGGCCCGCAAGTGATAAATTTGGAAGAAAACCTGTACTGATATTCTCATTGATTATATATATCATAGCTTCTGCCATCTGTTGCCTGTCGACCTCAATAGTCGCATTTACGACAGCGCGCCTGTTTCAAGGAATAGGAGGAGCGGGAGGCATAGTCCTGTCACGCTCAATCGCAGCCGATTTATATTCAGGAGAAAAGCTCGCGAAACTCATAGCGATATTAAGTGCAATAAACAATCTCGCGCCGATTGCCGCGCCTGTTGCCGGGGGAGGTGTCGCACACGTCTGGGGATGGCATGGCATATTCGTCATCCTTCTTGTTCTTGGAATAGTATTATTAGTGTCATGCCACCAGTTACGGGAAAGCCTTCCCCTATCCCGACGTTTCAAGGGAAACCTTATTTCTTCCTTGAGAGGCTACAAGATTGTAACAAACATCAAAGGCTTCATCGCCTACAGCATGGTGTATGCGCTCGGAATGGCAGCATTATTTGCCTATATCTCGGCTACTCCCTTTATCGTTCAATCAATCTATGGATTCTCCGAACTGCAATTTTCTATAGTTTTTGCAGTCAACGCCATAGCTCTTGCCACAGGATCGTATCTTTCAATCAAATTCAGTTCATTGAAAAAGGCAGCCTTATACGGCACTATAACAGGATGTATATCCTCCCTTTCGGGTATCATACTTACTATATTTATAGGGAAGATGTTTCTTCTGTATGAGATTCCGATTTTCCTGATGCTTTTCGGCATCGGACTCGTGCTCACAGGGGCGACTGCGCAGGCAATGAACCTTGGGAGGGAATGTGCGGGAGCGGCTTCGGCGGTAATCGGAGGCATCGGGTATATCGCCGGCGGCATCATATCGCCGTTTGTGGGTATCGGGGATATAGTCCTCACTTCTTTTATTTTCTGTGGAATCTTCCTTATTGCAGGATGCGTGACAATCTTGAGTCAACCGAAATGATTGACGTAAATCCATGAGAAAGCGCGGTCAAGTCTCTGTTCACCATACTGGTAGTGATTCCCGGGAACTATTTCAAAATAATCATTTATTCCTTTAGAGGAGAGGAAGTCCACAATCTCAGTCGTGTCGGTAAGAATCTTTCTGAACTGTGGCACACGAGATTGGCTCTCTTTGTCACCAAGCAAGAAATAAGCCCTACCCTTTTTCGCAGGTATGGACTGAGCTTTGACCCAATCCACAAATCCGTCATACCAGAATGAACCTGACAATGACATTATATTTGTAAACCCGTCACATTTCAGCCATTGCCATAATGTGAACAGTCCCGATAGAGATACACCGGCAAGAGTGCGCTCAACCGCCGAAGACATATTGAGTTGCCGCTCGACCTGCGGAATCACGCTTTCTTGCAACAGAGTCAAAAAGCGACTCGCCTCTCCCGCGAAATCCGGAGTTCCGGCAGGGACTCCCGTCGCTTTCCAGGGAGTCAGCTGATTATCCCAGTCAATTTGGGTGACGACCGCTATCGAGACTCCGAAGCGTTTTGCCGCCTCAATCATCCACCGGTCGAGGATGTCAAGCGGATACAGTATATAGCAAATCCTGTCGGGATAATTTCCCGTTACGGTCACTTTAAGGTTATTTATCTTGAGTGTCAACATATTTCAATATTCCGGGAAGTTCTTCAAATCCAATCCCTTTATATAACGGGCGAGCCTGAGAAGTTGTTTCAAGATATATCTTGTCACATCCCAATTTCCGCGCCCTATCCACAAGATTCCTGACGATGGCGTGACCTATGCCATGTGACCGGTATTGCTGACGCACATATATATTCATCAGATAGGCACAATGTCCTGACGGGTTGTCGGGCGAGGGCAATTCATCGGAAAGACAGATGGCACCACATCCGACCTCTTCCTCTTCTACAGTCGCCACCACCGCGACATGTGAGCCGTCGGGGATATGCCTCTCATAATACTTGCGGTTGGCACGTAGTAATTCATCAGAAGGATCTACGGCAAAAACCTCACGTATTACCTCGGCGCGCCATTTAATAAGGCGGTCAATATTTTCCAGCAGCTCTATTTTAATTATCATTAGACATCTCCTTCCTTCATTATCACCGGCAACGCATGATTATCGACTTTACCGCGCGGTGTCAACGGAATCTCCTCCATCCTCACAAAAAATTCAGGTATCATATAATCGGCAAGCTTGGATTTCAAGAAATCTATTATACGACTCACCTTGCAATATTTATGCGACAGCACTATATACGCAGTCAAATAGGCAAGTCCGTGCTCGTCGGTAAACGCCCTCACGATGCCTCGCTCGACGCATGGCGATTCATTGAGTATGTTTTCCACCTCATCGGGTTCGACACGCCTGCCAAATATCATCACCTGCTTATCGCGCCTATGAAGAAACGCTATATCACCGTCGGGCAAAAGATATCCGAGATCTCCGCTGCGGTACATGCGCCTTCCATCATGCGATGTCATGAAATTAGCCTGTTCAGGAGGATTGCCAAGATATCCGCGTGAAACACCTTTGCCAAATATACATATCTCACCGGTCTGCCCCGGTGTGACTTCATTCTGATGCTTGTCCAAAATCTTAACATCGACACCTTTTATCGCTTTCCCGACAGGATAAGTACCGTCATCAAGAGCGGAAGCATTGTCTATACGATAATACGTGGCACATACGGTTGTCTCACTCGGACCATAGGTATTGTAAATCATGAATCCCTGATGTCGCAGCCATGTAATATAGCTTTCCCTAACCACATCGCCGCCACTTATCAACAGGCGCAGTTTCGAGGGATATATCTTGTGACGGTTCATGTCGGCGAGAAGATAAGGGAATCCACTTATCTCCGTCACTCCATGACGCTCACAAAAATCTATCAGACCGTCGATACCGCCGTCATGCACCGATTCAGGGGGTATCGCAAGTGTGGCACCATTGAGTAGTGTCGTAAACACTTCCTCGACAAATATATCAAACGCGCAAATGGAATACTGAAGCATGACATCACCCGGCGCGACATGAAATTCAGCCTCAAATGCCTCGGCGTAATTTACCACACTTGAGTTTTGGACAACGACCCCTTTAGGCTTTCCGGTTGTGCCGGAAGTATAAAGCACATAAGC
Source organism: Bacteroidales bacterium (assembly GCA_003150235.1). Classification (GTDB taxonomy): domain Bacteria; phylum Bacteroidota; class Bacteroidia; order Bacteroidales; family Muribaculaceae; genus Muribaculum. The sequence goes on from QAMW01000042.1 coordinate 16,725, forward strand.
AATACCGGAGGGTGTCGAACGGTCAGGAAATGATTTTGCCGCAGGTAAATCGCGACAATAATCATCAGTAATGACCAACGACACTCCCGCTGAATCCATCATGTAAGCTATGCGGTCTTTCGGCAACGAAGGTTCGGCAGGCACATAAGCCGCACCGCTTTTCAGCACGGCGAGCATCGCCGCAATCATCTCTATTCCATGACTCATGACTATCCCGATAAAGGGGGAGCCGGAATCAGCAAATTTACCAAATATCCGGTCGGCAAGGAGATCCAATTCCTTATAAGAGGCCTGACGCCCTTCTTCTATAATAGCAGGAGCGTCAGGATTTTGCTTCACCCATTGAGCAAAGCGGGAGTATATCGTCGTATTATCCATTTTCTGATAGCTTCTTTATATCAGAAAGCCGAATATACCCTTTTTGTTCAGATACATCCGGGAATTGAGGAATCAAGACTATTCATTTCCGATAACTTTTTGACACCGTTCACGATATAAATGCCCGGTGCCGGCTCATCGCGACTTTCAGAATAAATCAATAGAAATACCGAAATATTTGCAATAATATTAAAGAAATTCCGCCATAATTTTGTAGCAACAGAAAAAGTATCAGATTGCAGGCACGATATTATTTGCCATTTTTCTTAACTTTGTGTATGGAACAACTCAAAGATGTAATTATTGAAGATTCCCTCGACGGGATTGGTTCTGACCGTTACGGTGACTATCTTGCTCACGCCCTGTGTCTTGGCGGTAGTTGTACTTTTATGTTCAACGGTCAGAATTTTGAATTTGAGGAAGGGAATCTGCTGATTGTGCGCAAAGGAAAGTTACTGGATGAAATCAGTCATTCACCCGATTTTATTGTGAGGACCTTGTATGTGACGGCACCGTTCATTGAATTATGCACTCCTCAAACCAATTACGGCATGAAGGGACAGCTGTCGCTATTCCTTAACCCGGTGATGAAACTTGACGAAGGACAGCGTTTCGTATGTGAGCGTGACTTCCGATGGATTAATTACCGGCTAAATCAAACTAACCACACATTTTATCGCGAGCTGCTTATCAACGCCGTGCAATCGGCGATTCTTGACTTCTTCGATTTCCATTCGGTAATCAATAAGGAGTCGGGGGTATCCACGCAAAACGCCTCTTTGATGAGCCGGTTTCTCGACATGCTTGAGAACGGTACTTTCCGGCATCATCGCGAAGTGACCTATTATGCCGACGCGCTGTGTGTCACGCCAAAATATCTTTCAGAGGTGTCCAAAAAAGTAAGCGGCTATCCGGCAAATTACTGGATAAACCGCTACACTTCGCTTGACATAGCACGCCTGCTACGAGACAAGAGCCTGACATTTGTACAGATTTCAGACATGTTCCAATTTTCTTCGCCTGCGTATTTCAGTAGATATGTACAGCGCACACTCGGATTAAATCCTACACAGTACCGCGAATAATCTCTTTCTGTAAAATCGGTTACATATACCGAGATTTTTATAGCTATATTTGCTCATGGTATCAGTACTTTTGCAAAAATTACCGAACCATGAACCGATTAACATTATCATTAATTACAGCTGTCATCTGTTTTATCACGGCAGTTGCGCAGCAACCCGCCACACTCTCTCCGGCAGAGCAAGAGATAATCAATCTATCCAATGCCAAATGGCAATGGATGTCGGATAAGAATGTGGATAAACTTTCAGAGCTTTTCCATGATACCGCCCAGTTTGTACACATGGGTGGATATTGGGGAAAGGATGCTGAGCTAACCACTATCAAAAACGGCGCAATATGGTATAAAAAAGCTGAAATCCATAACCAAGAAGTAAAATTTGCCGGGCCGACCGCGACCGTGTACAGCACGATTCATCTTAATTCCGTTGTCGGAGGGAATAATGTACGCTTTCCTTTCTTTGTCACCGAGACTTACCTGAAGGAGGAGGGAAAGTGGAAACTTATAACGCTGGTGTTCACAAAAACCCTTGGGGAATAATTCATAATTGATTAAGCTGTTATTTCTTTTTACGGAGATGCTTAATCCAGATATAATATCCGGTCAACGGCAGGCTTGCCCCGAGCAGTGCTCCGAGAAACCAGAGTATCCGGGTGATCAATCCCCCGAGACTACCGGTGTGGATGGCGTAAATCCATCCACGTAACTTGTCAGCTTCATTGCTGTCGGCATAAGGTGCGGTCATGGATACTTCACCTGTCCGACGATTGAACTCATATTTATCTGAAGCATGACCGTTACCGGCAGTTCCAAGCGAGACTGAAGCAGTTTCCGGACCAATCGTTATCTGGGGAGCGTCGGTATTTTGTGCGGCAAGTTCATCGTAAACGACTTGCCAGTTGCGAAATTCCGTGTGCCGATGACCACCGCGATGTTCACCTCTGCCGCCATTTCCATGGCCACGGTGTTCAGAGGTATTAGCGGCGCCCCGTCTTTCCCCACGCGATTCCCTGTCTCCGCCCGGTGACTGAGTGAAATTGCGAGGCGTATGCTCGACACCACACACAGCATAAAACGCGGTGCGATACCAGTTAAACGACCACGTGAGTCCGGTCAACGACATAGCGAGGACAAATATCAGCGCATACATGCCGCCTGCAACATGGAGACCTTTCCAAAAGCCTCTCCATCCACCGTCAAATGATATGCTGACACTACGACGGAAATTCTTGCGGGCGCGTGGAAACCAGATTACGACTCCCGAAATTAACGCAATCACAAATACAAGTGTCGAGACACCGACCAACAGTTTTCCGACCTTCATGCCATCGCCATGAGGATTTGCACTATCGAGAAGCCATCGGTGCAACCTGAACATTGTCGAGAAAAATCCCAAACGCTCATATCTACCGGTAATTTCACCCGAATACTGGTCGACGAATAAAGACGCTCTGCGGGGCTTTGAAAGATTAACCTGATAAGTCCTGGCTTTATCGGCAAATATAGTTACACCGGTGATCGACACACTATCGGGCAACGTAGCCTTGACACTCTCTAACAATTCATCAAGCCGTACCGGAGTATCATTCACCGCAGCCACATAATAGACATCGCTCTTGACTGACCTTGTAATTTCAGGCTCGAAGACAAGCATCGCGCCTGAAAAACAGATAAGAGTTATAATGATGCCGAAAGGCACTGAGAGCCAAAGATGTATTTTACGGAAAAATTTAATCATTGCCATGCTATTTTACAGGAGTCATATATCCGAAACCGGTTATATCGGTTGCATCTATAGTCACACCCTTTACGGCACGAGCCGTAGCGACATTGATGGCATAAATAGCCGGTGACTCATCTTTAACATTCACAGGAATGTAGACATTCCCATTCTGAGAATACACGGTCTTACCGATTGAAGTCACATTTTCGGGAAGTCCGGTCACATAGGTAAGTTTCTTTGCATTAGCATCAAAAATAGCGAGATCAGTGGCAGCAGGATTTTTTTCTGTAAGTGACCTATCATACATCACCATAAGAAAGCTGGCGCCTCCTGCATGCCAGCAGCGCATAAATGAGCGGTTACCTCCCGGTGTCTGTTCCTCGATATTACAATAATAGTCGTCAAAGACAGTGCTTCCCGCAGGAATGCGGCACACACCGGCAGGGAGGACAGTCTTTTGCCCGTTATCTGTCATTGTCTTGGCGTAACTTGCAGAGAATACATAGATGTCACCATTGTCGACAGCCCATATCGTCTGGTAATACTGTGAACGGTAACGACCGCATGGGGTGCTTATCTTATCAGTCCTTGCCAGGACAGGATTTAGCATATCCTCATTGTCGTATATAGCCACCCAACATTCATCGGGATATTGGGTACCTACCAGTTCGCCCTTCTTGTAAGCACCTGAACCTGTACCTCCAGCCTCATCATGTACAAGATGCTCAAAACCGTCACGTATCCATTTGCCGTTGTCGTATGCGGCTCCATACTGACTCAAACCCATAGGCACTGCTCCACAATACAGTTTTGAACCGCTCTGCTCCGCGCCTGCAAGCGTTACATACTCTCCGTTTCCGAGGAAATTCTCCATGCTGTATGCGCCGGTAGAAGTATCGTTGGTACGCGATGTCTCATTATACACATTTAGATAGGTCACCAGTAACGTCATGGGCTTGTAGCCGTTAGCATCAGCAAACGCGGTAGGACCTTCCCCGGTCGACATTGTGATGATATCATCATCGTAAGCTCCGTAAGAAGAAAAGCGGCTTATGCGATATTCAATGCTGCGAGCCTCCATCTCGCCTGCATCATTAAGAATATAGCTTCGCGTAGTACCCGCATTTCCCTGATTATAGGTCAGGGCATACAGATAATCTTTATAAAACACCCATTGTGTAGCTCCATCGTTCAACAGTCCGTTGTTGACGGTCGACAATGAGCCTTGGTCAAGCGACTCTCCGGTAAGGAGCACATAGGATGTGGCATTGGATCCTTGTACAGTCGTGGCAAATACAAATTTTCCTGTTGCGTCGCCGGAGCCGTTATTCGGATTGTCTTTCGGTTCGTCACTGTCTGAGCAGGCGGAAAATGCCATGGACGGAATCAACGCCGCAGTCATGAGGCGCAAAAATGATTTTTTAGTTGTCATATACACTTTGAATTAAAGATTTAGTTTCCGAAATATATTCTTACTTTTCCATAGAAAGCCCTTCCGGCTTTCTGAAGGCTGAAATTGTCATACAATCCCGCATCGGTAAAATTGCGACATTCAAATGACAGGTTATAGCGTCCGTTGGCGATTGCGTATGACACGGTCAGATTATGAGCAAACTGATCGGGTACCATATAATCGCTGTTACTTGAACCAATATTTGCCGTATAGTAGCAGAAGCTATGGGTAAACTGGTTGTCATAAGTCACGGTAAGCACATTGCGTTTTCTACCGAGTCCATGCCAGTAAAAATTCACGTCAGAATCAAAAAACATGTATGGGAGATTAGGCATACGCTCCTTGTAAGACAGATTGGCGACAGTGCTTCCTTGAGCCACAGGCATATTGTCGCGCACATTCATCAATGTGAAATTTCCACCAAGACTGAGCCATCGCGAATAGCTGTAACGCGCCGAAGCACTGAATCCGTTGGTAAGAACCTTGCCATAATTGACATAGGTCGCAGCCGATTTTCCCCCGCTCAGAGCGAGAATATTACGCTGGATATAGTCCCGTGTATCGCGATAGATATATCCCGCCTCGACATAGACTATGTTATTACCAAAATTTACATTGTAGCTAAAATTCAGATTTATATTGTGGCTCGATTCAGGACGCAGTGATATGTCACCAATCTCAAGGTCCTCATCGCCAAACATTTCCTCTATCGTGGGCAAGCGATAAGCCTTCTCGTAGGAAGCCTTTAACTGAAAACCAAGCGGCATAAACCATGTCCCGGCGAAACCATAACCGAAGTAGTCGATTGAACGCGATGTAAGTTGATATACATCCTGAGCCGACGAGGTTGCCATCGGACCCGAGACATATTGATGATACTGCTTGCCGAACACAGAGAAATTAAGTTTGCTATTCGGCATGTAACGGTATGATACACCCACGATATTTTTACTCATGGACTTTGAAAATTCATCCTTTGACGGAGGAGTGGTCAGCAAATCCTCATTCAAGCGGTTAAAGGCATTAAATACATCGTTGACTGTAAAGGCGTGTCTGTCGCCAAGGCGATAACTGGCGGTGAAAGCTGCCGACCAGTTATTGTTCAGGGATTTCGACAACTGATATGATTGTTCGCCGGGAGAGTTCAGCGGAGCAGTCTCCCCTCGCCAGTTATATTTGACCGACGCGGTATCTACATTTGTAGTGCTGTTCCTGTTATAATTGGCGGAAACCGATACATCCAGCCCCTCGGTAAACAGATTACGTTTGCCATATTCAAACGACGGGATGAGTGTGTGACCGTGACGATGTTTCTGTCCATAGACTATTTCCTGCCGTACTCCGGTCTGAATCTCTTTGTACATGTGGGAGTAATTCAACCCCACAAGCAGACGGTCGGCCCAGGGCTTATTTACAAACCCGACCTTTGCAATGACCGCTTCATTATGATAGGTGTCATTAAAACGCCGTACATGTTCGAGCTTTTTACGGTTTAAACCTCCGGTAACAAAATCCTCCACGGGAGTGTCGACAGAATAATCATTGTCAGAATAATTCTGAAACGCGTTTATCTCATATTTAAATCCGTTGGCAAGGGTCTGCCCGAAATTCACATACGATTTGTGGGTATTAAATGACCCGTAAGAATACGAGGCATCGACAAACCATCTACGCTGACGCCGTGAAGTGACAATATTTATCACACCACCTATAGCATCGGCACCGAATCCGACAGGAACCACACCCCGATACACCTCAATCCTGTCGGCAAAATTCACAGGTATGTTATTGAGGCTGAATGAGCTTCCAACCCCTTCCTGCGGAACCCCGTCAATAAATACCTTTACATGTTTGCCACTGAATCCATCCATTGTAACAGCCATGTCGGAGCCTACTCCGCCGTTTTCCCTGATTTTCATACCGGGAGCCTTGGACAATGCCTCGCTAAGTGTCTTGGTAGTATTTACCAATTCCTGAGTGTTGACAGCAGTGGCGTTAAACGCCGAGTTTCTAACCTTGCTCAACTGATTGCCCACAATGATTACTTCCCCCAACTGAGCGGTTGATTTCAATTTGAAGTTAAGCCGGATACGCTCGCCCTTTTTCAAAGTCACTTTTGACTCAGACGTTTCATAACCTACCGATGACACGACAAGAGTATAATCGCCTGCCGGTGCGCTTATGTGATACAATCCTTTTTCATTTATGGAACACGAGTATGCAGTACCTTTTAAAAACACGGTTGCATAATCAAGTGGCTCCCCGTCAAGTGACAACACCTTTCCGGAAATCATACCCGACAAATCGCGGGGGAATATGCTGAATGGAATGATAAACAATACAATAAGGGGCAATAAATATCTCTTATAGGATGACATATCTATATTAAAATTTATTCATTAATTTTTGCGCAAAGTTCGCCAGTTTTAATCTGTAAAAAAATACCCAAATATAAGTATTTCATAGTAATATGCTATATATGAGCAATTTACCACAAAGAGTCATCTATATAAAATGGCGAACGGCATCTAATCAAGGGCGAATGTAACGCCTACTGCTCTTTCATAAAGCATCGCTCATCAAAAATGATTACAAAAACACACTAAGTCATCAACCATATTGTATCGGAAGGATTAAACCTTTACCTACCGTTATTGTCTAATATGGCATAATGACCAACGACATGAAAACAATGGTCAACGACACGATGACCTCTCCTTTTATTAATTACAAAACGACTAATTTTGCGATTAAATCTATAGAATGAAGAATTTACCCCGATACATAGACCTCGCATTCTGTCTGGTGGTACTTCCTGTGATGATGGCACTCTCCCCGATTGAACGGTGGTACCATAATTTCACCGCCTATACTATCCTGTCGGGAATATGGCTATATGCGGTATATTTCACCAACCGGGCATTTACTATCCCGCTACTTTTCGGAAAGCGCAAGAAAAAAATATACGGGATAATACTCATTATATTATCCATAGCTTTGACATTCATCCTCTCCTGCGTCGAGTTATATATCCCCAAACCGAGCATCTATGATGCCGGTATCACTCTTCATCTTCCGCAAGTACTCCAGTACCAACAAGCGTTGTGGACACTGTTTATGATTGTGGAAGCCTTCAGTTTTGCAGTCGGTTTGCTAACGCAGACTAATATCCAGCGAGCACGCCGACTCAACGCGGAAGCTCAACGCGACAAAGCGGAAATCGAGCTTTACAAAACCCAGATAAAGCCTCATTTCATGTTTAACACGCTTAACTCACTTTACGGTCTTTTTCTTACCGGCAATCCCAATGCCCTTCCCTCCCTTGAACGGTTTATTTCCATGATGCAATACATCCATACAACTTCCAATAAAAACCTTGTCCCTATAACCGAGGAGGCTGAATATATCGAAAAATATGTAGAAGTGCAATCTCTCCGATTAAACGAGATGACTACAGTCAGAATCGACATCGACGTCAAGACTGAAACCCTGATGATACCGCCGATGCTTTTGGTCACTTTTGTTGAAAACTGCTTCAAGCATGGAGTCTCGTCAATTGAAAAGAGCGAAATTGCAATAGACATCTATGAAGCAGACGGCTATATGACATTCACGACATCCAATAGGATTTATCCGGTCAAAAGAATCGGTGAGCACATGGGTATCGAAAACTGCCGGAAACGCCTCGAACTCTTCTTCCCCGGGAAATACGACCTGTCCATCAAAAATGATGGAATTACATTTAATGTTAATCTGAAAATAAAACTTTAATCATGATAAAATGTATAGCCATTGATGACGAACCGATAGCATTGAGCATCATTCAGGAATACTGCAAACGATATGGTGACATTGAGCTTCAATGTTTTACATCACCTGTCGCCGGCATGGAGTGCATAATGGCAGAAAAGCCTGATATCGTGTTTCTTGACATCGAGATGAACTCTTACAACGGTGTCACGCTGGCAAAAGAGCTTCCTGAATCAACGTGCCTTATCTTCACTACAGCATACGCTCAATATGCCCTTGACGGTTTCAATGTCAACGCGACAGATTTTCTCCACAAGCCATTTTTCTATCAGCGTTTTGAACAGGCAGTGAAGAAAGCCATGCTGTTTATCAATGCAAAAAACGAGAATACAAACAGTCGCCGGACAATTACCCTGAAAGCCGACCATAAGACTATTATAATCGGCATCGATGACATCGACTACATCGAGGCGATGGACAATTATGTGAAGATATTTCGTCATGAACAACCGACCGTCATATCTCAAGTAACAATGAAAGAAATGGAAACATTAATCCCCTCCGGAAAATTCATAAGGGTACACAGGTCATTTATCGTATCACTGGACTCGATTGAAAAATTTTCAAACCGCAGGATATTTCTTAAAAATTATACCCATCCTATTCCGGTCGGCAGAACGTATATCGACTCATTCAATAATTTATACAATATTTTTAAACGACATAAATCAAACAACAAATGAAAAAAACAGTAATTTTAGCACTCATGGCAGTTATTGCCTTATTTTCAGCTCATGTTTATGCAGGAACTCCGATAAACAAGTCGGAACTTCCTAAAGCGGCACTCACATTTATCAACAAGCATTTCTCCGGCGACAACCTTAAGAAAGCGGAGAAAGACCAAGGACGCCGTGGCATGGAATATGAGGTAGATCTCGTCAGTGGAGCGGAAATCGACTTTCGCGAGAATGGTGACTGGAAGGAGGTCAAAGCCGCCAAAGGAAAGGCGGTCCCCGAAGCCATCATTCCCCCGGCAATCATAAAATATGTTTCCACCAACCATGCCGGACAAAACATCGTTGAAATTTCGCGTAAACGTGGTGGCTTTGAAATCGAGCTTTCAAACGGAACTGAAATAAAACTCACCGAAGATGCAAAGCCTCTCAAAAATCAAAACCGATCCACCGGCAATCCGCGCCGTTAAAATTACGGACAATGACAATTAAATTTAGATTGGTTTCCGATGACCGGTCAGCAGGAATATTGCCATGTTGACCGGTCATCCACTTTAGCCCGATCATGTTTCATTGAACAAAAATGGCATTTAGTTGAATTTATCCGTCGAATATGTTTGTTTTCAGCTATATTTGCAAAACATAATAAAGACGCGTCAAACCAATATGTCAACAAACCGCAGCCGGACCACTGAAACCATTGTCTACTTTGTGCTATGGCTTATCGCCATAGGTCTTTACCTGCTCGACGCAATGCGAAACCGGGCTCAGATGTCGTTACCTTTGGTTGACATGAAAGTCATCGGGGCAATGACTCACACTTTTGTCCCATTCCTTATATTGTTTCTTGTCAATAACAACATATTGATTCCACGCCTTTTATTGAGAAACAAGATACTTCCATATTTCCTCTCGACGGCAAGTACAGTCATTCTCCTGTGGATATATCAATATCTTGACTTCATCCATGTCATCGAAATGCTCCCGGAAGATATCCGACCCAAGCCGCATCCTCACATGCGACCATTGTTGCCATTGCCCCTGTTTTTAGATTTCACTTATGCGCTTCTTGTCGTGGGCTGCAATCTCGCTATCGCGCTGATGTTCCAACGGTTTGACGATAAGTTGGAAAAAGAGAGCCTGATGAAGGCAAACGCTGAAAATCAGCTTGCCTATCTTAAGGCACAGATTAATCCACACTTCTACATGAATATGCTCAACAATATTCATGGCATGATTGAAATAAATCCGGAGAAGGCGCAGTCGATGGTCATTGACATGTCACATCTCATGCGCTATATGCTCTATGAAAGTTCAAAACCTGTAATTACGTTGTCAGAAGAAATTGCCTTTCTGCATAATTATCTGAACTTGATGAGACTTCGTTTCCCGGAAAAACTCGTAAGCGTCACTTTTCATTTCCCTGACCGGCATTTAGCGGCAGGCATCTCATTACCCCCGTTATTGTTTCTTGTGTTTATAGAAAATGCCTTCAAGCACGGGGTAAGCTATCAGGAAGCCTCGTTTATAGCCGTAAACATGGAGGTAAGGGAAACAGCAATACATTTCAGCTGCATGAACAGCAACCATGCCAAAACGAGTGAAAATCTCGAACATATCGGCATAGGATTACAGAATATCCGTCGTCGCCTCTCTCTCATATATGGCGACAAGGCATCCCTTGAACTGACCGAGACCGATAACGCATATACAGTAAACCTCACAATTCCTATACAATGCCCCTCAGAACACTGATTATCGACGATGAACCTATCGCCCTCGAAAAGTTGATGAATTATGTGGAGAAGACCCCTGCACTGAAGCTTTCCGCAGCATGTTCAAATGGAATTGAAGCGACAGGATTCCTTTCCCAAAATGAAATTGACCTCATAATCACCGATATAAACATGCCTGACTTGAACGGCATGGACTTTGTGAAAACATTGTCAAGTCAACCGCTGGTGATATTTACAACCGCCTACCCTCAATATGCCGTGGAAAGCTACAAGGTGTCGGCAGTCGACTATCTACTGAAGCCATACGGTTTTGTCGAGTTTACAAAGGCAGTCAATAAAGCGGTCACGCTGTACACTACACGCGCAACGACCGTGGCACATGGCGATACAGAAGATTCCCTCTTTATAAAAACCGACTACCGTTATGTACGCATATCGCTTGCTGACATACGTTTTATAAAAGGCTACGGTGAATATCTGCAAATCTATGTCACCGGTAAAACAACTCCGCTTGTAACCCTGAGTTCGTTTGCCGCGATAAAAGAGCGTCTTTCCGATAATTTCCTTCAGGTACACCGCTCATATATAATAAACATGAACCGGGTCGAGCAGATAGAACGCAATCGCGTGGTCATGGATGCCGAAAACTATATCCCGGTCAGCGACAGTTATAAGGGGGCATTTCAGCAATATCTCAACTCCCATGCCATAGGGAAAGGAACAAAACAGTGACAGGCGAAACTGTTCGTTGAACGAAAAAGGCGATTGGTTGAAGATATTTCATCAATCGCCTTCTTTGGCTTAATATTGCAGTGTAATTCATAACATATCTGCAATGAAAAATTACATGATAACAGTAATGCTCTTGCTTGCCGCCATATCCGGGAGTGCGCGCACATGGACCTATTCCGATTGTGTGGAATATGCCAGGGAGCACAACATCTCACTTCAGAAATCAAGGCTGACAGAAGAATCATCGGAATACTCTCTTGAAGAGGCAAAAGCCCAATGGCAGCCGACACTTGATTTTGCAACATCTCATTCAGTCACTAATTATCCCTGGGGTGAAGGTACAAAAAACTCCTACAACAGTTCTTACGGGCTTAATGCGGGATGGACAGTGTGGAACGGCGGTCAACGCGAAAACAATATCAAGCAAAGCAAGTTACGCACAGAAATCAACAGGCTCACCACAGGCGACATGATGCGCACACTTGAGACCGACCTTCTTCAAGTCTATATCAACATCCTCTATGCCAGAGAGTCAATAGGCATTTATGAAGAAGCGGCAAAAGTGAGCCATGCACAGAGTGAACGAGCAAGGCAACTTATGGAAGCCGGAAAAATGTCAAAGGTCGATTACGCGCAGTTAAACGCACAGTATGAACAGGACAATTACGCGCTTGTCAACGCACAGAGTACCTACGATACTCGCCGCATGGAGCTAAAGCAGCTCCTGGAACTCGGAATCGATGCGGAGATAAGCCTCGCCGATGTTGAATGGACAGCAGCGCAAGTGCTTGCCGAGCTACCTCCCATTACCGAAAGCTACCGGATGGCACTTGACACCGACCTCCGCATAAAAGCGCTCGAGATCGAGAAATCATCGTCAGACCTCGATATAGCGATAGCAAAAGCCGGATACATGCCCAAGATATCGTTAAACGCAGGTGTGGGAACCGGCTATTACGCCCCCGGCAATTCATTCGGGACATCAATGAAGCAGGGATGGAATGAGTCGCTCGGACTGACCCTGTCAATACCGATTCTTGACAACAAAAAGACAAAGACTGCTGTGGCGAAGGCACGTGTGGCACAGCTTGACGCACAACTTGACATCAATCAGCGGCAGACCGACATAGCACAGCTTGTCGAAAACTGGTATATCGACACGCGCTCAGCCCAGTCACGTTATGCTGCAGCTGAAACCCAACTTGAATCGGCACGATTAAGCGATGAACTAACCAACGAACGGTTTAATCTCGGGTATGTCAACACAGTAGAATTGATGACTGCACATAATTCATATATCGAGGCACAGCATACCCTGCTTCAGGCAAAATATATGGCTATGCTCGGTCAGAAAATGGTGGAGTTTTACCGTAACGCAACCGTAACCTTACCGTAATTGCAATATAAAAAACATATATCATATATGACAAACAAAATCTTACATGTATTTGCCGCTTCTTCCCTGATGATACTGGCGGCTTGTAATGAAAAGCAGCCGATAAGTCTTGACACGGTCAAGGCGGAACGCGGCGAACTCACCGAGACTGTTACGGCGACAGGCACTATCGAATCAGTGACTCAGGTAGATGTAGGTACACAGGTGACGGGTATAATCGATAAACTATATGTCGACTATAATTCTGTCGTAACCAAAGGTCAGCTGATAGCGGAAATCGAGAAAACATTGCTCCAGAGCGACCTGACAAGCGCCGAGGCAAACGTCGAGTCGGCGCGCCTTACCTATGAGTATAATCTCACCAACTATCAGCGCGACAAAGCGCTCCACGACAAGCAGTTGATAAGCGATTACGAATTTCAGACCTCGCAAAAGGACCTGGAAGTATCAAAGACGGCATACGACAAGGCAAAAGCCGACCGTGTACGCGCAGCAAAAAACCTGAATTATGCGGAAATTTATTCCCCCATTGACGGCATAGTGATTTCGCGCGAGGTTGAGGTAGGTCAGACAGTGGTATCCAACATGAATGTGGCAAATCTGTACACAATCGCCGACCTTGACAATATGCAGGTGATAGGAAATGTGGATGAAGCCGACATAGGTCAGGTAAAAGTTGGTCAGGCAGTGACCTTCTCAGTCGACGCATACTCCGACGAGCTGTTTGAAGGTCACGTGACACAGGTACGCCTGAATCCTACGACGGAGAGCAACGTGGTGACATACGAAGTGGTAGTTGCCGCTCCTAACCCGGAGCACAAGCTCATTCCCGGTCTGACAGCAAATCTCACAATTTATGTCATGCGCGAGAAAGATGTGTTGTTGCTTCCTACGAAGGCATTTACATTCCAGCCGGAAAGTAACGATGACAAGAACCTGCCGCAGCCACAAGGGAGCGCTACCGACATCAAGCTTGAAAAAAATCAGAAATGTGTATGGGTAGTAAATGACGGACTACTTATACCGACAGCGGTAACCACCGGCGCAAGCAACGGTATGAAGACGGAAGTGACCGGCGGTATTTCCGACGGCACGGTGGTCGCAGTCGACTATACTGCGGCAATGCCTGCAGGAATCAAGCCAAATGATGAACAAAGTCCGTTCGCACCACAGCCCCCGGGTCGTAACAAAAAGAAATAACAGGTCATGACTCACAGAAAAGAAATCATAAGGATTGAAAATCTGCGCCGCGAGTTTATCGTGGGAGGAGAAAAGGTCAGGGCATTGCGCGGAGTGTCATTCACCATTCATGAAGGGGAATTTGTCACTATAATGGGCACCTCCGGCTCCGGCAAATCAACACTGTTGAATCTGTTGGGATGCCTTGACACTCCCACCTCCGGGGAATACCTGCTTGACGGAGTTTCGGTGCAGTCGATGTCAAAAAACCAGCGCGCGATAACGCGAAACCGTAAAATCGGGTTCGTATTTCAGAACTATAACCTACTGCCGAAGACAACGGCTATTGAAAATGTGGAACTGCCGTTGCTCTACAATCCGGCAATAAAGGCTGATGAACGCCGGCAGCTTGCCGTCGACGCTCTCAAGGCAGTCGGTCTCGGTGAACGCCTGAACCACAAAAGCAACCAGATGTCGGGCGGTCAGCAACAACGTGTGGCGATAGCACGTGCGCTCGTCAACAATCCGGTAATCATACTTGCCGACGAGGCTACCGGAAACCTTGACACACGCACATCATTCAGCATCCTCACCCTGTTTCAGGAACTTCACGCCAAAGGGAGAACAATCATATTTGTCACCCACAATCCGGAACTTGCCGAATACTCGTCACGCAACATCGTGCTCCGCGACGGCAAGATTGTGTCTGATACCATCAATGAATGTCCTGCATCGGCACGTGAGGCATTTGAAAATTTACCTACAGAGAAAGATTGACGATGAATATAGCCAACTTACTTAAAATAGCGCTCAAAGCTCTTAATAACAACAAACTGAGATGCTTTCTCACAATGCTCGGCATTATAATCGGCGTGGCTTCAGTCATCACCATGCTTGCCATAGGTCAAGGCTCCAAGAACAGCATCAAGGCACAGATTTCCGAGATGGGGTCCAACATGATAATGATTCATCCGGGCAACATGCAGCGCGGAGGTGTGCGCCAGAGCGCCGATGACATGCAGACTCTTGAGGTGGCAGACTACGAGGCGCTAAAGGGGTTACCGGGGGTGGCGGCAGTATCCCCCTCGGTCAATTCCGGAGGGCAGCTCGTCAACGGCAACAACAACTATCCGTCGTCAATTTACGGTGTGACTCCGGAATACCTCGATATACGTAAATTCAAGGTGAAAGACGGAGCTATGTTCACTGACCACGACATAAAGTCGGCGGCAAAAGTGTGCATCCTCGGAAAAACGGTGGTCGACAATCTCTTCCCTAATGGCGACGACCCCGTGGGGAGAGTAATCCGTTTCGGCAAGATACCTCTAACGGTAATCGGTGTATTGGAATCCAAAGGCACCAACTCAATGGGTCAGGATCAGGACGACGTAGTCATCGCACCCTATACGACCGTAATGAAACGTATACTTGCCATAGACTATATCCAGGGAATTTTCGCAAGTGCCGCCGATGAAAATCAGACCGACGAGACCATCGAGTCAATCACCGAAGTGCTCCGCACACGTCATAAGATAAAGGATGACGCCGACAACGATTTTGAAATCCGTTCCCAGCAGGAACTGAGCGAAATGATGAACTCGACAAGTGACATGATGACGGTATTGCTTGCATGTATAGCCGGCATATCGCTGCTTGTGGGCGGTATCGGCATCATGAATATCATGTATGTGTCGGTAACGGAGCGCACACGCGAGATAGGTCTGCGCATGTCAATCGGTGCGCGCGGCATCGACATCCTGTCACAATTCCTAATCGAAGCGGTCATAATCAGTGTGAGCGGCGGTATCATAGGCATATTGCTCGGGGTCATAGCGTCATGGATGGTAAACATGATAGCCCACTGGCCTGTATATATCCAGCTCTATTCGGTTATACTGTCATTTGCCGTATGTACGGTGACGGGAGTATTTTTCGGGTGGTATCCGGCGAAAAAAGCGGCATCTCTCGACCCCATCGAGGCAATCCGATACGAATAACCGCGATACATTATATAATAACGAGGGGCATTTCAGTTTTGAAAATGCTCCTCGCTTTTTTCTGAAATGAATATTCTCGCTATATTTGCGTTCGCTGATTCCATAACAAATGAATGCATGGCATTGCTGACCATATTAAACCATAAGAGCCATTAACCGAATAAAAAAACAAGCATAATGACGACCATAGATAATGACATGGAGAAGATTACCATACGTAAAGCGACCTCAGATGACATCGATGCCATCGCCGAAATATATGGACAAATACATCGGCAGGAAAGAGAGGGCAAAGTGACGATAGGTTGGGATGCAGACACTTACCCTGTCAGACAAACCGCTGAAGACGCGTTGAATGCCAATTCTTTATATGTAATGACAGTCGGCACATCCATAGTGGCATCAGCTATTATAAACCAAATACAACCCGATGCCTATTCACTGCCCGACTGGGAATATAGGGTGTCACCGGACAAGGTAGGAGTATTACACACGCTTGTCGTAAACCCCACACATTCTCACCGTGGACTCGGAAGACAATTCGTAGACTTCTTCGAGCGTCATTGCCGGGAAAAGGGATGGGAAGTGGCGCGCCTTGACACCCAGGAGAAAAATACCAGAGCCCTGAAATTCTATCCCAAGATAGGCTACCGCCTTGCAGGCATCTACCCTACCCGTTTTTTCACTCTCCCGACAGAAATCCGTCTCGCCATGTTTGAAAAACGGATCTAATAAAAGTAACCAAGAAAACAGCTCCACGATTTAGCTTCTCAACAAGCTTATTCGTGGAGCCACCTTCTTGCATGAAGTACGAAGTAATTACATGAAAATATTATAATTTAAAGGTTTTCTTCAGGTATCCATATCGAGTAATCTCTCGGCGCGGCGGCAAACATTGCCCTTCCACTGTCATCCACAATCGTCTTCTCTGCAGGATTAAGTATATTTATAAGAGTCCTATTGGTCAAATCAGACATACCGGTACAATTTACACATACCTGCATTGACACGGTTTCCGAATCAGCATTATTTATGACAATCACCGCACCATCCGTATTATTGTTTCCTCCCCTTCGCGCAATATAAAGATTCTCACAACACTTTAACGGAAATGGACAGCCGGTCTCGCTTAAGACTGACAGGTCGCCCCCTAAATATCGTCTCCTGATATCTATCAACCGTTGAATCCGCCCCTTAAGATCATGAGGTATCAAAACAGTCTTTGACGAGTCTTCGGCATCGAATATGGCGTGTTCAAAAAAGTGTGGATAAAATATACAAGGGCGTCCGGGGTGAGTCAGGATATAGGCATAGGCGAGATGAATATCTTTAAGCACCCATTTATCATGCTCTTTTCCGGTATCATGATTCTCGACAAAGGTCACTACAGATGCTTCAGGTAGACAATCTCCGGTATTATTACGAATAAGTCCCGCATGATTCAACAGTGACATATCAAAGTCGTCACCGGCAGAATTACACATATCAGTCAACGTGAATTTCAGAGGGAAATCAAAAGCCTTCACTTTTGCTCCAAGAGCGTCTACTTTTGAAACCCAATTTTTGATACGGTTTGTACCGCCCCAATACTCCCCTACTATAAATATATTTTTCATTGACAATCCATTCACCCATTCAGCTACAAATTCTTCCTGAAATCCTCTAACAAAATCCAGACGGAAACCATCAAATCCTATCGAGTTCAAAAGCCAATCCCCCCAATCACACAGCCGTTTCCGTACAACCGGATTGAAAGTGTCAAGGTCATTGCCGAAAAACCTGGTATTTGGCTCTACAGCATCCCCCGTATAGGCGCCCAACCAATCATCATGTGATGAAGGATGGAAATGAGTATAATCCCAGGTATAAGACGGTTCATTACATCCGGTATGGTCGACATAAGATATAGCGGTATTGGTATATGCCAGCAAATCAGATGTCATATCACAATCATTACATAAAATCCGTACCGGATAATATCCCACAGTCTTACCGGCATCCGTCCAAATACCGGATGACTTGCTTCCGGTTTTAGCAGTCAGGCGAATCACAATATCATGGATTTGTCCAATTGTGAATGAATACACATCAATTTCATCCCGGTGTCCAACATTACCTCTCACTGTTAATCCTGATTTCCCCAATAGATATGTATTATCTTTATTGAAGATATCCTCTTCCCATATATATTCTCCGGATACATCCTCGCCCCAACTGACCGATAACTCATACCCGTTCATTAATATAGCTGACAGCTCCGGCAAACAATACCCCTTTATATACACCCTATAGTCACCTGCAGGGGCATCGGGTACAATCCATGTGACTTCATCACATGGAAACGGGCTTTTACTGTTAGTTTTTGCCTCACTGAATATGTATGATTTCACGATTGGATTGGGTTCCGCCTCGTCAAAAGAAGAGTATATATGATTCAAAACCACATCGGAATAAACATCAATTCTCGGTTCACGATGCATTTCTGTTATCATCCTCACCAATTCATCACGACTGCCGAAACGCGTTTCAACACTTCCTTTCTGATTGTAATTTCCAAGGTCATAATGGTCAAAAACGCCATATCCATTATCCATTATGCCCCAATTTCCTTTACTTGGCACGGGAGTCCACAGTGCGGTGACACCACATTCCTTCAATTCAGCGGCTTTAGATGAAAGATTATCCCACCATGTGCCGTTTTTTCCTAAGACATCGACCGGGACATTCCAATAGAAAGCTTGCATCATGACATCGGATTGTGCAGAACAAACAGCACTTAAAGATATAGTCAAACTTAAAATCACGGAGTATCTCAGCATAATGTGAAGATAAATATCCCGGAGCCGGAGAAAACCGACTCCGGGAAGGGTTAGATTATTTTGATGTTATAGTCGCTTTATAATTATCGGCATCAAGAATTATATCGTAGGTGCCTGCATTAACATGAATATTAGCTCCATCCTGAGTGAGTGACTGTAAATCTCCGCCAAGATTGACGGTCCACGACGCGTCCCAACGGAATTTTATATCACCATCAGCCAATTCAATCGTGATATTCCAGGTATTTGTCTCAGGATCATAGTCCATCAGCTGTCCTGAATCCCATCCTCCAGGGGTGGCATCACCGATAATCTCCCAGCCTGTCTTGGATAGTGAAGCAATCATTTTCCTTGTATCGGCGGAAATCTTGTAAAAAGCGCTTTCAGTAATAACGATATTATCACCATCACCAATCACAAATGTCCCGGCAGTCGCCGCATCATTCCACTGAACATCACCAACTATTCCAATCCAGGAACCGGCATCGTAAAATTTAAATTCAGTAGCCGCCTCGAAATAATATGCCCCGGTATATTTAAAATCGCGCGAGTCAGAATAGACTTTATAACAGTTATCCGCCTCGGGACTCCATCCTTGATAACTGCCCGGAAGAGTCATAAATGCCGATGACAATTCAATTGTAGTCTCCTCCATTGTAAAGGTATATTTACCACCGTGGGTAAGATCCATTGTTACAATATAAGGACTTTCCACATCTACCCCGATATCGGCACCGCTTGCCACCAATATGCCCGGGACTGTCTCATCTATTCCATAATTAATCGTCCAGTCTTTGTTTGCCCTGAATTTAAAATGATTGGCTGTCAGAGGAGTGATGACTGACCATAGACGTGTATCGTCATCATACTCCATCTCAGTATCGTCATTCCATCCACCGGAAGTGGCATCACCAATCAATCCCCATGTATTGCAGGCAACCGAATGAGTCAGCGTACCATCAGCCGATAAAACAATTTCAAAGAAACCCTTATTATTGTCATCAACCTCCCCGGTAGCGAGCACCTGATTCACATCATCGCCTTTAACGATAGCATACGAAACATTTTCATCTATTTTCACCCAACCTTTATAGCAACCGACATTATCGGGGTCGCCGATTATATAGGCTGTAGTAAAATCCCAGTCAGGATAATTTACAGCTACATAAGCATAATCCCAATCTATGTCATCTACATTCGGGTCGTAAGCAGCAGCTTTGAAACTGACAGTATTTGTGGCATCGTCATAAAAAGCATCAAACGCCTGCGATTTCAGTGACAACCGATACTCATTCATTTGACCGGGATATGCACCAAGTTTTGCAAACATAGTGTTCATGTCGGCATTAGTCAATGTCAAGCCGGTATCACCGGTCTCACCTATGACACATTGTTTACCTGTGGTGACATTAGTCAAGACAGCAGTATAATTTACCACAGCCCCGTTACCGTAATCAGCTTTGTTCCATGTTATTTCAGGAAAATTCCGGGTAGCGTTATCCTTGTTTATCACTATTTCATTTCCGGCAATTTCATTTAAAACAGCCGGTTGCCTGAGTTCAAGCACTGGAGACGTGACATCATCGCTGCAAGCACTCATTATTAATGCACCTGCAAAAACGAGATATAAATATTGAAATTTCATTATTTCCGGATTTTAATTAATAACCTTCATTTTGTTTCAGATTTTCATTAGAGCCTATGTCATCAGAAGGCAACGGATACACTGCGTATGTATCGGCAACCGCCTTGCCTTCAGCTGTGCCACCCTTCCAGGGCCACAGATAGTCGGCTCCGGTATATCGCCCAAACCGCACAAGATCAGTACGTCGTTGCGCTTCAAAGAACATCTCGCGACCTCTTTCATCAAGCATGAAATCAAGTGTAAACTCACTATCCGAAACAGGAGCGGCAAGCTTGTCATTATATGCCCGTCGGCGTAAATCGTTAACAAGACCGAGAGCCTCCGCCCGGGTCGCGCCTTGTCCGCCTCTCAATACAGCTTCTGCCAGATTAAGATATATCTCCCCTAACCTAAACATGGGGAAATCAGTGTATGCCTGATTACTTGCCGGTTTACTGCCGTCTTTGTTAACATTATAATATTTTGTAACCGGAATACCATTATTCACAAAATCGGCTTCATTGACAATCTCGATATTGGCGGTCGATTCCGTGCGCAGCATCAATCGGCGGCTATCGCTGTCAAAATCATTTTCACGGGTAAAAATTCTATAAAGCGAGGATTTCGCCCGTACGCCCTGCCAAGCCCCCTGGGCATTGGTCTCTTCCTGATATTCGGCAGAGCCCCAGCAAAGCAGGGCGGTCATTCCACCCCAAGTCATAGTCTCTTCCCCCTCATAACGACATGGGAGAATCATTTCACGCGAATGATCATTGTCAGCCTTGAACATGTCGCCGTAAACCGGTTCGAGTTCATATCCTGCAGCCATGACCTTTTTGGAATACGTTATACAATCGGAGTATCGGGGTTCACCTATATATGTCTCGGCATTCAGATACAACCGTGAAAGTGCCGCCCACATTGCCGCCCTGCAGGCATGACCGTAACTGTCACTCCAGCCTACAATAGGGTCAGGAAGATCAGCCTCACATGACAGCATTTCACTCTCTATGTATTTAAACAGCTCCTCTTTCATTATCTGCGGAGGACGCACACTGCCTACAGTGCTGTTTTCATCGACAAAAGGCACATTTCGATACAAGTCAAGAGCATACTGATACATCAATGCCCGCATAAAGCGCGCCTCAGCCCGATATTGTTTTATCTTTGAGATTGTCTCCGGGGAGCAACCGCGCTCCGAGAGCTTTCCGTCGGCGGTTTCCCGAATATATGCATTTGAAAGGTTTATCTGATAGAACAAACGATAGTATGAACCTTTTATCCAGGGACTTGAAGCCGACCAGCTGATATGGTTAAAATCAGGGATACCCGGATCATTCCAGCAACAATGAGCCATGTCGGAGGCAAGCTCCTGCATGTTCCAAAGTACACGGATAAATGATGCCTGCGAGCCGCCGTCAATCCCGACTACATCCTGCTCGGCATCCCCTCCTTGATTACCGCCGATTACAAGTCCGGCATATATTTTTGCAAGACTCTCCTCATAAGCCTGAATATCGGCGCCAAATACCTTTTCCGACACAAGGTCGTCCTTGTCAATGGGTACCGTGTCGAGATCATCGACACATGATGACATCGAGGCAACTGTTCCCGCAACAGCAATCCATGTAAAATATTTCTTTATTATTGATTTCATATCATTTACGTTTTAGAAGTTAAGACTAAGCCCGAGCATATAGGAACGAGGACGGGGATAAAGATTATTATCTATGCCTTCACCGCTTATTTCCGGATCAATCCCTTTATATTTAGTGATTACAAACGGATTCTGCACGGTAAAATAGACTCTGGCATTCTGTCGGTCAGTGAAAAGTTTGTTGAATGTATAACCGATAGTGATGTTATCCATGCGGAGATAAGATGCATTCTGTATATAATAACTACTGCGATATTGACCGGAATGAAAATCACTGTTCCACGCCGAGGTAAGTCGATTTTTCAGAAATCCGGTCTGGTCATACATCTGTGAGCCATCCCATGCCTCGCGGTTTGACTGCACATTATTGTAAACATAGTTACCAAAACTTGCACGTAGTCCGAAAGACAAATCCCAATTCCTATAGGTCAACTGGCTGTTGAGACCCATATAGATATCGGGAGCAGATTTCTTATAAGGGATAAGATCCTGCTCATCAATCTTGTTATCGCCATTCTGATCCACATACGCACCTTCTATCGGCTGTCCTGCAGTGTTGTACATCTGTTCAAATACATAGAATGAATTGTAAGGATTTCCAACGGAATTAATCTGTATGTTATATCCGGTCGCACCGTCAATACCTCCATGAATCACACCTTTATATGACGGATCGTCATTGAAAGTGAGTTTGGTGATTTCGTTACGGTTATAAGAAATATTATAATTGATTGTCCAGTTCCAGTCGCGTGACACTACAGGATGTGCTGTAATTGATAATTCAAAACCTTTATTTTCCAGTGTACCCACATTGGTAAGCAGTTCGTTGCTGAAGTTAGTGCCGGCAGGTGCTGTCACTGTGTTGAGCAGATTGTCGGTCTTGCGATAATAGACATCAAGGGTACCGGAAATACGTCCATTAAGGAATCCGAAATCAAGTGCCGCATTGTAAGTCTTTGTCTCCTCCCATTTCAAATTTTCGTCATAAGCCTGTGGTGCGATAAGGCGATATTCGGTATTGCCGAAGAAATAATTTGCACCCGGTTTGGAATACGAATATCTTGCAAGATAAGGATAATCGCCATTGTTCAGATTCTGTTGTCCTGTCACACCATACCCCAGACGCAGCTTGAGGTCAGAGAGCCATGAGCTGCCCCGCAGGAATGCCTCTTGATTGATTCGCCATGCCAAAGCCACCGAGGGAAATAGTCCCCAGCGATTCTTTTTGCTGAATCGTGATGAGCCGTCGTCGCGAAGAGTGAATGTGAGCAAATATCGGTCTTTAAAACTATAGTTCAGACGCCCGTAAAATGAAACGAGGTAATTTTCCGTCTTGTTATCTATGCTTTCTTTATAGAAATCTTCCCCGCTTTTCTCCGCCATCTGCGCAGAGTATGGATATTTGGTCCATTCCGACAGATAAAAACGCTGCCATGAATATCCTGCCATGACATCGAGGTTGTGTTTTCCAAACAATTTTGAGTAATTGAGGTAAAACTCCAGCAATGTATTGCGTTTAAGCTGATGGTAAGATTGATTTTCGCCAAACCCTGTCTTATAATTACCCGTACACCATGACATCGGTGAATTATCACGTATAATCACGTCACCTTCGCCTGTCGAGACATCATAACCGAGATTCAGATTTGCCCTAAGCTCCGGAAGGAAATGCATCTTGTAGTCAAGCTGGATGTTTCCGATACTGCGATACACCTTTGACTTATCACTTCGCTCATTCAACATCGCCACCGGATTAGATAAACCAATATCGATTGGACGCCCATTGGACTGATTGAGATATATGAAATATCCGTTGCCATATTCCGAACCATCCATGTAAACAGGCTGTGTGGGGTCATATTGGGTTGCAAGACCGATAGCACCGGTATCAGCAAACCGATTGGAATTGTAAATGCCTTTTACATTCACATTTATGTTCAGATGTTTATCAAACAACTGAGGATTAAGATTGATTGCCCCGGTCCAACGCTGCATGTTAGAGGTCTTCACTATGCCATTTTCATCGGTGAAACCAACAGAAACCCTGAACGGCACATAGGTAACGCTTCCCGTCAAGCTGATATTATGATCGGTGCTGACCGCCGTACGGAATATCTGATCCTGCCAGTCGGTATTACTATTTCCCAAAGCAGCATATTGCAGACTCTCTTTCCCGAACTTTGTGCCTACAAAATTGCGAAACTCATCGCCATCCATAACATCCACGCTTTTAGTGCGGGTACTGATTTTTACATTGCCGCTGTAGCTTACCTTCATCGCACCTTCGCTTCCCTTCTTGGTAGTAATCATAATAACGCCATTTGATGCGCGCGATCCGTATATGGCTGTGGCAGAGGCATCTTTCAATATCGTAAAAGTTTCGATATCATTAGGATGAACTGTGGCGAGCGGATTTGCCATACCACTGATAGTTCCGTCATCGACAGGAACTCCATCAATAACGATAAGGGGATTATTAGATGCCGACATCGACGAGCCGCCTCGGATACGGATGTTAGCACCGGCTCCGGGAGCACCGCCATCAGTGATGACACTGACACCGGCAGCCTGCCCGACAAGCATGTCGGTGGCGGATGTAACGGCACCCTTAACCATTTTATCGGCGCCTAATGCCGTCACGGAGCCGGTCAAATCTGACTTTTTCACACGTCCATAGCCTACGACAACGACTTCTTCAAGAGCTTGCATGTCCTGTACCAAAGCTATGTTTAGATCGGGAGATACTGGAACGATTACCTCCTTATATCCAACATAAGTAACAGAAACAGATGCTTCCGGAGCTGCGGATAACACAAAATTGCCGTCGATATCAGTTATAGTCGCGTTATCCGTACCCACAACACGTACAGTCGCTCCTATCACCGGCTCTCCGGTTTCATCGATTACATGCCCGTTGACGGTCATCTGTTGACCTGAAGCGGTTAACGACAGGACAATGCCGATTAAAATCAGACAAAACCGAAATGGAATTTTCATTTTAATTTGTCCCATAATGTGATAATTTAATTGGTATTTTAAGATTGTTTTTAAGATTAAAATCACTAAAACATTCGATTGGCTTTCACCACGAAATTATAATCATGAGGGACACAGTCATTCAATTTGGAATAAAATTGGAGATATTCCGTAACACTATCTACCTGTCATATAGGCGCATAGCAAAATAGACCTCTATTAAAAATGGAGGTCTATTATAACTAATCCGGAATCGGATTTTTACAATTTACTAATATTTATTTCAAACGAATCACGGTCAATCGCCTTGTTTCGCAGGTTAGTCCGGTAATTATAGACGGTAGAAGCCGAGCACCGTAAAAATTTCTGAATCTTAGTGCCGTCAGTGATGCCGAGCTTCATCAATGCACAAATCCTTAGTTCAGTGGTCAAACGCTCATCATCTTTCAATACAATTTGGTCACCCGGCTTTAACAATGTGTTTATATCCTTGATGAAATCGGGATAAATATGAAGAAAAGCATCATCAAAATTACCATAAAAATCAGCCACCTCTTTGGTTATATATCGTGAAGATTGAATTGTTTCATACAGGAGATCAAAATTTCTCTTGTTGGCAACCTTGTTAAGGTGTTTACGATAATTTTCCATCTTGCTGATGTATTCAAGGCAAAGATTCATAAACCGCGTAATATACTCAGTCTTAACCCTGTTGGACTCTTCCAATTGATTATTTAAACTTGATTGCATCGACTGTGTCTCAACCAGCTCGGAATTAAGCGCCGACAGCTTGACATTGGCATTTTTCAATTGACTATTTAACGCCTTCAATTGTTCATTTGCGGTCACTTGTTCAAGTCGTGAAAGATTTAGAATCCGATTTTTACGCTTAAGTATCACCAATATACATAATAATGTGAGTGTCAATAGCGTAATTATGAATATTGTCACAATAAGATTGTTTTTATTCTCCTGCTTTTGATGCATCACTGCAGCATCAATAATCGGGAGAATAGTCGCCGCTTCCAATATCCGCGAATGTGAATTGCATGCTTTTGCATCGTCAAGACACTGATGGATATATCTATAAGCGCGGTCAATATCATTGGTTTCATACATTATTTCAGCAAGTTTTCTTAACGCGACATATTGCCTCACCCCATTGTTAATGCCGGCAACAGAAGACATGGCAAGATATTTCACCTGATTATCCCGATCTTTTTTCGCGGCATATATTTCAGAAAGTATATAATATCTCAGCCCTGCTTCATTTGTAGTGAGATTATCAGGAAGATCTTTTGATAAAACAGCAATCGCCTCATCTCTCTTTCCCGCATCGTTAAGCTTTTCAGCTGTCAAAACAATATCTCCACCGGAATACGCCAAGGCTGAATCCCGGTAACTTCTCATCTTATCCCGGTAAGAGGAGGCAACATCTTCATCAATAGCATTATTGACCAAAGTGTTGTACAGATTAAATCCGAGATAGTAGTAATTGCGCCTTAAATTTTTAGAAAGACTATCTACCGGTATTTTTCTAAAAATATCCAATGACTCAGCCAGCATCCCTGAGAAATTATATAGAAAAGCCTGACTTATCCTGACATCTGTGATTCGTTCCGGATTATTGGATTTATCTGCCAGCTCAATAGCCTTGTCGAGATATGTAAACGCGGAATCCAATGAGTAATATTGATAATTCTGATAGAGATCCATCAAGATATTATATCCCTCATCATCATCTATGGCATTAACATAGTTTGCCTTGAGATTGTTAATCAGATGCTCTTTTTGAGAGATATACCGTTCATTCATGCTGATGGCATTATCAACCTCCTGAAGATATTTTTCATTATCGTCCGATATACACGAACAACATGATATCAAAACAATCAAAATGGCACAACAAAAATAATATCGGCATCTATGCGTCATGCCGCGAAACAGTGACAAATCATTCATTATCCATTCAAATTTCTTTAGATTACAAAATTAGAAAAATAAATGATATGAATATCACAAAGTCAATAACCACATCTATATTAAAATACGCCATCACCGGCTGACGGTGACAGGGCGGTGAGTCACCGAGCGAATGCGGAAGCCTATCCATGCAAAGACAAGAGTAAACAGGGGGCTTGCGAGGTTGAAGATACAGTAAGGAAGATAATGGAGAGTTGCCACACCAAGCACAGCCGACTGGGTGAGTCCGCACGAGTTCCATGGAATCAATACCGAAGTGACTGAAGTGGAATCCTCTATAGAGCGACTGAGTAGGCGCGGTTCAAGCCCGTTGCGACGATAAAGGTTACGGTAAAGGTTGCCGTTGAGTATAATGGAGAGATATTGGTCGCCGGTACACGCGTTGAGCATAAGCCCGGTGCCGACAGTCGACATGACAGTGCTACTCGATTTACGAAGACGACGGGTGACAGAATGGGTAATCGTGGATAACATGCCTGAGCCCATAAGTGCGCCGCCAAATATCATTGCGCTTAATATCAGGTAGATGGTCGGCAACATTCCCTCCATGCCGCCGGTTGACACAAGAGAATCTAGCAGTTCACTACCGGTTGAAAGTGATGTCTCCGTGAGAAGCAGTTTAACGACAGTGGCGACATGAGTAATAAATGTGGGATTTGTTGTCGCTTCAAGTGCCGACAGCACTGATGACTGGAATAAGAAAATACCTATGATACCCATGACAGTGCTGATGGCAAGTGTCAAGGCGGTATTGAGCCTCAGGGCAATGAGCGCGACAGTTGCCGCAGGAATAATCAGACACCAGGGCGTGAGATTGAAAATTTGCGACAGTTGTCCTATCATTAAATTAGATTGTGCTCCGGTATTAATGTCGGTGAAGAATCCGGCGATACCAAATACAATCAGAGCCACAACCATTGCCGGCACCGAGGTCCACATAAGATAACGTATGTGAGTGAACAGATTAACACCGCAAGCCGATGACGCAAGCACGGTAGTATCGGACAGCGGCGACACCTTGTCACCAAAATAAGCACCCGAGATTATGGCACCAGCTGTCCACGCCGGATTGTAGCCCCACACGGTGCCAATTCCCATGAATGCCACACCTATTGTGGCAATCGTGGTCCAGGAACTGCCACTAAGCACCGAAATCACGGCACACGTGGCGCATGTCGTGATTAAAAATGCTTTTGGCTCAAGAAGCCTTAATCCGTAACTGATAAGAGTGGGAACAACCCCGGAAAGCATCCATGTCGCCGCGACCGTGGCAATCATCAGCAAGATAGGAAGTGTAGGAAGTATCTGGGTGGCGCTTTTACGCATACCGGTCACCATCGCTCTCATCGGGCGACGGCAATACAGCAAGGCAATCCCGGTACTTACCGCCGCGGCAATCAAGAGAACACCGTGGCTAATGCGCTGCACTGCATCGGCTCCAAGGAACACTACTATCGAAACAAGACCCGCAATAAGCACTACAAGCGGGATAAGCGATACTATAAACGACGGCTGTCGGCGTGATATGCTATTCATTTATCTTCAGTGAATCAAAAGGAATGATTGTAGAATCTATTTTTATTAATGAATAACTGATTTTCGGAAGAAATATTGTATATGTCGAGACAAATTAGTAAATTTGCACACTGGTAACCACACCATACGCCGGGGGTGACTGGCTTTGACAGCGTGAAGAAGTGGTGTGTAAGCATGCAGAGCAATGATGGCTACGCTCTATAATCTGGGACATCACAATTTTAAATGGCGAAAATAACTACGCTCTTGCTGCTTAATCGAAGTACAGTAGATTAGCTTAATCTCTGCCACAGTGGCGGAGACAAGACATCGCCCGATTGTCCTTTTTCCGAGACGGATCGACATGGCGGTGCAGATAAATCGGGAATAGGAAGTCAAGAGCCTTGCGCGACTTCCGAAAATTTAAAGGCTAAGGCAACGGTTGGTAGTCTTGATCCTGCCGGTGCCCTACAATCAAGTCAGGACTAAGCATGTAGAAAGCACATTAGTTCCGCGTTTGGACGAGGGTTCAATCCCCTCCACCTCCACAAAACCACTGATTAACAATCAGTTACAAAGGTCAGCATCCGATTTTGTCACCTGACGGTGCGGAATCGGATGCTTTTTTTCTGCAGGGGCGAGAATGGAGATAACGGCTCAAGCCGATGAACACGCGTTTCTTTCCAGGAAAGCGTGGCGCATAGTATACATTCTTATTTTGAGAATCATCCAAATCTCTTGAAAAGAGATACTTAATCGTGTGCAAAGTTATAAATTTTTCCTGAATAAGTTTTGATTTTCACCGGTTTTATTGTGGAATAAATCAACTTGTAATTTAATTATCAAAGACCATCAATTTCAGCTTGTTTAGCTATACATCAATTTTCTCATACATACATCCCTAATACTTAATACTTTAACGAAGTACTGGTATCTCTTTTCAAGAGAGCCTTTTCCAAATCTTCAGCAATGAATACTGAATTGACAGCGGAAATTGTTGCGCCAGTACCCTTTCGCACTGACGACGCCGTAGGCGTGCCCGACGCCCGATGGTATGCCGCTATCGTAAACGCACGTCATGAAAAATCAGTATCAGGAAAACTCGACGGTCTTGGAATAGAAAACTACATAGCGACACAGAAAGAACTGCATATCTGGAAATACGGTAAACGCCGTATGATTGACCGTATTGTAATCCCGTCTATCGTATTTGTACACTGCACGGAAAAAGAACGCCGGAACATAGTCAATCTACCATTCATATATCGGTTCATGGTCAATCGCTCGTCGGACTCAGGCAAATTCGGCAAACCGGTTGCCGTAATAAGCGATGCCGAGATCAACAAACTCAAATTCATGCTCGGGCAATCCGATTACCCCGTCGAGTTTCTTCCGACAATCTTCAAGGTGAATGACAATGTAAGGGTAATCCGAGGAAAACTCGCAGGTCTTGAAGGAGAGATCCAGGAAAATTCCGACGGGACACATCGCCTTGTTGTCAGCCTGTCGCTCTTAGGAGGAGCCACTGTATTTATCGACCCTAAGGATGTAGAGAAAATCTGACATGCAGACTCTCAGCGAATTTGAAATAAGCGTTCTTGAGAATCTTGCTCTCATATTGCCACTCCCTGAAAGAGTGGACGATGACAAGATTTTTCCTGACCCGACAAGAAAATACTCTCCCGAAGAGCTTGCCGCCCTCCTTCATCTTTACGGCAAATATCGCGACATGACCGAACTGGAAATCCTGCACGAATATGTCGATTACGCCCTCGACCTGATTAAGGATTCTCCCCGGCTACCGGCGATGACACGCCTTATCACCGAAGTAGCCGACCTCGGGCGCAAGGGAATCATCCACATCCCTGCATGGATTCATAAAGCATTGCAAGACGCAGTAACACGCGACACCGGTAACCCTACGGAACTCGTGGAGCCCCTACTGTTGCTTTACCTCGTCAACAATGACAAGGCAGCGCAGCGCAAAGCGAAGCACATAATCAACAGCTGCTATCGGGCGGCGCGGGAAAGCGAGACTGAACTTAACGGCAGGATTGACTGTCTGCACATTGCCGTCACGTGTTGCGACTACGTGTCACGCTTCAATGTCCGCAAAGCCGGAGAAGCATGGAACGAAATCAGTCACCGCATATTTGCCGAAAGCTATAATCTGTCCCCCGACAAGATATTCAACCTCCTGGAAGCAGCCAACGAATTGGCAGGTTACACGCCAATCCCATCCGATGCGCGGCAAAAGCTAAAAAACCGATTGAAGGAAACAGCAACACCCCACTCTATCGCGGCGTGTGCCTACAGCCGATATGCCGCCTTATACCTGTAACACAGCTATGAGAGTCCCCCAGCCCATCCCTCGTAATACGTCCCAGAGCCGCACCGTCGGCGATGTAAGGTCGACAGTCGCATATTCACATTATCTTATAATGAAAGCGCAGCTTGCCGGCAACTTCCGGTTTGACGGGCACACTCCATCAGACGAAGAACGCGAAATAGCCGTGCAATGCCGTCAATTATGCGACAGCATCGCCCATCGCCTGCCCGTCTGCAAGGAAAAGGATATACCCGACTACCTCGAATGTTACGACATACTCTACCGCGTAGGCAACCGGACAACTCCCGACACCGGCGTCATCGACCGGCATAGAGCACGTCTATTCAACTCATGGAAAGCGGGCAACCGCGACATCGAGGAAAGCAGCCTCTTCGGGATAATCGCCCCAGCGGTAAAATCCCGTCCCGACAAAGCAGGCATCGAGCAGGTAAAAGCCTATCTATCAATACTTGACCGATGGGTCGTGACGCTTAATCGGCATCACCGGTTCCCCGATGTATCCTCCTGCGAAAATTACCGACGTATCACCCTCTTAATGCGCGAAAATCTTGACAGATATCTCGGCGCCGACAGCAGCGAAATAAAGCGCAGGATATACGACCGCAACCGCGTGGACGACCTATCCACCCTTCCTACGGTAATACTCCGCGCCTACCGCCACTTCATCGGCTCACTGCCCCCGGGCGTAATCGACTTCGACGATAAAATGCAGCTCGACAACCAAATCCTCCTCCAACTCGCCGACCGCCGTGACCTCCACCCCTACGACCGCGCCGCCTACCGCCTCGCCCTCACCATTCAAATTTAAACCAATTATATCTAATGGCTTCTGTTAAGAAAAACATAATTCTAAACGGGGTGAATACTGTTACGGGAATATTATTTCCTGTAATCACTTTCCCCTATGCTGCGCGTGTTCTTCTTCCGGAGGGAATCGGAGCCGTCAACTTCCTTAATTCAATCATAAGTTATATTGTACTTCTTACAAGTCTTGGAATCCCCTTATATGCAGTCAAGGAAGTCGCAAAATATCATGATGACAAATTTAATCGGGATAAAGTCACTGTTGAGATAATTATCCTGAGTACAATTCTTTGCTTGTTTGGATATATTGCCGTATGGCTTCTTGCAGAGTATGTACCACAGATTCACCAGCAGTCAGCATTATTCTACATTCTTAGTCTGACAATCGTTTTTACATCACTCGGCGTAAACTGGTTTTATCAAGGCATCGAGGATTTCAAATTCATCACCATAAGAGCCATAATTATACGTACATTGGCTGCGGCAGCACTATTCCTGTTTGTAAAAGATGCTTCCGACCTGCTTATCTATGGTATGATTACCGTTGGCTCAACTGTCGGCAACAATTTTATTAATTTTATACATTTAAGAAAACACATCAGTCTTAAGCATCTTGAGTTTAAGCAATTACACTTTTTACGACATCTTAAGCCCTCACTACACGTATTTATTCTGAATCTTATAATAAGTCTGTATATACAGCTTAATTCCATAATGTTAGGATTTATGGCTGGCGACGATACCGTAGGATATTTCACTGCCGGAACTAAAATATCCCATATAGGACTTACTCTCATCGGGTCGTTAGGCACTGTATTACTACCTCGATGTTCACATCTACTAAAAATCGGCGATAAAACAGCTTTTGGTAGCATAATAAACAAGTCTCTCAATCTTACGCTCGCTCTGTCATTGCCGATAACAGCTGGCTTTATGCTTCTCGCCTCGCAAATTACATTGGTATTTTGCGGTGATGAATATCAACCTGCCGTTATAGTCCTCATCTTGAATGCACCTGTCGTAATATTTATAAGCCTTACTAATTTGATGGGAATCCAGATACTATATCCAATGGATAAAATTAATATAGTGATTTTTAGTGTTACAGTAGGTGCTGTGCTTAATTTTATATTCAATCTAATTTTTATACCCGCTTATGCCGCAACCGGAGCGGCTATAGCAACATTAATTGCTGAATTTGGGGTATTAGTTGTCCAAGTCATGTTTGGACGGGAATACTATCCTTTTAGTATCTTGTCAATCTTTAATATAAAATATATCACGGCAACAATCATAATGTCGATAACTGTATTCATCGTTATCGTGATTTTAAAGAGTGGGATACAACAACTTATATTCGGCACTTTGACAGGAATCATGAGTTATACATTGTCATTGTATTACATGAAGGATTCATTGATGCTCGAATTGACCAATCTGCTACGAAAGAAAATAATTAGGCATTAAATATGAAATATGACTATTTAATAGTGGGTGCCGGGCTTTTCGGCGCCACGTTTGCGCATCTTGCCCGGAAGCGGGGGAAGCGGTGTCTTGTCATTGACAAGCGTCCCCACGCCGGAGGTAATATATATTGCGAGAATATCGAGGGAATCAACGTACACAAGTATGGGGCGCATATCTTCCACACATCCGATAAGGAGGTGTGGGATTTTGTCAACTCGATTGTGCCTTTCAACCGCTACACCAACTGTCCCGTGGCACAGGCTCCTGACGAACGGCTGTACAATCTGCCCTTCAACATGAACACGTTCTATCAGATGTGGGGCGTGAAGACTCCCGC
>QAMW01000038.1 GCA_003150235.1 Bacteroidales bacterium
AAGGTGGTGATAGCGCGGGGGCTCCACCTCTTCCCATTCCGAACAGAGAAGTTAAACCCCGCCACGCCGATGGTACTGCGAAAGTGGGAGAGTAGGTAACCGCCCCCTTCGAGGCTGCAAGCATCCCTTGCAGCCTCTTTTTTTTACCCGTACGCCGGCAAGACCGAGCGCAGCCCGCACCCTCAGCGCGGTGGCTTGCAGGATGTTGTAGGGGCGAGTGGAAGCTCAATGTCTCTGACTTAAGGATTTTGCCCGGAACGGGCAAGATAGGGTTAGCCGCGGGTAGCCCCGAAGTGGGCACCCGTGGAAAGCGATACCACCACAACAACGCAACCCTGAAACGGGTTGCATAAATATATGCTAATCAAGCGGCTATGCAACCCACTGCAGGGTTGAGCCAAGGAGAGAGGAGCCTGAGCCACGGGTATGCCTCCGGCATTACCCGCGGATAACAGGATGAATCCCCCTTTCGGGGATTTATGGCTCTTCTGCTTAAGTTAGTGACATTGAGTGGAAGGCAGCCCGCACCCTCCGGGGTTACAGCATGGCGGGTATCCCGCAGTGATACATCCCGGATTTAGCCGTGGGTATCGCTTCGCTCAACCCACGGCTAAGCGCCGGATGATTCCCCAAGGGGAATCGGTGTTTCCAAAAAATCGATTATTCCTCAATGAGTTGCATGGCGCGCTTGCGGTCGATGCCGAGGCGGATTGCCTTTGTGAGGTCGGCACGTGCGTCTTCGTTCATGTAGCGCATTTTGTTAAGATAGGCTCGGTATAAATAAAGTTCGCCATCTTCGGGATTGAGTTCAAGTCCTGAGGTAATGTCGGCTGATGCTTCATTAAGCCGCTGCAGCATCAGATAGCACACGGCACGTGCCGCGTACATTTCTGTGGATGGTGTCTTCTCAAGTATAGCGGTATAATAGGGTATCGCGTTTTCCCATTGCTCGGTAGCCGAATAGTATGACGCGTATGCAATCTGTGTCTCCTGGGCTTCCGGTGAGAGCTGTTCAAGTGCCTTGCAGTCTTCAAACGATTTGTCAAACTCATCCTGTCGGAGTGCCATGATGGCATGCATGTAGCGCGGCTCTGTAAGTGTGGAATCAAGCTCGATTATGCGGGAATAGTCAGCGTAGGCATCTTTGTCGCGCCCCATTGCCGTGAGCACTTGCGCGCGGTTGGACAGAACCGTGACCGACACCGGGGCGCGCCTGTGAGCCTCATCCAGTGTGGCTATTGCCAGACTGTCTTTGCCAAGATTATAACGTACGATACCGAGATTGGATAGCAGCAATATGTTAGACGGGTTAAGCGGTTGCGATTCAATCGCTTCGGTAAGCAGGTCTTCGGCACTTTGCCATTTCCCTTCGCTTATCGCTTTGTCGGCATCGCCCACGAGATCAAAGTAAGATTGTGCCGAAAGTTGTGGCGTCACGCAGCCCAATGCTAATGCCGTTGCCGCTATCTTGAAATGTGATTGCATACGTATAATGATGATTTTCCTGCAAATATAGCGGTAATTCCAATAGATTTCCATGATATTAGACTGCGTTTAGAGTATTTTATGATTTATAACAAAAGAAATTGTTACCTTTGCAATGTTATGAGACATTATATTATCACATTGCTTTTTGCTCTGATTATGGCTTCTTGCGGCAGTGACGAGCCCGATGTGCCTGCCGGTGTATCGCGTACAGTACTGGTTTACATCGCCGGAAACAACTCGCTCGGCAGCGGTTGGGATGAACGTGATATCGCCGAAATGGAGAGAGCTGTAGCCGCAGGCGCGTTAAATGGCGGAAGATTGCTTGTATATCATGCTGATTTGAGAGGTAATCCTGTACTTGGGGAAATAACCGAAGATGAAGGATTGAAAACGATAAAGGAGTATGACGACGGTCTTTCATCCGTATCTATCCGGGCAATGAAAAATGTGTTTGACGACATGCGGGCTATTGCACCCGCCGCCGATTACGGACTCGTATTGTGGAGTCATGCAAGCGGTTGGATAGACTACGGCAGAACTCCGGAGACCAAGGTGAGCAAGTCGTGGGGTATCGACGGCAATTATCAGATGACGATACCTGACCTCGGCAAGGCGTTGCAGGGCGAACAATTCTCATTCATATACTTTGACTGCTGTTTCATGGGCAATATAGAATCGCTCTACGAGATACGTGATGCCGCCCCTTATATAGTGGCTTCACCTGCCGAGACACCGCTTGACGGAATGCCTTATGACCTGAATGTGGAATGTTTCTTCGAGAAAACACCTGACCTTGTTAAAGCGGCAAAAAATACATTTGACTCATACGATGCTCTTTCCGGGCGGTCACGCAGCAGTACAATGGCTGTTTACGACATGCGACATATCGGTGAGGTTGCCAAAGCCGTTAACGCTATAATGCGACAGAACGCGCAGCCCTCACAGGGATATGTGCAGCAACAATATGGCACTTCAAGTTTCCGTGACTACTTTTTTGACCTGACTCATTACATGCGGTCACTGACATCCGATGCCCGGCTTCTTGCCGATTATGATGCGGCGATGGCGCAATTTGTAATTTATAATGAAAATACCCCACAGATGTCATTGAGCCTTCCGTCGATTGATTTGAACAATTGCCACGGGGTGTCGTGTTACATAGTAGATGCGGAGACCGATTCCGTGCTGCTCCCGGGACATTACGACGACCTGCAATGGTGGAATGACGTGGTTGCGCCGGCATTCGGATTCTGACAGGAAAGATAAATCGAATATTCAAGTATATTAGCAGATATATATGACAGGCATACAATTTGATCAGATTATACAGAGTGCTACATCACAACTGCCGGAACCGGCACCTGCCGATACGGTGGCAAAGGCATCATCAGGGATGAAGGCTCTTGAGAATATGTCGTTTGACGACTTTATAAATCGTGCGGTAAGCGGTATCGTCGATTTCGCCATACATCTTGCAATCGCAATACTGGTGTTCTATGTAGGAAAGTTCATCATACAGCGCATATACAAGGTGGTCGACTCTATTTTTATCCGCCGCCAGTTTGACCGTTCATTGTCGACCTTCATACTCAGTCTTATAAAGATATTGCTTTACTTCATCCTTGTGGTGACAGTGATAAGTATCCTCGGTATCGAGACAAGTTCGTTCCTCGCCATTTTTGCTTCTGCCGGTGTTGCTATCGGTCTGGCACTCAGTGGCACATTGCAGAACTTCGCCGGTGGAGTGCTTATCCTGCTTCTGAAGCCTTACAAGATTGGCGACTATATCGAGGCACAGGGCTTTGCCGGTACGGTAAAGGAAATACAGATATTCAGCACCATAATCAACACTGCCGACAACAAGCAGATAATCATACCTAACGGTCCGCTTTCGACCAGCTCTATCAACAACTATTCCAAGGAAGATTACCGACGTGTCGACTGGACCGTGTCGATTGCCTATGGTGATGACGTGACTGTGGCAAAAGATGCTATACTGGAAATGCTCCTGAGCGACCCGCGTGTGGTGAAGAAATATGTAGAGGATGACCGTAAAGAGCGCAATCTGCCTCCAC
Source organism: Bacteroidales bacterium (assembly GCA_003150235.1). Taxonomy (GTDB): domain Bacteria; phylum Bacteroidota; class Bacteroidia; order Bacteroidales; family Muribaculaceae; genus Muribaculum. Next base: position 3,564 of record QAMW01000038.1, read on the forward strand.
AGGAGGCGGATGCCGAAGCTGCCGAGGCTGAAAAGATGCTTGACGAGCCGGTGAAGATATCCTGGTGGCGGCGTACTTTCTCGAGCAAAAAGACGGTTGCCGGTATCGCCAACAAAATCGAGGAGCGTCATGCCCAGGCAAAGGCGTTGCTCGCCAAGGCCGACCGCTCGCCTTTTGTGGCGCTGAACACCCTTAATTCAAGCAGCATCGACCTTGTGGTGAGGGCGTGGACCCCGTCGTCGACCTATTGGGCGCTTTATTTTGAAATGAATGAGCGGTTTTACAAAGAGTTACCCGAAAAAGGGCTTCATTTCCCGTTCCCGCAGATGGATGTGCATATTCAGAATGCCGATTCCTGAAATGTTTAATTTAATATAAAAGGATAAATAGTATAGCCATTTTTTCAAAAGAAATGGCTATATTTGCAATATGCCGAAAAGCTTGCTTTCGCGACCTCTCCCCGTCACGCGATGAATAGCCGGCACAGACAGCCTTGTCTCTCTCTTCAGCTCATGTGACCCATGGGCATTTTTGCTATGCAAAAAATAAAAAACAACATAAATGATAAGTAAATGGAATTACTTACCCCTTACTACAGAACAACAAAAATCAGAGACGGAGTTGGCGTCGAAATACGCCAAATGCCATCCTGTTAGCGAGCTACTGGTGCAACGCGGCATATCTTCGGTCGACGAGGCGGAGCGTTTTTTCCACCCGTCGCTCAAGGATTTGCACGATCCGTTCCTTATGCCCGATATGGACAAGGCTGTAAACAGGCTTAACAAAGCCATGGGGTCAAAGGAGAAAATTATGGTATTTGGCGATTACGATGTCGACGGGACAACATCGGTCGCACTCGTGTACAAGTACCTGCAAAATTTTTACTCCAACATTGAGTATTACATTCCCACACGTTATGACGAAGGCTATGGCATATCGTTCAAGACCATTGACGAGGCTCATGCCGAGGGAGTGAAGCTGATCATAATCCTCGACTGCGGCATCAAGGCTATCGAGGAAATCAAGTATGCCGCATCGCTGGGCATAGATTTCATAATCTGTGACCATCATGTGCCTGATGAAGAGTTGCCGCCGGCTGTGGCGATTCTGAATCCTAAACTTGAGGGGAGCACATATCCGTGTCCCCATCTGTCGGGTTGCGGTGTGGGCTTTAAGTTTATGCAGGCGTTTGCCAAGAGCAACGGCATCACCGGCAACGACCTTGAAAACATGCTTGACCTGGTGGCTGTCAGCATTGCCGCCGATATTGTGCCGATGGTAGGCGAAAACCGTGTGCTTGCTTATTGGGGGTTGAAGCGCATCAATACCAATCCTAATGTGGGATTGCGCGCCATCATCAAGATCTGTCAGCTCAGCAACCGTGAGATTACAATCAGCGACGTCATTTTCAAGATAGGTCCGCGCATCAACGCTTCGGGGCGTATGCAGAGCGGGCGTGAGGCGGTGGAGCTGCTTGTGTCACGTGACTTTGCCGATGCCTATCAGAAGGCGAAAAATATCGACCAATACAACAAGGACCGCAAGGAACTTGACAAGCGCATTACCGAGGAGGCTAACGCCATCATCGAGAATCACCGCAACCTGCTCACCGGCAAAAAGTCGATAGTCATCTACAATAAAGACTGGCACAAAGGTATAATCGGTATCGTGGCATCGCGCCTTACCGAACTTTATTATAAGCCTTCAGTAGTGCTGACTCTCTCCAACGGGCTCGCGACCGGCTCGTCGCGCTCGGTGCAGGGATTTGACGTGTACAGTGCTATTGATGCCTCACGCGACCTGCTTGAGAATTTCGGCGGTCACACTTATGCCGTCGGGCTGTCGATGAAAGAGGAAAACATCCCGGAGTTTACGCGGCGTTTTGAGGAGTATGTGGCTGAAAACATACTTCCGTCACAGCTCACACCGCAGCTCGATATCGATGCTTACATCACGTTTTCCGAGATTACGCCGGAGTTTCTGGGCTATCTGCGCAAATTCAATCCATTCGGACCGGGCAATCAGAAGCCGGTGTTCTGCACACGCGGTGTGCTGGATTTCGGCACAAGCAAGCTCGTAGGAAAACATCTTGAACATATCAAGCTGGAGCTTGTCGACAATACGTCAGGAAAGGTGTTCAACGGCATCGCATTCAATATGGGCGAATTTTTCGACCATATTCACGCCCACAAGCCGTTTGACATCTGCTACACCGTTGAGGAAAACAAGCATCAGAACGCGGCAAACAGCATACAGCTTCAGGTGAAGGGTATCCGCATTGCCAATGATTGACCGCTGTCATGGCACTCTCTCCCCGCGACATATTGTCACGCTACTGGGGCTATGATGATTTCCGCCCTCTCCAGCTCGACATAATCGAGTCGGTACTTGCCGGTCACGATACTCTCGGACTGTTGCCTACCGGCGGCGGTAAGTCGATTACATTCCAGGTGCCGGCGATGTTACTGCCGGGACTGACCGTGGTGGTGACTCCGCTGATATCGTTGATGAAGGATCAGGTCGACAATCTGCGTGAGCGAGGGATAAAGGCGGCTTATCTACACGCGGGACTCACCCGCAGCGAGCATGCCCTGGTGTTTGACCGCTGTCGCCTCGGCAAAGTGAAGATGCTCTATGTGTCGCCCGAAAAACTGCGTTCCGAGCAGTTCATAGCTGTGTTGCGCGAGATAGAGGTGAGTCTGATTGTAGTCGACGAGGCACACTGTATCTCGCAGTGGGGCTATGATTTCCGCCCGTCGTATCTGAAAATCGGCGAGCTGCGCGGATACTTCCCGTCGGTTCCTGTGCTCGCACTTACCGCTTCAGCTACTCCCGAAGTGGTTGACGATATAATGGTGCGTCTTGGATTTGACGAGAAGCGCGTGTTTGCTAAAAGTTTTTCGCGTGAAAATATCTCATATATCGTGCGTAACGACATGTACAAGGACCGCCAGCTTGTCAACATACTCACTTCGACAGCCGGTAGTGCCATCGTGTATGTGAGGTCACGCAAGCGCACCCGTGAGATAGCCATGATGCTTGAGGATGCCGGTATCTCCGCCGAATTTTATCATGCCGGACTTGATATTGAGGATAAAAACGAAAAGCAGCGCGCATGGAAGGATGACGAGGTGCGCGTGATGGTGGCAACTAATGCTTTCGGCATGGGAATCGACAAGCCCGATGTCAGGGTAGTGGTGCATTACGATCTCCCTTCATCGCTTGAAGAGTATTATCAGGAGGCGGGACGTGCCGGGCGCGACGGCAAGGAATCGTTCGCAGTGCTGCTTGTGGCGAAGACCGACAAGGGGCGGCTGACACGCATGGTTTCCGATGCGTTCCCCGACAAGGATTTCATACGCCGCGTCTATGAGCTTGCAGGCAATTTCGTGGAAGTGGCTGTCGGGAGCGGTTATAATATGGTGTATGAATTTAACTTCGCTTTGTTTGTGAAGACTTACGGGCTGCCGCCGCTTCCCACGCGGAGTGCCATGCAGCTTCTCACCCAGTCGGGTTATTTCGAGTTTATCGAGGAGGTCACGATGCAGTCGCGCATCATGATCACGGCAAAGAAAGAAGAGTTTTACGGCATCAGTCTTGACAGGGAAGAAGAGTCGGTGTTTAACGTGATTTTGCGTAGTTATACGGGTCTGTTTGCCGATTTCGTGTACATCAATGAGTCGGTAATCGCGCGCCGCGCTGAAGTGTCGGAGCAGCGTGTCTATGAGACTCTGCTGAAGTTGTCGCGAATGCATATCCTCCAGTATATACCGCGTAGGAGCACCCCCTATCTCTATTACACCACCTCGCGCGAGTTGCCGAAGTATGTGGCGTTGCCGCTGAGTGTCTACGAGCATCAGCGTGACCGCCTGGTGAAGCGCATCGAGTCTATGAAGCGTTTCGCTTTTGCCGATGATGAATGTCGCGTCAACGTCATGCTGCGGTATTTCGGGGAAAAGCCGGAAAAGGATTGCGGAAAGTGTGACGTGTGCCGCAGCCGGAGCCCTCGTAAACCGGCTCCCGATGGACTTGACGCGACAATACTTTATATGGTGGAGCGTCAGCCACGGTCACTTGCCTATCTTATTAATGAGAGTTCATGTCGCAAGGAAGATGTGATAGCGGAGGTCAGGCGGCTGGTGGCGCGGGGCGTACTCACCGTCGACTCGGCTATGACAGTCAGTAAATCATGCTTGAGGCATGAAGATTAAAAGGTTAATGGTTAAAAGATTATGAGTAGGAACGAAAAAGTTGCAGTTGCGCCTATGCAGGGCTATACCGATGCCCCGTTCAGGCATTATCATTCAGAGATATACGGAGGTGGCGATACGCTTTATTGTTCGCCGTTTCTCCGCGTCGAACACGGTGACATCCGCCGTCGCGACCTGCGCGACATCACCTCGCCCTTTAATGAGGGAATGCGCCTTCTGCCGCAAGTGATATTCCGTGACGTTGAGGAATTTACCAGGCTTGTCGATGCAGTCGCCGGTGCGGGATTTGACCGTATTGACCTGAATATGGGCTGCCCGTTCCCTCCGCAGGTGAAGAAGGGTCGTGGTGCCGGTTTGCTTGCCAATGTCGCGGAACTGGAAAAGATAGCTGCTGCCATCGAGTCGCGGAACGAGATTACTTTTTCAGTCAAGATGCGGCTCGGCATTACTTCGCCCGATGAGTTTATCCCCGCTGTACCACTGCTCAACCGTATGCCGTTAAGTCATGTGACGGTGCATCCGCGTGTCGCTGCTCAGCAGTATGGCGGTGAACTATATATGGATGCTTACGCCCGGTTGCGGGAATCTCTTTCCCATCCGGTGATTTTCAATGGCGACGTTGCCACCCCCGACGATATTGATGTCGCGTTAAGTCGAGCCGACGGAGTGATGATCGGTCGCGGATTGTTGGCGCGTCCGTCGCTTATTGCTGAGTGGCGCGAGGGACGCGAATGGAGTGCCGATGAGCGTCTTGAAAAGATTATGCGCTTTCATAATGAGATTCTAGCATATTATGCCGATACTCTGTGTGGTGACACGCAGATACTTATGAAGATAAAACCGTTTTGGGATTATCTGGAACCGGAGATCGGGCATAAGACCGCCAAACTCATCAAAAAAGCCACCACTGTCGCCAAATATCAAGCCGCAATAGGGTAGGGTGTTGGGAGTTGTCAGTTGTCAGTTTTCAGATTTCAGAGGGGATACGGATGGACATAAGGTCAAAATAAACAAATTTTTGGAATATAACCAAAAGTATGGGCGAGTGGAAACTCGCCCGCATCCATCCATGCAACGCGGGCGCCCTTCCAGGCGCCCCTACAGCTACGCGATGCAATCTAAAATATGACTGACAA
>QAMW01000020.1 GCA_003150235.1 Bacteroidales bacterium
CCTTCCCCTGAGGAGGAGTGAGGAAATGCCAGTTGCACTTCCTATTGGAATCTTTCATTGCGTGGATTTTGAGGTTTTTGGGCTGAAATTTCGGCGGTTAGGAAAATTTTGCTATTTTTGCATTAATTCAACTTTAGCAAGCGAAAGTTGAGGGTTATAAGCCTGTTATGCAGGCGGGTTATGAGGTTAAGGGGTTATGAGGTTAAAGTGGCGGTGGCCACTCGACAATTTCAGATTACTCTAACCCTAAACCTTAAACTATAAACCGTTTCAACCCTTAAGTGAGCTTGCGAAACTTAATTTATTAACCGTCAAATTACCAATGAAGCACTTTTCTTATGCAATCCTTTTCGGTAGTGTTGTGATGTCACTGCCGGCTCCGGTCACCGGGCAAATCGTGATTAATGAAATCATGCAGTCAAATGTCGACGTGCTTTTCGCCGACAAGGAATTTCCTGACTCCTGGGTAGAGATTTACAATGCCGGCACGGAGGCGGTCGACCTCAAGGGGTATAAGATAGGTACATCGGAAAAAATCAAGAAGGCTTACGAGATACCCTCGTCGCTGGTGGTTCCTGCAAAAGGTCACGGGTTGATATATTGCGACAAGACGGGTGAGGGGCAGCACACCGATTTTCGTCTCGAATCGACCAAGGCGGGATCGGTCTATCTGTTTGCCCCGTCGGGTGAAGTGGCAGCGCAGCTTGACTTTGACAAGATGCCTGCGCCCAATGTCGGTTACGGTAGGGAAACCGACGGAGGAGAGCGATGGGGATATATGGTTACACCGACTCCTGGAGCAAAGAACAGTGGAGGTGTTGCCACAGAGGTGCTTGCCGCGCCGGAGTTCAGTGTGGGTGGGGGATTGTTTGACTCGCCGGTCACGGTCACGGTCAGCAAGCCTGCTGGCGCTCCTGCCGACAGCCGGTTGTGTGTCACCACCGACGGTCGCGAGCCGGAGGAGAAGGACGCAGTGACGGGTGACAGCAAGACTTACAATATATCCAAATCAACCTCACTTAGGGCAAAACTTGTGTCGCCGACAGCACTGTCATCTGTGCCGACTACACATTCATATATATTCCACGCGCGCGCGACGGAGCTTCCTGTCGTGTCCATATCACTTGACCCGGCGTATCTTTATGACAAAGAGATAGGAATTTTCATGGGCGAGCTTGACAAAGACCCCAACTGGGGATATGACTGGCGACGCCCGATGAATGTGGAATATTTCGGCGGGGAGAATCATGAGCAGCTTATCAACCAGGTAGGCGAGACGAGGGTAAAAGGCGGATGGTCGCGCCGTTATTCGCAGAAATCGATGGTGCTTTATGCCAACAAGCGGTTTGGAGAGAAACGCTACAATACTACCGGTATATGGCTCGACAAGCCCGAAATCACAAGTGTGAAATCATTTGAACTCCGCAACAGCGGCACTGACTTCGAGGGCGCACACGTGCGTGACGCTCTTGCCCAGCGTCTTGTGGGATTAAACTCGCCCAATGTCGACTGGCAGGGCTACCGGCTTGTGATATGTTACATCAACGGCGAGTATCGCGGCGTGTATGACCTTCGCGAGCGCACCAACGAAGATTACATCGAGGCAAACTATGACGGGCTTGAGGATATCGACATGATCGAAAACTGGTGGGAGGTAAAGACAGGAAGCGGCGACGCGCTCTGGCAGTTTACCGAACTATACAACAAGAAAGATGTCACGCTTCCACAGCTCGAGGAGGTGATGGATGTCGACAACTTCCTTGATATGTTTGCCATCCAGACATTTGCAGGCAACACCGACTATCCGAATAACAACATAGTGTGCTGGAAGCCGTGGGCGGAAGGCTCCAAATGGCGGTGGGTGCTGAAAGATATCGACCGGTTTGCAATAACCTGGGAGCAGGGACAGCATGCCCACGATTACCTGAAGTTTATCGCCGACATGGCATCGCCCAATTCCTCAGATGAGTGGACTGCCCGCAATGTAAGGCTTTTCGGCATTTTCATGGAGATGCCGGAAGCGAAGACACTCTTTATCGACCGGCTGGCGATATTCATGGGCGATTTCCTTCAGCCCTCGTATATCGACGCGATGCTTGACGAGATGGCGGCGGAACTTGAACCCGAATACCGCGACCACTGCAAACTCTATTTCCCATACGAAGGATGGCGCTATGACGGCTGGAAAAACGAAATCAACTTTATCCATGACTGGTGTAAGAAGCGCCGCACATTCCTCTATGACCGTATGCGTACATATTTCAAGCTGTCGCAGGCATACGAGCTTACCATAGACGGGGGAGGGGAGCCGATGACATTTAACGGGGTGGCACTTACGCAGCCTCAGTTTAACGGACAATATTACAATGACCGCGCAATGACACTTTCCACTTCTGACGGCAGGAACTGGAAAGCCACCGTCACTGAAAAAGACGGGAAGACACGCATCGAATATGCAGGCGGCTCAACCCATACATTTAATTTCAGCGATGCCAGGAAGGTGGCGCTTGAGTCGGTGCCCTACAATCCGGCATCGATTGACAACGTGGCTGAAAGCTGTGATGAGGTAACAGTGACAGCCGAGGGGCTAACTATAAAGATAGCAGGCGCTGCCGTGACTGATGTCGACATATATAGCGCCGACGGTAGATTGGCGGCACATATCAGCGGCGAGGGGACGGTCGACATGGCAACAGGCGGGGTCTATATCGTTAGATATGTCACCTCGGGGGGAGTCGCCCGACATTCAAAGGTGAGTTGCCGCTGACGCGTGTTAATTTTTATGAATGATGAGCGGTTTTTTTTAGAGACACTCCGATGTCGTGTAGGAAAAAATTGCTATATTTGCACAAATTTAGAAAGGATGCGTTGTATCCTGCCGAAACCATTTCTCGGAAGAAGTATTAGTTAAATTATATGGTATCATTAATTTTTGGTATTCAAAATTCTACCCTTGCAGTTGTCGCCGCCCTTACGGGTGTGGCGCTTGTGGCGCTTGCCTTGGTTATAGCAGGGCTTATCTCACCGAAATCCTACAACCCGCAGAAGGGTGAGGCGTATGAGTGCGGTATTCCAACTCGCGGCGCGAGTATGGCTCAGTTCAAGGTAGGTTACTATTTGTATGCCATTCTCTTTTTGATGTTTGATGTAGAGACGGTGTTCCTGTATCCGTGGGCTGTAAATGTGCGCTCGCTCGGGACCGACGGTTTGTTGTGCATCGCAGTATTTTTTGGAATTTTAGTGCTGGGCTTGGCATACGCCTGGCGGAAAGGAGCACTTGAATGGAAGTAACAGCACAGGGGATGCCCTATTCCGATTGGAAGGACAACGAATATATCGAGCATCTCGTAAAAGAACTCAAGGATAACGGCACCAATGTGGTAGTCGGCACACTTGATAATGTAATCAACTGGGGGCGCAGTAACTCTTTATGGCCGCTCACATTCGCAACCAGTTGCTGTGGTATAGAGTTTATCTCTCTTGGAGCGGCGCGTTATGACATGGCGCGCTTTGGCTGGGAAGTGGCACGAGCCTCTCCACGCCAGGCCGACTTCATGATGGTCGCCGGCACGATAGTACACAGGATGGCTCCAGTGGTGAGACGACTCTACGACCAGCTTGCCGAGCCTAAATATGTGATAGCATGTGGCGGATGTGCCATCTCCGGCGGTCCGTTTAAAAATTCCTATCATGTGGTGAAGGGCGTTCAGGAGATTATCCCGGTCGACGTGTATGTGCCCGGCTGTCCTCCGCGTCCCGAGGCGATGATCTACGGTATCATGCAGCTGTCGCGTAAGGTTAAGGTGGAAAAATTCTTCGGCGGTGTCAACCGTCAGGAAAAGCAGCGGGAATTTCTCGAGACCCATCCACTTGACGAAGCGGAAAAGTAATTATAACCAAGATTAAACAATACCCCAATCAATATATCGATTATGGCAAATGTTCAGGAAAAAATAGCCAGGCTGTTCCCCGAGGCGACTTTTGAGGAGGGCGAATGGTTGTTGGTGAATATTCCCGATGCCAAATGGCACTCCCTTGCAAAGACATTGAAGGAGGATCCGGAACTCGGATTTGATTACCTTGTCGCAGTCGTGGGCATGGACTGGACCGAGACACTCGGCTGTATGTATTACCTCACATCCACCACTCACGACACACATGTGTCGGTGAAGGTGACCACCGCCGACCGCGAGCACCCGATGCTCCACAGCATCTCCGATTTGTGGGCAGTGGCAAACCTTTATGAACGTGAGGTCTACGACTATTACGGCATCATATTTATCAATCATCCCGATATGCGCCGTCTGTTCCTGCGCAACGACTGGGTGGGCTATCCGCTCCGCAAGGACTATAACGACGATGCCAACGTGAATCCCGTGCGTCTCGACCATGAGGCTGTCGACGACGTGACGGTGTCGTATGTCGAGGATGGCGACGGCAAGATAGAGAAGAAGGAGGTGACCATATTCACCCCGGAGGACTTTGTGGTCAACATAGGCCCGCAGCACCCTGCTACCCACGGCGTGTTGCGCTTCCGCACCGCAGTCGACGGCGAGACCATCAAGAAGATTGACCTTTACCTCGGATATATCCACCGTGGTATCGAGAAACTGTGCGAGGGACTCGGATATCCGCAGACACTGCATTTCACCGACCGTCTCGACTATCTCTCGGCGCAGCAGAACCGTCACTGTCTCTGCATGTGTATCGAAAAGGCGCTCGGTATAGAGGTGCCTCGCCGCGCACAGGTAATCCGCGTGATGATGGACGAGCTGATGCGTATCTCCTCCCACCTGCTTTTCATGGGTACATTCTGTATGGACCTCGGCGCGACTACAATGCTCTTCTACACGCTTCGTGAGCGCGAGACCATCCTTAACATATTTGAGAAGACCTGCGGCGCCCGCATGACATTCAACTATGACTGTATCGGCGGTGTGATGGATGACCTTGACAAGGATTTCGTGAAAGACGTGAAGCATCTTATCGAAATCATGCCTGCAGCAATCAAGGAGTACAACACAGTGTTTACCGGCAACGTGATCGCCCATAACCGTATGGTAGGCGTAGGTCACCTGAGCAAGGAAGACGCCATCTCCTACGGCACGACAGGTCCTGTCGGCAGGGCATCGGGCTGGGCTTGTGACGTGCGCAAGACCACTCCTTACAGCATCTACTCCGAGCTTGACTTCGACGAGGTCGTGATGCAGGAGGGCGACTGCATGGCGCGTTTCGTAGAGCGTATCGAGGAAATCAAGCAGTCGATACGTATCCTGGAACAGCTTGTCGACAATATCCCCGAAGGCGAGATTTGCGCAAAGGTGCCCAAGGTGATCAAGCTCCCGGAGGGACACTGGTTCCAGCAGGTAGAGGCAAGCCGCGGCGCATTCGGCGTTTATATCGAGAGTCACGGCGCAAACACTCCCTGGCGCGTGAAATTCAACTCTCCGTGCATGAACCTCGCAGGCGTGGTGGATCATCTCACCCGCGGCAGCAAGATTGCCGACCTTATCACTATCGGCGGTACGCTCGACTATGTCGTGCCTGATATTGACCGTTAAAAGTAATGAAGAAAAAGTAACGAATAAACCGATATGTACGATTTATCAAAAGGAGCCGACTGGCTCAACCAATGGTTAAACGGATTTTGCCCCGCCTGGCTCACAGTCACCATCGAGTGTGTGCTCATAGGTGTCGTGCTTCTTCTCGCATACGCTCTTCTGGCGCTTTTCTATATCTATTTCGAGCGTAAGGTGTGTGCCGCCTTCCAGTGCCGTCTCGGTCCTAACCGAGTAGGTCCTGCCGGTATCTTCCAGAGCGTAGCCGACATGTTCAAGATTCTTATAAAGGAGCTTATCTCGCTGAAATACACCGACAAGTTCCTTTTCGCCCTTGCACCTTACCTGGTCATCATCGCCTCGATGCTCTGCTTCGCGGTGCTTCCGTGGGGCAACGGTCTTCAGGTGATTGACTTCAACATAGGTATTTTCTTCCTTGTCGCAGTGTCATCGATAGGTGTGCTCGGCATACTTCTCGCCGGATGGTCAAGTAACAATAAGTTCACTCTTATCGGTGCAATCCGAAGCGGCGCGCAGATGATAAGCTATGAACTTTCCATCGGACTTTCGGTTATTACAATGGTGGCTTTTGCAGGCTCAATGTCGATAACCGACATCTGTATGGCACAAAAAGACCTGTGGTTCATAGCGTCGGGACACATTCCCGCCATAATCGCTTTCATCATCTACATCATAGCAGGTACGGCGGAGACCAACCGAGGCCCGTTTGACCTTCCTGAGGCAGAGAGCGAGCTGACCGCCGGTTACCATACGGAGTATTCCGGTATCCATTTCGGCTTCTTTTACCTTGCAGAATACCTTAACCTGTTCATTGTAGCCGGAGTAGCCACTCTGTTGTTTTTCGGAGGCTGGATGCCGCTCCATATTCCCGGGTGGGACTCGTTCAATCATGTGATGGACTTCATACCCTCGATTGTATGGTTTATAGGCAAGGCGATAGTGCTTTCTTTCGTGATTATCTGGTTTAAGTGGACCTTCCCCCGTCTGCGTATCGATCAGCTGCTTCATCTCGAATGGAAGTATCTTCTCCCGATTAACCTCGCCAATCTTGTGCTGATGGTAATCGTGATATGCTACGGCCTGCATTTTTAAGAGTTAAATAAACAAAATTACATAACCTCAGATTTTCGTAAAGATGAGCGATAAATTCGGAACAGTTAGTCAGGTAATCGGCCCCGTTGTCGATGTGACTTTCGAAGGAAAGGATAATGTGATTCCTTCAATCTATACCGCGCTGAAAGTTGACCGCCCCGATGGCTCGGAGCTTATACTTGAAGTGGAACAACACATCGGCGAGGATACTGTGCGTTGCGTGGCGATGGAAAGTACCGACGGCCTCCAGCGCGGCATCCGTGTCGAGAATCTCGGCAGACCTATCGCGGTGCCTACCGGAGATCAGGTGAAAGGCCGTCTTCTCAATGTGATAGGCGAGGCGATTGACCACCTCCCCGAGCTTAAACGTGACGACCTGCGTCCGATTCATCAGCCCGCGCCGGCATTTGACGACCTGACTATCGGTACCGAGATTCTTTATACAGGAATCAAGGTGATCGACCTTCTCGAGCCTTACAGCAAGGGCGGTAAGATCGGTCTGTTCGGCGGCGCCGGTGTAGGAAAGACCGTGCTTATCATGGAGCTCATCAACAATATCGCCAAGGGACATAACGGCTTCTCGGTATTCACCGGTGTGGGAGAGCGTACCCGCGAGGGTAACGACCTTCTCCGCGAGATGATTGAGAGCGGCGTAATGAAATATGGCAAGAAGTTCAGCGAAGGCATGGAAAAGGGCGAGTGGAATCTTGCCGATGTAGATATGTCGGAGGTGGCAAATTCACAGGCTACGCTGGTGTTCGGTCAGATGAACGAGCCGCCGGGTGCGCGTCTTCGTGTTGCGCTTTCCGGTCTTACCGTAGCCGAGCAGTTCCGCGACCAGGATGGTGGCGGTAAGGAGATTCTTCTCTTTATCGACAATATATTCCGATTCACCCAGGCAGGTTCCGAGGTGTCGGCGCTTCTCGGCCGTATGCCATCAGCCGTGGGTTATCAGCCTACACTTGCCTCTGAAATGGGTGCCCTCCAGGAGCGTATCACTTCCACCAAGCAGGGTTCAATCACCTCCGTACAGGCAATCTATGTGCCTGCCGACGACTTGACCGACCCCGCTCCGGCTACCACCTTCAGCTTCCTTGACGCCACCACGGTGTTGAGCCGTAAGATTGCCGAGCTCGGTATCTATCCCGCCGTTGACCCGCTTGAGTCGACATCACGTATTCTCGACCCCCACATCATCGGCGAAGACCATTACCAGACCGCACAGGCTGTCAAGCAGCTTTTACAGAAATACAACGAGCTTCAGGATATCATCGCCATCCTCGGTGTCGACGAGCTTTCCGACGAAGACAAGCTTGTCGTTGCACGTGCGCGCCGCGCACAGCGTTTCCTCTCGCAGCCCTTCTTCGTCGCCGAGCAGTTTACCGGTCTGCCCGGTGTGATGGTGCCTCTTAGCGAGACAATCCGCGGCTTCAAGATGATTCTCAGCGGAGAGATGGATGAATATCCCGAGCAGGCTTTCCTTAACGTCGGTACAATCGACGAGGCTATCGAGAAGGGAAAGAAGATGCTTGCAGAGGTAAAATAAGTTTAACTGACTACTATGGTACTGAAAGTTATATCGGCACAGGATATCCTGTTTCAGGGCGAAGTGGAGAAGGTTTCACTTCCCGGGGCAGAAGGCACTTTCATGGTGCTTCCTCATCACGCGTCGCTCATCTCGACCCTTGTCAAGGGCAATGTGGTCTACGAGCATGGCGGTCATAAAGGAGAGGTGAGCGTTGACGGTGGCATTGTTGATGTCGATAACGATGTGGTATCAGTGTGCATATATTGATATGAAACGACTTGTATTCTTGCTAATGATGATGTGCGCGGTGCTTGTGGCGCCGCAGTGCATGTCGGCGTCAGGTCATGACGACGGTCAGGAGGAGAAGAAGATCAATCCGAAGGAGATTATCTTCGAGCACCTCGGTGACGGATATGGCTGGGAAGTGCCTTTCAGCCACGATCTGCGTATCCCGTTGCCTGTCATAGTCCGCGACTATGAAGGCAAGTGGCATTGCTTCAGCTCGAAACGCATACAGCATGGCGAAGAGTACGACGGCTTCAAGCTTGGCGGGAAAGATAGCAAATGGCATAACAAGATTGTAGGCGAGCGTCCGGTGACAGTCGATGGAAAGACAGTCATGGAGGAGTATCGTCCGTGGGACCTCTCGATTACCAAAAATGTGCTTGCGCTTTTCATCACCGTGATTATTGTGCTCTGGATGATACTTCAGGTAGCGGCATGGTACAAGAAAGCGGGCTACAAGGCTCCGCGCAAGTTCACCGGTGCGATTGAGGCGCTGATAGAGTTTGTGTACCGTGGTGTCATCAAGCCCACTCTCGGGGCGAAGTCGCCTAAATTCGCGCCATATCTGCTGACAGTGTTCTTCTTCATCCTTGTGATGAACCTGCTCGGTCTTATCGTCATCTTCCCCGGTGGCGCCAACCTTACGGGCAATATCGCTGTCACCCTTGTATTGTCACTTATCACTTTCCTCATCGTCAATATCTTCGGCACGAAACATTACTGGAAGGACATCTTCTGGCCCGATGTGCCCCTATGGCTTAAATTCCCGATACCCATCATGCCGATTATCGAGATATTCGGCGTGTTCACCAAGCCGGCGGCTCTTACCGTGCGTCTCTTCGCCAACATGATGGGCGGACACATCATTGTCATCGTGCTTACCCTTCTGATATTCATTCTCGCGGTGCTCGGCCCGGCAGTAACCGGCGCGGCTACCGTGGTATCGGTATTATTCTCCATCTTCATGCTTCTTATCGACGTGCTTGTAAGCTTTATCCAGGCTTATGTGTTCACGATGCTTTCGACCCTGTTTATCTCCCTTGCACAGGAAGAGGGGCATAAGAAGGAAGAGCATGAGGCAGAACTCAAAACAGAAAAATAGAAATAACTTTAATACAAACACTTTAAATTTAAATTTATTATGTTAGCAATGATTTTAGCAGCAATCGACGGCCTTTTAGGCATTGGTGCATGTGTAGGCGCAGCAATCGCAGCAATTGGTGCAGGTATTGGTATCGGTAAAATCGGCGCATCTGCCATGGAAGCCATAGCACGTCAGCCAGAAGCTACCGGTGACATCCGTAGTAACATGATTGTCATCGCTGCCCTTGTAGAAGGTGTGGCTCTCTTTGCCGTTGTCGTTTGCCTCCTTTCGTTCTTCCTCTAATCTCAAGCTTGCCTAATGGAACTTTTCACGCCTGAATTTGGCTTGGTTTTCTGGATGTTTGTCGCCTTCGCGGTACTGTTTCTGGTACTTGCAAAGTGGGGGTGGCCGGCAATCATGAAAAGTGTAGAAAGCCGCGCCGACCTCATTGATAAGGGTGTGGAGTACGCTCAAAATGCCAAGGAGCAGCTTGATCACGCCCGTGAAGAGGCCGAGAAATATATAGATGAAGCTCGTAAACAGCAAGCTGAAATGCTCCGTGACGCCGACCGCATGAAGACTCAGATAATCGAGGAAGCACGCAACGAAGCTCAGAAGGAAGCAAAGAAGCAGATGGATGCCGCGAAAGTGGCTATCGAGCAGTCACGCAAGGAAGCCGAGTTACGCTTCCGCGATGAAGTCAGCTCGTTTGCGCTTGAAATCGCCTCCAAGGTGGTTAGAAAGCAGATGGCAGACGAGAAGGCTCAATCCCAATTGGTAAATTCACTTTTGGACGAAATCGAAAATAAAAATTAGTACGCAATGAATCAAGGTCTTATTCCGAATCGTTACGCTAAGGCTCTGTATAAGTTCGCCTGCGACAAGGGCGAGTCTGACAGGGTGTATGACCTGATGAAGACGCTTGCCGCCTCGTTTGTGGAGCAGCCGAGGCTTCAGGCGGTCATCTCCAATCCCTATATAGCGGCAGATGACAAGACGCGTCTGCTCATGACAGCCGCCCATGCCGATGAGAAGAAAGATACTTGTTATGTCGATTTCCTGCACCTGCTGCTCCATAACCGCAGGATAGAGTTTGCCCGCGATATTGCGCTGGCTTATCTGGATATATACCGTGAGGCTAACAATATCTATCTTGTAAAGCTCACTACGGCTGCCGACCTTCCTGAAGAGGAGGTCAAGCGTCTTCATGACCTGGTGGAGCGTCATCTCAACGGCGCGGCAATGGAATTTTCCAGGACCGTCGACCCGGAACTGATCGGAGGCTTCGTCATCGATATAAATTCGGAGCGCCTCGACGCGTCGGTGAGCAACGAATTGAAACAATTGCGTCTTAAACTTTTAAGCAACTAACACAGAATGATTAACCCAAGCGAAATATCGGAAGTATTAAAACAACAACTCGAAAACGTCAACAATAAGGTGTCGTTTGAGGAGGTTGGTACGGTCCTTGAGGTCGGCGACGGTGTCGCCCATGTCTACGGACTTGAAAATGTGCGTGCCAATGAGCTTGTAGAGTTTGAAAATGGTGTCAAGGGCGTTGCCATGAACCTGGAGGAGAGCAATGTCGGAGTGATTTTGCTTAACAACATTGACCGTGTGACCGAAAATATGACCGTGCGCCGTACCGGAGAGATTGCCTCAATCCCTGCCGGCGAGGGTCTCTTGGGTCGTGTAATCAATGTGTTGGGCGAACCTATCGACGGAGCGGGGCCTATCAGCGGCGAGCTGTATCACATGCCTCTCGAGCGCAAGGCACCCGGCGTTATTTTCCGTCAGCCGGTGAAGCAGCCGCTTCAGACCGGTATCAAGGCTGTCGACTCGATGGTGCCCATAGGTCGCGGTCAGCGTGAGCTTATAATCGGCGACCGTCAGATAGGCAAGACCGCCATCGCGATTGACACTATCATCAACCAGCGCAAAAATTACGAGGAGGGCAAGCCTGTATATTGCATCTATGTGGCGATAGGACAGAAAGCCTCGTCGGTTGCAGCAACCGTGCAGACACTTCGCGAAAACGGCGCGCTGCCCTATACTGTGGTTGTAGCCGCCAATGCGTCGGACTCTGCCGCGATGCGTTACTATTCGCCTTTTGCCGGCGTTGCTATCGGAGAGTATTTCCGCGACACCGGCCGTGACGCGCTCATCGTGTATGATGACTTGTCGAAGCAGGCTGTGTCTTACCGTGAGATATCACTTATCCTGAAGCGTCCTTCCGGACGTGAGGCTTATCCGGGTGATATATTCTATCTCCATTCACGTCTGCTCGAGCGCGCGGCAAAGATTATCGACAATCAGGAAGTTGCCGCCTCTATGAACGACCTTCCCGCAGTGCTTAAGGACAAGGTGAAGGGTGGCGGCTCGCTTACCGCGCTTCCTATCATCGAGACCCAGGCAGGTGACGTGTCGGCTTACATTCCTACCAACGTGATTTCAATCACCGACGGTCAGATATTCCT
Organism: Bacteroidales bacterium; assembly: GCA_003150235.1. Classification (GTDB taxonomy): domain Bacteria; phylum Bacteroidota; class Bacteroidia; order Bacteroidales; family Muribaculaceae; genus Muribaculum. The sequence goes on from QAMW01000020.1 coordinate 12,046, forward strand.
TGAGACCGCCCTCTTCAACCGTGGTATCCGTCCGGCTATCAATGTGGGTATATCCGTGTCACGTGTGGGTGGTAACGCTCAGATTAAGTCAATGAAGAAGGTCGCCGGTACGCTGAAAATCGACCAGGCACAGTTCCGTGAGCTTGAATCATTCACCAAGTTCGGCGGCGATATCGACCCCGTGACCGCACGTGTCATCGACAAAGGCCGCAAGAACGAGCAGCTGCTTATCCAGCCTCAGTACAGCCCTATGGCGGTAGAGGACGAGGTAGCCGTGATATTCTGCGGAACAAAGGGATTGCTTGAGAATGTGCCTCTTGACAAGGTGGCTGAATTTGAGAAGCTGTTCCTTCAGCTGCTCCATGCAAAGTATCAGACCGATGTGCTTGACGTGATTAAGAGCGGCCAGCTTACCGATGATGTAGTGGCTAAGCTCACCGAGAGCGCTAAAGAAATTGCAAGCCGTTATAAATAAAATATATTGAGAAATGGCAACATTACGCGAGTTAAAAGGTAGAATCGGCTCGGTTCGCTCTTCGGAGAAGATAACCGGTGCGATGAAGATGATTTCTTCGGCAAAAATGCACAAGGCCGAGCAGGCATTGAAACGCCTGCTGCCCTTCAGGGGACAGATACAGGGCATCATAGGCAATCTACTGTCGGCTGACGCCGAGTTTTCGTCGCCCCTGATAGAGAACCGCGAAGTGAAACGCATAGGCATCGTCGTGTTTGGTTCCGACGACGGTCTTTGCGGTGCCTACAACATCAATATATTCAAAGGTCTGCTGATGGAGCTTCACAAGTATCGTGAGCGTTACGGCGATTCGGTCGACTTCACGATATATCCTGTCGGCGCAAAGATGTACAAGGCTGTCAGCAAGATTTCAGGCGGACATATCCGCGTGGAGGCTCTCGATGATGTACATTCCAAGAGCAGCGGCGAGGCGGTGAAACGCTTCACCTTCGACCTTCAGCAGAAATACCTTGACGGCGTGGTCGACCTTGTCGACATAATTTATATGAGCTATAAGAGCGTAAGTCGCCAGATACTGCGTTCCGAACAGCTCTTACCGGTGGTACAGGAGACATTGACCGACAATGATGTCGCCGTGAAGTGCCGCCCGTGTATATTTGAACCTGATCCTAACACGATCTTCAATTCAGTGCTTCCGCTGTTTGTGCTCTCTGTGATGCAGGAGACTTTCACCGAGAACCAGGCTTCGGAGCAGGCAGCCCGCGTGATGGCGATGCAGAGTGCCAACGACAATGCCAAGAAACTTCTTGAATCGCTGCAGCTTGAATACAATAAGCTGCGACAGCAGGCGATTACGAGCGAGCTCCTTGACATACTGGGCGGTCAGGTGAGGTAAGTGACTATAAACAATAAATAAAAACATATTTAAGAAAGACCAATCATCCACTATGGGCAGTGTAAAAGATTATTTTTCATCACTGGGCACCGGAGTTGTCAGCCTTATAAAAGGCATGGGCGTCACGGGCAAGGAGTTTTTTACTCCTAAGGTGACCGAGGAGTATCCCGACCATCGTGATACGATTCAGTATGCAGCCCCGCGCTTTCGTGCCAAGTTGCAGTTTATTTATGAACCCGACGGGCGCAACCGGTGTATCGCTTGTGGAATATGCCAGCGCAATTGCCCCAACGGCACTATTACAGTAACCACCAAGATGGTGGACCTTCCCGACGGGAAGAAAAAACGTAAACTCGACAAGTATATCTACGACCTCGGCAGCTGTACGTTCTGCGAGCTGTGTGTCACCACTTGTCCGCAGGATGCAATCGAGTTTTCAAATGATTTCGAGCAGGCTGTGTTTACCCGCGAGAAGCTCGTGGAGCAGCTTAACTATCTGCCTGAGCAGCCCGACGACCCGGCTCCGAAGCCGACGGCACCGAAACCCGCTGCCCCTGAGGCAAAAGCCGAATGACAGTCACCTCGATAAACCGATCAGAAAAAGAAAAAACTAATTAATTATATGGAATCAGTAGGAAGTATTGTTATGTACGGGATAATCGTAGCCGCGATTATCATCTTCTCGATACTTACTGTTACCACCCGTCGCATTTTGCGCGCCGCCACTTACCTGCTGTTTGTGCTTTTCGCTACAGCAGGTCTTTACTTCAAGCTCGACTACGAGTTTCTTGGCGCAGTGCAGATTGCGGTCTATGCCGGTGGTATCGTCGTTCTGTTTGTGTTCTCGATTCTGCTCACAAGCAAGCCCGGCGACAGTAGTGCGAGACTTACTTCAAAGAGGCGTGTGTTCGGCTTGATTGCAGCCGTGGCGGCGCTCGTGGTGCTTGGTTACGCCATTATGAGCAGACCGGAAGTGTGGACTACCGTGACGGCTCCTTTCACCATGGAGATGACGATGAATCATCTCGGGGAGATACTCCTTGGTACAGAGAAGTATCAGTATCTTCTTCCCTTTGAAGCAGTGAGTGTGTTGTTATTGGCATGTATAATCGGCGGCGTGGTAGTCGCCCGTAAACGATAGGCAAGTCATGGATAAATTATCTGTCATCTGTTATATCATCCCCAGCATGATTATGTTCTGCTGCGGTGTTTACGGTTTTATCACCCGTAAGAATATGATTGCTATACTCATCTCTCTTGAGTTGATGCTGAATGCCGTGGATATTAACTTTGTCGTGTTCAACCGTTTCCTTTTCCCGGGACAGCTTGAGGGCATGATGTTCACCTTGTTTGCGATTGCGATTGCCGCTGCGGAGACCGCGCTTGCCATCGCCATAATCGTGAATGTGTTCCGTGCGGTGAAAAATGTTGACATACGCGACCTTAACAAAATGAAACTGTAAGCGGCTATGGAAACAATGTCAATCCTTATTTTAGCTATACCTCTCTTCATGTTCCTTCTGCTCGGACTGACGGGCATGAAGATGAGCCACAAGCTTGCGGGTATGCTCGGCTGTCTCGGCATGGGCACAACCCTCGTGCTTGCCTATACTGTGGCGTTCACTTATTTCTTCGGAGGCTGTCCTGAATTTATCAATGCCGCCGGCGAACGCCTGCAGTCGATTCTGTGGAATGTGACCTGGCTTCAGTTTACCGACAAGCTGGTGATACGCCTCGGATTCCTTCTCGACCCGATTTCGGCGATGATGCTGGTGGTAATCACCACTATCTCGTTTATGGTACACCTCTATTCGATGGGTTACATGCGTGACCATCACGGAGTGTTTGAGAAAGGTTTCCAGCGTTTTTACTCGTTCCTGTCGCTCTTCAGCTTCTCGATGCTCGGTCTTGTTGTGGCAACCAACATTTTCCAGATGTATATCTTCTGGGAGCTTGTGGGTGCCTCTTCATTCCTTTTGATTGGATTCTACTACACCAAGCCCTCAGCAGTGCTTGCATCGAAGAAGGCGTTTATCGTGACCCGTTTCGCCGACCTCGGCTTCCTTATCGGTATCCTCGTGCTTTCCTATTATACCGGCACCTTCAACTTTACCGAGCTGACCTCGGCTCCCGTTGAGGGTCTTGCCAACGTATTCCAGGTGAGCGAGACAACAGCCGAGGGTGTTAAGGGAATCTTCGCCAACAGTGCCGCCCCGCTCTTCATGGGCGCCTCGGTCATGACATGGGCGCTTGTGCTCATCTTTATGGGCGGTATGGGTAAGTCGGCGATGATGCCACTCCATATCTGGCTTCCCGATGCAATGGAAGGTCCTACTCCTGTGTCGGCGCTTATCCATGCTGCGACAATGGTTGTTGCCGGTGTTTATCTTGTGGCACGACTCTTCCCGCTATACCTGATGGAGATACGCTCGCTTGAGATTGTCACCGTCGTTGGTGCCGTTACGGCACTTTACGCCGCCATCGTGGCTTGTACACAGGTCGACATCAAGCGTGTGCTTGCATTCTCCACCATCTCGCAGATTGCCTTCATGATGGTGTCGCTGGGTGTCGCACGTCCCGAGTTCCATCACGGCATCGGTTACATGGCGGGTATGTTCCATCTGTTCACTCACGCCATGTTCAAGGCGTTGTTGTTCCTTTGCGCGGGTGCGCTTATCCATGCAATCGGTTCAAACGACTATACCGCCATGCACGGTCTACGCAAGTATATGCCTATCACCCATATCACATTCCTTATCGGCTGTCTTGCCATCGCGGGTATCATTCCTTTCGCAGGATTCTTCTCGAAAGATGAGATTCTTACCGCTTGCTTCGGCAACTCGATGTTGTGGTATGTATGGATGTCAGCGGTTGCCGGTCTTACCGCATTCTACATGTTCCGCCTCTACTACCTGATTTTCTGGTGGAAGGAACATAAGATACCGGAGGGACACCACGCTCCCCATGACCAGCCCTGGACCATGACCCTCCCGCTGGTGATTCTCGCCGCAATTTCTTGTGTTGCCGGTTTCGTGCCTTTCGGTAATCTTGTCACCTGGAACGGTCACCCGATGTTTGACCATGTGTCATTCTTCACCAACCTTGTTCATCTTGACTGGACAGTCGCAGCAGTGTCGCTTGTAGTAGCCATCATCGCTATCATCATAGCTACCGTGATGTACCGCAAGGAAAACCCGCTTCCCGCGAAGTTCAAGAATGCCATGCCGGCATTGTGGACATGGGCTTATCACCGCTTCTACTTTGACGAGCTTTACATGTTTATCACCAAGAAGATTATATTCGACCATATATGTAAGCCTATTGCATGGTTTGACCGTCATATCATCGACGGTACGATGGACATGTTTGCAAAGGTTACCCAGCGTCTCTCGATTTCGATACGCGGCTTGCAGTCGGGCAATGTTCAGACCTATGTCTGGATTTACCTTGTGGGCGCGCTTCTCATGGCGTCAATCGTATGGCTATGTCTACTGTAATTTAACTGGTGCAACTCAAATATAGTAATTATGATATTTTCTAATATTCTGATATATTTTGTAGTCATCCCTCTGGTGATGCTCGGCTTGCTGTTCCTCTGCCGGAACATGAACCAGATACGCACCGTTGCCGTGGTCGGATCGACTGCCTTGGTAGCACTCGCTGTCTACCTTGTTGTGGATTTTCTACATCTCCGCGCTGCCGGTGCCGATGCAGTGATGCTCTACACCGACTCCTGGATGTGGTTTGAACCGCTCAATATTCATCTTGCCGTGGGTGTCGACGGTATTTCCGTGGCAATGTTGCTACTCTCTGCAATCATTGTCTTCGCAGGTACTTTCGCTTCATGGAAGATAGACCCGCTGCCCAAGGATTTCTTCCTTTGGCTGATACTTCTGTCGACCGGTGTGTTCGGCTTCTTTATCTCCATCGACCTTTTCACGATGTTCATGTTCTACGAGGTCGCCCTTATCCCGATGTATCTTCTCATCGGTCTATGGGGCACAGGCCGCAAGGAATATTCGGCGATGAAGCTTACCCTTATGCTTATGGGCGGCTCCGCTTTCCTCCTTCTCGGCATCCTCGGTATCTACTACCACTCTGCCCCCGAAGGCGGCAAGCTCACCATGAACCTTCTTGAAATCTCGGCAAACAACGCCATCGACCATAACTGGCAGTATTTCCTCTTCCCGATTACATTCGTGGGATTCGGAGTGCTCGGCGCCATGTTCCCCTTCCATACATGGAGCCCCGACGGTCACGCTTCAGCGCCGACAGCAGTGTCGATGCTCCACGCGGGTGTGCTTATGAAACTTGGCGGTTACGGTTGTTTCCGTGTCGCCATCTACCTCATGCCGTTTGCAGCCAACGAGCTTGCATGGATATTCCTTATCCTTACAGGTATCTCGGTTGTATATGGAGCGTTCAGCGCCTGTGTACAGAACGACCTCAAGTATATCAACGCTTATTCTTCGGTAAGCCACTGCGGTCTGGTGCTTTTCGCAATCCTCATGCTTAACACCACGGCGATGACCGGTGCGGTGATGCAGATGCTTTCCCACGGTCTTATGACGGCACTCTTCTTCGCCCTTATCGGTATGATTTACGGTCGTACACATACACGTGACATCCGGTTGATGGGCGGTCTGATGAAGATTATGCCGTTCCTCGCTGTCTGCTACGTGATTGCGGGTATGGCATCGCTCGGACTTCCCGGACTTAGCGGTTTCGTTGCCGAGATGACAATTTTCGTAGGTTCGTTCCAGCATGCCGACATGTTCCATCGCGTGTTCACAATCGCCGCTTGCTGTTCAATCGTGATTACCGCCGTTTATATCCTCCGCGTTGTCGGCAAGCTGTTGCTCGGTCCGGTTTACGACGAGCATCATCTTACGCTCACCGATGCGAAGTGGTGGGAGCGTCTGTCGACAGTGACCTTGATTGTGTGTGTCGCAGGTATCGGTTGCTTCCCCAACTGGATTAACGACATGATTCACAACTCGTTCCTTCCTATAATTGAAGTATTGACTAAATAAGATTATATAAGATATGGATTATTCACAATTTTTGGTCATGTATCAGGAAATAGGATTGCTGGTCCTGATCTTATTGGTCTTCCTTTTTGATACATTCAGCTCCAAGGGTGCTCCACGCGGGCTTTCCATGTTCACCATAGTATTGTTCGGACTTCTTACGCTTGCCGGTTTCGTGACACCTTGCGACAAGGAGGTTGCGAGTGCCTTCGGAGGCATGTATGTGACATCGCCTACCATGATAGCGATTAAGAATGTGCTGAATATCGGTGTGCTCATCGTGCTTATCCAGGCAAAAGGCTGGGCTCACACCGATTTCATGAAAGTGCGTCGCGGCGAGTTCTACGAACTGTTGCTCATCACGCTTTTCGGCATGTATCTCATGATTTCAGCGCGTCACTTCCTCCTCTTCATCATCGGTCTTGAAACAGCGTCACTTCCGCTTGCTGCACTTGTGGCATTTGACAAGAACCGCTATGAGAGCCATGAAGCAGCCGTGAAGTACATATTGACCGCCGTATTCTCATCGGCTATATTCATGATGGGTCTCAGCTTTGTCTACGCTCTTGCAGGCACACTCTATTTCAATGACATCGCAGCTTCGATTATCGACGGCGGCGCGATGCTGATTGTTGCTGTGGCATTCGTGATTGCCGGTATGGGCTTCAAGCTTTCGCTTGTACCGTTCCACCTTTGGACCGCCGATGTATATCAGGGTGCGCCGACAGCCATCACATCTTATCTCTCGGTGATATCAAAGGGAGCCGCTGCATTTGCATTCTTCGTAATCATGGTGCAGGTGTTCGGTCCGTTCTACCACCAGATATGGGAGTGGATGCTCTACGCATTGATTATCCTCACCATCACTGTAGGTAACCTCTTCGCTCTTCGTCAGAAGAATCTGAAGCGATTCCTCGCTTTCTCGTCAATCTCCCAGGCAGGTTACATCATGCTCGGTGTGATTGCCGGAAGCGCGCAGGGTCTCGGTTCACTTATGTTCTACATCCTCGTCTACATCTTCTCCAATCTTGCCGCATTCGGAGTCATCCAGTCTATCGAAAGCAAGACCGGTCGTGTCGACATGGATTCTTACAACAACCTCTATTCCACCAATCCCAAGCTTGCCTTCACGATGATGCTTGCGATGTTCTCACTCGCCGGTATCCCTCCGTTTGCAGGCTTCTTCAGCAAGTTCTTCATCTTCTCGACTGCTGTCGCTTCCGGGTCGGTGGCACTTTACATCCTCGTCTTGATTGCGTTGATCAACACTATCATATCGCTTTACTACTATCTGCTTGTCGTTAAGGCGATGTTTATCAACAATCAGGAAGAGTGTGCAATTGCTACGTTCCGCTCATCGCTCTCTGACCGCGTGGGCATGTGGATTTGCGTTGCCGGCATCATCCTTGTAGGTCTCGTAAGCTGCATCTACAATGGTCTTGTCAATACTTCGGTACACAATCCGGAGTATATCTTCACTATTTTCGCTAATTAATGATTTAGTATAGATTTTAATGGATGCGGGATGTCGTGAGACATCCCGTTTTTTATTATCTTTACAACATGGCTGACAATTATCTTGAAAGAAAAATGGAGGAGCACCGCGCCGGTCACGGTCAGGTGTATCGTCCCAAATTGACTCCCTCCGGAAAGCGCCAGGGAGAGTTGACCTTTAAGTTTCCGCCGCGCAGGGTGCTGGTTACCGGTGGAGCGTCAGGTATCGGCAGGGCTATCGTGAAGGCGTTCTGTGACGCCGGATGTAAGGTGGCGTTCTGTGACAGTGACACGGTTGCGGGAACAAGTACTGCCCAGGCACTCGGGGCACGGTTTTATCCGCTCGATGTCATAGATACGGAAGCGTTGGAAACATGTATGCAGAGTGTGTTTGACCTGTGGGGTGACGTTGATGTGCTTGTCAATAATGTCGGTGTCGGCAATTTCAAGCCGCTTACGGAAACGGGCATCGAGGATTTCGACCATGTCATGCATGTGAACGTACGCCCCGTATTTGTCACGTCACGTCGTCTTGCCATACACCGTGCATCGCTCTCCACGCCGAATCCTTATGGTCGTATAATCAACATCTGTTCCACACGTCATGCCATGAGCGAGGCGGGAACGGAGGCGTATTCCGCGTCGAAGGGCGCTATAGCATCGCTTACCCACGCTCTGATGATGTCATATTCCGGCACGGGGGTGACAGTCAACGCCATTTCTCCGGGCTGGATAGAAACCGGCGACACGACAGCCCTGAGTGCAGCCGACCACGTGCAGCATCCGTCGGGGAGGGTAGGGGTGCCTGACGATATAGCACGTATATGCCTGTGGCTTGCGCTTCCCGACAATGATTTTGTCAACGGCGAAAACATCATCATTGACGGTGGCATGACCCGCAAGATGATTTATGTGTGACTTGTGGCTATCCGCGCTCGCGGCTGCTGTATTGTGACGGTGTCATGCCGTAGATTTCCTTGAACGCTGAGGAGAAGTGCGACGGATTGGCAAATCCGGTCGCATAGGCGACTTCCGCTACACTCAGTTTCTTTTCTCGCAACAGGCGCGCCGCCTGCTTCATGCGCAGCGACTTTATGAAGTCACGCGCCGAGAGGTCGGTCAGCTCCTTCAGCTTGCGGTGAAGGTGAACGCGGCTCAGACCCACTTCGGCTGCAAGTTTCTCCACGCTGAAATCGGGCGATGATATATTGGCGTTGATTACGTCCATTATGCGGGTGAGGAGTATCTCGTCCTGCGACTTCATCATTATCTGTTTTACCGATTCCTCTTGTTCCTGTACGCCGGAAAACTTGGCTCGAAGCAGCTGGCGGTTGGCGAGGAGCGATGTGATGGTACTGCGAAGCACTTCGGTGCTGAACGGTTTGGTGAGATATGCGTCGGCTCCCGCAGCAAGTCCTTCCATGCGGTCTTCGTTGTCAGCTTTTGCGGAAAGGAGTATCACGGGGGTGTGGTTGATATTCACGTTCTGTTTTACCTTACGGCAGAGTGTGTAGCCATTGATGCCCGGCATCATCACGTCGCTCACGATAAGGTCGGGAGTATCGGTCAGGATTGCCGACAACGCCTCGTCCCCGTTGTCGTAGGCACTCACCTTATAGTCGCCCGACAATTCTCTTACAAGGTAATTGCATATATCAGGATCATCCTCAACTACGGCGACAGTGCGGTTGCTCCGTGCCTTGACGACGGTGCTGTCACCGTCGGTGCCGGGGTCGTTGAAGTCGTCAAGATAGTAGGGGAGCTGTCGTTGTGACGGAGTGGGGTCGGAGTCGGCTATTTCTTCCATAGACAGATGCGCCGACCCGAGTGGCAGACGGATGATGAACTCGCATCCGCTCTCGCCGACATGGTTGCGTGCATGGATTGTGCCGTGATGAAGCAGCACGAGTGAGCGGCAAAGATGAAGTCCGATACCGGTGCCGAGACTTGCAGAGGTCATCTCATTCTCTATGCGGTAGAAGCGGTCAAAAATCAGTTCGAGCTTATCAGCATCAATGCCTATGCCGGTATCGGAAATAGATATCTCGACATAATCGGAAAACGGGGGCAGTCCCGCCGGGTCATCATGCTTTTCGGTCAGGGTGATGTCGATTGAACCTCCTTTCGGCGTATATTTGAAGGCATTTGACAGGATGTTGAGCAACACCTTGTCAAAATTGTCGGTGTCAATCCATGCGGCAAGGGCGTCCATGTGATGATGAAACCTTAGTGCGATGTCATTTTCACGCGCCACATATTCAAAGGGCAGCATCGCCTCGGAGATAAACTCAACCATGTCGGTCTCGCGCATCTTGACCTTCATCTGCCCCTTTTCCAGCTTTCTCATGTCCATCAGCTGATTGACAAGGCGCAATATGCGCTTGGCATTGTGATAAATCATATTATAGGTTGCTCGCAGGCGACTGTCGGAGGTGTCGGCAATAAGTTTTTCAAGCGGATTGATGATAAGGGTCATCGGTGTGCGTATCTCATGAGAGATATTTGTGAAAAACTGGAGTTTCGCCTCGATAATCTGCTCTGCCTGCTGCCTGTCGAGCTGCTCACGGATGCCTGCGGCGCGCGACCTGAAGTAGTGTACCGCACCGAGTACCATAAGAGCCGCCAGTATGATATATATGAGTATCGCCCACCATGACTGATACCACGGGGTGTTTACGACGATGGTAAGTGTGCGTGTGCCCGCTTCCGATGTGTCGCCGGCAACTCTTACCTGAAAGCGGTATTTCCCCGGCGGCATATTATTGAACGTCAGCTGATTTTGCCCAGGCGCTGTCGTGAGCCATTCTTTTCCGTGTTCATATATGCGGTACTGATATACGAGTTTGTCGGGATTGTCGTAGGTGAGGGTAGAGAAATATATGGTGAAAGTGTTGTCGTCAGCCGAGAGGTTGACTCTCTCCGCGTCACCGAGTTCACAGTCAATTATCGGGGTGCCTCCGGATGACAATGTGCTACGGTTGACGGGAGTATTGAAGATGTCGAAGCGTGTGATTACGGGGTGATACTCACGCGGGTTGTCGTTTATGTCGTAAGGGTGAAATGCGGTCACTCCGTTGGTGCCGCCGAAATATATCACGCCGCGTGAATCCTCGCAGAATGCCCCGTGGGTAAACTCGTTGCCCTGCAAACCGTCGCCGCTGTCGAAATTGACGAACCGGTTGTCGGCGGATATGTATTTTGCTATTCCATGGTAAGTGCTTATCCACAGATTGCCGCCTTCATCTTCGCAGATACCGCACACTACGTTGTTGGGAAGACCGTCGGCAATTGAAAAATGTTTCACCGACCTACCGTCGCTGTCAAAGCGGTATAGTCCGTCGGACGTACCGCACCAGATATTGCCTTTGCTGTCACGAGTCACAACATAGCCGATACAGCCTTTCACCACATTATAGCTGTCGCCGAAGCTGAGATATCCTCCCGTCGCTGTATTGAAGCAGCTGATACCGTCATAGTGGGCGATCCATATTTTACCGTCGGCTGCAGGGTAAAGATGATTTATCCAGTCCATAGGGATGTTGCTGTACAGGGCTTGGCTACGGTTGAACGACAGATAAGATGCAGTGTCTTTTTCTGGGTTATAGCGTATCAGTCCGCATCCGAGGGTGCCGAGATACAGGTTTCCCACCTTGTCTTCAACGATGCTGTATATCTTAAGTGAGCTGAACCGGCTTACGGGCATCATTCTGCCGCTGTCGTCAATCCTCACAAGTCCGGAATTGAAGGTAGCTGCCCAGCGGCGCCGCCTTGAGTCACGCAACATGCATAATACTGTTGACGATGACGGTATATGGCGGACACGGGAAAAATTCTCGTCGAGTTCATACAATCCGTCGTTGTCGCAGCTCACCCACAGATGGTGGTTTTCATCGGAAAACACAGCCATGACACATCCGTTGCCTATGGGGTTGCCGGGATTGTTTCTGCCGCAATACTCAAAATTGAACCGTCTTCCCGCTATCATTGCCACTCCGCGTTGAAACATGGCAAGCCATAGATTGCCGTCGCGGTCGGTCATCATCTGGTGTATCTTCCCGTCAGTACAACTCGAAAGCGCCGAGCCGACAGGCACATCTTTAATCTCCGTGTCGGTGAGTTGCCTTACACCGTATCCTTCAGTACCTGCGTAAAACTCTTTATCATAGGCAGCAAGCGATTTCACGGAGAGGCGTTCGCCATGGCAGGATAGATGACTGACCGTGGAAGAGCCTTTATCATAGCGGTCGACACCGCCGTCAAGCGACCCGATAAAGATTGCCCCCGCATTGCCCTCGAGGATGGATGTCACCTTGTCGCCGGCAAGTTCGGGCGCGGAAAAACAGCGGGCTTTTCCTCCGGCAGGGTAATAGCGGCATGCCCCGTGATTTTCCGTGCCTATCCACACGGCATGACTTGAATCCTCATATATGCAGCTTATGAATTCACTCCCCACTGCATCGGAAAGCATGTCAAGGCGAGTTATCGCCGATGAGTCGGGCTTGTAGAGAAATATACCGTAACCCGCCGTGCCGACCCAGATATCACCGTTTGACAGCTCGATGATTTCCGACACATGGGGTGTGATTCTTGTACCTTTTACATATATTGGAATGTAGCTGAACGATTCTCTTGCACGGTTCCATTCCATCAGCCCTTTCAGTGTGCCTACGAGTATTTTGCCGTCTCGGGTCTCTGTAAGTGTACGGACATAGTTGTCGCATAACGATGTCGAGTCACCCGGCACATTCTTGTAGGTGACAAAGCGTGTACCGTCAAAGCGGTTAAGCCCGTATTCAGTGGCAATCCATACAAATCCTTTACTGTCCTGATATATTTTGTTGACAAGGCAGCTTGACAGGTATCCGTCGGAAGAGAAGATTTTCATCTCCTGTGCGGCGGTGCAAAGTGTTAAAATAAATGATAGCGTGATAATGAAAAGGCGATGCAGTTTCATGGCATGAGTTTTGTGCAAAAATAGGTAAAATGAAACATGGAGAAAAGCCAAATTTTATGTTGTATAACATAAATGTTACATTTCTGATGATTTGTGTAACGTAGGAGATAGTCATGTAGCGTAAAATCGCATAATTGTAACGTGAAAATCGATGTAGTTATGTATAAAAAAGCTAAATTTGCATTGAAATCAATCGATTTATCAACCTTCTTTTACCCAATTACTATCACAACTGAAAATATTAACCCTTTTTATTAAAAAATTAACCCAAACCGACAAACTGTTACCGAAAATTTAAACCAATCGAGAACTTAAATTATTCCCAAAAACTAAAAATTATTTTCATGAAATGCACAGAGTTTAATCTGAAATTCATAGCGGCAGTGCTGATATGCATCATGTCGCCGCTATGGGCATTTTCCCAGACAATCACAGTCTCGGGTACAGTTGTCGATGAGTTGGGAGAACCTTTGATCGGGGCAACCGTCCAGCAGAAAGGTACTTCCAACGGTACATCGACCGACATCGATGGTAAATACAGCTTGAGCATCTCGCCCAAGGGTACCATCACAGTTTCTTACGTAGGCTACAACACGCAGACAATCGACGTGAACGGCCGCAACGTCATTAATGTGACCCTGGAGGAAAATTCGGCGGTCCTTGATGAGGTTGTTGTGGTCGGTTACGGTCAGATGAAACGCAGTGACCTCACCGGTTCTGTCGTTTCAGTAGGCGAGGATGCCGTAAAGAAGTCAATCTCCACCAGTATTGACCAGGTGCTTCAGGGTCGTGCCGCCGGTGTGCAGATTCAAGCCAACTCCGGTACGCCGGGTGCCTCGACTTCAATCCGTATCCGAGGTATCAACTCACTCAACGCCACCAACCAGCCTATCTTCGTCATTGACGGCGTGGTCATCGACTCTGCTACCGACGATGAAAGCTCCAACCCCCTTGCGTCAATCAACCCGTCGGACATCGTGTCGATGGATGTGCTGAAAGACGCTTCCGCGACAGCTATATATGGTTCGCGCGCGAGCAACGGTGTAATCATGATTACCACCAAGCGAGGAAAAGCGGGTGAGGCTACCGTGACCTACGACGTGTATCTCGGCTGGCAGGAGATGCCTAAGAAATATGAGATGTTGAATCTGCGCGAATATGCGGAGCATCATAATTTCCGCGCCGATTACCTCAGTTCAGTGGACAAGAACAACGCCTTCGTGCGTCCCGAACTGCTCGGTGAAGGCACCGACTGGCAGGATGAACTTTTCCGCAAGGCGTTCATGATGAATCACAACATCTCCGTAGCCGGAGGTAACGAGCGCACCACATGGGCGTTTTCAGGCGGCTATCTTGACCAGGACGGTATCGCCCTCGGATCGGGATTTAAGCGTTATACCCTGAGAGCCAATCTTGAAAGCCAGATAAAGAACTGGCTGCGCGGGGGAGTGAACTTCTCACTGACCGATTCCAAGCAGCAGGTAGGTACTGACAACAATACAATCATCAGCGCCCTCATTCAGCAGCCTACTGTTGCCGTAACCGCTCCCGACGGGTCGTTTGACGGACCTGACGATGTGTGGATGCCTGACAATCCCGTAGGTCTCGCCTCAATCATCACCAACAAGAACAAGAAACTGAATTTCCGTTTCAACGCCTTCCTTGAGGCAACCTTCTACAAGGGTCTGACTCTGCGTACCGAGCTTTCGGGCGACTACAATCTTAACAAATATTACTTCTACGAGCCCGACTATAAGTTTGGTATCAAGACCCAGGACCAGCGTACATCACGATGGACCAAGACCGACACGAAATATTGGTCATGGCGTAACATATTGACTTACAACAACACTTTCGCCCGTAAGCATAACGTGAACATCATGCTCGGTCAGGAAATGTCGAAAAGCTACTGGGAAAATCAGGTAGGCGCCACCACGGGCTTCCTTTCCAACAGTACTCCCGACCTCAGTGCCGGTGATATCTCGAAATCGACATCTACCGGATCACGCAACAACAATTCAATAGCATCGTTCTTCGGTAGAGCGTTCTATTCGTTTGACGAACGCTATCTGTTGACCGCCACTATACGTCGCGACGGTTCATCCAAGTTCGCCAAGGGTCACAAATGGGGTTGGTTCCCTGCAGTCGCCCTTGCATGGCGTATCTCACAGGAGAGCTTCCTCCGCGATGTAGAGACCATCAACTCCCTCAAACTTCGCGCCGGCTGGGGTAAGACCGGTAACCAAAATGTCACCGACTACGCTTACATGGCACTCCTTGCCAACAAGACTACCCCGTGGGGTGTAGGTGTGCTCACCGGCAATACAGCCAATCCCGACCTCACCTGGGAGACCACCTCTTCATATAATATAGGTATCGACCTCGGTCTGCTCCAGAATCGCATCGAGTTTATCGCCGATGTATATTACAAGAAAACCGACAATCTGTTGCTCCAGCTTCCGCTCCCGTCATTCCTCGGTTCAGCCGGACAGGGTGCTGCTAACAATCCGTGGGGTAACGTGGGTTCAATCGAAAACAAGGGTATCGAGCTTACCCTCAACACCACCAATATCGTGACCCGTGACTTCCAGTGGACATCAAATGTAGTGTTCTCGCTCAACCGCAACAAAGTAAAGTCGCTTGACACCGCAAGCTCGTCAATCGAGAAGAGCTACCAGCCTTCGTCAACCAACTACATCGTCACCAAGACCGTTGTAGGCGAGCCTATCGGACAGTTCTGGGGCTACAAGGTAATAGGTCGTTTCGACAAGCCGGAAGATTTCTACTACCACGACGCCGCAGGCAATCTCACTCAGGTGGCAATCCCGTCGGGCAACACCATCTCACAGAGTTCTACCTGGATAGGTGACTATATCTACGAGGATATCAATGGCGACGGCGTGATTGACAGCAGCGATTGTACTTTCATCGGCAATCCGGAACCGAAATTCACATGGGGCTTCGGCAACACCTTCACTTGGAAAGGCATCGACCTGAATATCTTCTTCTCAGGCTCTTACGGTAACGACGCGCTCAACCTCACCCGTATGCGTATCGAGGATCCGCGCCAGAACTCCAATATCCTGCGCTCATCGCTCAATTATGCCAAAGTCGATGTGATTGACCCGAGTCTCCCCGCCGACGACTACCGTAACCTCCATGTCACCAACCCCGGTGCCACCAACATGCCGGCACTGCAGCGCACCGATGCCAACGCCAACTATTCGCGTGTCAGCGACCTGCTTGTGGAGGATGCCTCTTATATCCGTCTGCAGAACATCTCCATCGGCTATACATTCCCCCGCAACTGGATGCGCAAGATTTATCTTCAGAATCTGCGCGTGTATTTCAGCGCACAGAATGTACACACATGGACCAAGTACAAAGGTCTTGACCCCGAGGTCGGCGCAATGTATGGCGACGCCCTCATGACAGGTGTCGACTACGGCCGCTATCCGTCGCCGCGCATCTATACGTTTGGTCTTAATGTCTCATTCTAACCTTAATCCAACTGATAAATAATGAAAACTAAAATATTATTAGCCGCTCTCTTTGCAGGCAGTCTCGCTCTCACATCATGCGAGGACTTCCTGACTCAGCAGAATACCACACAGGGCAGCGACGGGTCGTTTATCGATAATGACGGCGCCGTGCTCGCCACCACGGCACCACTATATAATTATGTATGGAACAGCTTCAACGACAAGGCGTATTACAGCATGGGCGACGGCCGTTCCAACAACATCACCGCGCGTTGGTCGGACTACATCTATCCTTACACCAATTTTACCGAGACATCGCTCTCTCCCGGTCTTGAAGACTCGTGGAATGCCTTCTACTCCGTCGTGGCACAGTCCAACAATGTCGTTAACCGTATCCTCAATGCCGGAGCAGGCGCGTCCGAGGCAGCCAAGATACAGGGTATGGCTGAGGCACGTTTCATGCGCGGACTCGCCTACTGGTATATCGGGTCGCTCTGGAACAAGGCGATTATCTATACTAACACCACCGATGCCGCCGCCAATCCGGTGCTTCCCGCCCATCGCGTGACCGATGTAATGGAGTTTGCCATCCGCGACCTTGAGTATGCCGCAGCCAATCTTGCTCCGCAGTCGTCACAGCCCGGCCGCGTAACCAAGTACAGTGCTTTCGGAATACTCTCGCGTGTGTACCTCTCCATGGCAGGTCTTACCACCGACGGTGCATACGACGGCGGCAACATAGCTACCGACCATGACCGCGGAGTCCGTAACACTTACTATCTTGACCTTGCCAAGAAAGCAGCCCTCAAGTGTATAGAGGGACCCGCCGAGCTTATGGAAAACTATGGCGACCTTTTCGCTGTAAAGACATGGAACAACAACAAGGAGTCACTTTTCCAGCTGCAGTGGCTTTCCGGTGCAACGAGTGCTATCGGATGGGGATGTAACAACGCCATCTCCGCATTCTTCGGCTGGTCCACAATGGTATGCGAGGTCAACTGGGGTAACGCGACATACGCTTCCTACGACCTTGTGCGCACCTATGACAAGCAGGACCGCATTCGCCGTCACTATACCATCGCCACTGTCGGCGAGTTTTATCCCGACCTTAATGTGGAAAACGGCGGTTACACCTATAATGTCACTGAAAGCGACTATGCCAAGAAGTGTAACGTGAAGAAGCATGTGATAGGCAAACTCGACGACAACGGTCAGAGCTACCAGCAGTCATCGGGTGTCAACACCTATATGCTTCGTCTTGCCGAGGTATATCTCAACCTCGCCGAGGCCATACTCGGCAACAGCGCTTCGACCACCGACGCCACCGCCCTTGAATATTTCAACAAGGTACGTACACGTGCCGGTATGCCGTCGCTCAACCGCATCGACTATGATGCCATCCACTATGAGCGCCGCATAGAGCTTGCCTTCGAGGGTCAGTACTGGTACGACCTTCTCCGCCGTTCCTACTACATGGAGTCAGAAGTGGTCAACTATCTGAATCATCAGGACCGTAACGCAAGCTACGAATGGAATGAAGATGAGGATTGCCAGTATGAGAAGACCGCCGATGCCACCGACGTGGACCAGGCTACAGTGGCACGTCTCACCCTTCCGGTATCGGATGTCGATGCAGGCAGAAACCCGCTTCTAAAGGAGACTCCTGTTGCCTACGAATTCGGTCCCCGCGAGATTTCGGTTGAAGATTTATATAAATAATATCATTACGCAACAACATGAAAAGTTTAAAATATATATGGCTTTCAGCCTTAGCTGTACTGTCGGTGGGGATGGTCGCCTGTAACGACGATGACCCTTACTTCGACGAGGACAACGCAAAGACCACGCCTGTGGTAAATAAGGTATATCTTGAGGATGTCAAGTCATCGGTGCCCGACCGCGAGGTGACTTACGCCCGTCTGGGTCAGATGATACGCCTCGAAGGTAGCGGTTTCATAGGCATAAAGAATGTATATGTCAACGGTTACGACACTTATTTCAACCGTGCTTACGTGAGCGACAACTCGATGCTTGTGACGCTCAATGCCAAGACTCCCGTTGCCGATGCCGAGCCGGAGGTGCGCAATACTATCCGTCTTGTAAAGGATGGAGCGGAGTCGGTGTGCGAGTTTGAGATACGCGCCGCTTCACCCTCCGTGACTTCTGTCAGCAACACTCTTCCTCCTGTCGGAGAGCGAGTGGTGGTATTCGGCGGTTCGCTTCAGGAGATAAGCAAAGTCACCCTTCCCGGGGGTGTCGAGGTGACCGAAGGTATCGCCAGCGATGATGAGGATGGCGAATGGTTCTCGTTTGTGATGCCTTCCGGCGTTACCGAAGGCGGGGCGATTGTAGCTGTCGGAGCCAACGGTATCGCACAGACACCCGATTATTTCAATAATCGCAACTGCATGATTCTTGACTTTGACGGTGCCGGTACACAGGGCTACTGGAGCTGGAAGGAAGATGGCTCGATGATTAATGCCGACGACCTTGCCGATGATCCTGAAGGTAAATATGGCAAATGCTGGCAGGTTGTGCCCGACCGTCTGCTTAACGCTGATGGAGGTGTGTCATCAGGCAAGCCGCGTGTCACCGAGTGCTGGACCGCCGGTAACGATGACGAGCTTGACGACTGGACCCGCATGACTCCGTATATCGCACCCGAGACCTCCCTCACCAAAATTGCGCTTCAGTTTGAAATCAACGTGCCGGAAGAGTGGGGTACCACCGGACAGATTGAAATCGCGCTTATCAACAATTTCAACTGGGCAGGCTACGGCTCCGATGACCGCTATGGCGCCACTTATTTCTACATTCCCTGGCTTGGAACCGATGCCGAGGATAATCCCGCAGTCGTTCCGTTCAAGACCGAGGGATGGCAGACCGTGACCATACCGCTGTCGGAACTGAACAAATACAAGACCGTGTTCAACGACAACGAGGCATCGGTCAAGCCGGTGTTCCAGGATGTAATCAACGACCGAAACGACGCTTCTTACCGTAACTTCGGCATGGGCTTTGTCAATACCGATTTCGAGGTGGAAAAAGGCAAGGACACATTCAAGTTCAAGTCGACCGCGTTTACCGGACCGAAGATTTATGTCGACAACTGGCGTATCGTGCCTTATGAGTTTGTAACCATCTCCGATTATCCCGAGGATGAGGAAACAAAGTAATCATTTAAACCAAGAATTACACAATGAAACTAAATAAATTGATATTTCCGTCAGTCGCACTCGCCACAGTAATTGCCGGCTGCGATGATCAGATAATGGAATGGCAGGGGAGCGACCCTACTGTCGAGGCTTCGGAAATACCTCTTCAGCTTGCCGAACAGATAGCTCTTTACAAGCCAATCAAGGATTATGTGTCGCAATACCGTCCCGGACTTAACCTTTCGCTCGGAATGGGTGCCGACATGTATCTCGACGATCCCGCCTACAAGGCTATCGTCGATGAGAACTTTACAGGTGTCACCCTCGGCAACGCCATGAAGATGGGGTCGCTGATGAAGTCAAACGGTACGATTGACTTTACGACGGTCGACCGGGTACTTGCCGCGCTTCCTGCTGGAATGAAGCTTTACGGTCACAACATGCTCTGGCACACCCAGCAACAGCAGACTTACCTCAAGTCGCTCATAGCTCCTGAAATGAAGGTTGAGGTAAGCGGTGACGATGTATGTATCAACGTGATAAGCAACTCCGGTTTTGAGGATGGTACTAGTGCCGGCTGGACAGGTCTCTGGGGTAAATATACCTACGTCGTGGAGCAGCCGGGTCATGACAGTGACTATGCGCTGCATTTCACGATGACCGACGAGACTAACGTCAATTATGACTGCCAGCTTTTCTGGCCTACTAATCTTATTGTCGGCGAGACGTATGCTTATTCGTTCTATGTTAAGTCCGACTGCAATCTTACAGTGCAATTCATGGGACAGAACGAATCCTATGGAGGTATTTACAAGGACTCATTCACAGCGGGTGCCGACTGGACTTATTGCACAGGCGAGTTTGTTTATGATGAGAAAAGCACTGCCGATATTTGCCGTGTAGGTATTCAGTTCGGAGGCACTCCGGGGAGCAACCTGTGGGTTGACGACTTTAAATTCGGTGTCAAGAATGATGGCCCGAAGAATCTTTGTGACAACGGCAACTTTGCCGACGGTACAGGGGGTTGGACTCTTCAGAACACCGGAGCCGGTGTTGAGGTTGTTGAAATCGGCGATGCTCCTTCCGGCAACAAGAATGTGCTCAAGATGACTGCTTCCGATGCTTCCGCAAACGCATGGGACCTTCAGGTAATCTCACCGGAGATTCCTATCATGACTCCCGGCGCGAAGGTCGAGCTGTCGTTCTACGTGAAGTCCGACCAGGCGGGTCAGGGTCGTGTGTCGTTTAATGACGCTCTTTCTAACAAATGGCCGTGGATGAACTGGACCGGCTCGCAGTCGAGCTGGACAGAGGCATTTGAGACTTCTACCGGATGGACATATATAGATGTAGTCCTGCAGAATTTCAGCATAGACTTTGAGGAGGGCTTTACTACATGGCAGTTTAATCTTGACTTCGGCTACCTGCCGGGAGTGACCTATTACATTGATAATGTGATGGTGACCGAAGTATCGGAAGAACCCGCTCAGGTTAAGCGCCGTGCAGGCGGCATCACCTACGTGCTCAAGAGTGCAGAGGAGAAAAAGCAGATACTCACCGATGCTATGGAGCAGTGGATCAAGGGCGTTGCCGAGCATATGGGCGACCGCGTTGACGCATGGGATGTAATCAACGAGCCTATCACCGACGGGGTACCGCGCTGGCGCGGTATTGACGGTGTGTTTGGCGGCACTGCAAGTGACGGCACTCCTGATGCCGCACCCGAGGAAAGCGAGGAAACCGGTCTGGTGCTTAACTGGGCGTCGGATGCCGGCAACCAGCACTGGTACTGGGGTCATTATCTCGGCAAGGATTATGCTGTGAAGGCATTTGAATTTGCTCGCACATACGCGCCCAACGCCAAGCTCTTTGTCAACGATTATAATCTTGAAAGCAATCCCGCCAAGCTTGCCGAACTGATTAACTTCGTCAAGTATATCGATGAAAATGGCGCTCATGTCGACGGTATCGGCACACAGATGCACGTCAATGTCAATATCTCCAAGGAGCAGGTCGATGCAATGTTCAAGACTCTCGCCGCTACTGGCAAGCTGATACGTATCACTGAGCTTGACGTGGCATTCGGAGTCGAGGAGGGCAAGACTGTCACCCCGTCGGCACAGCAGCTTATCAGCCAGGGTGACACTTACCGCATGATTCTCAGCTCATATTTTGAGAATGTACCTGAGGCTCAGCAGTCGGCAGTGACTATCTGGACTCTTTCCGACAACAAGAAAGAGCATGAATACTGGCTGAAGGGCGATGCTCCCAACATCTTCGACAGCAACTATCAGCGTAAGGTTGCCTACAAGGGTGTATGTGACGCTATTGCCGGAGAAGACATTGCCGGTACATTCTCCGGTGAGGATTGGAAAAATCTTCATGAAAAGGAGGAAGAAGTAACTGAATAATTGAAATCTTAACTTGCCAAAATACAGAAGAACTAAGAAATTTATGGGTCGACAGTGAAATTTTTACTTAAAAATGATTGGTGAAAATTATATAAAAATATAACTTTGCTGTTAGCTATAGTCTTAGTTCTTCTGTATTTTGGTTTTTTATATTTTAGAGGATGAAAAAAGTAATCGCCATCTTATGTGCGTTGTTATGTGTAACCGTAATTCAAGCCGCCGATATCTCTCTGCACAAGCAGGGTAGCGCGACACAGCTTTACGTTGACGGAAAGCCGTTTGTCATACTTGGCGGAGAGCTCGGTAACAGTTCGGCATCGTCGCCGGCAGACATCGCGCGTATATTCCCGAAACTTCAGCGTATGAATCTTAACACTGTGCTTGTGCCGGTGTACTGGGATATGGTGGAGCCGATAGAGGGCGATTTTGACTTTTCACTTATCGACACTACTCTTGAAGAGGCTCGGCGCTGCGGTCTTAAAGTAGTGTTTTTATGGTTTGGAGCGTGGAAGAACTCCATGAGTTGCTACGCCCCGTCGTGGTTTAAATCCGATTATAAGAAATACCCCAGGGCTTACACCTCGGAAGGCAAGCCGCTGGAGATAGCAAGCGCTTTTTCCGAAAATGTATATCAAGCCGACAGCCGTGCGTTCAAGGCGTGGCTCGGTCATCTTGCCGATGTCGACAAGGATGGCACCGTGTTGATGGTACAGATAGAAAATGAGATAGGTATGCTTGAGGACGCGCGTGATTACTCTGCCGCCGCACAACGGGAGTATGACAAGGGCGTGCCTTCACAGCTCATAGCTTTTCTTGAAAAAAATAAGAAATCACTTCATCCGCAGCTGTTGGAGCGTTGGCGCGACAACGGGATGAAGCGCGCCGGAAGCTGGCGCGAGGTATTCGGCGACGATATCTATTCCGATGAATATTTTATGGCGTGGAACTATGCCGCCTACGTGGAACGGCTGGCACGTGAGGCGCGTGACATACTCGGTCGTCCGCTATATGTCAACGCCGCCATGAACAGTCGCGGCAGGAAGCCGGGGGAATATCCCTCGGCGGGTCCGCTTGCCCATCTGAAAGATATATGGCATGCCGCAGCTCCTACGGTCGACATACTTTCGCCTGATCTTTATGATAAAGGATTTACCGACTGGGTGGCTCAGTACCACACATCGGACAATCCGCTTTTTATACCTGAAATACGCCGGTTTGACGGTAATGCGGCACAGGCGTATTATATCATAGGTGAGCATGATGCTATCGGCATCAGTCCGTTTTCGATAGAGAACGGCAGTGATTCGCCGCAGTCAACCCCGGTGAGGGGATATGCCGCATTGAGAGACCTGATGCCTTTGCTGGTAAAATATCAAGGCAAGGGAGTCATGAACGGGTTTTACTTTGACAATGACTCGACAGAGCGCATACTGCGTCATGACGGGCTGAAAATAACCGCCAATCACTATTTCACATTGCCATGGGATCCGAGAGCCATCGACGGCTCGGAATGGATGCCTGTGGGAGGGGTTATAATACGCCTCGCCCCCGACGAGTATATCATCGCGGGCACGGGAATAGTGGTGAAATTTGAAAATGAGACTGAAAGCAGCGTGAAGCGCAACCTCGGCGAGGATGGTTTCCTTAACGCCGGGAGTGACCGCAATGCCGCTCCCTCATGGGGCGGCGGTATGCGCGCCGGGCTTGCGTCGGTCGATGAGGTGGCGGTCAATCCTGACGGCACGTTGCGGTTTGTGCGCCGCTATAACGGCGACGAGACCCATCAAGGTCGTCATGTGCGTATCGGGGTCGATGATTTTCAGGTGTTGCATGTAAAACTCTATCAATATAAATAACCAGTCATAATGAAGCATTTAAAAGAGTATTTATCTATTACCATGACTGTGGCGATGTCGGTTGCGGCGATGCCTGCGGAAGCGCGGGTCAAGCTGCCCCAGGTGTTGTCGTCAGGCATGATTGTACAGAGAGAGGCTCCGGTGAGACTGTGGGGTACAGCCGACCCGGGAGAGCCTGTTTCGGTCAAGGTGACCGACAGCCGGAAGAAGCCTGTCGGGTCACGCAAGGGTGTCACTACCGTTGCCGGCGATGACGGGAAATGGTCGCTCGAACTTCCTGCACTAAAAGCGGGCGGTCCATATACGTTCACGATAAATGATGTGACCCTGGATGATGTATTGTCGGGCGACGTGTTTATCTGTTCCGGGCAGTCCAATATGGAATTGCCTGTGTCGCGTGTCACCGACATGTTTGCCGATGAGATTGCCGCCTATTCAAGCAATGAGGTGCGACAGTATTATGTGCCCCGCGAGGTGGAATTTCATAAACCGCTCGAAGATACCAAGGCTGCGGCATGGAAGCCGGCGACTCAGGACAATGTTATGCGCTTCTCGGCACTCGGCTATTTCTTTGCCAAGGACCTGAATGCCCGCACCGGCATACCGGTCGGAATTATCAGCGCCAACTGGGGCGGTACACCGGTTGAGTCGTGGATAAGCGAGGAGTCGCTTCAGGCATTTCCGCGCGCAATCAATGAAAAGCGTATCTATGAAGATGACGCATATCGTGAAAGTGTAAAAAAAGTCGAAGGGCAGAATTACGCTCACTGGAATGCCGCCCTTTATGCCGGTGACCCCGGTCTGCACGGCGAAAAAATGTGGTATGCCCCCGATTTTGATGATTCCGGCTGGGCAGTGGTCGATATCGTGAAAGGCACTGTGACCGATGGCACAGTTACCGGTGACGACCTCCATAATGGCTGGAGCGGAAATAAATGGGCGAGCGACGGTCTTAACCCGATAAACGGGTCGCATTGGTTTCGTAAGAACGTGACCCTTACCGCCGAGCAGGCAGAGAAACCGGCGGTGCTCCGTCTCGGGTGTATCATAGACGCCGACTCTGTATATGTCAACGGCACCTTTGTAGGCACTACTTCATATCAGTATCCGCCGCGCATATACAATGTGCCTGCCGGAGTATTGAAGGAAGGGACAAACAATGTCACCGTGAGACTGTTCAGCCAAAACGGCAGCGGTAGCTTTGTGCCGGAAAAGCCGTATAAACTCCTTTTAGGCAACGGAGAGGAAGTAAGCCTTGAAGGCGACTGGCGCTATCATCTCGGCGCACCGATGGTGCATGGACCGGGCATGGTGTTCTGGTGTTACAAGCCTACAGTGCTCTATAATTCGATGATTCATCCGCTTGTCAATCTCCCGGTTGCCGGAGTGGTGTGGTATCAGGGCGAGTCAAATGTAAGCCGCCGCAATGAATACGGTGCGCTGCTCACCACCATGATTGCCGACTGGCGCAAGGCTTTTGCCGATGAGTCGATGCCGTTTTATATAGTCGAGCTTGCCGATTATCTGCATCCCGCCGACAAGGCAGGTCGCGCGGCGTGGGCTGAGATGCGCAAGGTGCAGGCAGGTGTCGCAGAATCCGTGCCAGGGGCGGTGCTCATACACAATTCCGACCTCGGAGAGTGGAACGATATACATCCGCTTGACAAAAAGACTCTTGGCGGTCGTGTCGCTGATGCGGTCACCGCCCGAAACGATAAAAAGTAATTCTTTTGACCTTAGATAAAATTAAATATGGATACACAGTTAACAATAGACGGAAATAACGTGACGACCACGGAAAACCGTGGCTTCTATAAACTCAGCTGGCTTCAGCGTATTGGATTCGGGTCGGGTGACCTCGCCCAGAATCTTATCTATCAGACAATAAGTATGTATCTGCTCTTCTTCTATACCAACGTGTATGGATTGGAACCGGCAGTTGCGGCGATAATGTTTCTGATTGTCAGGATTGTGGATGTTATATGGGACCCGCTCGTAGGTACTTTTGTCGACAAGCATGACCCGAAACTTGGAAAATACCGTGCCTATCTGGTGCTTGGCGGTATTCCTTTGACAGGTTTTGCCATTCTCTGTTTCTGGAACGGTTTTTCAGGCTCTTTGCTCTATGCCTACATAACCTACGTCGGCTTGTCAATGTGTTATACTCTTGTCAATGTGCCTTACGGCGCTCTCAACGCATCGCTGACACGCGACACCAACGAGATTACAATCCTTACCTCCGTCAGGATGTTTATGGCAAATGTCGGCGGTCTTGCCGTCGGCATGGGTATTCCTATTATCCTTAAGATTTTTGACCCCACTGAGACCACCGACCTTTCGTCAAGTGACACGGCATGGTTTATCACAATGTCAATCTACGGAATAGTCGGACTTGCCCTGCTCATATTCTGCTTCTCACAGTGTCGCGAGCGCGTGGTGATGGATAAGTCGCAGACAGAAAATGTGAAAGTGTCTGACCTTTGGCTCGAGTTTGTACGCAACAAGCCTTTGCGTATCCTCGCGTTCTTCTTTATCACCGCTTTCGGACTTATGGCGATAAGCAATTCGGCAGGTGCCTACTATATCAATTATAATCTCCACGGTACTGCCGACCAGCTCTCCATATTCATGGGACTCGGCTCAATACCGGCGTTCATCTTCATGCCTCTTATTCCCAAAATCAAGCGCATGGTGGGTAAAAAAGGTATGTTTTACATATTCCTGATGACTGCCGTTGTGGGTATGGGACTGCTGTATATGATTTCGATGATTGACGCTCTCAAGGAGCACATGTGGCTTGTATATGTGGCTCAGTTTGTGAAATCGACCGGTATAATTGTTGCTACAGGCTACATGTGGGCGCTTGTGCCGGAAGTAATCTCTTACGGCGAGTACACCCACGGAAAGCGTATTTCAGGTATCGTCAACGCTCTCACCGGTATATTCTATAAGGCAGGCATGGCACTTGGAGGCGTTGTCCCCGGACTGGTGCTGCAGTTTGTTCATTTCGACAAGGAAGCCGCCGTGCAGACTCCGTTTGCCGAGCAGGGTATTCTCTGGCTCGTTTCAGTCATCCCTGCAATCTTGCTTCTCCTCGCGATGTTTATCATCTCGAAGTATGAGCTTGACGATGAGCGTATCGACAGCATCAATGCCGAGATTGAACGCCGTCATAAGGGATAATGTAATGAATATTATTTTATCTTAGTTTTTATATTATCAGTACAGGTTTATGAAGAAATTAATTTCATCAATTATTGTTGCCGGAATGGCAATAACCGGAATGTCGTTGACATCATGCTCGCAGAAAGTTGATGCCGAGCCGACATTGAAAGAGGCTTTTAAGGACAACTTTCTTATGGGTGTAGCCGTAAATGCCGATCAGGTTGCGGGCACCGATTCCATAGGAAAGGCTATCGTTGCGAAGCATTTCAACTCCATCGTTGCCGAGAATGTCATGAAGTGTGAGAAGATACATCCGCAGGAAAACGAGTATTTCTGGGATGATGCTGATGCTTTCGTGAATTTCGGGGAGGAAAACAATATGTTTATCATAGGACACTGCCTTATATGGCACTCGCAGCTGGCACCCTGGTTTCTTTTCGATGACAAAGGCAATTATGTCGATGCCGAGACATTGAAGCAGCGTATGCGCGACCATATCTATACCATCGTGGGGCGTTACAAGGGAAGAGTGGATGCCTGGGATGTTGTAAATGAGGCTATTCTTGAAGATGGCAGCTACCGTAACAGCGGTTTCTATGAAATACTCGGCGAGGAGTTTATTCCGCTCGCTTTCCAGTATGCCCATGAGGCTGACCCCGATGCCGAACTCTATTACAATGACTATGGCATGCATGAGCAGGGCCGTCGCGATACTGTAATCAAGATGGTCAATGACATGAAGCAGCGCGGATTGCGTATCGACGGTATAGGAATGCAGTCGCACGTCGGCATCGACTATCCTGATTTTGACGCGTATGAAAAGTCTCTGGAGGCATTCGGCGGCACAGGGTGCAAGGTAATGATTACCGAATGGGACATGAGCGCGCTTCCTTCGGTGACTCATTCGGCTAATGTCGGCGACACCATTGCGCAGGCAGAGAACCAGAACCCGTATCCCGACGGACTTCCCGCCAATGTGGCACAGGAGTGGAACGACCGCATGGAAATGATGATGGATATGCTTGTAAAACATTCCGATGTGGTTTCTCGCGTGACTGCATGGGGTCTTAGCGACCGCGATACATGGAGAAACGACTGGCCCATCCACGGCAGGACCGACTATCCGCTGTTATTTGACCGCAACCATGAAATGAAGCCCTTCCTCAATAAGTATCTTGCACAGGAGAAGAAGTAATCATCCAAATATAATAACATCATGAAAAAAATGAGATATCTTGTACCCGGCGACTATATGGCTGACCCGGCTGTACATGTGTTTAACGACAGAGTGTATATATATCCCTCTCATGACTGGGACAGCGGTGCCGGTGAAAATGACAACGGCGACCATTTTGAAATGAAAGATTACCACGTATTCTCCACCGACGACGTTATGGAGGGCGAGGTGATTGACCATGGCAAGGTGCTTGACCTTCAGGATATACCTTGGGCGGGCCGTCAGCTCTGGGACTGTGATGTAGCCGAGAAAGACGGAAAATACTACATGTATTTCCCGATGAAGGATAAGAACGATGTGTTCCATATCGGAGTGGCGATTGCCGACCGTCCCGAAGGACCGTTCATCCCGCTTGCCGATCCTATCCGTGGCAGCTACTCTATCGACCCTGCCGTGTTCAAGGAAGGTGACGACTATTACATGTATTTCGGCGGTCTGTGGGGCGGTCAGCTTCAGCGTTACCGTGACAACAAGGCTCTTGAAGAACCGCATCTCGAGCCTGACGAATGTCCGGCAATACCGTCGCGTGTCGTGCGTCTGACCAAGGATATGCTTCAGTTTGCCGAGGAGCCGCGACCCATTGTGATTCTTGACCCCGAGACAGGCAAACCCCTTACCGCCGGTGACAATACGCGCCGTTTCTTCGAGGCATCATGGATGCACAAGTACAACGGCAAGTATTATTTCTCATATTCTACAGGCGACACCCATCGTCTCTGCTACGCTATCGGTGACAATCCTTACGGACCGTTCACCTATCAGGGATGTATCATGACTCCGGTGGTAGGATGGACCACTCATCACGCCATTGCGGAATATAAAGGTAAATGGTATCTCTTCCATCACGACTGTGTGCCCTCCGGTGGCAAGACCTGGCTCCGCAGCCTTAAGGTGACCGAACTGGAATATGATGCCGACGGCAAGATAAAGACTATTGACGGTGGCGGTACAGGCGATGAATAAGTACGTTTCAACATTTCTTACTATAGTTGCCGGCATGCTATTCAGCATGTCGGCAATGGCATATAGCGGGTCGCGGTTATGGCTCCCTGTTGCCGACTCCGCCAACAATGCTTCGGTCACGCTGGAAGCCAAAGGCGTTACAGCCTCTGTCGCGGCTCAGGAGTTGCGCGATTCCTGGCATGGCAAGGATAGGGTGGTACTGCGTGAGAAGCGCTACAAGACACTCGGAGAAGAGGGCTACCGTATAGTGCCGGATGACGGCTGCGTGACAATCACGGCAAATACCGGCAAGGGCTTGCTCTATGGTGCCTATCATCTGCTCCGGCTTCAGGCAATGGGTGCTTCCGTGGACTCGGCGATAACCGAAGTGCCGGCGTTTAATCTGCGTGTGCTCAACCATTGGGACAATCTTGACGGTACGGTAGAACGCGGTTATGCGGGAAAGAGCCTGTGGAAATGGGAGGAATTGCCCGGTGTGGTATCGCCTCGCTACAAGGAATATGCCCGCGCCAACGCATCGGTAGGTATCAACGGGGTAGTGCTCAATAATGTCAACGCCTCGTCGCGCATCCTCTCGCGTGAGTATCTTGAAAAGGTCAAGGTGCTTGCCGATATTTTCCGTCCGTATGGAATCAAGGTGTATCTGTCAGCTAACTTCGCGGCTCCCATGCAGCTTGACTCGCTTCCTACCGCCGACCCTCTCGATAAGGATGTGGCAAGATGGTGGAAGCGAAAATGTGACGAGATATATGGTCTTATTCCCGATTTCGGTGGATTTCTCGTGAAGGCGAACTCGGAAGGGCAGCCCGGTCCCTGTGATTTCGGTCGTACCCACGCTGAAGGTGCCAATATGATGGCTCGTGCATTGCGTCCTCACGGAGGCAAGGTTATGTGGCGCGCGTTTGTTTATTCGCCTGCCGATGCCGACCGTGCGAAGCAGGCTTATATCGAGTTTCAGCCTCTCGACGGGAAATTTGACGACAATGTGATTGTACAGATTAAAAACGGTCCGGTCGATTTTCAGCCGCGTGAGCCGTTCAGCCCGCTTTTCGGCGCGATGCCGTCGACTCCGCAGATGGCGGAGCTGCAGGTGACGCAGGAATATCTCGGTCACGCCAATCATCTCGCTTTCCTTGCCCCGATGTGGGAGGAGTTTTTCGGTTGGGTGAATCCGTCATCATTGACTGCAATCGCCGGTGTGGCGAATATCGGCGATGATGAAAACTGGACCGGTCACCCGCTTGCCCAGGCAAACTGGTATGCCTTCGGGCGTCTTGCGTGGAATCCGTCGCTTAGTAGTAAGGAAATCGCCCGGGAATGGTTGCCCGCGACTGTCTACGGGTCAAATGAGATTCCCGACGATGTGAAAACCGCTCTTGAGGATATGATGCTCGGCAGCCGCGAGGCTGTAGTCGACTATATGATGCCTCTCGGGCTTCACCATCTGTTTGCCTTCGGACATCACTACGGTCCGGAGCCTTGGTGTAATCCTGAGGGAGCGCGCTCCGACTGGCTTCCGTCATATTATCACCGCGCCGACTCCGCGGGAATAGGATTTGACCGCTCCCCGTCGGGCAGTAATGCCGTGTCTCAGTATCCGGAGCCTTACAGTACGCAGTATGCTTCCGCATCCACATGTCCCGATGAACTGCTGTTGTGGTTTCATCATCTACCGTGGGATTACACGATGAAGTCGGGTGCAACGCTCTGGGATGAGCTTTGCCGTCATTACGAGCGCGGATGTATCGCCGTGAGCGACATGCAGAAGGCATGGATGAAGGCGAAGCCTTACATCGCGCCGGCGCTGTACAGCGATGTCGAGGAGCGTCTTGCCACGCAGGCTCGCGACGCGCAATGGTGGAAAGATGGCTGTCTGCTTTATTTCGGGGAATTTTCAGGTATGCCGTTGCCCGATGATGTAACGGCACCGGTTCACACACTTGAACAGCTCCGGGGAGTTGACCTCGGCATTACCAACTATGAATCGCCCTCGGCATCGCTTCTGAATAGCAAGCGGTAATCAGAGGGTAATTGAAGTTGCCTCGACCGGTTCGGAAAGGAACACGGTCGCCGACTCGGAAAATTTGTCGGAACTTTCAGTAGTAAGATATCGGCACGTTGCACCTTGGCTGCAGCGTGCCGTCATTTCAGGGTGACGGTTGAGGTAGTCGGCGAGACTGTCGGCTACAATCGCGCCTTGTGACAGCACGGTCACGCCTTCCGGCACATATTTTTCAACCTTGTCTTTGAGAAGGGGATAGTGGGTGCACCCTAATATCACGGTGTCTATGCCGGGATTCTGCGCCATCAGACGCTCCACGTCGCGTTTCACGAAATAGTCGGTCCCTTCACCTGTAGCCTCGCCGTTTTCGACAAGAGGCACCCACATGGGGCATGCCTGGGTAAAGGTGCGGAATCCGGGATAGAGCTTTTCGATTTCCATTTCGTAGCTGTGGCTGCGTATGGTGCCGGGGGTTCCAACTATGCCGATATTTCCCGTTTTTGTGATTTCCCCGATTTTCTCCACAGTGGGGCGTATCACCCCGAGCACTCTGCGCGCCGGGTCGATGGCGGGAAGGTCGTTCTGTTGGATTGAGCGGAGTGCTTTTGCCGAGGCTGTGTTGCAGCCGAGTATCACGAGCTGGCATCCTTGCTCGAAAAGATAGCGCACAGCTTCGAGAGTGAAGCGATACACGATGTCAAACGAGCGTGTGCCGTACGGTGCACGGGCGTTGTCGCCAAGATATATGTAGTCATATTGCGGCAGTTTGCGACGTATCTCGTCAAGTATGGTCAATCCGCCATATCCGGAGTCAAACACCCCGATAGGACCGGGGGTGGTGCTTAGTCGTGTCATAGTGTAAAAAAAGAGGATGTATCGTGACTTGATACACCCTCTTCTTATGGGGGTTAGTGATGAGACTTACTTAAGGTTAAGACGGGTCTTTACAAGGGGAGTGACATCAGTCACGTCAGTGCCGGTGTAAAGAGGCATCACGTTTTCGAAGATGAATGTCATGCCGTTTTCCTTGCCTACTGCATCGATAGCCTGACGCACCTTTTCCTGAATGGGGGCGAAAGCGGCTTCCTGCTGACGCTGAAGATCCTGAGTGGCGGTGGCGCGGAACTGCTGCATCTTCTGGTCGAGTTCCTGAATCTCCTGGATGCGGCGCTCCTTGATTGATTCGGGGGTGTCGGCTGCAAGTGCCTGATACTCGCCATATTTCTTCTCAGCTTCCTCGCTAAGTTTCTGGAATTCGTCTTCGTAACGCTTTGAGGAGGCAGTAATCTGTTCCTGAGCAGTCTTAAATTCGGGCATAGCCTCGATGATTGTCTGGGAATTAACGACACCAAACTTGGGTGACTGAGCTACTGCGAGCATCGGAAACGCTACTAATATAGCGAGCAAAATTTTTTTCATCATATTCAGTTGTGTAATGTTAAATTTTTCTATTTGTGTTAATTGATTGTGCAAAGATAAGAAACTCAATCCATATATACTAAACAAAGTCTCTTAAAAAATCATATAGGGCGGATTAGTTGGCGTAACCCATCTTTGCGAGTACCTCGTTGCTCACGTCGATACGCGGCGACGCATAGATGATATTGGCGGATGAGGCGCGGTCAAATATGCATTGATAGCCTCTCTCCTCGCTTACTTTCTTCACGGCGTTGTAGATTTCATCCTGGATAGGCTGCATGAGGCTCTGACGCTTTTTGTAAAGCTCTCCTTCCGGACCGAAATATTTGTAGCGGAGTTCGGTCGCCTCCTTTTCCTTTGCCACAATCTCAGCCTCTTTTTTTGTCTTCTGCTCGTCGGTCAGAAACACCATGTCGCTCTGGTAGTTCTTGTACATGGTCTGCGCTTCGGTGGCTTTTGCCTCCACTTCTTTCTGCCAACGCTGGGAAATCTGGTTGAGCTGTTCATTTGCCATTTCGTATGCCGGTATGTTCTTCAGGATATACTCCATGTCGATGAGTGCGAATTTTTGTGCCGAGGCCCCGAAGGCGAATGCTATCGCCATAACGAGCGCTAATGTCAATTTTTTCATGTTGCAGTCAATTACTTGGTTATGATTATATGACGCTTTAACAGGTAATTAGTTTAGTCGTGTTGTGAATTTTTTAGAATTCCTGACCGAGAATGAAGTGGAACTGGCTTCCGCCCTTCTTGCCAAATACGGTGTCGAAACCATACGCCCAGTCAATACCCATCATGCCGACCATCGGCAGATAGATACGTACACCGGCACCGGCGCTTCGCTTGAGGTCAAACGGCGAGAAATTCTTGACCTCGGTCCAGGCGTTACCCGCTTCAAGGAATGTAAGACCGTAGATTGTGGTCGACTGAGAGAGCATGAACGGGAAGTGAAGCTCCATGCCGACACGGGCATAGGCATAACCTTCCTTTCCATAGGGGGTGAACTGTCCGTTTTCATATCCGCGCAGGGCTATGGTCTCGGTCGCATAAGTATAGGAGCCTGACATACCGTCGCCGCCGACATAGAATGTCTCAAACGGTGACTTGAGCCACTTGTTATAGCTGCCGAGCAATCCGAAGTCGGCGCGGGTCATGAACACGAGTGTCCATTTTCCGTCGGGGTCGGTGAGCGGGGTATAGGTACGTGACTTTATACGGAGTTTCCAGTACTCAATCCATTTGTAGAGCTGCTTGCGCGACTCGGTGGTGTTTTCCTTTGAAAGCTTCTCCCAGTTTTTATGACGGCTGAATAGCGACGCCGGAGGAGTCATCTGAAGGTTGACGGAGAATGTCGAACCGCTACGGGTATAGAGCGGGTTGTCGATAGAGTTACGTGAGAGTGTCAATCCGAGTACTATGGAGTTTGACACACCGTTATTCATATAGTAGAGGTAATCCCAGTTTTTAAGGTAATACCACTGGTAGCTCAGGTCAGCCTGGAAAGTGAAATAGTCGTCAGGCCAGCTAAGACGCTTACCGAAACCAACGGTCACGCCTACCATCTGAAGTACTTTGTTCGGGTCGTAGGCATTCTCGTAAGAGTTCTGGTAGTAGTCGGAATAGTTGCTGCCCCAGCCATAACCGTAACCCATGCCTCCTGTAAGGAATGGATTATACCAGTTGTTATTGTAATACGACGAGTTTATACCGGTCTGACGGGCATAGTATGCCGATACTGAGAATGAGTTAGGTCGCTTGCCTCCAAACCACGGGTCAAGGAATGAGATGGAGTAGCTCTGATAGTATTTGGCATTGGTCTGCGCACTGATAGTGAATGTCTGACCTTCTCCCTGCGGTATAAGACCCTTGTATGTGCCGGGGCGGAACAGGTTTTTGATGGAGAAGTTGGTGAATTTCAGCGCAAGTTTACCGATAAGACCTGTCTGACCCCAACCGAATGATATCTCCACCTGGTCATTTGCCTTCGACTCAAGATTGAAGAGGATGTCGACCGTACCGTTTTCTTCGTTAGGCTCGGGGCGGATATCCATTGTCTCGGGGTCAAAGTGACCTGTCTGCGCGATTTCACGTGCCGAACGCATGAGGTCGTCTTTCTTGAACAGCTGACCGGGCTTCACGCGCAGTTCACGGCGGATAACTTTCTCATAGAGGCGGTCGTTACCGTTGATGATTACGTTGTTGATAGTCGCCTGCGGACCTTCAAACATGCGGAGTTCGAGCGCGATAGAGTCGCCCTCGATGTTCTTTTCAATCGGCACGAGCTGATAAAAAAGATAACCGTTGTTCATATAGAGGTTTGCCACCGCGTCATCATCCTCTGTCATACGCTTGTTAAGCAATTTCTGGTTATAAACGTCGCCGGGGCGTATGTCAAGTATGCGGTCAAGCAGTTCGGTGGGATAAATCGTGTTACCCACCCAGTCTATGTCGCTGATGTAGTATTTCTTTCCCTCCTCCAGATCGATATATACGTCGACGGTCTTGTCATCGTAAGGCACTACGCTATCTTTCAGAATCTTGGCGTCGCGGTATCCTTTCTCGTTATATTTCTCGATTATGAGGTCAAGGTCGTTTTCAAAGTCACTCTCTACAAATTTCTTCTGACGGAAGAGATTGACGAGCTTATTTTTCTCGTTGGTCTTCTTCATGGTACGCTGGATGGCGTTGTCGCTCATCACCTCATTACCCGAAATGTATATTTTGTGTACTTTTACCTTGTTATGCTTGTCGACTATGATATTCACTATGTTTTCGTTGGGGGCTGACAGGTCTTCAACCTGGTCGATTCTTACGGTAGCGTTACCGAAACCTTTGTCAGCGAAAAACTTCTTTATGATAGCTACCGCACGGTTCACCAGGTTAGGGGTAATCTGGTTTCCTTTCATCAGCTGAAGGCGCTCTTCGAGGTCTTTTTTCTCACCGTTGCTCACACCATAGTAATTTATCGCGGATATGCGCGGCTGCGGTTTAAGTGCATATTCCAGCCATGCCTTGTCGCCCGCTATCTTCTCGACTTTTATCTGGATGGTGGAGAAAAGACGCTGACGTGCCAGACGCTTTGCCGCATTTGTGATTTCCGGACCCGGTATCTCGATACGGTCACCCACATTAAGACCTGTGTACCCGATTACGATATAATCCTCATAATTCGGCACTCCCGTCACTTTGATACCCGCAATCTGGTAAGTTTTCGGCATACCTGAATAGATGACTGTCGGGTTATATATTGTGTCGACCGGCTCGTCGCCGAGCGATTTCACCTGGGCGGAGAGACACATACCAAACATGGTTGTGAGTATGAATAGCAGTCTTAAACGCATAATCTGATGTGATATATATATAATGAGGGGTGTTGCTTATTTTTGGTTGTCGTTAAGTTGTTCGCTCGTAAGTCCGAAACGCCGTTCCCTTCCCTGAAACTGAAGGACTGCGCGACAGAAATCTTCCTTGCTGAAATCAGGCCAGAAAGTAGAGGTCACGTATATTTCGGAATAGGCTATCTGCCAGAGCAGGAAGTTGCTTACGCGGAAATCACCTCCTGTGCGGATAAGAAGGTCAGGGTCGGGGATACCTGCCGTGGAGAGATTATCGCTCACTGTCGCGGGGGTGATGTCGTCGATGGCGATTTTACCTTCCTTCACGTCGGCGGCTATGCGCTTGACAGCCTCGGTTATCTCCCAGCGCGATGAATAGCTTATGGCGAGAATGAGAGTCAGACCGGTACAGTGTGACGTGTCGTCGATACACTTGCAAAGGCGGTCGTAAGCAAATTTCGGCATACGGCTGAAATCGCCTATCATCGTGAGCCTTACATTGTTTTTTATAAGGTCGGCTGTCTCGCGCTCGATTGCAATCACTATAAGGTGCATCAGGGCATCCACCTCAGCCTGGGGGCGATTCCAGTTTTCGGTGGAGAAAGTATATAAGGTAAGGTAGCCTATGCCAAGCTCGGAGGCAATTTCGGTGATTTTTCTTACCGTGTTGACTCCTTCCACATGACCTTCCGACCTGTCAAGGTTACGCGCTTTCGCCCATCGTCCGTTGCCATCCATTATGATTGCCACGTGACGGGGAAGTCTGTCGGGGTCTATTTCGTTGATAAGTGACATATCGGTCATTTTAGTCTACATAAAAACAGTTTTTGCATCGCTCTCCAAATTCATAGCTTATCGAGAACATGATGAGCGAGTACCAGTCGGTATTTTTTAAAAATGAGCTTTTGATGCCGTAAAGGTCATCAAGCACAGGTCCGTCGACATTGTCGCCGAATACCTTTGTCATGCTCCATTCCAGTCCGAGATTTATACGCGGTGACACCTTGTATCGCATGCCTACGCCCATCGGGATGTTCATAGCCACATGAGTGCCTTCAGCCGACGCCATTGTCACGCCTGCACCGAGCGACAGATATGGAGTCCACCGGCGCAGTTTGCGGTATGACTCGCCGATGCCGTAGTTAAAGAAATTGAATTCGATTCTTGCACCGAGGTCATATACGGTCGATGTGAACTCGTAGGTCTGACCGCCGGGATATACATTTTCCATGTCGGCGCTGTTTCCGCTCAGTCCCGCGTAAGTGAACATGCCCTTGACAGCCCAGCGTGTATTGATGAGGTAGCGGAATGATGCCCCTGCAGCAAAACCGGGATGGCTCATGAGGTTTGACGTGTTTGCATCACCCAGATATCCGCTTACACCGAGCGAGGCACCTATGTCAAACTTATAGGCTGCTTCCTGCGATGCGGCTCTGTGGGGTAATACAACTGACAGCATTGCGATAGTGAGCGTTACAGCTAAGAGTCTCATATCAGCGGCTTGAATGTGAGCCGGTTGATTACACCCCTCCATACCTGCGGGTTCAGTGAGCCGGAAGCATTGTCACCGCCATATAGATATATGTAAGGACATTCCCAGGTGGTGACAGGTGTCACGGCGCGGCTGCCGTCGGTCACCGGTGTGAGCCAGGCGGGAATGGCGGGGGATGCCATTTCATTCCATCCGAGGGCTGAGCTGCGGCTTCCAAGCTCGGATGCCCACACTATCGCGTCGGCATTATAAAATGCCGGGATATATGACGGGAACTGCATCAGCCGGTCGGCGCGCTCCCAGGTTATGCCCATGTCGCGCGACACATAGACGTAGTTTGATACATTGCCATCGGCGAGCCTGCCTCCGGTGGCAAACAAGGTGAACAGTTTTGTAACTCTCCAGCTTTTCTTTGCCTTGCGGTAAGTGAAATAGGGGAAAAGCGACATGCCTTCCTTCGCCCTGTCTATCGGGGTCTCGCTGATTTTAGCCCATTTCGAGCCGTCGTAGCTCCATGTGGCTCCGGTGAGATTGCCGTTGGCGATTCGTCCTCCGGTGAATATTGCCTGGGGACCGTCGGCCCATTTAGACCCTTCCATAAGGAGAAGGTCGCTTGTGCCCGATACGGGGCAGTCAGCGGCAACTTTTACAGAGGTGCCGTTGTCGGGATAGGTAGTGTAGAAGTAATCGTCGCCGGTCTTTTTCACTCCAAGTATCTGTGACTCGTATGCGCCGTATATATGGCTCCATGTCTCGCCGGTGGCTGTCCATGCGGTGCCGTCGGTCGAGGTGTACATCTTCCCGTCGTTGTCAAGGGCGAAGAATGCCGCGTCGTTTGACACTATCGAACGCAGGTTGAGACCTTCCGGAAGTGTTGCCGTAGCGGTAAGTGCCATCGGCTCGATCGGGTCATCCATGACTGCTATGCGGCAGCTGCCGTCAGCACTTTGCAGGAAAGTGTACACTTTCTCTCCGTGGAGTATAGTGCGCTGCTTTTCGGGATTTCCGGGAAGCTGCTGCCACGCGATGCGGTCCCACACGAGGGAGTCGCTCTTTACCTTGTGTACGTTGACCCTGATGCTGTATTGCTGGGTGTACTGCTCGTTGAGCGATGTCACGCGGGCAATCACGCCGCCGGCACTGAAGTCAATGCTGTCACGCATCGACGAGCTGTAAGTGATGGTGGTGTCCTTCATCACGGAACTGTTACGTATCAGAATCTCAATCTTTGAGCTTCCCGATGTACCGATATTGGGAATCAGTTTGGTGATGTCAGTACCGTAGGGGAGAGAGTCGGCATTGAAAATTCTGCCGGTTTCCAGGTCGATTGTGAAAAATATTGAGTCAAGATCTGCCAAAACCTTGCTGTTTGCCTTCAAGTTGAATGATGTAATCGCCGTACTTGAATACATTGTCTCCGAAGTGTAACCCGTGTCTTCGGTCACGTAACCGCTGCCGGAGTTATCGTTACAGGCAGTCATGCCCGCTGCCATAGCCAATGCGATGGAAATGTACGACCCGAATCTCTTTATCATATATTATGTAGACGTTAATTTTCAAACTGCAAATTTAGCAACATTTTCCTTATTTCCCTAAAACCTCTCCGTAATTGTAATTATTTAGAAGGTTATTGACGCTTTTTATGGCTTTTTAACGCCATAGGAAGGGATTGTTGCTGAAATAGTAGAGATGATTGTTGCCGATTGTTAAATCCCGGTCGGGCATTCTTCCCAATGTCGGGGCTTCCACTCCATCTCCGAGTGAGAAAGGGGCGGTCTCTATGCGCGCCATATCCCATAGCCCGCTCTCTATAAACGATTTTAGCAGGCTCGCTCCCCCTTCGACAAGCACTGATGTAATGCCTTGTGAAAAGAGCAGCGAGAGATATTCCTTTATTGATTCGGCATTTGCCGCACCGGAGAAGACGAGGGTTTCCCGGCTGCCGTCAAGGAGCCTGCAACCTGCGGGCGGATTGCCCGCGATTACCGGTCGCGGGTTTCTGCCATGCCATTCGCGCACGTCGAGCGAAGGGTTGTCAGCCTTTACCGTGCCGCTTCCGGTCATGATGGCATCGTGGAGTGAACGGAGCCTGTGAGTGAGCGCTTTGGTGACGGGGGTGGAGAAGAGCGCCGGGGTTTCTTCGGCGGTGCGGATACGGTCGATGTATCCGTCGCGGCTCTGTGCCCATTTCAGTGTCACCCAGGGTCGGCGCAGGGTGTGTGCGGTCATGAATACCGGATTGATTTCGCGACATTCTTTCTCCAGTACTCCGGTCACGACCTCAACCCCGGCATCACGCAACATCTTTATGCCTCTGCCGCTTACCTTTTCGTTAGGGTCGGTCGAGCCTACGACCACACGCGGTATGCCGCTGTCGATTATGAGTTTAGAGCATGGGGGAGTCTTGCCGTAATGAGAACAAGGCTCGAGAGTGACATATATGGTGGAGTCTTTAAGAAGCGACTTGTCTATGACCGAGGCAACCGCGTTGACCTCGGCGTGACCCTCCCCGCAGCGGCGGTGGTAGCCTTCGCCTATGATTTTGCCGTCATTGACTATCACGGCACCTACCATAGGATTTGGCGACGTGTTGCCGAGTCCATGTTTCGCAAGCTCGATGGCACGTCTCATAAATCGTTGGTCTATATTCATCGGTAAAGTTTTTATTGTTGGATAAAAGTAGCTAAATTTGCCGATATGACAAGTGACATTAAGCTAAAAGATTTTATATCGGGTGTAAAGCGGCGGCTTGCAGCCGTTTATCCCGATGGTGAGGCAGATGCCATGACACGTATGATAGTCGAGGATCTGCTTCATTATACGCCGGTCGACGCGGTGTTGAAGCGTGACGTCCCGGTGTCAGATTTTATTCAGTCACGCGCCGAGGCGGTTGTTGAGCGTTTGCTCCGCCATGAGCCTATACAATATATATTCGGCAAGGCATCATTCTGCGGGCTTGAATTGAAGGTCA
Source organism: Bacteroidales bacterium (assembly GCA_003150235.1). Lineage (GTDB taxonomy): Bacteria > Bacteroidota > Bacteroidia > Bacteroidales > Muribaculaceae > Muribaculum. The sequence goes on from QAMW01000020.1 coordinate 52,382, forward strand.
CGCCTGCCGTATTGATACCGCGCCCCGAGACTGCGGGACTCGTCGACATGATAGTGAAAGAGTGGGGTGACCGCCCCGACCTGCGTGTGATGGACTTCTGTACCGGTTCGGGCTGTATAGCGGTGGCTCTTGCGCGCAGGCTGAAATTTCCGGTAGTGGATGCAGTGGATATCTCCACCGATGCGCTCACAGTGGCACGTGAAAATGCGGCATCGCTTAAAGTGAAGGTGAATTTCATTCATGAGGATGTATTGCGACTTGCACCTCCCGCTGTGCCGGAATATGATATAATAGTGAGCAATCCTCCTTACATCACTGAGCATGAACGCGGTGCAATGGATGCTAATGTGCTTGATTATGAGCCGGGGCTCGCGCTCTTTGTCCCCGACAGCGACCCTTTACGCTTCTATAAGCCGATTGGTGCCTATGCTGTAAAAGCGTTGACTTCCGGCGGCAAACTTTATTTCGAGATTAATCCGGACTATGCGGAGGCAATCACGCAGATGCTCGTGAGTGTCGGGTTCAAGGATGTTGTGACAGAAGCCGACATGTATGGGCGGCAACGGTTCATAATAGCGGTGTCGCCTCGTGACTATGATTAGGAAAAAGCAGATTACAGCCGATGAGGCGCTTGTGCGTCTCGAACTGCTCTGCGCGAGGTCGGAGCAATGTACGTTTGAGGTAACGCAAAAACTGCTCCGGTGGGGCATATCTTCGTCTGACCGCGAGCGTATCGTGGATTCACTTGTCGACCGCCGTTTTGTCGACGACTCGCGTTACGCATCGGCTTACGCCCGCAGCAAATTTCTGTTCAGCCGTTGGGGCAGGAAAAAAATAAGGATGGGGCTTGCCGCCAAGCGCGTGGCGCGCCCGCTTATCGATGAAGCCGTGGCATCGGCTACCGAAGGTGAAGCATACACGGATACATTGCGCGCGTTGATGCGCTCCAAGGCGCGTCAGATGGACCGCCCTCTATGCCGGGAAGATGCTCTTAAAGTGTGCCGCTTTGCCATGCAACGCGGCTTTGAGTGGGAATACGTGTCGGGTGTGCTCGACGAATTGCGCCGGGGAGAGTATGGTGACGACGATAATTGACCGGCTGCTTGACCTGATATACCCGCGTGTGTGCGAGGTGTGTGGTCGCTCGCTTTTTCGTGAAGAGGAGGTGATGTGTCTGCATTGCGCCTACGACCTTCCGCGCACCAATGTGCATCGCGACAGTTTCAATATGATTCATCGCCGGCTCGCCACGGTCGCCACGCCGATTGAACGCGCCGCCGGATATTTCCATTATTACCGGGAGGGAGTCTACAACGATATCATACACCGTGCGAAATATCAGGGTCGCCCTGTATTGATGAAATCTATGGGGGAGCGTTTTGCACGGGAGATTGCCCCCGACGGATTCTTTGACGGTATCGACCTCATACTTCCTGTGCCGCTTCATTGGATGAAGATGATACGCCGGGGTTATAATCAGAGCCGATATCTTGCAGAAGGCATCGGGAAGGTCACAGGGTTGCCTGTGGGGAACCATCTTGTCGCAAGACGCGGACATTCCACACAGACATCACGGACTGATTTCAGCCGGTGGCTCAACGCGCAGTCGGTCTATGCAGTGCGTGATGCCGGTGAACTCGCCGGAAAGCATATCCTTGTCACTGATGACGTAATCACTACCGGAGCCACTATGATAGCCTGTTGCAATGCCATTATTTCCGCCGTGCCCGATGCCAAAGTGTCGGTACTTTCACTTGGTGTAGCCCACATGAGCTGAGATATTTGCACGATATAGAAACTTTATCAGTTGTTAAATGTTATTATCACAGGGGTCATCTATAGCCCTTGCGACAGATATTTTTCATCATAATACATAAACCAACAAACTGAAGTGACCATGAGCCAAGAAAGTAATCGGCACTACGATGTAATCGTAATCGGTGGAGGCGCCACTGGTGCCGGCACTGCGCGTGACTGTGCCATGCGCGGATTGAAGACTCTTCTGGTAGAGCGTTTTGACTTTACCGCCGGAGCTACCGGGCGTAACCACGGGCTTCTCCACAGCGGCGCACGATATGCCGTGACCGACCAGGAATCGGCGACGGAGTGTATAAAAGAGAATATGATACTCCGGCGTATAGCGCGTCACTGTGTCGATGACACTGGCGGCTTGTTTGTCACGCTTCCCGAAGATGACCTTGACTATCAGCATAATTTCATAGAGTGCTGCCATAAGGCGGGTATAAATGCCGAGGCTATCGACCCGCGTGAGGCGGTAAGGCTTGAACCGGCGGTCAATCCCGACATCATAGGGGCGGTAAAAGTGCCCGACGGGGCTATCGACCCGTTCCGTCTGACTGTGGCAAACGTGGTTTCGGCGCGCAAGGATGGCGCCGACATACTCACCTATCATGAGGTCGTGGGGTTTGAGCGTGAACAGAACCGCATAACCGGGGTGAAACTACGCGACAACAAGACTGGAGAGCTGCTCAGCCGCCATGCTGACCTTGTAATCAACGCGGGCGGTATATGGGGACACCACATCGCTCAGCTTGCCGGGGTGTCGGTCAACATGTTTCCGGCAAAGGGTGCGTTGCTTATATTCGGACACCGCGTCAACAACGTGGTCATCAACCGATGCCGCAAGCCTGCCGATGCCGATATACTTGTGCCGGGTGACACCATTTCGCTCATAGGAACCACTTCCAGCCGCATCCCTTACGACCAGATTGACAATATGGACGTGACTCAGGAAGAGGTCGACGTGCTGATGAGAGAAGGGACAAAGATTGCCCCCGTGCTCGCATATACCCGCATACTGCGCGCATATGCCGGTGTGCGCCCGCTTGTCGCCGCCGACAATGACCCGTCGGGCAGAAGCATCAGCCGTGGTATCGTGTGTCTCGACCATGCCACACGCGACGGGCTTGAGGGATTTATCACCATTACCGGCGGCAAGCTGATGACTTACCGTCTGATGGCGGAGTGGGCTACCGACCTTGCTTGCAAGAAACTCGGCAGGGATGTAAAATGCCGCACCGCCGAAGTGCCTCTGCCGGGGTCAGAACTGGAGGCTCATGAAGGAGGCACGGTGATGACGCGTCCGAAGGCACATATCATAGAACTTAGCACCGACCAGAAAGCCGCCGAAGAGCGTCACGGGTCGCTCAGTGCCGAAATCGAATACAAGACACTCGCCGACGAGGCTGTGGTGTGTGAGTGTGAACAGGTATCGGTGGGAGAGCTGAAATATGCTATCAACCATCTCCATTGCGAGAACCTTATAAACCTGCGCCGACGCACCCGTCTCGGTATGGGCACGTGTCAGGGAGGTCTGTGCGCTTGCCGCGCAGCAGGCATCCTGGTTAATTCCAACCGGTGTGCGGAGCGCACGTTGCGCGACCTGTCATCGTTTATCAACGAGCGATGGAAAGGCATGTATCCTGTCGCCTGGGGCGAGTCGCTTGTCGAGGGACAGTTCATGTCGTGGCTCTACGAGGGGGTATGCGGGCTTGACGAGATTGCTCTCCCGGAGGATAAAATTGACGCAAAATAATTACGGTTATGAAATATGACTCAATAATAATAGGTGGAGGTATCAGCGGACTGGTATGCGGTATAAAGATGCTTAAAGCGGGCAAGAAAGTAGCTATCGTGTCTTCAGGTCAGAGCGCCCTTCATTTTAATTCAGGATCAATCGACCTTTTCGGTAGAAAAGATGGCAACGATGTAAAGCATCCGCTTGATGAGATTGCCCGGGTGCCTGAAGGGCATCCCTATAAAAAACTCGGCATAGACACGGTGAAAAAGCTTATTCCCGAGGTAAAACCTCTATTTGCAGAGGCGGGAATAACACTTGTAGGGAAAGAGGATGAAAATCATTACCGTCTTACCCCGACAGGTATTTTTAAGCCGGCGTGGATGTCGATGCTCGACTATGTTGCCGTGGAGTCGGCGGAAAATTTGCCCTGGGGGAAGGTGGCGATCATAAATATCACAGGCTATCTTGATTTTTATCCCGACTTTATCGAGCGGGGGCTTAATCAGGCGGGTCTTGAATGTGAGCGGCGTGATTTCACTATCCCCGAGCTTGACACACTGCGTAAAAGCTCCACGGAGATGCGCGCCACAAACATAGCGAGGTTTATCACCGGCAACGTGATAAAGCGTTTCGCCGCCGAGGTCAACCGTATAGTCACCGAGACAAAAGCCGACACGGTGATAATGCCGGCTATCATAGGTCTGTTTGATGAAGAGCCGGTAAAGCTTCTGAAGGAGCAGGTGAAATGTCCGCTCTACTATGTGTCAACCATGCCGATGTCGCTTTGCGGAATGCGCGCCCAGATGCGTCTGCGCAATCATTTCCAGCATCTCGGCGGCTCATACCTGTTAGGTGACACTGTTGCTTCCGGTGAATTTGATGGAAGTCGTCTGACCAGTATCCGCACCGTCAATCTCGGCGACATGACTCTTGAAGCCGAACAGTTTGTACTTGCCACCGGCAGTTTTTTCAGTCACGGTCTTGAGGCGACACCCAATAAGGTATTTGAGCCGATATTCCGTCTCGACGTAAATGTCGACGGACCGCGCAGCGGATGGTGTGACATCGACCTGTATAACCCCCAGCAATATATGCGTTTCGGTGTTGTGACCGACGATTCGTTTCATGTCTACAAGGATGGGAAACGTGTCGACAACATGCGGGCTATCGGCGCGATTGCAGGCGGTCATGACGCGCTCAAAGAGGGGTCGGGTGGCGGCGTGGCGGTATTGACCGCACTCAAGGTGGCTTCCGACATTGTTAACGAGTTAAAATAGCGCAGGCATTATGGAAGAATATCAAGAAAATACTGTAAGCAAGAATAATTTTGAGGAATGTATCAAGTGTACGATATGTACCGTCTATTGTCCTGTGACAGCCGTTAATCCGGATTATCCCGGACCTAAGCAGGCGGGACCCGATGGTGAGCGTTACCGTCTTAAAAAACCGTTCTTCTACGACGAAGCTCTGAAATATTGTCTGAACTGCAAGCGTTGCGAGGTGGCATGTCCGTCTAATGTCAAGATAGGCGATATAATACAGTCGGCACGTATCAAATATAGCAAGCATGCCCCGACACTGCGCGACCGTATGCTTGCCAGCACGGATTTCATGGGCACTGTCGCGACTCCGTTTGCTCCCGTGGTCAACGGCATGTTGCGTCTGAAGCCGGTAAAGAAAATCATGGACTCTGTACTGAAAATAGATGACGGGAGAACCTTCCCGACTTACGCCCGTCAGACATTCACCTCGTGGTATAAGAAACACGCTGCTTCCGGTCAGGCATCATACAAAAATCAGGTTGTGTATTTCCACGGTTGCTACGTGCAGTATAATTATCCTCAGCTCGGCAAAGACCTGGTGACGCTGATGAATGCGGTAGGTTACGGCATTCAGCTGCTTGAAAAAGAGAAATGCTGCGGTGTCGCCAAGATTGCTAACAAACTTGTGAAGGAAGCTACGCGCGACGCAAATATCAATCTTGAGTCGATAAGGAAGGCGGTGAAGACTGACAAGATGCAGGTAATCGCTACAAGTTCGACATGCACGTTCACGATGCGTGACGAATATCTCCACATCCTCGGAATCGATAATCTCGACGTTCGCGACGATATCATGCTTGCCACCCGCTTCCTATATAATCTTATAGATGAGGGAAAGGTAAAGCTTGTGTTCAGGGATGATTTCCACAAGCGCGTTGCTTATCACACGCCGTGTCACATGGAAAAACTCGGATGGTCGATTTACTCTACCTCGCTGCTTAAGATGATTCCCGGACTGGAGTATGTGCCTCTCGACTCACATTGCTGCGGTATAGCCGGCACTTACGGATTCAAAAAGGAAAACTACGAGTATTCCCAGGGCATAGGCAAGCCGCTTTTCGACCAGATAATCAACAGCCGGGTCGACCTTGTCGCCACCGATTGCGAGACATGTAAGTGGCAGATAGAGATGTCGACAGGAATGCCTGTAGCCAACCCCGTGTCGATACTCGCCGAGGCAATCGATATTGATAAGACCAAGGCGGCAAATAATTGCTGATAATGTAGTCTATATAGGAAATTTAAAAGTTACGCCCTGTGTCACGATACTGCGACACAGGGCGTAAAGTTATTACCGTAAAGTAGTGACGGCGGATTATTTCCTTACAACCGTCTTACGGGCGGTGCCGTCGGAATATTTTACCACATATATGCCATCTTTTGCATCGGCGGCATTTATGCGGCGACCGTTGAGGTCGTAGATTCCGGTGATTTCAGCCCCATTTTCAGCAGTGATGCCGGAAATGCCTACAGTGCCCTCTTTGACAGGAATTGATACTTCCACGCCGGGACCTTTTACAACCACGTTGCCTTCGGCGATTACATCAGCATAGTTGTGCTTTACCGTGAGCACACATTTGTTGTAGCGGCCTGTGACGGTAGCCTCGACACCGGCAGGAACTTCAACTGACAACTTGCTGCCGTCATAGTAGCTGCCAAGTTGTACTTCCACAGGTGTGTTAGAAAGCGTAATCTCTTCAGTGTCGGTGGTGAGCCAGGGATATTCGGCGTCAAGACCGATGGCAAATGATGCATAGGGGTCAACGTAATCGCCGTCTGCTTTATATACCATAGGCTTTATGCTGTAGTATTCGCCACGGTCGGTGTGACCGCTCAGGTCGATATGGTTCATGATATATCCGAGACACATATAGTTGGGGTCGGGTTTTGCCGACTGCAGCGGAACAAAATATTCGACCTTATCGGAACGGAATCCTTTTATCATGATAAAGTATGCGGGATGTTCTTCTGTGGCGCTGATTACAACCGGTTCGTCAAAGTTGAACGGTAGGCAAAGATAACCTTTCGCGTCATTGTACTGAGCGATAAATTCCGAGCCTTTCAATGTCGTTGATGCAATCTCGGTAAGTGACTCGTAGGCGGCAGACATCTCACTGTCCAGAGCGTAAATAGTCGCTGTAAATTCAGCCTCAGGATCAACCTTACCCCAACCGAATGCTGTAATTCCGTTTACTACGAGCGGCGCTTCCGTTGCCATGAATAAGTTGGCGATTCCTTCAAGATGTGAGTAGTTGCCTTCCATAGGCTCGGCTCCATTGAGTGAGTAGTTAAGCCAATACTGGTCGGTGTGGTTGTTATAGCCGAATACAGGTATCGCGTTGTCACCGATAGTTTCATCATCGCAAGTGATAAATGTGAATCCGCTGTTATTGAGTGCGAAGGGGAATAAAGTAGCCTCAAACTCCGTGCCGTCGTTGAGGGTACGCTCAACCTTTCCTCCCGCCTGGAAATAAACATAAGGCGCGGTGTAGCTGCCGGGGGTGGAGTTGGGTGCCGATGCGGTGAGGGTAGGAGGATAGAAGAAATTATTGCGCATACTTGCCTCGCTTGAATAATCAGGGATATATGTCACTGTAAGTGCCTCGGGATTATTATCAGTTACAAAATCTGCCGTGACGGGGTCACAATAAGTCCATTCATATTCTGCGCCATCGATATATGTCATATTGGTCCATGTAAGCGGTGCATATACAGGATACATCGCGATATCTGCGGTCAGACATGTGAGTGAGGCGCTGCGTGTGAATCCCCAGTATAGAGTGGAGAATGGATCCAGGTATGATACATCTTCGAGTGCGGGATAACCTACTCCTACCGCATCAATAAACATGGAATTTCCGTCAATACCTACATAACGGAATGCAATTTTTGCTTTCTTTCCGGCGATTTTATCGAGTGACATGCTCTTTTTCTCCATGCCTGCAGGAGTCTCATCATATAATTCCAAGAGAGTCATGCCTTTGTAGTCGTCGACATAGTCATGAAGCATTATCCATTCTTCTCCTGCGGGCTGTGCCCATATCTGTAGGGTTGCGGATACGGTGGGTTCGCCGATGAACACCATATTCTCCCAGTCAACATTATCAAGATTAAACAAAAATACGGGATCAAGATACAGCCAGTATGACAGATTAAATCCTTCGGCGATTTCTATTTCCGGAGTGATAAGCCATTCATCCTGTTTTACCTCGGAGTAATTGATAGCATACGAATATATGCCGTCGGCAGGTGCCGGAAGACCGAAACTTGTATTTGGAAGGCATGGTGTCCAGCTTTCGCTGCGCTCTACTTCGCCGCGCATGTCGACTGTCCAGCCTTCGGGGGTCCATTCAAGGTCTTCACCGTCCCAGCCTTCAAAACTTTCAAAGAGCACAAAGCCTTGGGGAGCCTTTACCCCCCCTATCGGGGAGCGCATAGCCTTGATAGATTGAAGGTTGCGGCTTTCTTTCCCAATGACGTGAAGTTTTTTGATACCATTTTCAACAGTTGAAGTGACGCCGGGTGCAATCTGCTTTACATTTTTTGCAGGCGCATTGTTGATGCGAGTCACTTTCAGATTGTCGCTTGCGTTGACTCTTTGCAAATCATTGGCGGGAGTTGCCGCAATGACCGTGAGTGCAGCGGAAGCGATTACACTTGTAAGTAGAATATTCTTCATAATGATTGGTTTGTATATGAATAAGAAATTGCAAAGGTATGAATAAAAACCGATTATACCACTATGTTATTTGAAATTAACATTATATGGTATAAAATATGTTGGATTTGTAATGTCAGGCGGTTTTTATGATAATTAAATATTTTTGAAAAATCCATGAAATATCGTGTACCTATTTTTGCTGTCGTAATCAATAATATTACGACAATGAAAAAGATAATTGTTTTCCGGAAGGTACAGTCGGGAGTGTTTATAACTTTTATTAACCTAAAAACGAACAAAACTTGCTGAGTATTGTTACAATGTTATCCAAACCTAAACAGGACATCAAATCATCATCAACTAATATCTGATAATCAATGTGGAAATTTTTAGCTCCGCCCGCCTATAAGCCTGAACAGACAGGCACAGAGGCTGATGCACGTTACAAAAGATTGAGGTGGCAGGTGTTTATCGGTATATTTATCGGTTACGCCGGCTTCTATATCGTTAGAAAGAACTTTTCGATGGCGATGCCTGAACTCGGCAATTTCGGCTATGAGACAGGTGAGCTGAGTATTGTGCTGTCAATGAACGCCATCGCTTATGCGTTGTCAAAATTCCTGATGGGCAGCGTGAGCGACCGCAGTAATGCGAGAGTGTTCCTCCCGCTTGGTCTTGTGCTTGCCGCCATCTCGATGGCATTCATGATCGTGCCGGTAGTGGCACTCGGCCCTGACCAGAAGCCGCTTGCCATAGCTATCATGGCGATTCTCAACTTCCTGGTCGGGTGGTTCAACGGCATGGGGTGGCCTCCGTGCGGTCGTGTGATGACACATTGGTTTTCGGTAAAGGAGCGCGGCACGAAAATGTCGATATGGAACTGCGCCCATAATGTAGGCGGCGCGCTTGTCGGCCCGATGGCTGTCTATGGCGCAATATGGTTCGGACACTGGTTCTACGGTTCCAACAAGGAGTATTACTTCCTTATCGGTACATACGCTTTCCCCGCCGCAGTGGCAATTTTCATCGCAATCCTTGCCTACTGTCTTATCCGTGACACCCCGCAGTCATGCGGTCTGCCCTCGGTCGAGAAGTGGCGTAACGATTATCCTAAAAACTACAGCGAGAAGCAGGAGACTGTGCTCACCGCAAAGGAAATTTTCTTCAAATATGTGCTTAACAACAAACTGTTGTGGTATATCGCCATAGCAAATGCGTTTATCTACATGGTGCGTTACGGATGTCTTGACTGGGCACCTACCTATCTTAAAGAGGCACAGGGCTATGACATCAAGCAGGCAGGCTGGGCTTACTTCGCCTACGAGTTTGCGGCAATTCCCGGCACACTGGTGTGTGGATGGATGAGTGACAAGGTGTTCAAGGGCCGCCGTGCGCTCCCGACCATTATCTTCATGGGGTTTGTAGCTCTGTTTGTGTTCCTCTATTGGACATTCTCCGACAATTACGTGATAGTGACCGCCTCTCTTGTGGCAATCGGTTTCTTTATTTACGGACCGGTGATGCTTGTAGGCGTCCAGGCACTTGATCTTGCCCCGAAGAATGCTGCCGGTACAGCAGCCGGTCTTACCGGATTTTTCGGATATTTCTTCGGCACGGCAATTCTTGCCAATATAGTGGTAGGTTATGTGGCACAGACTGCCGGATGGAACTGGACATTCATCATGCTTATCGGCGCATGTCTGCTGTCAATGGTGTTCATGGGTCTTACCTACAAGGAAGAGCAATATCTTGTAGAAAAGAAATAAGCTTGCGAAATTAAAATAATCAGATACCTAAAATCCAATTTTTTAAATCTATGAGTAAATGTTTAGTAAAGGTCGGCTGCTTGTCAGCGGTTACCCTTCTTGCCCTGACTTCATGCCAGGAGGAGCAAGACTTTACCAATGTCAACGTGGATGCTACCCGCGTTAGCGTTAACACAATCTCTCCCGAGATGGCAAAGGTACGTGACTATGTGCCGCAATATGCGGTGATGGCTCATCGCGGCTCTACATTCTGGGGTCCAGAGGAGACCGAGGCTGCATGGCGCTGGGCGCGCGAGATGGGTGCCGACTACCTTGAATCAGATCTACAGTGCACAAAAGATGGCGTGATTCTTGCCAATCATGATGAAAACCTCTGCCGCACTACCAATATCGAGAATGTGTATGGCGAGTATGTGCCGCAGACACGTAAGGCATTCTACATGGCTCACGGTGCTACAGCCGCCCAGGCTGAAGAGTGGTACAAGGCTGATGTCGCTTCCTTCCGTCCCTACTATGCAATGTCATATATGTACGAGGAACTTCTTGCCCTTGATGCAGGAAGCTGGTTTAACGAGTCGAGCCTCGAACAGGCGCGCAACAACTTCGCCCCCAAGTCACCGTCAAACCCGATGGGACAGCATCAGTATGTGTCGGCTCTGAGCGACCAGATTGCCTTTGCCGAGGGAAAGATTCTGAAGCGTAACGCCGACGGCGAGCGCATATTCTCTGTCACCGGTACTTGGGATCCCGCCAATCCGCGCGACTGTCTTACCTATACTCTTGAGTATGAGGCAGACCCCGAGGATACAGGCAACCGTCCCGGCATATATATCGAGTTTAAGGAATCATGGCTTAACCCGGGCGACTTCGAGCAGCGCGTCTACGATGAGCTTGACCGCCTCGGATGGAATATAATCACACACCCCTGCGACGGAGTGCCCAACTATAAGGATGGCAAGGTCAATGTGGGTAATGCCAACGGCAAGGTAGTGCTTCAGACATTCTCGCTTGAGTCACTGCGACGCACAGCCGACGTGTTCAAAGGACAACTCCCGATGTGCTTCCTCCTGTGGGAAGGCAAGGGCGCGACCGACCTCAAGGTAAACACCCCGCAGGGATATGCCGACTTCATCAACATGGCTCTTGCCAACAAGGCTCACATCATAGGCCCGTCGATTGCCGGCGCACCTAACAACTACGGAGAGCTTGACGCTCCCTGGCAAGCTTACCTGATAGCCCGCGCAAGGATGCTGAACCATCCCTATTCATTTGACTCTTACGCGCAGATGGGTAAATATATGGGACAATACAACTGGGGCAACACAACTCAGTTTGACGACCTGCTCGGCGTCACGGTCGACGGTAAGCTCTGGACGGTATATCTCAACGGTCTTTTCACCAACCGCTCCGAACTTACACTGCGCTACCTGATTGAAAACGGTTTCCGTTGCAATCCTCAGTTTGATAATGCTTCGGCACCTTCTTATGTGCCCGATCCTGTGGAGACTCTCGAACGTCTCGGTTACTAATCATTCAGTTTTAACCCATTTAACAGTAAACAACAATGAAAAGACATATAATTTTATGTGCCGCCGCTGCTTTCGCTCTCTCTATAGCCGCACAGGATTTTGACAATAATCCTACTGTCAAGATCGACAACAAGGAAGAAGACCTCCACTTTACCGTGGGTGCCCGCATGATGATGGATGCCGCCTGGTATCACACTGATTTCACTCCTATGAAGTCGGGCGCGAAACTTACCGATGCCCGTATCCGTACATCGATGGCTTATCAGAACTGGTATTTTTATGCCGACTTTGATTTCTCCGGCGGTAAGTTCAAGCAGAAAAACATCTTCCTCCAGTATTCTTTCAACCCTGACCAGAAATATGGTGGTGTACACTCGATAAAGGCTGGTTACTTCAATGACCCCGCCGGCATGGCGCGCAACACCTCTCTCGGCAGCCTGCACTTCATCAACCGTGCCGCTCCTACCGTGGCTTTGTGTCCGGGTCGTGAGCTTGGTATCGCTTACAAATATTACAATACTCCGTTCTATTCCAATATCGGTGTATTTGCCGAAAATCTTTACAACGACCAGCCTTCGGGATATCAGGGCGTGGCTGTAGGCGGACGCTGGCTTTACCGCCCGATTAACGACGGTACTACCGCATTTCATATCGGCGCGAGCTTCCACTATGAGAACCTGAATGTGGGTAAGACCGAAAACAATGTGAAGATGACCGAGCTTATACTCGGTACACCGATGGAGACGCTTGTCGATGACACTCAGTTTGTAGAGGCTATTCTCCCGTATGCCCGCAACGTGTATAATATCGGTGCCGAGGCTCTCTATGTAAGCCCGAAATTCTTCGCCCGTGCTGAGTATATGTGGAAACATGTCACCAAGAAGCGTGACGACCAGACACTGTTCGAGGCTAATCTCGGGTCAATCGACTCATGGGGCACACTTGAATCATGGCAGAACGGAAATCCGCTCGGAAGCAACAGCTTTAACGGAGCTTATGTCGAGGCAGGCTATAAGATTTTCGGTCCCGACTACAAGTACAACAGTGCCGAAGGTCTTCTTGGCGGACTTACCGGTCGCTCTCTGGAGATTGTGGCGCGTTACAGCTATACCGGTCTTAACGACAAGGTTGACGGTGAATATTATTCGGCAGGCCGCGACCAGTATTATCCCAACGGTGTGCTCGCCGACTATCCCGCGACCTCATTGAGCATCGGAGGCGGTAATCTCCATTCGGTCACTGTAGGCGCAAACTTCTCGTTTAACAAATTTGTCCAGGTGATGCTTGAATACAACTACAATCATCTTGACCGTGACAAATATATGGAAGACTCTAATTTCAACTGTATCCAAGGAAGACTTATGTTCTCTTTCTGAAGTAGATAATGAGTTGTTTTTTGGGGAGGGCGCATCATTCGGTGCGCCCTCCTTTTGTTGTATTTCTCAATTAATTTCGTATCTTTGTGTTAATCCCTTCCTCAGAACAACTTTTGAAAGAGATAAGGCAGATAGAAGCGGCTGCCGAACGATGACATAATAACGGGTTATGAAATATATTTATATACTTTTTTTCATACTGTGCTCACTCCCTGTTCTTGGTGCTCCCGTTACTCCGGAAGCAGCCTTGACGAGGCTGTGCCGTCAGAACTTTTCCCGGGGGCAATGCCAGGTTAAGACTCACCGGTATAGAATATCTGAAATCATGACTGACAGTTATGGTAATAACACTGTTTATATTTTCGATTCTGAAGATGGTTTTGTCGTGGCCCCGGCTGACGACGCACTACCGGCAGTATTGGGCTATGGCGATGGGGAAATGTATGATGCAGCTGGAAATTTGCCGATAGGTTTCTGCGAGTGGTTGCAATATATAAGTGGGCGCATTTCGGATATCGCTGCAAGAGGAAATGCAGTTACCTATAGCCCGTCGGTGGGTGAGGCGATTGCTCCTCTCTGCACGACAATATGGGGACAAGGAGAGCCATTCAATCTGGAGTGTCCTGAATATGACGGGGAAAAATGCCTTTCAGGGTGTGTGGCTACGGCAATGGCTCAAGTTATGAAATATCACAACTCGCCACATCAAGGGAATGGAGAGCTGACATACCGTGCCGGGAAAATAGGGAAAGATATCTATACCGATTTCTCTCAATATTCACTTGATTGGGAAAATATGCTTGATGATTACTCCACATCATCCGCTACAGGGCAGCAGAGACAAGCCGTGGCACATCTGTTGCGCGGTGTCGGGGGTAGTGTACGTATGAATTATTTCCCGACAGCTTCCGGTGCCGATGTCAACGATGCCACTCAAGCTTTGCTGAAATATTGGGACTATAGTGACGATATCAGATATATGCGTCGTGGCTGGTTTACTCTCCATGACTGGTCCCGGTTGCTTTACGATGCATTGAAAAATTATGGACCGATATTGTATGGCGGTTTTTCCATGTCATCAGCCCATGCATTTGTATGTGACGGCTATGACGGCGAAGGATTGTTTCACTTCAACTGGGGATGGGACGGCAACGCTGACGGTTATTTTGCCATTGACTTTCTTAATCCTGTCGTTAAGGATGAACCATGGAAAACGGGTTATAATAACAGTCAGAGCGCTTTGTTGAACATTCATCCACGTTCGCCTGAAAATCCCGGAACACCTACTTATGCGGTATGGTTGGATTCGTATTATGTTATTCCGGCAACAGGATACGGAGACGCTTCATCCCACATTCTCCATCCCGGTGACAGTTTCAAGATGACCGGTCAATGCGATAACTATGGCCCGTTTGAAATTCCTGTCGGTTCAAAATTTGCAACTGTATTCAGATCTGTTTACGACGGGACGGCAGTTCCATCCAACATTGTAGAACTTAAATCTGATTTTAGAATTTACAGTAGTTTTGACAGTGAAATGAAAATTGTTCCTGACGGATTGTCTGACGGTCTCTATTCACTCGAAAATGACTTCTATATCGATTCTTCAGGGTGGGGGCATGGCATCCTTATGCCGGGTTCTACACGATACTGCGCTTTGGTGGAAAACAACGGCTCCGACATTCGGTTTATTGAATCCATATTTTCTGCGAAAATAGAAGACGCAGACTTTCCTGATCAATTAGATTTGAACTCATCGATTGTATTTTATGCAACAATATGCAATTCAATATCTCGAAATATTGAGCGTCCCGTGCGCATAGAGCTTATACAGGATGGAATAGTGAAGGGATGGTCACAATGGGTTGATGCGGCTTTGGAACCGGAAGGGACAATGGACTTGCAACTGAGAGTTGATAATTGGACCTGGAAGAATGAAAGCGCTCCCCATGCAGGGGATTACTTATTGTGTCTAAGTATGCGTAATACTTACGGAGATATATGGATACCGATGGGACATGGCAAAAAAGTTATAGTCTTGGATTCTGCTGCCATAGATGATGTCAAGGATGAGGGTAATTCCTGTGATGCCATATATGACCTCCACGGACGGAAAATGACAGATGATATCAATAGTCTGGATCCGGGCGTGTACATCAAGGTGAATGAAGCTACAGTTTCGAAAATAATCCTTCCTTTCAAGTAAGGATTTATTTGGATTTGGGCAGATTGGATATTATCTTTGCCTTTAATCAAATAAACCTCATTTGCCATGGAAGTAATTGCTGTAATTCTCCTGATAATAATAGTAGTGCTGATTATCGGGATGAGAAACGATATAGCGGAAATTAAGTCGGATATTTCCGATGTGCAGTCGCGTCTTGATGATTATTGTACAAATGATGATTCTGTGGAGGAAAACAGCATGAATGCAATGCCGCCCGTGATTCCTCCTATTCCGAAAGTTGGGCGACCGGAAATGCCGCAACCCGTGACGCCTCGCTATATAGTGCCGGAAGAAGAAACTCCGGCAATGCCTCCGCTACCACCGGTAGAACCGCAGCAAGTGAAACGGCGCAACATCGAGCGTCTTGTCGGCGAAAATCTGTTTAGTAAAATCGGCATACTGGTGTTGATAATCGGAGTATGCTTCTTTGTGAAATATGCCATTGACCGTGACTGGATAAATGAGGTGGCGCGCACGTCGCTCGGTATGGTTGCCGGATTCGGTTTGTGGGGCATCGCTTACAAGTTGCGTGACAATTATCGTAATTTCTCGTCGATACTTGCCGGAGGCGGTTTCGCTATATGTTTTGCCAGCGTCGGGATAGGATATAATTACTATTCGCTTTTTGGCTCGGCGGTGGCAATGGGGCTTCTGGTGCTTCTTACGGCAGTGTTGGTTCTGATTGCGTTGAGGTTTGACCGCATGGAACTTGCGATAACTGCCGTCATCGGCGCGTTTGTCGCGCCGTTTATTGCAGGCGGTGATAACGGCAATCTCTTTTTCCTCCTTGGCTATATGGGGTTACTCGACATAGCGATGTTTGCGGTGACCATGCGCAAAAATTGGTGGATATTGCCTCCGATTACTTGCGCGTTCACCTATCTTGTGACATTTACGGCAATGAGTTCGGCAACCGTGAAAGAGTCACCTGATGTGGTTTTGCTGTTTATATTGCTCTACATGATGCTGTTTTCATTGCCGCTGGTCACGGTGCTTCGCCGCAATCATGACAATTCCGCTTTGATGACAGTGCTGACAGGCGCGATGGTGTTCAATGACTTTGCCTATATCACTTTTGGCGCATATCTTTCTGACAAAATCGGTTGGCTGCAACATCTGCAGTGCGCAGCGCCCATGATCGGGGCGTTGCTGAACGGCGCAGTTTTCCTACGCTATTACCGTGTCGGCGATGACAAGCTGATTCAGAACATCCTTATCGGTAGTGTCGCGGCGTTTGTCATCATAGCCATTTTCATGCAGTTTTCCGACCCGAATGTGATGATTTCCTGTTTTGCGGTTTATGCCGTATTGCTGCTATGGCTTTTCTGCTTCACATCGCGGGCTGTCTATCTTGCAGCATCGCTGCTTATAGCGGTGCCGTTGGGGGCTTTGATGATTATAGTCGGACTTTTCGGCGGCGAAAGCATATTCGGCGACTATATCGCTACGGGAGCATCATATCTGATTTCCGGTGCCGCTTTTTGTGCCGCGGCAATGATTGTAAGACATTATATGCCGGTTATGACTGTGATTACTTGCGGTTCTGCACGCATGGTTTTTATTGCCGCGTTATGGTCGGGAACGGTTTTGCTCCTTTTCGGCTCCGGATTTATCTATTATGAATGCTTCATTTACATGATATATCGCGGGCTTGGGTTGTTGACTGTAGCGCTGGCGATGCTTGTAGTGTCAATGACGTTTCGCCCGAAGGAATATGGAGGATTTCTGATGCCCGCTCTTGTTGTGTTCGCAATGGGTGTAGGATGCCATACTGATTCCGGCTCACCGTTGTGGACTTACATTCCGCAGTATGCGGCGATGGCAGTTCTTGCCACTGTGATAGTAATCAACGGTATTGATGCTTTCCGTAAGAAAATCATGACCACGGAACATTACCGCGGGTATGTGATTTATTTTAATGTGGCGGTCCTCCTGTTTGCTCTCTTGATGACTACCACGATACTTTCCTCCGTTAATCTTGACCGCCTTTACAGTGCCTGCATTTCTATAACCCTTGCACTTGCCGGGGCTGTGCAGATGGCTGTAGGTATGCGGCATCACTCGCGGCTGCTGCGCATTATAGCCCTATGTACGCTTGGTGCGGTGATTCTGAAACTCGGCGTTTACGACCTTTGGCGTATGGCTGCGGTGGGTCGCATCGTGGTTTTTATACTGCTTGGAGTGATATTGCTTGTCGTGTCATTTTTCTATCAACGTCTTCGCGGTGCGCTGATTGACCGGGATGACGAGGGTCAGTAGCGTTTCCAGAGTATGCGCATGGAATTGACCACGGCAAGGAGTGCCACACCCACGTCGGCAAATACTGCCGCCCAAAGCGACGCGTAGCCTGCCGCGCCTAAAATAAGGATGGCTACTTTTATGGCTATGGCGCCGACGATGTTTTCTGTCACGATAGTGTGGGTCGTGCGCCCGATTTTAATCGCCGTCAACAGGCGTGACGGCTGATCGGTCTGTATGACCACATCGGCGCTCTCGATTGCCGCGTCAGAGCCGAGTCCGCCCATTGCAACACCTACATTGCTGATTGCGAGTACCGGGGCGTCGTTCATGCCGTCGCCTACAAACGCGATGCTTTTTCCGGGTGTTGAAGATACGCGCCCTACATATTCCGCCTTGTCCTGCGGAAGGAGTTCGCCGTGTGCATCTTTTATACCGAGACGGCGCGCATAGTCGGCTACGGTCTCTTTCTTGTCGCCCGACAGCATGACCACATCATCTATACCGAGGCGGCGGAGTCCGTCGACAGTCATCGATGCGTCATCTTTCACGGTGTCGGCAAGTGTCACGTAACCGGTGTATTTTCCGTCGACGGCACAGGCTATCACCGTAGCTCCGTTGTTTGACAACTCATCCGGGAAACTGACACCGGCATTGCGGAGCATACGAGGACTACCGGCAATGATCTCTTTGCCGTTGACTGTTGCGCGGGTGCCGTTGCCGGCGATTTCCTGCATTGTCTCAGGCACAGGGACAGATATGCCGCGGGATGCGACATATTCCACCAGAGCCTTGGCGAGAGGATGGGTGCTTCCTGTCTCGGCGGCTGCCAGCAGCGACAGCATCTCACGGCTGTCAAACGACACACTCTTTACGTCGATGACACTGAATCTGCCGGTGGTGAGTGTGCCGGTCTTGTCAAACGCCACACTGTTTACCTTGGTGATTGCCTCCAGATAATTGCCTCCCTTGAAAAGAATGCCCCGGCGTGATGCCGCGCCGATGCCGGCGAAGTATCCGAGCGGCACACTTATCACCAGTGCGCAGGGACAGGAGATGACAAGGAACACCAATGCACGGTAAAGCCATTCGGAAAATGTGTAGTGGAATGACGGATTGACCATCCCGACGATTGCCGGCACAACGATAACGAGTAGTGCGAGTGCGATGACCACGGGAGTGTAGATACGCGCAAAGCGGCGCATAAACAGTTCGGCAGGTGCTTTTTTCTCCTGTGCGTTGTTCACGAGGTCGAGTATGCGCGACAAGGCACTATCGGCATATCGGCGTGTGACTTTTATCCTTGCCGTCTTTCCGGCTGAAATCATTCCGGCGAGCACTTCCTCGCCACGGGTGATGTCGCGCGGCACACTCTCGCCTGTGAGCGCGGAGGTGTCAAACGGTGCCTCGTCACTTTCCAGGATCCCGTCAAGCGGCACCCTTTCTCCGGGATGTACCTCGATTTCTTCTCCGGGCATTACTTCCTCCGGCTTGACGCTGACCGGTGTTCCGTTGCGTATTACGGTGGCATGTTCACCCCTGACATCGAGCAGCCGCGATATATTGCGCGTTGCGCGGTCGACCGCCATGTCCTGCAGTGTCTCCCCGATAGAATAAAACAGCATCACGCCTACCGCTTCCGGATATTCTTTTATGCAGAATGCTCCTATGCATGCTATGGTCATGAGCGTGAACTCGTTGAAATAGTCACGGGCGGCAATCCCTTCGACAGCTTCCTTGATTACCGGCAGCCCTACGGGAATAAATGCCACGATATACCATATCGGGCGTATGATACTGCCCGTGGTGAACCCGGCAACGCCGAAATGGTCAAGCACGATTCCGGCAATCAGCATGATGAAGGATACAGCGGGAGCCAAAAATTTACCGGCACCCTCACGACCTTCATGTCCGTGATGATGACCTCCGCAGTTACATGCGCCGGAGTGGCTGCCATGATTATGTTGAGTAGTATTGTTACAGTTGCAATGTCCCATAATTTTCTGTCTTTATATGCCACAAAATTACAAGTAAAGTTTTGCAACCCGGTTTCAAATTCACCTCTGTCCAACATCACATGCTTCATCGTTTACCACCATGCCTGGAAAATCTTTTGATGTGGATATTGGGATTCATGTTTTAGTGATTCTTATTCGCGATGAGATCTCTCGATAAATTAGATATGCCGGAAATAATAGCAATGCTATCAGAACATAATATCTGCACTTTTCCCAAATAATACTATTTGTAGTGACAATTATGTCGGGATAAAATCGTCTTACACCTGATGGAATATTCTCATCTAAAAGAGCGTTGAATTCATCTTCGATTTCAATAAGCTTGAATAAGTCTACTTCAAATAGGTAATGTGAAGATTTCTTTGAATCTTCGTTATCAAACCTAATCCACTTAACAAAAATACATCCGTCGTTACATGAATAACTGAAGTTTACTGAACATTTATTATGCGGTAAATGAC
>QAMW01000044.1:0-182386 GCA_003150235.1 Bacteroidales bacterium
GCAGATAGGGCTTCGACTGTTATAGACTTGTTGAAACTCTATTGTTGCTGGCTGTTTGAGAGACCGGTTGCACTAAAAGAGTTATTGATTTACGAGAGCACCTTGGAACAGATGTTGAAACTTTTTGGTGATGAACAAGAACTGAATGTTAGTCTTATAAGGAAATTGTATGCGGTACTGAAACAATATGTTATGGGCTGCGATCTGCAAACAATCGGAGCATCGTTTGATGAACGCAAGAACGATCCATACCTGACGCAGACGAGAAAATTTGTGATAAAGGTTATGCCAGAATTGAGCTATGCATTCAGTGTGTTGGCTATGGTTCATATACAAGTGTTGAAAGAGTTTTACTTATTGGAAGAAGATATTCCCATGATTGTGAAGAACTTTGCTACCTACCTGAAGGAAGGCGTGACATCGGAAGATATGTTACGATTTAAGACAGAGAGAAGAATGATGAGAGTTGAGGCTCACAGGAGATTTAAAGAATAACGAATGGAACAGGGATAGATTTGCATCTATTCGCGCTTCTATAAGAGCAGGTGGTAAAAAGAATAGTTGCTTCACTGTAAGCGTCCAATTTTGACGTCTATGCGCGCTCAGGATTAAGAGTTGCCTTTGCCGCTGTTAACCAAAACCACAACAACTATGGTATACAGTGACAGCGATTTTGAAAGATTCTATTTCCGCTGCATGGCGGAGGCGATGCCCAGGGGAGAGTCGATCCAGGCCTTCTGCTCCCGCAACAAGGTCCCCTACAACCTCTTTGACAAATGGTATACGGATTCATGACACAAGGTAGAGCCTGCCGCACCGCAACCATCAACGAAGAATACAGATCTGCGTATCATGGTGGACATAAAAATGGTCAGCGGGCTGCATGTGCATCAGCGCAACCTAAGCTACCAGGATGTGGTGAGACTGGTGGAGAGTCTGGAGGCACTATGCTGAACGTCTCGGGTGTGAACAGTTTCTGGTACCTGCGTAATTTCCATGACAGGTTCTTGTTCGCGTTTCATGCCTGCGGTCTCCGTGTCGTGGATGTTATGACATTGCAATGGTCAAATATTGACTTCAACCCTTTATACGACCTGCAAGCTGATGGGACACGCCGATGTCCGAACCACCCAGATTTATGCGAAAATCGTTGACAGTAAGAAAGTCGAGGCGGTGAATCTTGTTGACAGGTTGTTTGAGAAAAAGGATAACTAATACACCGGCTGAGACCAATACAAGACCAATCACTTTTTATATTATAGAGTTCTGTTCCCTGTTTGAGGGACTACCGACATAGACTGATTATCATTCCCTGTGCCTTGTTCGGCATGGGGATTTTTCTTGCCCTGCCATTTCATGATTGTAATCACTTAAACGGTGAGAACGAGTGCCGAAAATCGGTGCCGATTTTGTGATTTTCATAGATAACCTTAAAAGACAGTAGCTTATACAGCCATCTTCGTTTGATTTCCATTCCTGTATTATAGCTTTGCAGCCCGAACAAGAAAACTAATCGCAAACTTTATCATAACCAACAGGAATTTTAATGACAAAACCAAGTATGTTGACGCCGACCGAGGCGGCTGAATACCTCGGAATCAAACTCAGCTATCTTTACAAGCTGATGATGCGCCGTGTCATTCCGTACTACAAGCCGGGAGGCAAGCTCTGCTATTTCGACCCGGAAGATCTCGCCAAGTGGCAGCGCAGTGTCCGTGTCGCAACGGACGAGGAAATCGAAAGTCAGGCACAGGCCTACATTCTCAAAAACAGTATCAGACCATAACCAAATTCATTAATCATGACAGAACAGAACAAAACAACCATTCAGAACGTGGAGCCTGGCATCGAAACGATGTCAGCCCCGAATCGCTCCCGTAAGGAGAAGAAGAACAGAATCATTGATGAGTCAAAGACGATTGAGATAGAACGCAAATTGTTATCCTCGCTCGGCATACATGAGGCGGACGCTCTTGCAGCGTGTATCGCCATCGGCGCGGGCAATCAGGAATCGTCGGCGGTGAAGAGTTCCGACCGTCACCGTCTAAATCTCTATCTCAACGCCGGAACGAACAGGAAGGAGATGTCCGTGCAGGAACTTTCGGAACACCGTCAGGCACGGGCCCGTCAGCTTGTCAAATCGGCTATCCGATACTTTGACAAAGAGGAGATGACGGCGGCGATGTTCACCGTCAGTGAAATCGCACGATGCAAGACCGACATTGACGAGGGTGTGAGGATGATACAGTTCTACAACTCATCAATGTCAGGGAAGTAACAGTTTTAACCGTGAACCGGAGTGTTGTGCGGATGGCGAGAACACACATGGAATAATTTCAGATTAATTTCATCAGATATTTGCTCTTCTATCCGACAACACTTTGGTCGCACTTACGATGCAAACAAGAACACATGAACAAACTATCCAAGGAAACATACAAATTTCAAATACCGTCGCGCTTTGAAATCATTACTTTCAGAATGACTACCGAGGTGATGAATCTACTTAGCGGCACCACCGAGAACAAACGCGGCGACAAGATTTCCAATATTACACTATTTTACGACCTGCTGTCAAGAATGGCTGTAAATGCGAAAGTGTCAAACGACTTCCGCCGCCCTCTGGCATTGCGACCGGGACAGGCGCAGTATTCGGAGCTTCGCCTCGCGGAGCAATGGCAGATGAACCGGACCCGATTGCGCAATCTCCTTGACAGGATGGAACAGGCCGGGCTTATCTACACGAACCGTTCACTTGTAGGGTCGGTGATGACATTCCCCTCCGTACTGGGCTGGAGCCGCCCTGACAAGCCTTATATCCGCAACCCCGCCTTTTTCAATGCGGACTGAGCTTCCGGCAGCCGATACGGTGAATCTTCCGGGTTGCGGGTTGCCCCATAGTTACCCCTCGGTTAGCCGTATGTCTTAAGCCGCAGGAAAGCAGGAAACAGGGATTTCGTTGCAAGATATGCCGCTGTATTACATTCCCTGTCGGTCACTGCATACACGGCTCTCTTGCGTTGCTGCACAGGGCAACGGGACGCCGCTCGCAGGCTCGCACCGATTATCTTTATAATAAACAGTAACATTTATAAGAATCTCATAACCAACTTATAACTTCCGATGAACAAACCTAATGAAAACGGTGGTCGTCGCCGTTACACCATGTCGTTCCGTGTGAGCGAATCGCAGAGGAAACGGATAGAGAACCTCGCCGCCCAATGCGGGATGAACCGCAGCGAATACCTGCTGTCACGGGCCTACGGCTACAAACCGAAAGCCAGTCTGACATTTGCGCAGACCAAAGTCCGCGACGAGCTTATAATCGCCCGGAGCGACTATGCCAAATATACCTCGATGCTGAACGCCATGCCGCAGCACGAGCGCATGGCGATGTTCCGCAACCAGCCGTGGATGATTGAGGCGTTGGGTCGCCTCCATAAGACTGCGGAACTTATCACCGATATAATCAACAGATATTTCTCCCCGAACCGCGTACCGGGAACATCATCTGAAACGGACAAGGAACAGGAACCGTCATGGTAGCGAAGGCAGTATCAATAAGTCACGGCATCAACTGTATAAGATACATCTCCGGTGAGTCGAAGAACAAGGAAAATCCGGATTTGATTTACTGTGTCAAGGACAATCTTCTGCCTTGTGAACTTGATGCGCAAGGCATCTGGGATCTGATGAAAGCCGGTGCACCGATGAAGAAGAGTGTTATCCGCATGGAAATCTGTCCGGGAAAGGAGCACACCGAAAACTTCACAATGCAGGACTGGCAGAAGCTGTGGGACGACTTTGTAAGGGAGTTCGATAGGATTGAGCTGGAGGATGAAAACGGCAAGGTGTATTCGCATAAAACCAACATTGCGGACAGCATCTATACAGTCTGGCTTCATTATGAATCCGACAGCGGCATACCGCATCTTCACGCCGCAGTGTGCCGGAAAGACCGTTTCGGCAAGACCAACAACGACCACAACATTCACATCCGCGCACAGGAGGCAGCGCAGGCTGTAGCCATCCGTCGGGGCTGGATAACAGCCGCCGAAATCCATAAGATGAACGCAGACAAGATTGCAGACGACCTTATGGATATACTGCGTGCCATGCCGTCATGGTCGTGGAATGATTATGCCGCCCGGATCCGGGCAAAAGGTTATACTATTATGATACGTCCCGGCAAGAAAGGCGTTTACGGTTATTCTATCGGAAAAGACAAAGCCCGATTCAAGGCATCTGAGCTTGGCACCGGGCGTAAGCTGACGGCTTCGAGGATTGAAAACACATGGAATAAACTTCACAGTCAGTCCGCAGTTAAGGCGAAGAAGCCGGTCAAGCACGCCGGAACAAAGCCTGTTGCGCCTGTTGTATCTCCCGACAAACAAGTTCCGGATTATACCTCTTGGCAAGAAGGAACATCGAGATACGATCTTACACATGGAGGCAAAACTTCTCAGTTCCACATCCCCAACGATGTCATGTTGGTATTCGACGACGAATTTGACTACCGCGAGATTGCAAACTGGCAGGAGCTTACCGACATGGCGATTGCCCTGTTCGTTGGTCTGACCGCACTCGACACCGTTTCAACCGGCAGCGGCGGAGGCGGTTCATCTAACGATGACAACTGGCGTGACCACAAGGACGAGGAAAAATTTGAACGTGCCCGCAGATGCGCCCGCGCAGCCGCCGCACACCTCGGCAAAACCCAGAAATCAGGCCGCAGAAGATAAAAATCCAATAACAGTTAGAAAATATGATTATAACTTTGTGCTATTGGCATACACTGAATCCGATTTCTCAAAGTGTACACCCTCGTGCGACAGCTCGCAAGGTGATAACTTCGACATAAAACAGCATCGACTACAACTTAATAGGGTTATAGTCGTCTCTGCTATCATTGCACCTGCAAAGTGTAGTTGAGTTAATGCTTACTCCACACCGCTGGAAAGAATACCATCCCGAAGCTGTGATGACGACAACGGTACAACAGCTCGCAAAGTGAGACCTCCAACATAATACAACATCGGCTACAACTTAATCAGGTTGTAATCGATTTCGCTTTATTTTGAACACCACAAGGTGCAGTTGTATTAATGCTTACTATCCTGTAACGCTTGACCGCTGTTTTTGGCTCATTTTTTACCGAACCATTGCTAAAGGCGTTGATTTAAAATATTTCAGATGATAGCAATTAATGCAAAAATGAATATCATAAGAATCATAAGAAAATAAATTATTAAAAATATCTTGAAATTGTATTTTTGACATGGACTTAGATTTGACCTTATGGCTTTGACGAGTTTAGTCGTATCTATCTCTCTATCTTCATAATCCATAGATATAGACGGATATATCATGTTACTTCCTCTCTTGTTTTTTAAAACTTTAGGCAGTTTTGACAGATTGTCATTTTCTCCTAAAATTATTGGATGTATATATCTTTGGGTTGATTTTATGATTCCCCATAATTCCTTGAAATAGTCATCATTTATATCTATCAATTTGCTATTTATGACAACAATAGAATGCTTAGTATTCTTCAATACTTTACGGAATCGGTCTTTATCTAAATTATCATTCTTAAAAATCAGTAAATCGAAATTAATATCCTTTTCATTTACTCCATTCGATACTAAATGTCTTTTTAATTCTCTTGAAAAATTTTTGGTAGTTTTGTCCGTATATAATATAGACAAAATATATCTGCGATTATTGAAATTATATATCTTTTGACTAATTAATGATATTAATGAAATGACCAACCATATGAATACATTGGCAACTATTATAACTAAGCCAGGGTTAATTGAGTTTATCCATCCTATCCGTTTTGCTTCTATTGATAGGATATATGCCAAAATTGTTAATATCAATGACAGTGCGAAATATCTAATTTTATGTTTTAATGAGTATTTCTTCCAATAGTTCATTGTAGACAAAACCAGTATTAGATATCCAAATAATAAAACACTCCACGAAGGGACTTCCATTCCGAAGATATGGTTATGCTCAAGATATAATGCATACGAGATCATTTCATAGAATGTTTGTAACTGATTCATTTTTACTACTGTAACATCTTTGTATTTCGGACTATATAGTGTCTGTTCATATTTATAATAGGGTACATATATTTCAGTTCTTTTACTTGATGTATGTATTGAATCAATTGTCTCAGGGTAAAATAATATAACCTTCTTGACGTTTTCACCAAGATTTAGTGAACATGGATATTTATATGGTAAAGTTAACTGTTCAGCATTCCCAGCATAACGAAAAGGATATCCGTCTGCCAGTAACGCGTTTTTATAACATTTTCTATAGGAACGACAAGAATCCAGATCGTTAGACATAATTAAAGATGTTGCTTTTTCGTAGTTTATGGAGTCAGAAAACAAATCTGCAACGTCTGTTATTGTAACATTTATTGGGGCAGATTCGGTTTCTTCGTTGATATTGATTACTTCAGGTATATCGTTTTTCTCATGAGATAATGAATACCTACTAAAACTAACAAAAGTGATTATTATTAAGATTATGGATGATATAAGAAGCGCATTCCTCAATTGCTTACTTTTTGTCTCTTTGTTGAGCAATATTTTTTCCGTCTCTCGCTTTCTAAAAATAGATTCGGCTAACTTATCATGAATAAATTCCACATAAATTTCACCATTGGATTTTTCACATTTAACGATGTGCTCATCTATTAGATTCTTCTCACCGTGTATAAGTTCACTAATATTAGCTGACGTTAAGCGCTCATCAGAAATAGGAAGTCTAAGTCTTGTCCCGTTTCTTGAAATTAATGTTCTCTCGATAATTCTTCTTTGTTCGTCAGATAGTCCAATTTTAATTATTATACTTTTGTAATAATCATAGATGATGTCACTTAATCCAATTTCATTTAACGAGAAATCTTCGTTATCTTGCCATTCATTGTACAAGACATGGCATGTAAGAGATAAGATAATTGCTGGAACGTCATCATCGGAATTATTTGAGTACGTATTATCAGAGGTGATATTTTCTACTATCAATTCTGCGTTATTAGCTAATATTTTTGAGGTCTCATCAATCGTTTCAGAAAATTTAATTATTTCACACGCTTGTTTTTTGGAGAGTGGTTTTAAAAAATATCTATTCTGCATCATCTGCGGAATAAAATATCTTTGAGAGCACCAATAGTCTAATTCTCCTACATATTCATATCTCATTGAAAATACAAATTTGACAAGTTTTCTCAAATGAATTTTTTCGGATGAGATTGAGCCAACCCGTTGAATTGAACTATCCTTCATTAAGTTTTCTAACCAAGCAAAAAATTCAGAACGCCAGCTAGATCTTAGAACTTCTTCAAATTGGTCAAATATTATAACAGGAATAAAATTAGATATTCCCAATGAATCCTGAATTACGGAACTTCTAACAATCTCCCATAAGTCACTGTCATTACTTTGTCTGCGGCTATTGTCAATATTTATAAAATCAAATACAAAATCTTCTCCGAGATTGTGCATTTGCCGAAATTCTGTTTGATATTGTTTAAGGCTATTATGAATTTTGTCCCATATCAAGGTATCAAAATCGATCTTTGAGGACTGAACTTTTAAAGGCACCCCCCTCCCATTCAATTCTTCAGTACTAAAAGTGACCTTAAGTGGAAAGAAACCCTTCCTTCGCATAGCAGGTGAAAGACCTGCGTTTATAACAGAACTTTTACCATCACCAGATGCCGCATATATTACTATACAATCATTTTGCTCTATCATCGACAACAGTTTGATTGTATCTTCTTTTCTACCCAAAAAGCGATACTCATCACACTCTTCGTAAGTGCTTAGCGCAATCCAAGGATTTGTAATATTAGCCATAATTCATCTTTTGGATTTGTAACGTTCACAGTCTAATTTGAAAGAATGAATATTATAGGGAGAAAACTCATACATCTGGAGACCCCAAAACAGTGATTGTGGTAAAAGCTTTGAATCCTCGGAGCAATTCCTAATATATGCAGGGGTTATTTTATTGAAGAAAATGGTACTCCCATCAAGTATAACCGGAATAGAATATGTATCCATTTTAATAATAGATTGCAACTTATCCGCCATTAACAATTCTATCTGAACACCATCAAGAGCTGCTTCTAGCCTTATACAAGTAGAACAGTCTAATCCTATTTTTATACCAACGCCTTCAAGAATTTCGTTTAAGTCGGCTTGTTTTTTATTTTTTAGTATGAATTTTTCAGTTATAAATGGCATAAAATATCTTGCTTCATTTAGTGCTTCAATTATTCTTTGCCAATATTTTCCATCTTTTAAATTCTCATAATCGACCCATACTCGCAATCCATTGTCCCGCAAATAATTTACAAGAGATCTAACTGTATCTGTATCCTCACTTGCATGAGAAATAAAGAAATCAAATTTTTTATCATGTAATTTCTCCTCCTCCTTTATCTTTGACTGAGAATTTAAAGAAGACGTTACGAGACTTAGTACATTTAACATTTGAGATTCCTTCTCAAATTTAATATCTCTTAAAAATTGATTAAGACCACTATCTTCATCACGTTCTTCATAACTCATATAAACACCCTTTACATTATCATAAATATCCCCTCCATATATTGGAGTTATGATAAATCGAAATAACCAATCTTTCGTAGTATTACCTAAAATCAACAGGGTTTTTCTACTTAACCCATTGCTAACGTATGCATTGAGGTTCTTTAATCCGTATTCTGAAGAAAAAGAAGACTTTAGAAATTTAAGTAGAACTTTGTCGTCATATCCCCAGTTTGAATCTTCAATTTTTGCGCGACCAAAAAGATGAAAAATACAATTGGTAGGTAAAGGAGAGTCATTGCGAGTTTCGATATGATTGTAATAGCTTGTATATCCCTCAAGATGTTTTTCAAGAATTGGGAAACAAGTTGTCGTTATTATTAAAGGGAATTTAGTACTTTCAAGAAATTTAATGACTTCGGTTTTAATTCCTATTCCATCAATCAATTCATCGTCGTCATCAATAATCACATTATAAATATCCTCATAGATATCATGTCCTATTTTAGATCGTAGTAACCCCAATCCGTAATACACATCGTTAAGTGTGTCATCAAGTTCTTTTTCAGTAAAATTTAGGGTTACTCCCCTTTTATGATAATATAAAATAATATGTTCAACAATAAATGAATGTAGCGATTGACATTCTCCAGTTATTTTGCTAGTATAGATAAACATATCTTCACAAACAACAGGAACAAGCGAATTATGCGAAAGAAGCCGTTTGATTTTCTTCACAGTGTCAGAAGCCGTATCTATGGCTAGTTGGTCGTTCGCGTTATTCAAACGAATGTATGGCGTAATTCTTTCGATTACTGACATAATATTACTGCAAATACTAATTGAGTTGACTGGCTAAAGATTTAGTCCTCGAAGGCTTTGCAGTTTATGTGCTTGCCAGTGATTTCTTCGAGGAAGTCGATGCGCATTACCATAAGGAGGTCTTTGGTGTATTCGTAGAGCAAGCTTATATAGTAAGTTACATCTTCATGGTTGGATTTAGTGATGCGCTCCCATAATGTGATACGCTTGGCATCCTTATAGGCTGCATCAATAGCCTCGCGGTCATCTTCAGTCATGAGCCAACGAAGTTTTTGCTCTTCCAATACCAGCGGAGTATCAGAAAACTCTTTCCAAAGCTCTATAAGATACTCACGAAATTCTGCCTCTATTTTTAATGGCAAATCTTTGGTATACTCTCCAATGGTTTCGGATTTTGAACATCCGAAACCACTGGGAAAATATTTATTAAGCAGTTCTTGCTCTTTCTTTCTACAAAGAATTTCTATTTTGCTTTCCATGTCGGATTAGTTAAGTGGAGAACCACAGTTGGAGCAGAAACGAGCGTTGTCAGCGAGTTTTGCGCCGCAGTTTGTGCAGAACTTGCCGGCACCGGGAACTGGAGGTGGTGTTACACCACCTGTATAAGTCGCCCCGGTATTTTCGCTTATTACGGCTTGGGCAGCAGCGAGAGCCTTGTCATCAAGGTCTGATTGCTGAATGAGACCCCAAATTTGCGTAAGGAGTACCGGCCAGAAGAACAGCATCGAAATAACAGTAGGCAACGCCTGTTGTCCGAAGATACCCACTCCTGCTTCAAACGAGATACAGTTGTTCTGAGGAATAAGTGTTATCTTCAGAGCCGTCTTCATACCTACGATAGCCTTGAAAACACCACCTTTTGTTACGGAGATGTCAACGCCTCCGCTAATGAGGTTATCTCGGTTGATTTCATAACCGTCAGCCGCGAATGTATGGCAGATGCGGTCTGACATTGCTGGTATTAGTGAGGGATCGCCATTTAGAATGGTCTTGGTATTGAATGCGCCCATATTTATTTGCAGAGATCTTGAAGTCCGTAATTGTGATAAGCGGCAAAAAGAACGGCCATCTCCGAGATAGCATCAACGATTGCCGACTGTTGTTCTTCGTTGCAGAGTTCCTGCAAACGTCGCAGCGATGCGACCGCTGCGTCTGCTTGCTGTTTCAGTTCATCATCTGTAACGATGCCGTCTTCCATGATGGTTTTGTATGAGGGATGGTTCACTACAATATCACTGATATTGAGTATGCCGTCTTTGTCGAAAAGTGTATTCATATATCGTTTGGTTTATTTAAGTTTGGTTCCACAATGGCGGCAGAATGCCCATGATTCGTCAACAGGTTTGTGGCAGTTGGGACATCTACCTTCCAAGATGGAGTTGAGATTAGCCATGATGTTGATATATTCCTGAGAGTCCTTCCATTTAAGAATTTCACGAACTCGGACAGCGGCAAAGGGATGGTCAATGCCCATTACGGCATAGATTTGAAGAGTCTTGTTCCACAGTCCGTCCTTGCAGATTGAATCGTAGATATCGGCTTGCTTCGCCCATTCCTCAACATTTACGCTTTCGGTGATTGACTTTGGGCCTCCTGCAAGGCGAACCATAACGCGGGAGACTGTTTCTGGCGAAGTGACAATCGCTCCTGCGCGGTCGCACGATAATTCGCTTTTGCGTTTCCAGTAGAGAAGAGCAAATTTAATTGGAAGAGTTAACGCGCCCAAAAGACCGAAGGCATCGGCATTCTCAATCAGCATATCAGCCATATTACGATAAAGCACGTGGCGGCAAAGTATATGCCCACATTCGTGACCTATGACTGCATCCAGCTCGTCATCATTAAGCATCTCGACCAAACCTGAAGTAACCGTGATGAATATTTTGGTGTCGCCAAAAGTATATGCATTTGGCATCGGGTTCATCTCAAGGTAGAACTCCGGTTCTTCAATCCCTAGCTTCTGACATATCGGCGGAAGATGATGATAAAGCTCGGGAAGTTGTGTTTCGGAAAGACGAATGCATTTGGCCATATTTGTTCCGTAGAACAAACGCTCATAGCCGAGCGCATAGAACTTCTTTACGAGAGTCGGGAATCCGGGTATGGACTCAAGCTGTCGTAAAGCTGCCGCATCTTCAGGATGAATGAAATCTGATGGTTTCATGATATATTAACGATTGGCATATACTATTCCAAGTTGCAAATGTAACTTATTTTTTTGAGATTACAAAGCCCAACTTCAAGATTAACTTTAATGTTTCCTGAGATGTAGCTCTGTCGTATTCTTTTTCGCTTTCGGGAAGATTGTCATATGCAACCATGCAAGGAGTCTCTTTCTTGGCATCGTTGCGGACTGGTCCATACGTCCAACCCTCCGCAAGACGATTTTTCGCCCATACTTCATGCACATTCTTTGCCATTTCCTCAATAAGAGGAAGTAACTCTTCGGGAAGCTCCACATCGGAAGTCTCAGCCGGATTGGGGATATATTCTTTTGCCATAGTCATTGTGTTTTTGAAGTAAAGAGCCTTTTGGCAGCATAAAACTATCAGCTCATCTTTGTGACGGTAATTCGCATGAGTAGATTGTGGATTCATCACAAAATGAGTATCGAATCGAGGAGCCATCGTCTGAAATCTCACAATATTCTATTGCTCCCAAACGCTCACCGGGGGTGATTCTATATGGCAATTCCACCACTCTTTGAAGCTGGATTTTGTCAATATCATAAATCCTCAAGATACCCCCCGAACTTACTACATATAGTTTTTTGTCAATAACTTTTGCCGAGACAAGAACACTCTCGCCATGTGAGAGATCTAATTCGTGCCCCATGGATTCGTTTCCATCCCATACATAGCTATCCATCGCGCCGAGCATTACGCCGTTTTTGGCATTGTATATGCGGTGTTTACCTTGCTCGACAATTGCTATAATCTTGTTATGAGGACAATAAAGAACTTCCTTGAGATATTCCTGGCCGTTTCCCATGCTTGAGTTACGGATAACCTCAATCTTCCTTGGGTGGCTTTCGAAATTATAATAAATTGTATTGTCTCCAGTCCTGATATTTAGAGGATCAGGGTTTTTGTCGGATGGATTTTTCGGACATCCAATAACAGTTTTGTACGGCAGATGCGAAATTGTGTCAGGCCGGATATTGCGGGTGAATATATCCTTGCCAATCCTAAGATACTCACCTGAAGGGCTGAAAACGAAATCCGAATCATAGTATCCTTTGAAAAACTGAACAAAGTCGTGTTCATTTTCGTCATAAAGGGCGGCTCGTCCGTTCCCTAAAAAAAGTACTTCATTGAACGGACGGTTATACAGAATTTGCAATCCGGGCCAAATGGAATCATGAAGTTCGGCAGATACTTCCTTTCGATTATGTGTAGCTATGACGATGTTGTTCTCGTACCTGAAGATATTACCGCATATACGATTTAACGAGTCCAAGTCAATATATCCTGGTCCTTCATCGTTTATGATATCGGTAGATTCTAACAGCGAGTCAATAAAATTACCATCAAAATCGTAATGCTTCAACTGAAAGTCTTCGGCATCCCATTCAAATATACCGCCCCACGAACACGCAAAAATTTTTTTGCCGTCATTTGTATATCCAAATATGGAGATATTCATCACACTCTCGGGCTCATCGTTGGTTGAAAGCATTACTTCGACGTTACTCCTAATATAGTGAACCCAATAGCCCCAGTCATCGGAAAATACAATAATCGGTTCGGTTGGATGATATGACACATTCAGCAAAAAATTTCGCGATTCATTTCCGCGCAGACTTCCAGTGTAAATATACCTATCGGAGTTTGAATGCAACTGTGAAACCGTCTTATTCTCTTCCTCTAGTGACTTGATCAACGATGTCAGTTGCTCGTTCTGGCGCTTAATAGTGCTATTTTTATTCCAGAATATCAGCGAGATAGTTATTGCGACGAGCATCAGTGCCATGATAGAGACTGTCGTAACGAGGTTCCTGCGTCTCTTCTCCTTTTCGTGTCGCTGCCATAAGGCGTCGAAACGGAGATTGAACATCCGAGCGATTACTTTGATGGCAGCAGCATCTCGACCCATCTCATTGATGTTAATGCCGAGTATTTCCTTTTCACCAGTAAGTTGACATAGGCCTTCTGGGAAGCATTCGTCTTCTGGAATTGAGGCATTCGGAGTTCCTCCTATGATGAATGGAATGATATAATTCTCTCTGCCTTGGTCAATGAAGTGTTGAACTTCTTTAGAGACCCATGGACTTTTTGCAGAACGAGGAGAACAGATGACTATGAGATGCTTTGAACTATTGAGCCCTTTTTCAATCTCTGCTTTAAGATTTCCTCCTGACAGTTCCGACTGGTCACGGAAAACTGGTCGAATCTTATTGGGAAGTTCGGGTTTTTCTTTGCGAATGGCCGTAGGGAGGCTATATGACTCCAATTTCTTCTGAAGCCATTTAGCCCATTTCTCATCTTCACGTTTATAGCTAATGAATGCAAAATATTCGTATGGTTTATTTTGAGGTGTCGTATCCATCGAGTATAATCATTGAATTTGTTAACGACTTAACGTAACGGCGAATATATTTGAATCCGAGAAGGAATGCAATGAGTATATAGAAACTGAAGTTTTCATCCAGTCCCATTGAGAAGCAGAGAGTATCGTATGTGCCATGAACTATAATCGGTAGAATCAAAGCAGCACACATATATACTTTCCTGTTCTTTTTGTCGAACCATCCAAATGAGAAGAACGCACCCATGATAATTGCGAAGAAGTAATGCATCGGCACTGACATCAATGCGCGCGAAATGCCCACTGAAATCCATTCATCTTCTGCTCCGAAAAGATAGAGGATGTTTTCAAGTCCGGCGAATCCCATACCGATACAAACTGCATAGACGATGCCGTCAAACATCTCATCGAAATGCTTGCATCTTTTCGCCAAGAAGTATAAAGCGGCAAACTTCAATCCATCTTCCGGGATAGCGGCATTTATGAATGAAGATAAAAACGCCCCGATAAATGTGTCTGTCGGAATGTCTGGCAATGCCAAATAGCCGATGAGTAAAACTACCGGGCCGCAGAGGATACCCAATCCCACGGCAGCAAATAGCCACCCCACAGGTTCAGGCCGCTTATCCTTCTGAATCATTATTATCGCCAGTATGATTGCCGGTGCAACCGCCGCTAATATCTTGAAATTTAGTTCAGACATCTTATGTGTTAGATTTAATTATCGCGTCTGAATTCAACTCTTTCAGTGTAATTACCATATTCATCAAGCAAAATGCCGGGACCTTCATTGCCGCTAATGAATGTCATTACAAGATTATTATATTCATTTAATGCTAATTTGATGTCGCAAATATTATTGTCACCACCAATCATTTGCACAATAGCTTCTTTGCCGTCATTATTTAGACTGAAATTAATTACCTCCCAATATTCGGGCCATTGTATCATTGTGCCGCAGTATCCTTTACTGTTTTTTATATTTACAATCCCATCTTCGACAATACTTGCTTTCGAGTTCAATGGATCTAATACTAACTCGTAAACATGATTTATCCCTCCATAACCAGCATTAGGTGAAGTATTTGTAAATGAGCCACAAAATCTCAGTAATTTAGTACGAGTGTCTGTTTCTTTCACCACGACATTAGAAGAAATAGTGTCTTCAACATTAGAAGTATGTGGATTCCCAGAATCAGTTGGATGGTTTGTCGAATTGAATCTGATAAAAAATAAGACTGCAACTATTAAACAAATAGTCAATAACCACATTGCAAATTTTAGGGAAAAAGTTTTATGTGGTTTTGATATGATAAATCGTTTTTTAAGAGTGCTGTAAAAATCGTTGAAATAATAGCGATTATATTCAGGACCATTCTTTTTTGATACATTTTTTATGTCTGAGGGTAGATTTTCTGGGAATCCTTTTACGCTGTTAAGGAAAATAGGTATGATGTTTTTCTCTTTTTTAAGGGCATAAGCAAGTTCTTGACGCAACCAATCATTTTGAGGGTTAAAATGTGGATTTAACGTGCGATCGAAAGCATGCACATCAACAATGAGAATAAAATCTTTACACTCGTCTATACGATTTAGCAGAGACTTGTCGAAGTCTCCATTCCTTAATGTGTCAATATCAAAACTAACGATATAGCCATCTCTTGTAAGTAAGTCGTAGAGATGTTTGGCAGTATCATATCCACCTTCCCTCCGGTAACTAATAAATATATCGTATTTAGCCATAATATTAGTCGTTATTATTGTTAATAATGTCGTATCCCAGTCTGCGGACGAGGCGGAGGGTGTTCATTGCCATTATGCGGTCGTATTCTTTTTCGCTGTCGGGAAGCTGAGCGTAGGGGACGAGGTCGGGATGTTGTTTCTTTGCATCGTCCCGTACCGGGCCATAGGCCCAACCTTCGTCCATTCGGGCACGGGCCCAGATGTCGTGGGCGTTTTCGGCAATGGCTTCGGTCAAGTCCTCGAGGTCGGCATCAAGGTCAATATCCTCCACACTTATGGGTTGAGGATTATAACCAGCGACTTCTTTGGATATTTTTACCATGTAATTACTGCTGCATTTCCATGCCTTCATGAAATCGTCACGTTCTACTCCCTCCTCTAAAAGTGTATCCAAATTGAGGTATTCAACATTATCAGCAGCTTCTTCAACCAAAGTCATATATATAGCGTGATATTGAGGTGAAGGGGTATCGCTCTTTTCTCCAGACAATTGATTCTTATCTACAATAGCAATTACGTCATATCCTTCAGCGAGTGCCGACTCAATGTCTGAGAGGCTTGCGTCATATTTGCGTTCTACATGCAGTCCTTTCAATTCAAGAAGCCTGCCGACATGGTGCAATGGAGTGCCGTCTTCACGCACCCAGTTATTTGCCTTGGCTGTCTCAAGAAGCGTCCAGTGGTCTATGTCAAAATCATGATGTTGGAGAATGAAAGCCTCACACTCAAACGAGCATAGGTTGTTAGGGTTCGCGGCAGCGAGTGCCCACATAGGGA
Organism: Bacteroidales bacterium; assembly: GCA_003150235.1. Taxonomy (GTDB): domain Bacteria; phylum Bacteroidota; class Bacteroidia; order Bacteroidales; family Muribaculaceae; genus Muribaculum. Next base: position 16,449 of record QAMW01000044.1, read on the forward strand.
TTATTTGACGTTCTTCTTTTTGCGACTCGGAATCAATGGCATCAGAAAGAGACAGGATTTCAGCCAATTCTTTGTCTGAGCCAATTGACGATATGACTTGATTAGCCTCATCAGCATTGACATTGCCATCAAGGAATGCGGCGAGAAGTTCGTCGGATATGTTGTTATGGTTATCGTCCATAGCTATAATATTTAATGGCAATGCGTGTGAGAGCGGTCATTGCACGTTTTTTAATGTTGTATAGATTGTCAATCGTCACACCGATCTGCAAAGCATACTGCTCCGGTTCCATATCGTTAAGAACCAGATTCCTGATGGCATCTGCATATCGTTGGTTGTCCATAAGTTGAAGCAGTTTTGCGACATCCATTTTGTCGCTGATTATATTTACCGTATCAATGACTCCGTCACCGATCTCACGTTCATAAGGAGACTCTTTTGAAGTGTTTTCTATCATTGTGTTACGGTGTCGGATAAAGAAGCGAGTTGCCACAACCTTCATCCACTGATAAACTGAACTTCGATACTGGAACTGGCGAAGCTTGATGCAATTATCAGCCATCAAGTAGTCATACAATTCACTTACCATCTCGTCATACTCGACCGGATAACTGAACACAAGACGCATAATTGCAGTCAAGAGCGGACGGCACTTGACATAGAAGAATTGCTCCGTAATTCGGTTATCACGGACAATCAGACCATTGATTATCTCTTGATCAGTCATTGAATTTATGTGTATAAGAGATTATCTTTGTTTAGTGCGATGGTTGCATCGACGACACAGAAGTCATATTTCTTGTAGTCACAAGGCCAATCAGTAATCGTAGCACTCTGTTTGTCCAATTTATCCCATGGACAAAGACAGTTGTGTCTCATTGTCCGTTCATCACAACTTGTCCCTCCTTCGTTGAAGACATAGCCCATAAGTTCATGAGCGGCATTCCAGCGGAGGTGCTCAAGCTGCGCAAGGTGCAGAATAATCTCATTCTCTTTTTCAGATAATTCTGGATATAATATGTCGGCCCGAGAGCCTTCAATATTTGCGGATTCATCGGCTTTGAAATATCTAAGATAGAATGAATACCAGTCAATGGCTGATTCATTTCCCTTATTTAGTTCCGCTAATGATTTTTTTAAGAGAATCATCTTTGTTGCGGCATGAAGTGCGTTCGCTCTGTCTTGAGACTCCTGCCGGTGCAACTTGCGTAATTTCTCAATATTAGGAATTTCGGTTTCGGTCAGTTGTTTATGTCGAACGTCCCAACTGTCACCTTCGCCGCTGAGTTTCCTATATTCTTCATGAAACTGCTTACCATCTTCAATCAACCGGTCGCTAACAACCAGGTCGTATGTATATGTCTTTTCAGGTTGTCCGAAGATTTGAATCACCGGTATATTCCTCTCTCTCTCTCCATATCCAAAGTTGTAATGGTCCGCAATCTTTTGAATGCCTTCTACCTTGTTATTGTCAGTGCAGCGGACAAATATCCTGAGATTTGAAATATCTTCGCGTATACGTCTAATTTGATTGAAAATTCTTGCCGCCATAGCAATAGCCTCATCATTATTGCCGATGGAGATAACAATATAGTTTACTTCTTCAAGAAATCTATTTTGATATAAAACATTGTTATAGAATTTATCGCTATTGTAATCGACATTCTCAAAGCGTACAGATGGATTCATCATTTTAGTAATCCGATGCGACTTGAAAATTCCCGGCATTGCTGACATGAATGTACCCTTTATATCATCAAGATTCTTATCTACAATGACGCATTCAAATGGGCTGCGAACATTGAAGTCCTCAGAATCTACAAATGCACCAAACTCGTAAAGGAATCTGAACGCATCTCGGCCGACTTCACCAAAGCCAATAATAAGAGTTTTCAAGGGCGAAACTACTGTTGCAAGATTCTCATCGCTTGTTTTGACAACATTTACTGGATGGCAATCAGGATTTAATTTCAGTAATTCTACTGCAATATGCGAAGAATCAACGATTTTGATATTCAGATGTTTCTTCAAAGCTATATCTTGAATTACACGATTAGGGCCATTATAACGTGCATGACAGTATAGGCGGTGATATAAATCTCTGTTTTTGGCAACAGACATAATAGTCGTGTCCTTAGCCAATGCAATGATGTTTCGGATGTTCAATTCCTCGTCTTCTCCCATAAAAAAAATGTGAAGTTGAGGATTATATGTTTGAGATAGGCTATTAATGAATTTCTTTATTCTTGATAATCCAAGATATCCAAACGCGTCAAAATCTTCACGCGATGCTATATCATCGTCAATATCATCGAGTTGCTGACTTGCGATAGCTACATGAGCACCAATTTTATCAGCAGTCTTAAATACCTTTTGCTTATGTGCTATCAGACCGACAATTCCCTCCCATTCATCGTTGTCATCTTCTTTCACATTGGCTTCATCGATAATTATTGCCACTGCTCTGGTGTCGTTCTTTACAATGTCCCTAATAAGCAGTTCGGATGGTTCATTGTTACCGAAGAAAAGGTACAGGTGATTTTTAGTATCAGTGATCTTAGTGGCATAATTGAGACGATAATAAGCATGTAGACGTAAATACACCAATCCGACAAGCATAGCCACTGTGCATGCAAAAGATAATACGGCTTGTATAGATAACCATCCTTTTAAGACAGCATGACCATCTAATCTATCAAGAATATTACTATCCACATCAAGCATGAATAGATCAAGTGAGCATATCAGTGAACGCAATAAGTACTCAGTATTAGAGAATTGAACTATATGTTGGAGTTCCTTAGACAATTTCGGATCATGGCCTATAGTGTAAAAAACATATAGGTATAGCAAAGTGCCAATTATCAAAAAGAAACTCATAAGGGTTGCCATAAATTTCAAGGAGAAATCCTTGGCATAGAGCCTATGCGCCGGTTTTATCAGAGCATGCTTGATCTGCGCGACAAGCGAATAAAGGAGCGACACTCCTCCCAGCGTGAGTATCCCAATGGTCAGGCAGAACCCGAAGAATCCGCTTACAGAAATAAGCAGAACCATAAGGGCGATACCGACTAGCAGCATCCATCCGCTAAGGTAGAAAGGTTGTTTCATGACTCTAACTGTTTGGCCTTCCCGGCATTGCCGTTATCCTCTGGCATTTCTGATTCCCAAAAGAATTTGATGTAGCTCCATGCCTTTTCTACTATTGGATTGGACTCCTCCTTCACGCCTTCTTTCCATGAATGTTCTATGGTTCGCCAGGCAGAATCATATCTGTCCTTACGTTGCTTCCACATAGACTCTTTGTCTAATTTATCTAATTCTTGCTTATTGCGGGCCTTTAACTCTTCGGATTTAGCGTTGTTATTTGCTCCGATACAGTGCCTAACAGCCCTGCCTATGACAACCAATGAAAATATAATTGTCAGGCAAATCGTCATTACTATCAAAAGATCATAGATGGTAGAGGGGGATGGACATGAGTGAAGAATCACCTCCTTAGGAGTAGTGGCGATTGAAATAGTGTCGGGTAGATTAACCCCTATATAGTTCAATATTCCCATTTTTTGAAAGGATATGAATTGGTTTAGAGTACAAAGATAATCATTTTTGCTGATACATGTGTCATAAACTCCTGACTTTTACCATCATTCCCTTCGTTTTCTTAGATTTTTACAAGAATCTTACGGGCAATAATATTTGAGTCGAAAATTTTTCGCTGAACTGTGATAGAATTTGGATGTGTGTTTGATTCTTTATTTCAAACCAATTTCAACAACAATGAAAAAGAAAATCTCATTAAACATGTGGCTCTCCGTTTTCTTCGGAGGCATTTGGCAGTTCATCAGCAACATCTTCTCATGGAAGAACAAGACTCCATTCTGGCGCGTAATATGGTGCGTCATCACACTCTGCATAGTAGCCTTCACCGGAATGCTTGGCTATGCTTTCTATGACGAGTTCTATGGAAGAAGCCACCGCTACTGTGACTATTACGCTACTTCTGACCTCGGCACGGACTTCTATTTCTATAATGACGGCCATGGAAAAAGCTATATAGCGAACAAAGAAACCAAGAAGAAAATCCACAAAAGTCTTGACTGGATTGCCAGACCCGAAGACGGAGATAGCCTTGTAGTCTTTGCAAAAGACGACAAACGCGGATACTTGAGCCGACACACTGCCAATATCGTTATACCTGCAAAGTATGATGCGGCATGGTGCTTCAATGATGGCGTAGCCGGCGTATGCGAGGGCGACAGCGTCTTCTTCATCGACCATTCCGGCAGACCGATATACAACCGCAAGTTCAAGCGAGAAAAAGGTCATAACTATACCTACCACGGCAACTACTTCGTAAATCAGGTTGGTGATAAGTTTGGACTTGTTGACCGACAGGGCAATGACGCAACGCCGATAATATATGAAGATTTGTTTGCGATGGCAAACAATATGTGGGTTATGAAGTATAACGGCAAGATGGGTGCAATCAATGACAAAGGTGTCATCATAGTCCCCAACGAATATGCCGGAGTTGAGATTTATCCCGAAGGAGGTATCGTGGTAATGTCTAAAGACAATTCAAAGAAACGACTTGACTACGATGGTAACGTGACAGATGTTTTCGTCTATGACCATACCTATACTATGGAGTATTACTCTGACAATCTCGATAAAGAAGGTAATCGCATCAGGAAACCGGCAAATGTGTGGTACTACAGCAGCAATGGTCACTACGGACTGATTGACAAGGACGGCAAACCGGTTACAGCCCCTATTTATGCCTCCATAGAAGCATTCTCGGAAGACTTATTCGAGTGTCAGGTTGACGGCGGAGGTGAACGACTGATTATCAACTCAAAAGGACAAAAAGTAAACTAATTGCTAATCCGATGAAACAGAGAATATTTAACCTAATAATCCTCGACCAAAGTGGTTCGATGTACAGCATTCAGCGTCAGGCGATAACCGGTGTTAATGAAACAATCCAAACCATTAAAGCGGCTTGTTGTAAGCATGAAGATCAGGAGCACCTCGTTACACTTGTTGCCTTCAACTCCAACGAGGTAAAAACCATCTATGACAATGTAGAAGCTGAAAAGGTGGCGGAACTGGCCTCCCACCAATACCATCCGGCTTGCGGTACGCCATTGTATGACACAATGGGCAATGCGTTGACAAAACTTCGTAAGGATGTCGCTGAAAACGACATCGTGCTCGTTGGAAAAGTCGGTGCAGATTGACCCCTCTCGGCGGAAAAATGTGACCCCTTTCGTCGAAATAAGATTGACCCTCGGCGACGAAATAAAAATGACCCCTGTCGGAATACTCCGCAGGGGATTTTTTTGTAGTTTTAGAAGCCCAAGTCCTGGCACGGCGGGGGTAAGTCTAAAATTACAAATTTATGATTACAAAATTAAAAAATATCCTTCGATGTTACCAGTCGGGGATGGGATTAAAGGAAATGGCCGCGATTTTCCATATATCCCGCAACAGCACGCGCAAATATGTGCGTCTGTTTCAGTCGAGCGGAAAGTCCATGGAAGAGCTTCTTGCCATGACGGAAGAACAACTCCGGCAGGAGCTTGGGCAGGAGAAGGTGCGACACAGCAAACCTTCAGAGCGTGAGACGGAGCTTGAAGCACTTCTTCCTGAGTATGCAAAACAGCTGACACGCAAGGGTATGTCCAAGGCACGGCTGTACGAGCAGTATCATGCTGCCTATCCTGACGGCTATGGGCAGACGATGTTCAAGCAGGTTCTTCGTTAGTACCTGCATCAAAGTAAGGTGGTCGGACATGTGGAGCATTATGCTGGAGACCAGATGTACATCGACTTTGCCGGAGACCGCCTTGAGGTGGTCGACTGCATGACGGGCGAGACTAAAAAAGCAGAGGTGTTCGTCGCGATACTGCCTTTCAGTCATTACACTTACTGTGAGGCCGTATGGTCCCAGCGCAAGGAAGACCTCATCAAAGGATGTGAGGGCGCCATGCAATACTTCGGCGGCGTTCCTGCCGCGATAGTGCCGGACAATCTCAAGGGGGCCGTAAGCAGAAGCGACCGCAACGAGCCGGTGATCAATGAAGTGTTCGCCGCATTTGCCGAGCATTACGGATGTGCGGTATATCCGGCACGTGTCCGGCACCCCAAGGACAAGGCACTGGTGGAGAATGCCGTGAAACTGCTTTACAAATCCGTCTATGCCGATATCGAGGGAATGACATTCGGCAGCCTTGACGAGCTTAACACCGCCATCCGTATCTCGTTGCTCGATTTCAACGAAAAGACAATGGCCGGGCGGAACGTCTCACGGGTGCAGATGTTCAACCGTATGGAGAAAGACCTGCTGCGTCCGCTGCCCGAGCGGAGCTTCACTGTGAAGGAACGCAAGCTGATGACTGTCGGAAAGAACTGCTATGTGTCGCTTTTCAAGCATCACTACAGCGTACCCAGAGAACATGTCGGCAAACGTGTGGTCATTCTCTATGACGCCGACACCGTGGAGATATACTGCGGACTGAATCTTGTGGCGGTTCACGACCGCTGTGACATCCCCTATGCCTACTCATGGAAGCGGGAGCACAACCTGCCGGGCCATTACGGGGCTTACGACAAGGACCTTGAGGAACTGTTCGCACGCGCCGGACAGATCGACAACATCGTGCTCGACTATCTCCGGGAAGTAGACAGACACATACAGTATCCGCCGAAGTCCTTCAGCTCATGCCGTGGGATAATCGCCCTTGAAAAGAAGTATGGAGCCGACCGGCTCATCGCGGCCTGCGCCTGTGCCGGAATGAAGGCGGAATACGGTTACCAGGCATTGCGCCGGGTGCTCGAACTGGGTGAGGACGCAGACTTCCTGCCGGATGAAAACGGCAACATCTCCCGGCCACAGGAACCCGCTCCTTCTCTGATACACAAAAATATACGTGGCCGAGAATACTTCTTGGCCCAGAACTCAGACAACAATAAAAAAGACAACAATGGAAACAGATAATAAAACCGCCCCTGTATCCCCAGTACAGGATCAGAACCAGATCTCGCTCGATCTGATGAACCGAATGAAAATGCACGGCATGGCCGAAGCCTTCCGCGAAAGCCTCGCCGGCACCACAGCGCAGTCGATGACTCCGGACTCCTTCCTCTCTATGCTGCTCGCCCGGGAATGGGACTGGCGCGCTCAGGGCGCCATTGCACGTCTGACCCGAAATGCGTCATTCCGCTACAAAGCCTATATGGAAGAAATCGACTACACCGTCAGCCGGGGCCTCGACCGTAACCAGATGGAACGGCTCGCCACTCTCGACTTCGTGCGCCAGGGTACTAATCTCTTCATCACAGGTTCGGCAGGAACCGGCAAGAGCTTCCTGGCATGCGCTCTGGGACATGAGGCCTGCAAGCGCGGCATACGCACCCTGTACGGCAATGCCGCAAAACTTCTCGGTGCCCTGAAGGTGGCAAAAGTCAGAAACTGCCTTGAAGCCGAACTCAAGAAAATCGAACGCTGTCAGCTTCTGATTCTTGACGACCTGTTCCTTGTCCCTCTTGACGCAAAGGAACGTCCCATACTGCTGGACATAATCGAAGACCGGCACGAGCGCAAGTCAATAATCATCACATCCCAGTATCCGCCCTCGGCATGGTACGACATGGTGGGGGATCCCACTGTGGCCGACGCTATCCTTGACCGCATAGTCCACTCCCCCCATACCATCGAACTCTCCGGAGAAAGCATGCGAAAACTCAAGGCTAAAAAGTAAGCCGGAAATAAAATCGACAAAATTAAATTGACCCCCGCCGCCAGGACTTTTAAGGGGTCAATCTTATTTTGACGATGGGGTCAATTTTTTTCCGCCGAGAGGGGTCAATCTGCACCGACTTTTCCATCTGTCATAAACCTGAAATTGAACGATGATGAATTGTTTGCACGCATCGATGTCTCGTCATCGGCATCGAAGTTATCAATCAGCACCATCCGTTCAATTCGGTATCCGGCCTCATACAGTTGCATGAAGATTGCCAGCACCTTATCCGCTATTGCAGCGTTTACGACCATCTCACCACGTTGCGGTTTGCCATCGGCATTTCTATGCAACACTTTCAGGTATCTGAGTTCGGAACGGTCAAGCGGACAGTTCTCCTTCCATGATTTCAACCACATACGGCTGAAAATCTCATCCGAAATTTCTTCCGCCTTAAACCAGTTGGATATTCCGGTCGCAGCGACTTCATTCTCATCGACTATAGTTTCTGCCGTCCAATTTAACATAGGATCGAGTTCCGCTTCATCTCTTTCACAACTTATGAATAGACATACTAAGGCTATGAACATCATAGTCTTAGTAATAATCTTTGATGCTATAAGTTTCATCAATATTCTACTTTATCAGACTTGTTTTCCCATATTTCAAAGGCTTTTATCGCCTCGTTGTCAAGGAGTACCTCAACAGGTAGATGACGCTCTCCACGTGGCAACGCGAGTTCATCGTATATGAAGGAATCATCGAAGTCTATTGCCTTCGCGTCATCCTTGTCGTTGCCATAGTAGATTTTGTCGATATGGGCCCAGTAAATTGCGCCGAGACACATAGGACAAGGCTCGCAGGATGTGTAGATTTCGCAACCGCTCAGGTCAAACGTCTTGAGCTTTTCACAAGCTGCGCGTATTGCGCTCACTTCGGCGTGTGCCGTGGGGTCGTTGTGGGCGGTGACACGGTTTACTCCGGTAGCCACGATTTTTCCATCGCGGGCTATTACCGCACCAAACGGACCACCGCCATTGGAGACATTCTTCTCGGACAGGCGGATGGCTTCTCTCATAAGTTGGTCTTTGGTCATCGTCTCGTTCTTTTCATCGTTGTTGTCGCTACAGGCCGCGAAGATGAAACATACTAAGCCTGCCATCAGTAGACAAAAGGTATTATTCCATAAACTTTTGACTCTCATAGTTGTCGCGATTTATATTTTGTCTATTGTTTTATTTGTCACTCTCAACATATCTCACAAATATTGTCTGCCCGTCATAGTCCCATGATGGCACTTCCTCGTCGTTGGATAATTCGTCAGTCACTTTCACCTTGCAACCGAGCCATTCCGTCACCACGAAATAACCCTCTTGTCCGGGATTGCCCAAGCAATGCAAAGATTTTACGGCTTTGTTGCGGTTGATGTCTATACCGGGAAGGAGGTTTTGTTTACAATACAGTGTTTCCAGTTTCGCGCATCTGCTAATATCAAGCGTGGTCAGCAGGTTCTTGTCACAACGAAGAAAGGATAACTCCGGATTTTCCAAGTCCAGAGAGCCAATCCGGTTTTCGCTGCAAAACAAATACTTCAGGCGTGGGCAGTGTCGCACATCTAATGATATCAGTTGATTATTGCTACAATAGAGCGTGTTCAATTTTGTGTTGCGGCTCACGTCAAGGGTTATCAGTTGGTTAGATTCGCAATATAGCGCTTCAAGCTTTGCATTTTGGCTCACATCAAGCGATGTCAATGATGTTCCCGAGCACATTAAGGATGTCAGTTCAGGGTTATTGCTCAAGTTCAGCGATGCCAGATTATTTCGGGCACACGACAAACTCTTCAGATTTACATTTTTACTTACATCCAGTTCGGAGAGTGAATTGATATCGGCATCAAGTTCTTTCAACTTTGGGCTTTGGTCCAAGTTTAGGTGTGTGAGTTGGTTGTTGCCGCAATACAATCTCGTCAGTCCTGCACAGTTATTTATATTCAGAGAGCCGAGACTGTTATTTTTGCACTCCAGCCGGATCAGTTTGGTGTTGTGGCTCACGTCAAGAGAAGTCAGGGCGGCATTGTTGCAATACAATGTTGTCAGCTCTTTGTTCTTGCTTACATCCAACGAGGTAATGGGATTGTTGTTCACGTTCAGATAGGTCAGTGCCTCCAGATATTCGAGTCCACGCACGGAGCTTAACTCAATATCATCCCAATCACAGTCGACCTTTTCAATATTTTTCACGTCACCATAGGTAATATGGTGGTCATCGGGAATGAGATTGAGCAGCATCAGGAGTTCGGCAAACGCCGGGTCGAACTCCGCCGTGATGTCGGCAGTGTCGGCCAAGCCACTCTGGGTGATACGCAGCGTGTCGGTGGATATGATGCCCTCCGAAGCACGGATTACCACCGCTGCCATGCGTGCCGTGCCCGTAGTGTTCTTTTCCACTTCAAAGGAGAGCTTGGCGACTTCGGACATTGCCTCTCCGGTCAACTTTACCCATTCCGCATCTTGCGGCATCACCACCTCGTAAGGTATATTCGCATTCACATCTACTGCTACGATACCACCATCGGCATTTACCGACAGCATTTCCGTGGCAAATTTCAATTCCGGAACAGTAACTTCATCATCTTTGTCGCATGCTGCAAAGGCGAGCATCATTAGAATTGCTGATAGATATTTGATTGGCCTCATATGATTCTGTTATCCTATTTTTCAGGTTATTCAAAGAGTCATCTCGGAAATTCGGTCTTTTTATGCAATGAAGAGTAATCTTTTCATCACGTTGGTCATGATTCTGGTGAACTCGGATGGAGTTATTTCCTCATTGTTGATGAAATTCGGCAATTCATACTCCGGGAGTTTCTCCTTCATCTCGATATTCTCATTGATATACCTTATCAAAGTTGTCTTGCATTTCTCCAGTTTATTCCTGTAGTAAATGGCCACGCCTCCAAGTGCTATTATGACTATTGCAGCCGAAGCGAGGATGACATACCAATATATACTTTCCATAACTCAGCATTTATAAGGTTCAACTTTAATCATAAAGAATTAACTCGTTCCACAGTCCGCATGATAGCGGGATGGAGAGGATTTGCATTGGCCGGAGCCAAAATGTCGGAAGATTCTATTGAGGGAATCTCATTCTTGAGACTCTTACCTTCTTCTACAGATAGGAACTCCCGGTCTGTCAGATACAGTTCCATATAGGTTCTGACATTTACGGGCGATGAACTGTCAAAAGTCTTCTTAAAAAGCTTTCCTTTGGCAAGCATATCTATTGTTACAGAGACCTGTCTGAGATCCGTTGGTCTGATGAAGCCACCGTCGGGCGTATCGAACACATAGTTCTCGCTTATCTCAGTTACGTCGGTGGTAAGGCCAAAGAGTTTCAACGCCCAGGGCGTTGTGATGTGATTCTTTTCATTGGCGAGAGCATCGCCATACCAGCGGGTGACATCTCCGTTTTTCAACCAGATTATCTTTGGATAGTATTTGCCCATTATTGTATCACAGGCAACATTTGTATCTTTGATTTTATCCGGAATTTTAGCGGAGGACGGTATCAGACCTTTGCGGTTGCCCCAAAGCATGAATTCATATTCGTGACTGGTGCTTACGCTGTCCAGGCCCGCTGCATCTGACATCCGGACGTAAGTTTTGGATGCCAATTCACGCGCTTTCTTCCATCCTTTTGCTTTTGTTTTTTCCACCGGGACCAGAAAATCCACAACACTTTCCTTGAATATGGTTACAGAGTCGGATGAGCTAAGAACTGATGTTATTTCGCGCATATAGCCTGTAAGGTGCAACAATGGCCGGGCACCGGGGCTTATGACTATCTCTGGAAGCTCATATTCTTGCGGAACCATCTTCATATCATCTTCTGCGGGTTTCAGTATTTGCAAAGAGGCATAACCCATATAATTGAATGTTATGGGATATCTGTCTTTTTGCAATTCCGGTATTGCGCCTGATTTATCGGTCATTCCTACCACGTTACCGGAACGGTCGGTAATTGACGCCAACGGCAGCGGAGCATTAGTTGAGGCGTCAATCAAACGATAGGCATCAGCATCGAATGTCGATGAAGACAGAATCAACGCAGTCATTATTGAGATTATCTTGTTCATAGCCAGTCTAATTTAATCTTTCATTATTGTATAAGCACACTGAGCCTCTATATGCTGGACAAAAGTCGCCGCATTAATGCCATTTTGTCTGAATGCCTTAAAAATGGCCTCACGCACTGCCGGTTCGGTTGCCAGATATTTTTCGGAGTCAATCCATACTTTTAATTCTACTCTCATCACTCCGCTACCGAAGTTGCGCATGATAACAACATGTTTCCGGCTCTCATCCACTCCGTCTATGCCTTGGAAAGAGTCAAGAATTATCTTGCGCACTAATTTCGGGTCATTGTTTTCAGAAATGTCAAAAACAATATGACGCAATTCAACGCTATGATTACGAGTCATATTCTTGAAGTTCTTTTCAAAGAGTTGACGGTTTGGCATTGTCATAATGGGTCCGTCCTCGGTTTCCATACGAGTAGAGATAATCCCGATGTCAAGCACCTTGCCTCTCACCCCTTCGTATTCCATAATGTCGCCGGGACGCAATCTGCCCGTCATCAGAGTCAGACCGGAGAAGAAATTCTCAAACGTATCCTTCAAGGCGAAGCCGATGCCCACACTTGCTCCGCCGACGGCGGCGATAAGACCTGTCTTGTTGATGTCAAGAATAAGGATGACAGCAATGGCATAGCAAAGCCAGACGATTATGTTGCCGATAGAAATCCAAACTGCCACTTTTCCCCGGGTATCTTCCAAATTACGACGAATGATGAACTTTGCCAATGTAAGCCCAGAGTTCACGGTCACACCGAGCGCGTAAATATAAATAATCTTTGCGGCGGAAAGCACACCGATTCTGTCAGGCATATCCACAAAGGGAACATTCAGAAGGTCGATAAACCATGTGGTCAGATTAAAAATATGAGTAACCCATAATATTAAACCAATGACAATGACTGGTAAAGCCAACGGAAAAATGAGCAATCTCATTGTGATTCCCGCCACGCTGTCACGATTGAGATTATCAAGACGAATGAATTGACAGAACAGTGTAAAAAACAAGAAACCGATGACAAGGCCAATCCAAAGTACAAATAATATACTTACGGGTATAGTGTAGCCAGAGCAGCTGAACAGGCAGCTTATACCGATCACAACCAGGTTAGCCCACGCCATCCGCCGGTCAGTCAATTCAAGACGCCTGAAATAGAAACACATAATCACAATCTGCCCGATTAAAGCCATAATGAAAAAGAATGGCTCCGTAAACGTCACGGTAGAAAGGGGTACGAGATCTTCCCGGTAACTTATAAGTATATCGGCCAGACAATATATCGGCAGATATGAAAGGAGTGAGATCCAGATCCTTTTTTTCCGTAGCCTGATTGTAGATGACACAAGGATCAGCAGTCCCAAAATGTAAAGCTCGGTCTGCAACAACAATACAATCTGCAGCATTGGCGCGACTCCGATCATCATCATAATCACGATGAAACCCAGGATATTCGATGCCAGAAACAGGCAGAGAGTCCAATATATACGTTTTTTGGCAATCCACGGAGTGCTAAAGCGGGTAAAGCGAGTAATGAGATAGAAAGCAATAGCGAGGATCAACGAAATATAAGATTTAATATCTATATATCGGTACATTCTGGCCTCTTTAGAATTCCAGTCGTCCATATCGCTCTGCCCCGTAAAGAAACGCCATATCAGATCATCTCTAAACTCGACCGTCCGCGTATATAAATGACTGAATATCTCACCCAAGGTCTCGTTACGTTTCAGAAACATTAATTCCTGAGTACGCTTTATGACATCATTGTTGTACGCATCGAGCCTATCGGCTTTCCTAACGAGATCGCCATATCTATCTTTATCAGCGGCGACTGAGCGGATACAGCTGTCGATCGCGTTGCGGAGAGTATCCGCTATAGCGACTGAAATGTGCAGGGCTTCTATGCTTTTGGGAGTTGACGGTTTGTGTTCCAGCGTCTTCAGGAATTCCGACAACTTAGCATACCGATTGGTGATGACCGAAAGATCAGATTGAAGCTGTTCGACCCGGAATTTCTGAGAACGTATGTGCCGAATGACACTTTTCATCTCCTGAGTGGCTTGCAATGTGCCATAAAGGTATCGCTCATCCTGAGAATAGAGCATGACAGCAGTCTCATCGCACATTTCGTCGAGATGCGCTATTTCATTGCGGAATTCTTTCTGGCGATTCTCAAAACGACGGATGTCTTTCCTGACATTTTGTTGAAGTGCCTCCATATCCGCCGACAATGAAATCAGCGTCTGGTCGAGGTTGTATTCAGACAAAACTCCCCATGACGGCAATGTGAAACACACTGCCGCCATAAGGAGGATCAGTACTCTTAATCTTTCGATTTTAGAAGTCATATGCTGTTTACTCTCAAAAAGCCATCCGGCTTTATGATATAATAAAGAAACTTTGACTTTTCATTTTCCCACTACCGAGAGACTGCGGAAGTCTGAGTTATCTATTTATATGTTGATTTTTACTTGATTTCAACCTTGAACTTCAAGTCGGCACAAACGGTAGTGTACTTTACGCCTCCTACAGTTACAGAGTCATGGAAACGTTGCACCCAAGTGTAGGTACCCGGTTCAAGATGAGTCTCGCTGTCGCCAAAGATTGAGAATTCGCAGATCATTTTCCCGTCAGCTGCCTCCTGATACATCGGCACCATCGATGATTCATCCATAAGTGCACCTTTGTCGTTAAACAGACCGATTTCTTCAATCATGCTACCCGGTGAAGAAATACTCGTCACGCCTAAGTGTCTCAGTTTGCTTGTAATGTCAAGATTAACTGTCTTTTTAAAATCAGGATTTGAGAGTTCAGCCAATGTGACGGACAGCTGCGCATCCTCAACAGGCGCTCCATCCGGGTTGCAGGCAGCAACAGAGAGAGGTAAGTGAGTTATACGACCGTGATTTGAAGTCAGCACAACCCAGAAACTCAGCGGGGAATAGGTGTGTATGATATCCTTCAGCGCGTCAAGTTTTTCGGGATTTACTTTTAAGACCTTCCCTACAGCGTCTCCTGTCAATGGAAGAGTTACGAAATAGTCGGCACTTACATCCTGCGACAGTGAGCTATTGGTGACTTTGATGACGTCATTGCTGATAAGAGCGAGGTCCCCGGCTTCTTTGGCAAGAATTTGTATCGGCAGACCGGTCTCATACGTATGATCGGGTTCAATACCGTAGTAGTCGAATGCGCGGGGGGCGTTCAGTTCAAACTTGTCCTCGATCGAGAATGGATCCTCAACATTGAACACAACCTCTTTCTGAATTCCATCTGTTTGAGCTACCTGCAGGCTGACTGCATTGTCGGCACCGATTTGGGCAAAATCCTTAGCCTTAAGGCTGACAGCCCATTTACCGTTTCCGGCAGAAGTCAGATCACCGACCTCGAATGCTTCGGTTCCGGCGACGAGTGTAGCATTAGAGATAAGTGCGTCGGCTGGAGTCACTGTAAACTGGAGCGATACCTCTCCGGCTTCATTGAGCGGGAAAGAGCTACCGTCGGCTGCCACACTTTCGAGTACGGCAGGTTCATCGTCGCTGCTGCAAGCTGATAAGGCAACGGCAGCGACAAGCATTGTGGTGTAAATTAATTTTTTAAACATATTATTTATATTGTTGTTTTAATGCAATTTATTATTCCTCATCTTTCGATTTTGTAAGTCATTTGTTATTACTTAAGCCATCCGGCAACCCATTCCCATAAACCGTTGAGACCGAAGTCAAACGAGTCAACATCAACATTGATGATTTTTCCGTTTTCGCTGATACCGTAGGCAAATCCGGCACCTTTTCCGACATAGTACTGAGGCAGCTTGTCGCCTTTGATTGGTATATCGCTGTTGTTGGAATACGACTTATAATCGGCAACCTCCTTGTTTCGGAGACTGGTTACGGTGATTCCTCCATCTATTTCTATGTCATAGGTTTTATTCTCGTCTATATTCTTCTTCGGAACGAATGTGAGAAGTACACCGGCTTTGTCGGGAAGCTTGCTGCCTGTCAGTTTCCACGACGATTTGGTTTTCGTAACTTTTTCCTCACGGAACGTGCCGTCGGGGTTTGCGATATGCGCCGTGATGTCAGCAGTATTTATCACATCATCGCTGAGCTCAAACGTGATTATGTATTCGCTTGACCAAGTAGCGGGAGCCTCCGGTTCGTCGTTGTCGTCACCACAGGAAGTGAAACCTGTGCAGGCAATGGCCATCATCACAGCCAATGTTAGTTTTGAAAAGATTCTCTTCTTTGTCATTGGTTTGATTATTTGGTTTTGTTGTTTATTTGTCTATTTTATCGCATATCTGCTGACAACCAGAAGGGTTTGCCCTTCATCAAGTGCAGCTTTTATCTTATCGGAGCCTTTGGTCACTTTGCAGAGACTTATTTCATCACCCTCAACTTCCTCTATTTTAAGGCGTCCGATTACAGTGCGGGCTTCTTTCCCTGCGATAGTCTTGACAGTGAGTACATCGAACTGCTGTCCTTTATAAGCTCCGTCACCGTCACCAAGGTCGATATATACATCTTTCTGCTTGTTCTTCTTCGATTCGCCTTTTTCAATAATTGAAGCATAGAGAGGGAACATCCGATTATAATAATCGGCGACTTTAGAAGTCAGGCGTTCAAGGGCGTTTGTCATGGCCTTCTCTCCGGAAGTCATCCAGTAAAGATCGCTGTCCGAGATTGTGAAAGTGCGGCTGTCAACCACCGAGCCATCTGTAGGATTTTTCAGGTTGACAGTTACGCTGACATTGCTGCGGTAGGACGTATCGGTATACTTATTGCCTTTGCCGTCCTTTTTGGTTTCACTTTTGGAGACAATGCTTATGTTGGCAATAGTTCCGTCGATGAAAAATGAGGGAATTCCATCGGCCAAGTCGGTCTGTGAGACAATGCCATCCGAAGGACGGAAAAGTATGACCTTACTCAGTCCGTTCATAAGACTTGCCCTCACAGCCTCAGCATATTGAGGCTGCTGCTTTGTGGTCTGACCACTGAGCAGCACGTCGGCTACATCTTTAAGCACAGATGCGGTTTTGCTTCCTTCTGACGGCGGAGTATAAATCAGTTCGCCTACGCCGACCCGATAGACGGTGTTTCGTTCCTTTTGTGCTGTCGCTGTAAGGAACGAAACAAGAACCAGTGAAACGATTAATATTTTCAATGATTTCATAATAATTTCTTAATACATGTTGTGTCGGTCGCTATTTTCCTGTATGGATAAATTCGGCAGCTCTATAGAGCTGGGTGTCATTGCCTTTGGAAAATTCCTCGGCGTTGAACAGTGCTTCGATGTCGGGGACTACTCCGTACCCCTCATAACAAACGCCATCGGCGCGTTTGGTCATCGAGGTGGATGTATACATAAGGAAGGCTTTGTTTTCAAGTTCTCCGGCATAAAAATCATTTATATTGCCGTTCAACGGGCCATGACCTCCGACGGTGCGTTCGCCAATCATGAATCCGTTGGGCATAGCCATTATCGCTATGGGTGTGATTTCAGCCATGCTGACGGAATTGATGTCAGCGAGTGCCACGACAGGAACATCCTTCAGATTTCGCTCCACGGGATTTTCGTCAGGTTCAAACGGTTCAAGGATTAATGGAGTCCAGGGGGTGTAATCCAGCCGTCCAAGACCATTCTTTGTCCGGGTATATCCGAAATGTATAGGTTCGGAAAGGAGAGGCCGGAGGATTAAAAACAGGTCGTCGGTTCTGCCACCGGGATTGTTGCGGGTGTCGATGATTATTCCTTTCAGATTTTCCGTTTCATTGATGAGGCTGTAAAAATTTTCCATCACTTCCTCAACTACTTCATCGTTTGCATTTTCGCTGATAGAGAATATGTTCAGCCCAAGGCATGCGATATCTCCGTCAAGCAGATATGACCAGACGGCAAAATCATTCTCAAAAACGACTCCGGCCTGATGGGTAATGCGCCCGAGATCCTCGTTATGTTTGATAACATTTTTTATATCCTCAAAACTATATTTATCATGGTAATAATCTCGGCTTTGGACTTCTATTTTCCCGGGGGAAATTTTTTTCCATACTTTGCCGTTTCCGTCTTTAAGAGCAAGTGTATAATGATGGTCAATAAGGTTTGAGCATATCTCTTCAAAGAGATTGGCGGCAGCGATTGAATCTTCCTTAACACCGAACTCAAGGCCGTCGAATTTCGGTGAATACTCCCTGTAAACTTCATCCCAGTCGGTCGGGTCTATATCCCAAAACGCATAGCTGTAGTTCATGCCGTCCCAGTAGGATTCAAACACATGACTCCAGTTCAGGAAAATTTTCTGATCATTGGGGTTGAGTACATCAAGATTGTCGTCCTGACAAGAGGTAATGCAGATTCCGCAGAATGCGGCTATCGTAACAAGTATTGTCTTTATCTTCATATTCGTTTTGCTCGGTTTACTTTGTCAATGTGTACATGAATCCAACCTGAAAGGCGAAAGCGCTGTTGTGTTTAATTGGTTGTTTCAGCATATACTTCTTCTGCATATCAGTGAGTGAATATAGATACCTTCCTTCCACAAACACACTGAAGCGCTTGGCGAACTGATATTCAACGCCGATTGCCCCTGATAAACCGGCATCAAACCGATTATCGCGACGAGAATCAAAGGGTACTTTCTCGTCAAAATGGTAGTCGCTATAGGAAAGACCATCCGTCTGGAAATACGACATCTGATTGCCTTCCACATAGCTGTCGAGCCATGCACCCAAAAATCCACCGGCAAGAACATATCCCCGCACTTTTGTGCCGCCGAAACTGAATCGGGCATAGATAGGAATGTTGAGATAGCTGTTGATATAATCGTAAGAGTTGCCCGCATATACATCGCTTCGGTACATGGAGTAGTTTTTTGCAAGATAGGTGACGTCGGCTTGAAGTCCGAACCAGTCGCGGAAATCATAGCGGACAGGAATGCCGATGATGCCGTTGGTAGCGCCAGTGTAGTGACGGTCGTAATCGTAGCACTTACTTACGAGGAGTGTATTGTGGACGAGACCGCCCTCTATACCTATTTTCCATTGCGCCGTTGCAAGCAATGGTATAAACACCATTGCTACTACTGCTGCAAGTTTGATAATGGTTTCTTTCATGTAACGAGTTTGTGTGTAATGTATTTAATTGGTTTCAATCATTTACAATTCTTTACTTTACGAGGACCTTTAACGTGCATCAGGATGCTATTTTACAAGTGAGACATTTCCTTTTTTGTCAATATGTATTCCGGTATATCCGGAATAGGAGTCAAATTTCACGCGCTCGCCGTCGCTCATCTGAAGATAGAATGTGACCTCATCTTTTACGCCGCCGATGGACTGGAGACGCTTCAATTGTTCATAGACTTTATCCCACTCGCGGCCAAGATTGTCTATAAGATGCCTGCGTGTTATGCCTGCGCGCTCAGGATAGTCGACAATATCCCTGAATGAACTGCTGTTTTCGCGAAGAAGCTTGCGCACTGTGCTTGAGGTCTCGCTCACCGGACTGGCCACGATGGTTATTTTATCTTTGAATCGGTCGGGTATCGGCAAACTTATTGTGGGATAATAATAAAACCACCAGGTAGAACGGAAATCATAATTAGTACCGCTGCTTGAAGAAGCTGAGCCACTGGTCAACTTACACTCATAGTTAGCTTTCAGTTTAATCGGAACATCTGCCTGCCTATCCGAGTTATTGAATACCCAACACCATGTCTGACCAATAACGAAGTCTTTGGTCATAATCTTTGAATAGTTGGAAACAGAGCCGTTAAAACCCCACTGTGCGGTATATCGTAACGGCGTTGAGACACTATAGTGCCATAGTAAATCTTTTTTGTTTTGGGGAATTGTCAGTTTATAAGGCAATTCGCTCACCGGCATGGAGATTGACGTAGTTGAGGTGTATGTGCCGTTGGGAGACAAGGGAAAGCTTCCTTTGCTCACCCCGATTGTGCCGCCCACTGTGAATCCTCTGACAGTTTCTTTAGTACCGGTTGCAGGCTGATTGTCTGGAGCCACTGAAGTTAGCGACTCGACATTTACTCCCGAATTGGTCTCTACATCAGTGACGTAAACATCAATGTAATCAAGGCCGAAACCACCATATTTGTCTTTATATGACATTTTGTACTTCACTTGTTTGGTTCCTTGCCAAATTTTTTCGCCGGGATATGTCTCGGAGAGTTTTATCTGATAGAAATCCTTATTCTGGTCAAATGAATACGCGCAGGTGATTTCTGCGGTTATCGAAAGAATAAAGGATGCCTTCAGCTCACCTCCTTTGGTGATATGGTGGGTTTCCTTATCATACTTTTTGTTAAGTTCAAACGTTCCTGAATCGAACTGCATCGGTATTGGTACCGGTTCGGTGTACTTGGCTCCGCCACGGGATATCACCTTTGTGGAAGTGTTTGACGGGCCATCCAAGACCTGATTGACAAACATGGCCGCATTCTCGGCATACCGACCGTAGAGGTAGTCGGTGGGTTTCTCCGGCTCAGTTATCGTTTCCGTGTGCCTGTTGCCTTCCTCATCTTCATATTCAATGGTCTGAGGTTCAGTAGAGTGTATGTCGTCGGCACAATACTGCGCGCCCTGAATATTGAAAATCCAGGCATCATAAAGTGGAATTATTATTTCTGGTTCAGCGTCATAAACGCCTTCATAAAGGCGAATCAACAAACCGGCCGTGAGCATCGAGGGTTTATGGGCATAAACAAGTCCGCCTCTGTAATAGAAATCCTCGAATTTTTCAAACAGAGCGTCATCATTGAGGATTTTTGTCGCGGACGCATCATCAATTATCAAAAGCTCTGTATCATCTATCAGTTCGTGAGTGACGTTGGCTTGATTAAGACGTTTGAGGAAAAACGAGCTCATCTCGTCAAGGTTGGAAGCGAGAATAGCAGTATTAGCGTTGACAGTGGTCTCGACGATGTCTTCGGTTGGTTGCTCGGTCACGTCGTTGTTCTCCAGTTCGGGAACATCAATCTGGGGTCCGTCATCCTTACAGGAAGTCAACGTCCCCCCGACTATAGTCACCGTTACCATAGCAGACAAGATAGAACGGAAATATCTTTTGAAACTCATTTTGATATTAAAGTTTGGTTTATTAAAATTTAGTTTTTTGCCGGATGCTACCGTCGAGCGTTAGATGCCACCGTCGCAAAAATGTATATGCAAAATTATCTTAAATTAGAGCTCGGGGGTCTTTTTCACAGCCACTGTTCTCCACAGAATTCACCGGACTTCTCCACGGTTTTCATTTCGATGTCAAATCTGGCGTGCACGAAAGGAAAAACCTTTGATTTTGCAGATGTTGTTTAAGGCGTTAGTTCTGCTGATAAGTAAACTCATTGTCATAAATGCATACAGGATAAGGCTCGGACGATGCGTCATCGCGATGGCTGTAAATGACATGCATCACGGTCACCAGTCCGTCCGCGTCACGCTCGTAGGTGGCCTCGTATATCTGCTGACATCCGTCTTTCCATTCCATAACTGCCTTTGCGGGCAGATATTTCTCAGAACTGATATGCAGAACGCCGGCAATCTCCAAGTCGATACGGTAGCCACTGTAGTTGGCCATCATGTAGCGCAGGTAGGGGGCATTGCTCTTCTTCGGCAAATCGCTATAGGTGACGGAGAGACCTATTCTGGACATACTATCCTCAAGGTCAGGAAAGCTTATGAACGTCATATCATCTCCGGTCCATTCGAACAATGTTCGGTAATTTCCCCCTTGATTCACTTCTACGCACTGTCCCTTGTCGTTATAAGTCAACTTGTCTACAGTGCCGTCGGCGAATATAGTTTTCGCTACCTGCCCATTGTCATTCAGTTGAAATTCAATGGACCCAAAGTTTGGATTGTTTGTAAGAATGATTTTACCTTTCTCGTATGTGTAGAGGCCCAAGAATTTGCCATTGTCCACCCATTCGATGAGTCTGCCCTGACCGTCATACTTCATTTCCGTGATGTCTTCTTTGGCACCGGCGAAATAGTCCTCGTAGCCCTCCATGACATATTTTACTTTCCGCTCCATCTTAGTCACCAGCATTTCTTTTTCCGGTGTCGAGGGGTTGTCGTCATCGTCGGAACACGCAGTCATCGTTAGGGCTGCCAGCGCAGCGACTGCATAGAGTCGTATTGTCTTTATAGTTTCCATATTGTTCTCTTGATATATATAAGTAGATTGAATAGATAAGCAATTAGAAGGCGAGGACAGCACGCACATAGCCGATGGCTAAGTCCTTCTTCATGGGTCCACCTATGCCGGAGTCGAAGACCACGATCCACGCATTGTCCGGTCCGTACGAATCTTCAGCCTCAGTGGACGACCAATAAAACAGGGCATTATCCGGCACCTTGAACGCGTTTATATATTTTTTATAGCTACTGCCATCTGGGGTGTTATCTCTTACGACCTCAATATGTGACTCTAAAAATGAACGGTTCTTTTGAAGATGCAACAACTGGCCTAACGAAGGCAGGAACCAACCGCTGGTGTTGTCTGGTGCGGCAAGCGGCTTCTGCCAATCATAGTCACCTGTCGGACGTGCAAATTTGTCAACCGTCCGATTGCCATATGTCTCGCAGGCAAAGGCGGCAGGAAAATGGTTCATTCCCCATTCTCCATTTTCCAATCCTTCATTTTTGTTTACAAATTCGCGGATTTTAATGTAATTGTAATATCCGTTCCAATCCGTCTTTGAAGTTGAGGCACCAACCACAGGGTTATATTTTAGTCTCCATCCCCAACTGTGGCGGTCGTAATAGTTGTTATTCACATTCGTCAGAGTTACGACATAGCCGTGGCATTGCGCTTGTCCGATGCCGGACTTGCTGTAATCGGATTTGTCATCCGGGTGGTGTCCCGCATAGAATACAATGCCAATCACGGTCTTGCCGATCTTCGGCTGCAGTGCGGGCTCAGCCCACACCATCGTGCCGTCGCCTTTAATCTCGCGCAGGCCGCCGTCGCTCCAAGTACCGTCGGAGTAGAAATAGTCGCCGATTTTAAGGTCGGAGGTCGTGTACGTGCCTCCGTTCTCGTTGTCGGCATTGAATGTGTGAATGAATATCACCGTCCCCGTGGTCACGTTGGTGACCACGAACACATATCGACCCTGCCATACTTCGTCTTTCAAACTTTCAAAAGCCTGCCGACAGGCTTCGAGCACTTCCTGGTCGCAAGTTTCCGAAGTGCCTTGTTTGGTCACTGAGGCAGCTGACCCGGATGCGCCGAGAGCGGCCTTGAATGTGGACTCGATTTTGTTCTTGTCGTCCATAAAGTCGGCCGTGGAAGCTTCCACTTCCTCGAACTCCCACGAGTATGTCACTTCTGCCACCGGCTCGTCATCGTCGCTGCAAGCGGTAAACGACACTAAGGATACACATACCAACCCAAATATCAGAAATCTGGATGCCAGGTACTGAATTGCATTTTGAATCTTATTCATATTTAAAGCCTCAAAAGATTGAATGGATAAATAATCAGAAAGCGAGGACTGCACGTACACCGTAGCGGCTGAACTTATTGCCGTCGTACCGGAGGCCACTGCTGAAGTTCACGTACCTCGCGCTGTACGGGTGGCCCGAATGCTCAGTGGACGACCAATGAGGCGACATTGAGAACCATTTTATATGTTCTATCAATGCACTGTCGTCGGTATTTTCCTTGACTTTATTGATATTATTTGACAAGAAATCTCTATTTTTATAAAGATGTAATAACTGACCGCATGAGAGAAGGAACCAGCCGCTGGTGTTGTCCGGAGCAGCCAGTGGCTTCTGCCAGTCATACTTTCCGCCGGCATCGTTACCGTCTTGGTCTGTCGTCCGCTTGCCGTAGGTCTCGCAGGCAAGGGCGGCGGGAAAATGTTTCATTGCCCAACCATCGTAGCTGTTGTCGCCTACAAACTTATGGATTTGCTGACAATTCGCATAGCCGTTCCAGTCATTCTTATCAGTGGAAGCTGCGATGCGCTGCTCATATGTACCGTCTTTCCATTCCCAACGTAAGCGGTCACTATCATCATTATGCACATCGGTAAGGGCAACGACATAACCTTGAACTTGACCATAGGGAAGAGTCGGACCGTTCTTGGTCAAGGGCTGTGAATAATCGGACTCGTCATTCGGGTGCCGCCCTGTATAGAACACGATGCCAATGCAGGTCTTGCTGGTCACCGGGGGCGGCGTGGTCTCTGCCGACTCCGTCGTGCCGTCGGAATAGAGCTTGCGCAGACCGCCGTCGCTCCAGGTGCCGTCAGAGTAGTAATAGTCGCCGAATTTAAGGTCGGAGGCTTGATAAATAGTGACCAAAGGGTCCCAACTGTTATCATCATCAGCACTGAAAGAGGCCTTGCAGATGGTTGTCCCCGTGGTAATGTTGGTCACGGTGAACACATAATGCCCCCGCCATACCTCATCTTTCAGCGAATCGAATGCCCGTTGACAAGCTTCGAGCACCTCAAGGTCGCAAGTTTCGGAAGTGCCTTGTTTGGTCACGGAAGTGGCTGTGCCGGATGCGCCGAGAGCCGTCTTGAATGCTGACTCGATTTTGTTCTTGTCGTCCATAAAGTCGGGAGTGGAGGGCGCCACTTCTTCAAACTCCCACGAGTATGTTACTTCCGCCACCGGCTCGTCATCGTCGCTGCAAGCGGTGAAGGAACACGCCAGTCCCAACATCGCGAGCATGGTTGATAGGTTTCGGATTACTTTTTGCATCTCACTCATTATTTTAAATGATTCTTACTTTTTGAAATAGATTGAATAAGGGAATAGTTAAAACGCACAGACTGCCCTAGCCTTGCACACGAAATACTTACTATAGGAGGTCGCATAACCACAAAAGTCTATGCCGAAGGCCCTGCTGCTGTTCTCAAGCTCCGAAGATGACCAGTAGCGAATATACATAGCGTCACCACCGACGGCATCGATGGAGGAATAGACAACTTTCATGATGGTGGTGGCGTGATAGGAAACACGTCGCAACCAAACATTATCTAAATCCCCGCAGCAGAGCATATGAAGTTCTTTTACCGAGGGAAGAAACCAGCCGGTACTACCGGCTGGGGCCGGGCAAACATTGCCACTCACAAACTCATCGAGGGCGGCAACGGGACAGACGATGTATTCCGACCTGCCATTTGCATTACAATATGCATTGTAGGCACGGAGGATAACGGTGTTTTGATAACCGTAGATTCTGTTGATATTATCAACGGGTGCGAAGTAGGAGGAGATGGGAACAAACTTATCCTTGCCTGCGTGAGCGAAACCTTCGCCCAATTGCCATTCTGTCACATAATCATCCGGCTTTTGCCAACGCATGTTTTCACGGCCGTTATAAGTGAGATTCTTAACGGCTACGGCAAGCCCATGGATACAATCCGGATGCTCGGCCGACATGATTTTGTCATCTGTAAGGCTTGCAGGGGTTATTCTGCCATATGCAGTGGTCTCGGAGGGAGTCCAGAAGACCACTCCCACTACGGTCTTGCCGCCCTCCGGCTGTGGCCTGGGTTCTGCCCATACAATCGAACCATCGCCTTCAATCCCACGCAAACCGCCGTCAGAGGTCGTTCCGTCATCATAGATATAGTCGCCGATTTTAAGGTCGTAGGCTTGATAACTCTTGGCGCTGTTATTGTCGTCAGCATCAAATGAGAGGCTGAATATCACAATCCCGGTGGTCACGTTGGTCACGGTAAAGGTGTAGCGTCCCTGCCATACCTCATCTTTCAGCGAATCAAATGCCCGTTGACAGGCTTCGAGCACCTCAAGGTCGCAAGTTTCGGAAGTGCCTTGTTTGGTCACGGAAGTGGCTGTGCAGGATGCGCCGAGAGCCGTCTTGAATGCTGACTCGATTTTGTTCTTGTCGTCCATAAAGTCGGGAGTGGAAGGTGCCACTTCCTCAAACTCCCACGAGTAGGTTACTTCCACCACCGGCTCGTCATCGTCGCTGCAAGCGGTGAATGACACCAAGGATACACATACCAGTCCAAATATCAGGAGTTTGAATTCCAGATACTGAATTGCATTTTGAGTCTTATTCATATTTCAAACCTCAAAAGATTGAATGGATAAAAAATCAGAAAGCCAAGATCGGGCGCACGGTGTAATAATAAACGACGTCCTTAACGCCGTCGAACACTTTGGCGCGGTCCACAAACACATAGAGAGCGAAGCGCATTGGAGTGTAATGGGACTCCGAAGAGGACCAGTACCCAACATTATAACCAGACTTTAAGCCTGTACCAACGGACTTGGGATCAAATAAAGTAGACCGATTTTGGTAAATCTTCCACATCTGACCGATGGAGGGCAGAAACCAGCCACTGCTGTTGGAAGGGGCTTTGCAACCGGTTTCATACGACACAACTGCATACCAAGTGGCGGGATAACCGTCTGTCCATGAGCCATTCATCTTGTCCTTGCCTCCGGCGGCGGTGATGATTTTCTGCGTCCAGGCATATCCGCACCAGTCGCTGTCGGGATTGTCGTAATTATTCTGTTTATTCCCGTCGGCATCCGTGGGGTAGCAGCCCAACTCTTTACGAGAATCACCCCACACAATTCGACTATCCGTGGCATCCTGTAGTGCTACCACATAGCCGTTGCACTTCTCTCGTCCTATACCGGTCGACATGTAATTGGATTGGTCGGCGGGGTGATGGCCGACATAGAACACTATACCGATGCAGGTCTTGCCGGTCACCGGGGGAGGCGTGGTCTCATCCGACTCCGTCGTGCCGTCGGAATAGAGTTTGCGCAGACCGCCATCGCTCCAGGTGCCGTCAGAGTAGTAATAGTCGCCGAATTTTAGGTCGGAGGCTTTATAAATCGTGACGAAAGGATTCAATTCGTTATCATCGTCAGCACTGAAAGAGGCTTTGCAGATGGTTGTTCCTGTAGTGGCGTTGGTCACTGCGAAAACGTAGCTTCCCTGCCATACTTCATCTTTCAGCGAATTAAATGCCCATTGACAGGCTTCGAGTATTTCCTTGTCGCAAGTTTCCGAAGTGCCTTGTTTGGTCACTGAAGTGGCTGTGCCCGTTGCGCCGAGAGCGGCCTTGAATGTGGACTCGATTTTGTTCTTGTCATCCATGAAGTCGGGAGTGGAAGGCGCCACTTCCTCGAACTCCCACGAGTATATCACTTCCTCGACTGGCTCGTCGTTGTCGCTGCAAGCGGTGAACGACACCAAAGACACACACACCAGTGCCAGCATAGCGAGCATGGTCGATAGGTTTTGGATTGCTTTTTGCATCTTGTTCTTTTGGTATTTCTTGTTCAATAAATATCTGCTATTGCTTTTAAGTGTCCCCGGTCAGAAGGCAATAATGGGGCGCACATAAGCTTGTTGATCCTTATAATTGTTGTTTTTATTACCTTCATATCCAGGGCTATACATATATGCCGTTTGCCAGGTTTCTTCCGTGGAAGACCAGTAAGATGTCTCGCGTTCAGCAAACTGGTCAGGCCGTAGGTCGCTTTTTTGAAAGACCGCTTTATATCCGGAGTAAAATATTTTCGAATAGTTTGAGCCTAAGGTCTGCAATTGAGCCATGGATGGAAAGAACCAGCCGCTGCTGTTTCTCGGAGCTGTGCGGTTTTCCCCTTTGTAGTTTTTGCAGGCAATAGCTGCAAGGAATATGTTGTTGTCTATTTTAAGGTCCCAATTGGTGTTATAGAGCATTTTTCTTGTATTGGAGTAACCATTCCAGGCGTCTTCCGGCCCGGTGCCAACTTTAAAAAGAAAAATATTGGGATCAATCCATCGGCAGTAATCGGCATTGTAGAGTGCCATAGCGTATCCGTGACATTTTCTTTCGGCGAAACTGGACCTATTATAAGCATAATAGTCGGTATCGTCTTTGGGATGTTGGCCGGCATAGAATACAAAGCCTACACAATGTTTGACATCATCTTCGGTTGCCTTATCATGCGAAACTACATATGCATAACCGTAATCAGTAGTGCATAAAAGCGAGCCGACCTCAATATCTCCGTCCAGTCCGTCAGACCATCCGCAGTGAGGACATTTTCCGCCCTGACTAAAATTCCGCGAGATATTAATGCAATTTCCACAGAGATAATACTTAGTGAAGCATATGGCGATTATTTCCCCATATGAGTTCTCATTGTTGAGATATTCCCAGGATGTGATATCAAGATTAAATGCAGGAATACCTTTAACCCTGAATTCAATGGTATTGTAAACTCCGTCTTTCTCTGAGCCTGCAATACGAACAGATCCCTCTTCACCCAGTGAGACAGTTTTTGGTCGCCCGTCCCATTCTGTGCGTGTAAGGTCCTCCACAAACCATTGTGCGTTCTCGGCGGAGCCGGCCGTTATCGCATAAAGACCTTCCATAGCATCGTTCTTGACAAAGACGATGTTGCCTTTATCATCAAGCACACAGCTCTTTATCCACTCGGCAAGTTCCTTGTCTTTAGCAGGGTCGGATGCCTGTTCCAAATCATTGGAACAGGAAGTTACAGCCAGCGCTACGAGTAAAAGGTATAGCAAATTTTTCATTATGCAAGACTTGATTTCAAATGTTATTTACCAATTCCCATCATTGATTAACTACTGTAAAATCAGAATGCCAATATGGGTAATACTGAAACGTTCCGGTTTTTGTAAACTGCGACTGTGTTGCCATGTTCGAGAGCATAAGCTACCTGATTCGGGTCATCACCCCATTCCGTCGATGACCAAAATGTGCCATATAAACCGTATGGATATCTTTTACTATTTAGGTAGATTGTATCCATGCTTCTTGTTATGGTCTTACCTACTTTGTTTACAACATAGTCGAGCTGTGCAATAGACGGGATGAACCAACCGCTGCTGTTATGGGGTGCTGTGCGACCTTCCCCGGTGAAATCACGACATGCCTTCGCTGCGGTAAAATAATCGCGTTCGGTAGTTTGCCATTCTTCGTACTTCATGGATCTGGTGTTATCGAAACCATTCCATGATGAAGTAGAACATGCACCAATTGAATATAGAGGATCCTGCATCCAGTAGCATTTATCGGCAACATGGAGAGAGACTGCATATCCGTGACATATTCTTGCGTCACCGTTATAGTAGTTATAAGGAAAGTATTCAGTATCGTCATCCGGATGTTGGCCGACATAGAACACCACTCCTACACAACGTTTGAAGTCTTTTTCTCCGGCTTCTTCGGGCGAGATTACATATGCAAAGCCTGCATCCGTTGAGCATAAAAGCGAGCCGACCTCAATATCTCCGTCCAGTCCGTCAGACCATCCGCAGTGAGGACATTTTCCTCCCTGACTCAAATTCCGCGAAATATTAATGCAATTTCCACAGAGATAATACTTAGAGAAGCATATGGCGATTATTTCCCCATATGAGTTGTCATTGTTGAGATATTCCAAAGATGTAATGTCAAGATTGAAAGCGGGAATACCTTTAATTCTGAATTCAATGGTATTATAAACGCCTTCTTTCTCTGAGCCGGCTATGCGCACCGAGCCTTCATCACCCAGTGAGACCGTATTTGGTTGTCCATCCCATTCGGTGCGTGTAAGGTCCTCAACAAACCATTTGGCATTCCCGGCGGAACCTGCCGGTATTGCATACAGACCATCCGCGGCATTGCTTTTGACAAAGACGATGTCGCCTTTATCATCAAGCACACAGCTCTTTATCCACTCGGCAAGTTCCTTGTCTTTAGCAGGGTCGGATGCTGGTTCCGAATCATTGGAACAGGATGTAAGGGAGAGGAATGTGATAATAACTCCAAACAGGTAGGTTACTATTTTCATATTTATTTCTTGAAATTTATAAATTCAGACATGTAGGATGTATAGAGGTTGCCATAGTTTTGGGCATTATAGACCATCACGTGACTACCTACCGTATTGATAAAGAGTCGGTAATACAAGTCGCGCATACCTATAGACTGATTGGCTCCGATCTGCTCTATGAATGTACTTGTGAAGCGGTTGCTCATCCATATTTTCATGTCGCTGTTGAACACATCGGCTTTGGAAGTTTCATCGCCGTTTGCAGCTGTTATGAAAAGCATGCCAGGTACGCCTTCGCATTTTTCAAGCACACCGCCCGAGTAACAAGCCTCTACCATCATAAGCAGCTTGCGGTAGCAACCCTTCCGGTTCATTTCCATGAAAACGGGTGCCAGCACATCACCGGTCAAGGCATAATATTCTTCATCCCAGCACATTGCTCCGGGCATACCATGCCCGCTCCAGAAGATGAAAATATTGTCGTTTTCGGTTGACTGAATCACTTCCTGAATCTTATCGGTAGTTTCGCCGTTCAATATCCGGCCGATATCCGCAGGCTTCAGGTCTGACATGCGGTAATCAATCTTTACGCCCTCATAAACATTGCTACCATTCGGCGTAACTCTGATTACTCCTTGATTGGGATTGGAACTATTGCGGGCAATGTCATCCTCCATGATAAGGACTATATGGTCATCGGTATAACCCGATGCTTTAAGACGCTGATAAATCGCAAGGACATCCGCCTGATGCCGATAGTTGGACCATCCGCTTGAAGACGCCACGAGCAATGCCCAGTTTCCTTTGTGCTCAGGATAAGCTATATCTCCCGAATCATTGAAATCCTGCATCTGGGAAGCTTTCCAGTTCCACCCTGCAAGAGTGGCTTCCGTACGGTTGCCGCCGTCGCTGGTATTGTAATCGAGTATAATATATTTCCCGTTGTAAACCTTGAAGTTGTGATAAGTTGTCGCAAGGACATTGGTAAATACTTTCGCATCGAATCTCAAATGCCCGGAAGCTCCTTTCACATAAGGAGAGCGGCCCCGTGAAAGAGCATCCACGACCAATCCCATGTCTTCGCCGGTCCAGCTACCCATGTTCATTTCTTTGCCTGACACTATAGCCCGCAGAGCCTTCTGCAGCGACACTTCAGGTTGCAGCAATCTCATCCATGCCGCATAGCCTATGAGCATGGCAGCATCGTAAAGCTGGGCTTCGCCAAGTGTAGGAGTCTGATTGAAAAAGGTTTTGTATGACACATCAAAGCCAGACTCGGGATCAGAACCGAAGGCAACACCCTCCATTCCTTCAGCTTTCTCACCGTATATGGCGAGAACATCTGCGCCGTAAGCTGTGTCAGAGAACAATAATCGTGGAGCGGATGCTCCTGCCTTTGGCTGGATTTTGTATGCTTCGAGCATTGGCCCCATCTCATCAACTTCTGAAGGAATACAAATGACGTATTCCGCTCCCGACTGCATAGCCTGCCGTGTCATATCGACAAGTGTGGAATTGCTGTAAGCAAATACACCTTTGTTCTCCAGTCCAAGTTCCTTGGCTTGAAAAGCGAACCAGTCGATGAAGGTCTGGCCGTAACCGTCATTCTCCTTTGCAAGAAGAGTCACGCTTTTACCTCCGTAGTTGATGACTTTAGACAGCAGCACCTCGCATTGGGTAATGTCTGTCTCTGTCATGGCCCACAGATAGCCTGTAGAGGCGTACGCCCGAACAAGCTGTTCTGCTGTTGCCAAAGTGAAGTAAGTTTTACCGGCAGGTGTGAGACCGGCGGCGAGTTCCTCTGCATTGGATGAGTAAAGACCGCCAATCACGGCATATATATCATCACGGAAGGCAAGATCTTCGGCGAGTTTCGGTATGTCGGTTGTTGATTCGTCATAATATTCGAATTTCAATCTTATACCCTTATCCTGATTCTTGAAAGCACGTTCAAAGTTGGTTGCAAACATGCCGAGCGTCCTTTTCCAATGGGCATCAAGCCCATTTTCCATAGGGAGAACAACGGCGACGGTATGTTCTGTCCACTCTCTGCGATCACTGAGCCGTGGTTCATCCTTGTCAGAACAGCCACAAAAGCACAGCAGACAGATGAATGCTACAATTTTTATCTCAATCGCCCTCATAATATTCATTTTCTTTTGTTATCGCCTGCTGACGAATTTGCTCCATGATATCTTTAAACTCAGCCTCATACAAAGGCGAAAGTTCCCAGTCGGAATAACCGCTTTCCAAACCGTAAAGCTGTGCCTCGGGCATTGTGCCTGTCGTCGACCATTCCATAAGATATTCAAAAATCAGACGGTCGATTTCTTTGATTACAGAGCCCGTGATTTTATTGGAAAGCCCGCTTTGGTCTATGTCCATTCCGGCAAGAAAAGGTGAATCTTCATTTTCGCGTGAATAGCGGTATATACCCGCGTTTGAACCTCCGGCAACAGGAAATATATAACCGTATTCCCTTGACCAGTCGCTCATCTTTTGATATGTGAGAGAAGACTGAATATATCCGGTCCAGTCATCGGCAAGATATTCGACATCACATTCTCCCTGAAATCCGGCAATAAACCCGTCTCTGGCAATCCCTATCGGACTGTCGGAGTCATTGGCAAGCAACGCCAAAGCTTTTTTATCACCGCAACACAGAGATGCGGTTGCCCCGGCGAGATATGAGGCGCCATACATAGAAATCTGGAATGTGTGGATGTTTGGATCGCTGTATCGTTTTCGACTCTCAAACAGCAGGATACTTTTATTGGCGGTAAGGCTGTGTTCTTTGAGATATCTCTCCGCTATAGGTTCATAGTCACTTGTTGCAAGCACGAAAAGAACAGGAATGTTGCTTTCAGGTCGCACAAGCCAATCGGAAAATATTTTCTCCGCCTCATCAAGTGACTCGGGAGAATAGATGTATATGTCGGTTTCAGGTTGATCCAACTTGAAACGCTGCACCCCTTCGAGGATACAATCGTTATAGCTCATATCGCCGAGACCTCCCGGTGAGAATAGGAAAACAATCTGAGGATGGGAAGATTCTAATTCCTGTTCATCCGAAGATTGGCAAGACGTAAATAATAAAACGCTTAGTATAGTCCAAATTGCGAATCCGTAAATGTTATGAATTGTATGTTGAATGGTTCGATGCATAGTTTATCTGAGAGTATATGCCAAAGGAGGGAGCTATCAATCACTTTCTTGCTGATTGGTATGATTTTTTCACTTCGTCTCTTGATGCCTTTACAAGAGTTTCAGGATTGATACGGTCGATGTAAAGTTTCCCAAACAGATGGTCGGTTTCATGCTGCACGATAACAGCCGTAAATCCGCAGATCTTCTCCTCTCGTTTTTCAAAGGTTTCACCATCTATATAGCGGATAAGCACTTCTGTGAACCTGTGAACCTCTCCTCGGTAGCCGGGTATTGAGAGACATCCTTCGGGACCAAGTTTAGTCTCTTGTGATAGACTTATAATCTCCGGATTAACGAGTATCTTGAATGGCTCTCCCTCCAGATCGAATCGCTGAAGAATCACAATTTTACAAAGAATGCCTACCTGTGGAGCTGCAATGCCCACACCTGTATTTTCAGGATTGAGCACAGTCTTAAGCATCCGTTTGGTGAGTATCCGAAAATCTTCAGACTGCCACATCTCCCTCGAGACATCCCTCGATTCAGTTCTAAGGAGGAGGGAATCTTCCGGATTATCAATAGTAAACAGACGCATCATTCCATCAGAGTCACCTGCATGGATTATCGTTCTCTCATTAGGGGAGAACTTTTCAGGGTTTTTACTCATTGCGTCAAGACTGGTCAGCATAATGAAAATCGATATTAAAATCGTTATAGTTGATTTCATAAATGTGATGAGATATTAATCAAATCATATCGTGCAAAATTAATCCCGTCCCCTGACTTTGAATATGGTTTTGGATGAGTAGTCCTCCACAGAAATCACTCTTGTTCTCCACGGAAATCATCCACGATGATCTATGCGTTTGATTTACTGCGTATTTCAGAAGGAACACTAAATTGTCAGAGGCTGTCTCATTTGTACTGACCCCTAAAAGTTAGACAAAAAACTTTTGGGGGTCACTTCACATTTGTCTGAAACAGCCTCTGAAAGTGATTTCAAAGAGAATGGAATACATCCTTGTTTATCTAAACGACCAACTTTCAATAATGTGCCTGACGCTGTGGGCTAAGTTTTCACTTTCGGGATAGCCCGGTTCGCATACTTGGAAGGTGAAAGGCATGTGATCGTTGATGCTGAACGCCATCGTATAATACGAGCCTTCTTCCGCATCTTTCTTGATACATATACGTCCGTTGTCGCCGGGCACCTGATAGGTGTAGTCTTGCCCGTCCCAATCTTTACCGATAAATGCCTTCACTACTTCCTTGGCTTTGGCATCGCTGTCCACGGGCAGCATTAAGTGGTCCAAGGTTTCATTGCCATACAGTTCGCCCAAATGACTGTTGACTACAGATTCAATGTGAGTTACTACCTCATCGAGTGATGTGGTCTTGGGATCGTCATCGGAAGAGCATGATGTGAACAGGAATGCGCACATCAGAAAAGCCGCAAGACTTTTAATGATTGTTTTCATGATTTCTATTGCTCAATGTTATAATGAATTTGTTATTTGCCAATACCATAACCTGATTTTGGCAAATGCAAAGTTAGAGGGAAGGAATCTTGCTCGCCATAGTTTATATGCGATTGTTCTCCACCATTTTCACCAGACCTCTCCACAAAATTATTTAGTTCTTGGCTAACCTACAATAATTCAAGCTATTCCGCGCATTCGCATACTCGGTTCCAAAATTGACTTCTGATAATGACACAAACATTGATTTGAATATATCGTGGAAGTCGTGAATGAATTTGGTGGAGAACAAACGTGTTTCATATGGAGAACTATTCATCCTGAAACACCGCTATTGACTGTTATCTTGATTACCTTTGCGCTGTAATAAACCAATCAACATTAAATCTTATGAAGCATTTGATTCTTTTCTTGTCTGTGTTGTTGTCGGTAGCCTTCATCTCCTGCAACAATGATGATGCCCCGAAGCAGCCTGATTCGGAAAGTCAGGAACTTGTCGAATGGATTAAGCAGTGTGTGCTCGATGACAAGGGTGAGATAGCTTTCATCAAAAACGAGATTACAGACGGATTATATGCAATTCCTGCCGGATCTGCCGAAAATGCGGCCTGGTTCGTGGAAGAGCTGACTCACGCCAAGTTGGAAGGCGATGCAAAAACGCTTGATCTGGGAGATGGACTCGGTACGATACGAATTTCGGGGTCTGAAAAAGAAGGAGTTTATAATACTTTGGTATTCAATGTGAAGGATATTCCTCAGTTTACTCTTGAGGTTGCCTCTTGGGAATATATCAACAATGACAACACTTATGGGCAGGAATACACATCAATTATCCTGAGAGGTTTTTATATCTGCGATAACTGCTCGAATCTTTCAAATATTGTTTCGAGTACGGATGGCAAGTGTCCGTATTGCGGGTTCAGCTATGAAGGTATTGAGGCTGGACTCGGCAATGCGAAAGTCGGTGATTTATATTGCATCACAAAAATTAGCAAGACCGGATATGTAGTTCCCTTTGAAAAGGCAACAGATCTGGATATGGCACGGTGCATCGGAGCGGTTATCTATGCCGGACATCACCCGAATGACAAAAGCGACTATTCTGCCACCGGCATAGGCTCCGCAAACTGTCACGGCTATGCCATTGCCAAGTCTTATAACCAGGAGCCACACATCAGCTGGGGACCGGAAGATCATGGCCTTTTCTTGTTTCCTGACTATCCGCGAGATGACGAGAATAATTATTGGCCGGATGGATCAGAACCTGACAACCTCTATGTTACCCGCGACTGGAGCGGCTACCTTTACACTACCCAAATAATAGATAAGGCGGGTGGCAGAGATAAACTTGACAGAAACGACCTTTCCGGCTTCCCTGCCACGTATGTGGCTCTGAATGGAAGCGGAGTAGCGCCTGTCAACAGTTCCGGATGGTTTCTTCCGTCTATGGGACAGTTAGCGCAAGCTGTCCGGGAAAGAAACAGTCTCTCAGCAGCAGACATCTATTGGGAAAACAACCCCCCTGTCTGGTCATCCAACACTGCAGCCGACTTCCAAAAGGTCTATATCTTGTATTTTTACTTCTCCTATAATTTTGATTCCAACCAAGTTCAGGATGAAGTGGAATATAAAGCACTTTCTCCATCTATTAAGAATGGAGGTATAGTACGGAGTGTAATCGCCTTTTAGCCGCTGTTTGCTTTAATCAGGTGATGAAATAGACGCTTCTCCGGCCCTGAAATCGGAAGGACTCATGCCAAATCTACGTTTGAAATGGCTGTAAAATGCGCCGTTTGACATCTGTGCCTCTTTTGCTATGGCATCAAAATTCCATTGCGGATTTTCTCTCATAAGCTTCACAGCGTAATCAAGACGGCAGTTCTGAATATATTGTGAGAAGGTGCAACCGGCAAATTCCTTGAACAACATGGAAAATTTGTTGGCAGAAATTTTGAATTCTGACATCAAGTCTTTACGAGAGAAATTCGGATTTAGGTATAGCCTTCGTGCCTGAACTTCGTGATTCATGCGAATATATAACATCTTATCGCCTTCAGTTAATAGGGATTCACTCTTTTCAGGAGTCTCACTTGAAGCGGAATCTTCATTATTTTCGGTTGTTTCTGTTAACGTGGCTTCTATGTCTGTATTCTTTTTCGCCTCATTCAGCTCTTTTCTCAACTGTAAGACCTCTTCCTGTCGCTCAAACAGTTCATCTTTATAGCCTATCAATTCATCAATGGTTTTCACCATCACCTTGTTTTTGCTATTGATAGTCTTATTGTAGCGCAATATCCTTATTATGAATACAACTGCAAGTATGAGGAAAATCAGTGCGGAACTGATTATTATATTGCGAATTAAGATTGATGTCGATTGCTGTTCAAGCTGTAACGCTTGTTCCTGAGTCTTATAGATCTCGGCCAGCTCAAGAGCTTTGGCGCTTCGTTCGCGCTCACGAAGGGTGTCGCTCATCTGTTGGATGGTATTGGCAACACGCAGGGCTTCCGCTGTTTTGTTTAAACCGGTGTATGCCTCCTGCTCACGTTTCAAATGAGTGTCGATATAGTCAAAACTCAACGTGTCGGCATTTGCCTGCCAGTATTCTTTTTCATCTTTAAGGTAGCTCAAGGCCTCGGCATAGCGTTTCCGGGCCAACAGATAAGGTACGAACAGCTGTGTGCCGTCAGGCGTTTTCGAGTAATCTGTCTCCAGTAGCTTGCGATAAATTTCATCCGCCTTACGGTTGTCACCTTCAAGAGCCAGCATAGATGCAAACGCAGCATACGCACTCGCACGGCGCATATCCACAAGCCCGTCGGGAATATCATCTTTGGACTCAAGACAATCCATGGCCTGTTCATAACGCGGCAACATCGCTATGGCATCGCGATAACGGCAGTCGCTGTATAGCGATTGTATGTATACGCCAAGCGAATAAACATAATCGTCGGCGGCCATGTATGAGCGGTATTTGGCAGCCTCCTTTTCAAGAATATCCGCAGCCGCATCAAGTCTGAGGTAGGCTTCATCTTTTCGGCCAAGCTCCCATAGATTAGTAGCCAAAGAAACATCAAAATTGGCCACCTGATCTTTTAAAAGGCTGTCGGAAGCCAGTTTCAAACCCTCTGCGCAGATTCGCACGCTTTCTTCATAGTTGCCATTCTGATAGTAGTCATCGGCAATTACTCCAAGTAGAAGGAGGAGAATCTCGGCGTCCAGGCGCGCCTCCGGCATATTGTAAGCCTCAAGGCCGTATCGCAGTGCGTTTTTATAGTCCGAAAGGCCGTTATGATAGGCCAGGCAGCGAAGGCGAGCGATGTCAAACTTGTTTATAAGATTCTTCTGTTCAACTGTATCAAGTAAGGCAAGTGCCCGTTCCGGATTGTCTAAAGTAATGCTGTTGAGATATTCCACACTGTAGATGCTGTCAGCAGCTTCCGGACGCGACTCGCCGGAGCCACATCCCGTTGTCATGGACAAGGCCAGTAGGATAAATATCCCTATGATATATAAAAGAATATTCTTCATTATATAGCCATCTTTTAGCAGAAATAATTTACAAAGTTACAAAAAATTTCTGACACACAGACCTTTGTTGCCAAACAAAATATCGCCCGTCAAATACGAGAGGTCGCGAGAGGTAGGCGAGAGGTCAGGCGAGAGGTCAGGCAGGAGGTCAAATTTTGAACCGGTTATAATCGGCGACTAAAGGCATACGCAATGTTGTCGAGGCCTTATCCTGTGGCTGTTGAGTTCCGGCAGGTTGTCGTTTTCGCGTGCGAAGTTACTGCGTCCGTGAGCAATGTCAAGTGACGCCTCGCTTTCCGTTGGCGTCCGCGACCGTGAGCCTCCACACATTTTTCTCGTACCTCAAAAATATGGGTATCCCGGTCTTGCCGCCGACTGCACACTTGCCTCATGCTCACTGTCGGCCGCAGTCTTGACTTGCACGAAAAACGGCCAGCCCTGCCGAAGAAGCTCAAAAGAGCTTCACAAAAGGGATAAAAATTAAAAACTCAGACATTTCAAGACCATGCGAGTAAAAAGAATGACAATCGAAGAAGGAAGACGGGTAGGCATAAGCCGCTTCCCGAATTTCCACAAGACCGGGAACGTGCGGGGTATGAAGAAGCTCTATTACGGGCAGGACTGCCTTCTGGTACGCTGTGGCGACTATATCTATAATGTGTCGCCCGAACCTCAAATCTACAATCAGGCAACAATCTAATTCTCAACCGATATGAACACGGATATTGACTTTATGAATATCGCCGAGGGCGACAAGGCATTTGTGGCGGAGTTTGAGAACTTTGTCAACGGCAAGGTGAGCAGCACGGAAAAGACCGGCATGGCTATGACAACCATGCACCGCTATCTCCAGCAGCAGGCTTTCAAGGTTTGCGTCGGTTTCATGAAATCGCTTGCGCACAACTATCAGAAAGGAAGGTTTGATGACCGCAACGAGTGGGCATCACGCATGGCGGACCTAATGTACGGTACAATGGTCGAGGACGGCATATTTTTCGACCCCGAGTATCTCGAACTCATACACGGCAAGTAATGGAAGAGACGGATTTTCCCGAATACGGGCGGCAGTGTGAACTCAAAGAGCCGTGGAGAGGCTACCGCCGGGGAACAATAGTAGGACGCAACGGCTACCGCTTTATCATAGAATTGAGCAGCGGCGCGAGAATAGAACTTTATGATGACGAAATAGAATTTGACTGACATGTGCAGATTACAGACACCACAACTGGAGGAAGCCTTAAAGGGCTTCCCCCTATACTCCCAGGACGGCAAGGGGAAAGAGGCGATATGCCGTGCAATCTTCGCAATAGGCTCCGCCCGATGGTTTATACTTGAGGGCGAAAGGGAGGACGGAGACACCATCATGTTCGGCATAGTCATAGGACTGCTTGAAGATGAATACGGCTATGTGTCGCTGAAAGAACTCTCCGAGATTGAACTCAATCTTACATCGTATGGATTTGGCATACTCCAAGTGACACAAGTACCGGATTTCAAGCCAACCGCTTTGAAGGATATTAAGGATTATCGCCTTCAGGAACTCCTTACAAGACTTGAAGATTAAGAAACAAGTCAGCCGTGGATCTCTCCACCACGGCTGACACTAACACCGACCGAATATGTATATCGACGATTTGACCGATGCGGTAGTGGCATGTGCCGAAGCCAAAGGCTGGAAAGTGGAAGCCGGCATAATCTACAAGGAGCAGAAAAGCGAGTTTGAATTTGCCAGGTTCAGCCCTGCGGGACGGGACTTTTCATTCAGCGCGACCATGAAATGTGCCAACATCAACTCTCTTATCGAGGACATAGACAATTACTATGAGGGATTTGATGTTGACTCCGAGACATATCTGTGGCTTGACCAGTCCGGGCATGGCAAACGTGGCGCGCCATACCGCATGAGAGCCGTGCTTGAAGATATGGAGGCTACCGAGAAGATGATAGAGGAACTGTTGGACGCGATAAAGGAAATGGAGTTACCCGAAGAATACTGATTTTCCCTAATAGCCCGTAAAGCGACCTGCCACATCCGTCACGGACATGGCAGGTCTGAGTGTGTGGAATTTTAATCATTTAATATATTGAAAAGGTATGTTACATAGCGATATAATCAGGATAGCGGTCAGGAATGGATGGAAGGTCTCGATAACTGCCTCGGCAGATGACTCGTTCTATTTCGACTTTCAGTGCCGGACGCCCGGCGGCTTGCCTTTCTGCTTCACCGCCGAGCTTTCAGGAGGACATGTCGGCACACTCGTTGACGAGATCATCTCCTTCGTCGATGCGCTCGACCCAGAGTGTTATGCCGTCGAGTGGCTGGAGGCCGCAGGACCGGTTACACCGTCCCGTTACTTTCAGGCGGTAGCCGACATGGACGACATGCGCGCCCGTGCATGGCTTCTCGCCTTCGATCTCTCGGCAGAGGCGAAGAAAGAGCGCATCCTTCTCGACCTTCCACGGTACCGTCTTAACTGAAGCCTACCGGTCTTTCCTTCTCCGGCCACGCTTGACCTTCGGATTTTCTTTCAGCGATATTATGTCGCTGCCGAGAATCAGCCTGTGCCAGCCGTTCTCCGACATCCGGTAGGGAAGCACCGGCGGCTCTTTCTTCATGTACTCGTAAATCGTGGTCTGTCCTATGCCCAGCAGACGCTTCGCCATGCTCACCGAATACAAGGCATCCGGAATAATATTGTTGAAATCAAGGCGCATGGCAAGAGCCTCCCGTATCCTTGCCGCCGAGACTGCGGCGATATTCCCTGATAAACTTGCCGGCTGCCTCGACAGCCATCTCTGCGGCCACTCTCACATAGAGCGGCCAGTTATCAATCTGCGACGAGGGAGACTTGTCGGCGGTTTGCCGCAGGTCGTGATAGAACAGTGCCGAAGCAAGCTCAAACTGTCTCTTCTCCCAGTTTATCCCGGTCTTTTTCTGTTTTTGTCTCATTTTCGTAGTTTTTTTGTCGATTTCCTGAAAGTGCGCCCTCGGAGAGCCACAAAGTTGAACATCTCCTTGAAGCGGTCGTATATTCTCGCGCCATAGTATTCGGCTATCTGGTCCGGCGTGTAGTTGGTGGTGACATGCGTGAACTGGTGGAAGCGGTTGTCATAGCGTCTCTGGAAGATATACTGCATGACATTCTCGAAATTGCCCCACCTGCCGGTGGGATTGGTCTCGCTCCCGAGTTCGTCAAATGCCTGCCGGGGACAGTTGATGTATTCCTGAATAGCCCGATAGCCGCCGCTGGGGGATTCATCGGCGTAATCGGCGCAGATGTCGATGACGTTGTTTATCCTGAAAAAGTAACGCATGCCGTCAACCGGCTCGCGTACATGCCAGCAGAACTCACGTATGATTCGCAGCATCGTCGATTTTCCGGTGCCGACATCGCCCCAGATGAACAGTCCCTGGTCCGGGTCGAGATTGCCGTCATAGTCCATCATCGCCCAATGAACGATGTCGGAGTAGGTGGCTTTCATCTCGTCTCGTATCTCGAATCCGGGACAGACCTTCTTCGCGCAGATTACGAAAAACTGCTTGTACCGGCTAATCCTCGATAAGTCCGCAGCCGGGTTCGAGCGGCGTTCGCCGGCCTCTTTTATTTCCCTGACTGCCTCCGCCGGGTTTATTCGCTTTGGTTGTGCCATCTCTTTTTTCCTTGTCTAAGCGGGCGCGGGCCCAGTTGAAAAAATGTTCCTTGCATTGCAGGACTGTCCCGTATCTTTTTTCCTTGACCCGGCTTTCCTGAACAAAGTCCGGGTACATGGATTCAAGTATCTCTTCCTTGCAGTGGAGCGCCAGGGCTATTCCCCTGAACGCTTCCTTATCCCTTGAAAAAATTTCAAAAAATTCTTCCTCGCGCGCGGGGGAAGGAGAAATATTTATATTATTATTCTTATTAATATAATTTATGTCCCCAAAGGTGTCCCCGGAAGTGTCCCCAACCGTGGGCGTTTTCGAGTCCGCGACTGCCGGTTGCCCGGCGCTCTCCTTGATAGTAA
This sequence comes from Bacteroidales bacterium, assembly GCA_003150235.1. Lineage (GTDB taxonomy): Bacteria > Bacteroidota > Bacteroidia > Bacteroidales > Muribaculaceae > Muribaculum. Next base: position 58,296 of record QAMW01000044.1, read on the forward strand.
AGCCGGGAATCTGCTCCATCACGAGGACAGTATATAAGGTGACATTGCCCAATACCTTCCGTTCTATCCATCTCTGCGACTCCAGTATCTTCAGGTAGCGTCCGACGGTATCCTTGTCGACGCTTATGGCGGCGGCGAGCTTTCTTGTGGATGATATGAACTGGCCGGGCCGGACCTCCACAGACACTCCCTTTACCGGGTAGGTGTCCTTCGACCTCTGGACTCGGAACAGTATCTCCAGCCACAGGTGCAGCATCCTGCTTTCGCTGTATAGCCAGCCGACCGAGCGCAGTTGGTGAAATACGGGTATCCATGAGAGGTCCATTTCCGTAATCCTGTTTCCTTATGATGTCTTAAGGACGCAAGTCATCCCTGCAAGGTATCGGCTGCCGTTCCCGTCGGCGGGATAGCCGATATTGTGTTGCCGGGCTTGCTTTCCGAATAAAGCTCGCGGAGAAATCACCTTGCAGCCTGCAATCTTCTCGATGATGTCCTTGCGGAAATCAGGTATGCGGCAGTAGCCGGCCTTCCAGTTGTAGAATGTCTTTTGCTTGATGCCGTTGCCACATTCGGCTACGACTTTCTTCACGAAGAAGCGGTGGTTTGACTGCGGGATTGTGGCGAGATAGTCATTGAGACATTTGCAGTCGATCTCGCGGATTTGGCTATTGGTCATGGCTGTGTCGTTTAACAACATGTGAATCATATCTTCCGTTTTTTTCAATAATCCCGTAGCCCGCGCGTCTTCTGACATCGTGAAACGACAGAAAGTAGCGTCGGCCTGTACGGGTGGCGTTCAGCGCGCCGTCATGGATGGAATCACGCACCCTCTGCGGGGTGCAGTGAAGAATCTCGGCCGCCTCGTTGACTGTTATGAGGCGGTCCGGCGGCTCCGGCTCATTGAGCGTGCGCTTAATCTCTTCGAGGGTGTTCTCGATGCGGGTAAGCCTCATTGTTATGCGTCTTTCTTCGCCCATATCAATTATTTTTTAGGGTTTCTGATTATTTTTCGTTTAGTAACCATTAGTATTGTTTAGAAAAATGATTAACTTTGCAGTTAGAAATGATTAATCTAAATTAGTCACTTGCAATTACACTAACAAACTAATCTTGCTAAATGATTGTTTGAAGTGTTATTATTGGAAGACTCTAATCATTCTAATTAGAAAATCTAAACGAGAGATATGGACGACAGAGTAAACAGGATAAAGGACGTGCTTGAATGGCTCAAGGCAAGCGAACTGTTCCGGTCCAACCGCGAGATAGCCGAAAGGATGGGCTATAACCCGAGCATGGTGTCACAGGTCATAACCGGGCGGTCCGCCGTGACTCAGAAATTCGTAAGGAGCCTCAGCTCCGTATGTTCGAGAATCAGCTACGACTGGATATGGACTGGAGAGGGGGATATGCTGCGGGAGACGCCTTCGTCCGGAGCAATCCCGGCGGAACGCTTTTCGGAACTCGACCGTTTCTCCTTCATCATGGCGGACATGGCGCAACTGATGAAGAACTTTTCATCGGTAGTCGGGCCTCTTGAACGCAGGGTGGCGGAGCTTGAACGCAGGCTTGCAGAACAGGGCGGCACGATAGAACGGCTCCAGAGCCTGCTTGAAAGGATGGAAAAAGCCGCCACTCCCTGACGGAATGACGGCTTGACGCTGCTGTCCCTGCGTTGTCCTATTTGAGGATATTGTATCCCTTTATCACGCTTGTCTGCAAGACCTGGGCGTATTTTTCTGTCATGGCCACACTGGAGTGGGCAAGCATCTTGCTGACGGTCGATATATCGACACCCTTGGTCAGCGCCCACGTTGCAAACGTGTGGCGGCCGACGTGCATTGTCAGATTCAGGTGGATGTGCGCCATATTCGCGATGAGCTTCAACTGGTCGTTGCATTTCTGGTTGCTCATCAGGTTCAGGTTGTAATCGTATTTGCGGAGTATGGCGGCAGCCTTCGGGAGAAGCACGATGGTATAGGGCTGGCCTGTCTTGACACGCTTGTCCCTGATGCACAGGTCGTCGCCCTGCTTGAACACATCGCTCCTCTTGATTTTTACAAGGTCGCTGTATGCAAGCCCCGTATAGCACGAGAAGATGAACATGTCGCGTACCTTCTCGGTCATGCCGTAAAGCTCAAGAGCCTCGATGCGGTCGCGTTCCTCTTCTGTCAGGAACTTTATTCCTTCCGATTTGCCTCGCGGTATCCTCATGTTATCATAAGGATTGGTCTCCAGCTTCTCGAACTGGATGGCCTCTATGATGTACGCCTTCAACCGCTTGTGGTAGCCGTGTACGGATGACTGCGCGCTAACCCTCTTGTGGATGAAATCATCCCACAGACGGATGTTCTTCGGTGTCAGGTCGGAGAAATTCCGGATCTCGCCGAACTCCCGGAGACATGAGAGCATGACCTTGTGCTGGCGGCGGGTTGACTCAGACACCGGACGCATGTCGATGCGCTCTTCAAGCCATGTGAGGAAATCCATGGTTGATGACTGCACTCTTGTCTTCCTGACTTTTTTGAGGAGCGAGAGGTCGTACTCCCCGCCACGCGCTGCGATGGAGGTCATCTTCTCCCTTATGCCGTCTGCCACACGGCGTATCTGCTCGTTGAGGCTATCGGCCATGGGATGGTCCACGACCTGGTTTGAGCGCCACTGCTGTTTAAGCACCGCCACACCGGTGGACAGACGGACACGCTCACGGTTGTAGGACACCTCGACCTCCACAGTGCCCGTCGTGACCGCCGAAGCCTTCTTCCGGCGGTCGAAGATAATCTTGATTTGGGGTATTCCAGCCATATCGTTATGGTTTTAAGGGTGATACATAGTTCCGATTCCGTGGTGTGGTACACCCGAAAACGTGTACCACATCCGCTGGGAAATGTACCACGCGTGTACCACACAGCTCATAAACATCTGCCGGACCCGTGCCGTTTGCCCCTGAAATCTTTTTGGAAGGAATTAGCACAAAATAGGAAATATCAGCGGGTTGCATGGTGTCAGCCACCTCCGTTCCCGGGTTGTGGAGGGTGACTGGCGACATACTGCCGATATGTGGGAAAATCCGGTACATCCTGTGGTACATTTTTGTGGTACATCCACGAAATCCGTACCAAAGTTAATGTGCTAAATCGAAACTAACAAATGCTACCTTTGGCTAATGGATGGAGGCTGAAATCTTGCTAAACCGTTCTAACTCAGAATATTGTGAAATTACTAATCATTGTATCACAGTCGCTTACGGACACGAAAAAGGGCCACTGAACATTCTTGTTTCAGTGACCCTTCAGTGATCCGCGTGGGGCTCGAACCCACGACCCCAACATTAAAAGTGTTGTGCTCTACCAGCTGAGCTAGCGAATCATCATTTTCGAGGTTCCTAGCAGAATCGAACTGCTGTAAACGGTTTTGCAGACCGGTGCCTAACCACTCGGCCAAGGAACCTTGTTTTGGTTAGCGAATGCAAAGTTAGTACCTATATTTCTATTTTGCAAACTTTCCGAGCTGTTTTTATTAAATAAATTTTCATTTTATTTGTAGTCAACGGATTAGTATATGCCAATCAAATTGATTTGCCGCAAATTAATTCAATCGCCTGAATAATTGCTGTCATAGTGGCACGCTCGATTACCCTCTGTCGATTGCCGGGGAAGTGATAGGTGTGTGTGAAAATCCTATCCGGGGTTTTGATACCGATACATACAGTGCCGACAGGTTTTGCAGGCGTTCCTCCGCCGGGTCCTGCTATGCCTGATGTCGCTATTGCACAATCTGTGTTCAAGGCTTTACATGCCCCTGTGACCATCTCCCTGACCACTTCTTCGCTCACAGCCCCGTGTTGTTGCAATGTGACCGACGAAACGCCGAGGATATTTTCCTTGACTTGATTACTATATGCTACCACACCTCCGTTGAACACATCGGAGCATCCGGGTATGGTTGTAATCGTGTGCGCGATGTTTCCTCCCGTGCAGCTTTCTGCAGTAGATAATGACATGCCGCGTTTACGGAGTTCTTCAATAATTAGGGATTCAATCGGGATGTCACGGTCACATAGAACGTGGTCACCTAACATTTTACATAATTCAGTGTGACAGCGGTCTATTTCATGTGTTAGAAATTCTTTGTCAGGATGTTTTCCGTCAATGCGCAGTCTTACTAATCCCGGCTTGGGCAGATAGGCAAGGTGCAGCCATGAGGGGAGGGCATCTTCCCATTCGGATATTGTCATGGCAAGAAGTGATTCGGTATATCCGGTGACAAGCACACAGCGGTGTTCGATGTTTATGTCGCTCTTAAACTTGTCGAGCAATGCCGGAATTACTGCCGTATCAAGCATTTCCCGGGTCTCAAACGGAACTCCTGGCATTGACACAAGTACTTTACCGTCTTTTTCAAACCACATTATTGGAGCTGTGCCTACGGTGTTCTGGATAACCTTGCACGAAGTGGGCACTACGGCTTGACGTGCGGTCAGTTCGTTAAGTGTCAATCCGCGTTTTTCAAACACTCGCTTGATATTGTCAAGTACCGAAGGGTCTTCCTGCATTTCGCCCCCGAAATATTCGCAAAGAGTGGCCTTTGTGATATCATCTTTCGTAGGCCCAAGACCGCCTGTAGTTATTACAACGTCACTCGATTCAAAAGCGCGGTCAATTGCTCGCACAATTTCTCTTGTGTTGTCGTCAACTACCTGCACGTCGTTTACTTCCCATCCGTAGGGCGCGAATTTTCGTGCTATGTCACCTGAATTTGTGTCTATTACCTGACCGATAAGTAACTCAGTCCCTATTGCTATTATGGAAATTTTCATAATTTAATCTTTTTGAATGGTGATTAAACTTGTACTCTTGCGTAAGGAGCCGCGTCATACTTGCAAAATTGCTTGTCAAGAAACTTGAAATATCCCGCAATAGCCACCATCGCTGCATTATCGGTGGTAAATGCTCGCTCCGGAATGAATGCCGTAAGTCCGTTTTTATTGCAATATTCCGCCACGGCATTTCTTACGCCTGAGTTTGCTGATACGCCACCTCCAATTGCAACGGTATGCACACCGGTCATTTCCACTGCCTTTTTTAGTTTTGACAGCAGGATATCTATAATCGTAGCCTGTAGCGATGCCGCAAGGTCAGCTTTATTTTTCTCTATAAAATCGGGATCGATTTTTATGTTGTCACGCAACGTGTACAGGAAAGAGGTCTTCAATCCACTGAAGCTGTAATCAAGTCCGGGAATACGGGGTTTGGAAAATTTAAAACGTGCTGGATTCCCCTCCGCAGCAAGACGGTCGATGTGAGGACCGCCTGGATAGGGGAGTCCTATCACTTTCGCACACTTGTCGAATGCTTCACCTGCAGCGTCATCGATTGTCTGTCCGAGCACCTCCATGTCAGAAGGGCTTTTAACCAGGATTATCTGAGAATTGCCTCCCGATATAAGCAGGCATAAATATGGAAATTCCGGTACGGTGTCATCCTCTTTTTTGCGTATGAAATGAGACAATACATGTCCATGCAGATGGTTGACATCTACTATCGGTATGTCAAGACCGAGCGAAAGTCCTTTTGCAAAAGATGTACCGACCAGAAGCGAGCCGAGAAGTCCGGGGCCGCGGGTAAATGCTATCGCCGACAGGTCATGTTTATCGATTCCGGCATGTCGAAGGGCGGCATCGACAACCGGTACAATGTTTTGCTGATGGGCGCGCGATGCAAGTTCCGGGACGACCCCTCCATATTCTTCGTGCACTTTCTGGCTGGCGATTATATTGCTTGCGAGAATCCCGTCGCGTATTACTGCCGCCGAAGTGTCGTCACAAGATGATTCGATTCCAAGTATTGTTATACTCATATTTAGATTAATTATGGTGCAAAATTACATATTTCCGTAGATTTATGATAAATTTGCAGATAATTTCAGCGACCTAAATGACCAGACTCTATAATATACTCCGTGCCTTAGCTGTTTCCGTTCTTGCCGTAGCCGTCATAGTCCCGGTTATGTTGTATATTGTATTGTCTATCGGGGCGGTGCAACGTGAACTTTGTAAGGTAGGTGAGAAGGAGTTGTCGGGATTGTTGGGAGCTGATGTCACAATCTGCGAATTATCCGTGAGTCCTTTCAATAAAGTGTTGTTGAAAGATGTATCGGTAATTGTTGCACCGGGTGACACTGCTTTACAGGTTGAGCGACTTGGTGCCGGGGTCGTCTTGGGAAAGCTCTTTTTTGACCGGCGCATAGTTTTCTCCTACGCGGAGATTATCGGTCTTGATGCCCGGTTACGTCGCGATTCAGCAGGTGCACCACTGAATATTCAGCCGATTATCGACAAGCTGTCGCCTAAAGATAAGAATAAACCGCCTACACGGTATGACTTGCGGGTGAATAACATAGTGATACGCCGGAGCGGTATCAGCTATGATGTGGCTGCCAGTCCTGTGACACACGGGAAATTTAATCCCGACCATATTAAGATATATGGACTAAAGGCCGACCTCCTTTTGCCGAGAATTAAAAATGATGATTATGTAGTTAACCTCAACCGTCTTGCGCTGCGTGAGCAATCGGGATTATCGGTTGAGTCGCTTGGCGGATTATTCATGATTTCGGACTCTCTTCTCGCTGTGAGGGACTTCTCGCTTGAATTGCCTCAGTCCCGTATTCTCACAGATGACATTAACATGTCTTATCAAGGATGGGCTGATTTATCCGCCAATATTTTGAGACTCCCGTTCTCATTTAAATTGCTCGACGGGACAGTCGTCACGCCATCTGATTTTAAAGGATTCCTGCCGATGCTGGCAAATTTTAATCAGCACATTGATACCCGTGTGGATATCGCAGGCTCAATCAATGATTTTGATGTCAATCAGGTGTCAATGCAGTCATCTGACGGATTGTTCAGTCTTGAATTTGCCGGTCGTTTAAGCGGGCTGCATTCTATAAAGGATATTGATGCAGAAGTCGGGGATTTGTCGCTCGATGTTGAAGGCACACAGGCAGCCGGCTTATTATCCGGATTGGTAAATGTATCGCCCACGGTTGTGAAAATGCTTGGAAATATGGGACGCATCAGGCTATCGGGAGAGGCGGCCGGAAATATAAACAGAGCATTTTATAATGGCACGATACTGACTTCTACCGGTAATCTTGACCTGAATGCCACTTATTCAAGCAAGGGAGGGGCATCGCCTCGACATTTTGAAGGTGAAGTCGTGATTGAAGACCTCGCGTTAGGCAATATAACGGGCGACAGTCGTCTTGGTACATTGACAGCACATATAAATGCCGATACTGAGATACGTCGGTCTTCTGTTTATGGAAAGATTAATGCGGTGGTTGACGATTTTGATTACAGGAATTATAATTATAAAAATATCACTGCCGAGGTTGATATCGATGATAAAATGCTTTCAGGTATTGTGTCGATTGACGATGATAATATCAGATTGTCGGTAGACGGGAATGTCGATATCACACCCGGGAAAACGGATTGTGATGTGAGGGCGACACTGCGTGATTTTAGTCCCGCCGCACTTAATCTTACCGATAAATATGCAGGTTACCGTATGTCGGCTGACATGATGATTGACATGCATGGCGAGAATATAGAAAATCTTGACGGAAGGGCGGAGATAAATCGATTTGCATTTAAAAACGAGGGAGAAGAAGGCATAGAACTACCTCATTTTGTACTTATGTCGTCGGGAAGTACTTCGCCGCAATATATTCTCGTACATTCCGACATACTCGATGCACAGCTTAAAGGTCATTACCGGTTTAAAGATATTGTGCCCGCTGCAAAGTGTATTCTTGCTGATGTAATGCCCGTGCTTTTCCCGCGAAAGGATAATGAACACAAAAGACCTCTTCCCGAATATCTCGCGAATTTCGCTCTGGAGCTTGACATCAAAGGGAATGAAACGACTAACAGCTGGCTTCAATTTTTCAAATCGCCGGTAAAAATCCTTCATCCGATTAGTCTTGATGCGACGATGGATAACGAAGAGCACACAATGAAGCTCACAGTTGATGCCCCGTACCTGTTACAGAAAGATAAGTTCATTGACAATACCAAACTGCTGATGGCAATCGACGGTACGGAAAACAGTGCCGATATCTTTTTATCAACCTTATATCCCACAAAAAAAGGTAATGCCACCCTGGAGTTTACCGGTCATGGACTGTCGGATCGTATAGACACGCGGATTTCATGGGATATTGACCGGGAAAAAGAGTTTGCCGGGGTACTTGACCTTTCCACGTTATTGTCGCGCCGGGATTATGACGGCACACTCGGAGTCGATGTCGATATCAGAAAAAGCCGTCTTGTATTTAATGATACAGCGTGGATTGTTCATCCGGCAAGTGTATCATGGTCTGACAAACGCCTGCTCGTCAATGATATCGATATAAGTCGTACCGGACAGTTTATACGCATATCCGGAGCCGCCTCTTCCAATCCACTGGATGTGTTGTGTATTGACTTGCGCGATGTAAGTCTTGATTATGTATTTGAGACGCTCGATATCAGCAACGTCATGTTTGGGGGTGTGGCTACCGGCACATTCTTTGCATCCGAGCTGTTCACCAAAGATCCGCGTCTCTCTATTCAGGGGCTGAAGGTCAAAGGACTCAGCTACAATCACTCGCTTCTTGGCGATGCTGATATAAAAAGTGCATGGGACAATGAGACTAAAGGTGTCACTATTGATGCCGTCATCTCACAGAACAACGGGCATAAGTCATATATCGACGGAGCGATATACCCGATTGCCCAGTCACTTGATTTCAGATTCAAAGCTGACAAACTCGATGTCGGTTTCATGAAGCCTTATATGGAGGCGTTTACATCGGAGATAAGCGGATATGCGTCAGGCGATGCCCGGCTTTTCGGAACATTTAAGCTCATTGATATGACCGGTGATATTTATGCCGAGGATTTGAAGATGAAACTTGATTTTACCAATACATATTATACCACATCTGATTCCATACATTTGTCTCCGGGGCGGATAGCGTTCGGAGATGTGGTGTTGCATGACATATACGGCAATACGGCACGTCTTGACGGATGGGTGACCCATAAATGTTTCAAAGAGCCTGAATTTGAATTTAACATCACAAATGCGCGCAATTTCCTCTGTTTTGATATAAACGAGAAGCTAAGCCCCGACTGGTATGGACATATATTCTGTAACGGTGTCGCCCATGTAAAAGGTGTTCCCGGTTTCATCGATATAAATGTCGACATGTCTACCGCCCCACAATCGGTGTTTACATTTGTGCTGTCTGATACGGAAGCTGCCGATGAATATACCTTCATGACCTTTCATGACCGCGACGAGCTGAAAGGCGAGCTGTTGCTTTCAGTCGAAGATCCTCAGAAGGCAGCGGTAAACCGGCTGAAAGAATATTATGCCCGTCTTAATCGCGAGGAAAGCTCGCCTACGTTGTACCGTATTAACCTTCAGGTAAACGCTACACCCGACGGAGAACTTGTGCTTGTGATGGATCCCGTCGGTGGCGACCGTATAAAGGCACGTGGCAATGGAAACCTGCGCATAGAATACAATTCAGCCGATGAAGATATGCGTATGTTTGGCACTTACACCCTGTCGCAAGGAAGCTATAATTTCACACTTCAGGATATCATCATAAAAGACTTCACTATAAAGCCCGGCAGTTCGATTTCATTCCACGGCGACCCTCTTGCCGCCATGCTTGATATCGAGGCGGTATATTCGGTCAATGCCAACCTCAGCGACCTTGACGAGTCATTCCTTCAGGATCGCGAGCTAAATCGTACGAATGTTCCTGTCCATGCGTTATTAAAAGTGTCGGGCGACATGCAGCAGCCTGATATCAGTTTCGACCTGGAATTTCCTACGCTGACTCAAGACACTTACCGCAAAGTCAAGAGTATAGTAAGTACTGATGAGATGATGAACCGTCAGATTATTTATCTTTTGGCGCTGAACCGTTTCTACACGCCCGACTACATGGCATCGACGACCAAGGGAAATGAACTGGTATCTGTGGCTTCATCCACCATTTCCTCCCAGTTGAGTTCAATGCTTGGACAATTAAGCGACAACTGGAGCATAGCCCCTAATATAAGAAGTGACAAAGGCGATTTCAGTGACATGGAGGTCGATCTTGCCTTATCGAGCTACTTACTTAACAACAGGCTCCTCTTTAACGGTAATTTCGGATATAGGGACAAGGCATTGAACAATAATTCGTTTATTGGTGATTTTGACCTTGAATATCTTCTTAACAAGTCAGGCAACATAAGACTCAAGGCATATAATCGCTATAACGACCAGAACTATTATGTGAAATCAGCGTTGACAACTCAAGGAGTAGGCATCATGTTCCGGCGTGATTTCGACGATATATTTTCATTTATAAAGCGTTTGCGCAAAAAGGAGAAGAATACTGTCGCGCTTCCTGTTGATTCGACTAACATAAACATAGATAATGATATTCTTAAACACGATTAATGATATCTTGTGGACTTATATTCTTGTTGCGGTATTGCTTTTTGCCGCCGTATGGTTCACAATAAGGACAAAAGGAGTCCAATTCCGTATGCTTGGGGAGATGGTGCGCCTTCTCTGTGTTTCCGGGAAAAAGGAATGTGCAAGTGACACTCATGAGGACTCACATCATAGCATAAGCTCATTTCAAGCTTTTGCAGTATCCATTGCAAGCCGTGTCGGCACGGGCAATCTTGCCGGAGTGGCGACAGCGATAGCTATCGGAGGTCCGGGAGCCGTGTTCTGGATGTGGGTGATAGCATTGCTCGGAGCTGCAACCTCATTTATTGAGTCGACACTTGCGCAGCTCTACAAGGTTAAGGGTGAGGATTCATTCCGCGGCGGTCCGGCATATTATATTCAGAAGGGTCTGGGTAAACGGTGGTTTGCAGTGCTGTTTGCCGTCTTGATAACGCTCACTTTCGGACTTGCGTTTAACTCGGTACAATCCAATACTATGGCTGCCGCTGCACAAGTGTCGTTCGGATTCTCTCCGGTATGGGTAGGTGTGGTGCTTACTGTTTTGACAGTGGTGATTATATGGGGAGGTATTCAGCGTATTTCACGTTTCAGCGAAATCGTTGTTCCGGTCATGGCAATCCTTTATATTTTGCTCGCAATTTTTGTCATCGTGATAAGCTATAAACGTATTCCCGATGTATTGTATCTGATAGTACATGATGCTTTTCATGGCAGTGCTATGCTTGGCGGCGGTGTGGGTATGGCTCTCCTGATGGGAATAAAACGCGGTCTTTTCAGTAATGAGGCAGGCGAAGGTTCGGCTCCTAACGTGGCTGCTACCGCCTCGGTGAGCCATCCTGTAAAACAGGGTCTCATCCAGGCATTTGCCGTATTTACTGATACTCTCCTTATTTGCAGTTGCACGGCATTTATAATTTTATGCAGTGGTCTTTTTGACAGTGGCTTGTCAGGCATTCAGCTTACTCAGGTCGCCCTTGAGGGAGAAGTGGGCAAGATCGGGTCGGTATTTGTAGCGGTTGCGGTGTTTTTCTTTGCGTTTACGAGCATCGTATCCAACTATTATTATGGAGAAACCAATCTGCAGTTTATACACAACTCCCGTACATTGATTGTAATATACAGGCTCATTGTCGGGGCTATGGTCATGACCGGTGCTGTCACTTCCCTTGAATTTGTCTGGGGGCTTGCCGACGTCTTCATGGGATTGATGACATTGTGTAATCTTACTGCTCTTGCTTTTCTCGGCAAATACTCAATTATATTATTGCGCGACTATACGTCACAGCGCACCCGTGGCTACAATCCCCAGTATCATTGCTCGACCATACCGGAGATTGCCGACCAGACTGAATGTTGGCCCGATTAAAGGCTTTCACATTCCTGGAGCCACGCTTTCGACGAGGCATCAGATGGCATACGCCAGTCACCACGTGGCGAAAGACATACACTGCCGACCTTGGGCCCGTCGGGCAGACATGACCGTTTGAACTGCTGCGTGAAGAAACGACGGAAAAATGTCGTTATCCAATGTTTGATTGTCGCCTTATCGTACACCCCTTCAAATGCCTTGCATGCCATTGTGTATATGCGGCGCGGTGTAAATCCGTAACGCAACGTGTAATAAAGGAAAAAGTCATGCAATTCATATGGTCCGACAAGGTCTTCAGTCTTTTGTTTGATGTTGCCATGTTCATCGGCGGGAATCAGTTCGGGGCTGATAGGGGTGTCGACGATATCGAGAAGTGTGTCGCGCTCACGGTCGGAAGCGGCGTGAAGAGCAAACCATTTGACAAGATATTTCACAAGAGTCTTCGGTATCCCCGCATTGACACCATACATTGACATGTGGTCCCCGTTGTATGTTGCCCAGCCGAGAGCAAGTTCCGACAGATCTCCGGTTCCGAGTACCATTCCTCCGGTCTGATTGGCTATATCCATTAATATCTGTGTGCGTTCACGTGCCTGCGAATTTTCGTAGGTGACATCGTGGTTGTTGATATCATGACCGATGTCATGGAAATGCTGTGTCACCGCCGCCGCTATTGAAATTTCTTTCATGGTGATACCGAGAGCTTCCATAAGTGACAAAGCGTTGGTATATGTGCGGTCGGTAGTGCCGAATCCCGGCATCGTTACTCCTGTTATTCCTTTGCGATCAAGTCCGAGTCGGTCAAAGGTCTTTACTGCGACCAATAAGGCGAGTGTCGAGTCAAGCCCCCCGGATATACCTACTACAAGGCTTTTGGTATGTGTCGCTTCAAGACGTCGCGCCAGTCCGGCAACCTGGATATTGATTATCTCCTCACAGCGTTCATCGATTATCTTGTCCTCCGATGGTACAAAGGGGTGGGGGGCTATAGTACGGTAAAGCATATCGTCAACCACGGGGGTGATATCGGCAAATACAGTCTTGTATTGGCTGGGATTGCCGGTTGTCTTGCAATCATTGAACGACATTATGTGCATTCTGTCGCGATTAATTGCCGCGATATCGATGTCGGCGATTACATAATTAGGTTCATGTTGCCACCGCTTGTTAATTGCAAGTATCGAGCCGTTTTCAGCTATTACCGCTTTACCGTCAAAAACAAGGTCGGTCGATGATTCTCCATATCCTGCCGATGCGTACACATACGCGCCGATGCATGATGCCGACTGCCGTTTGATAAGGTCAATCAGGTAATTATATTTACCTATGATATCGTTGGAGGCGGAGAGATTTACGAGCACTTGTGCGCCGGCAAGAGCCTGATGTGTCGAAGGCGGTATCGGTGTCCATAAATCCTCGCAGATTTCAATTCCTATCTTTACACCGTTGATGTCAATCAATGTATCGTTGGCTAATCCGGAGGGATTGGCTGCTACAAACCATCTTTTTTCGTAAAATTCGTTGTAGTCCGGCAAGTATGTCTTTGGAACTATCGCGAGTATTTCACCACCTCCGATAACCACAGCACAATTATACAGTGCGCCGTTATGACGTATTGGCGACCCGACGATAAATACCAGATTTACGGTAGCGGAAAACTCACGCAGACGGGCGATACCGGCATCGGCGGCATCAATCAGTTGCTCCTGATGGAAAAGGTCGGCACAGGTGTAGCCGGTGACGGAAAGTTCCGGGAACACGGCAAGCATTACTCCTTTGCCGTCGAGCGTCTTGCACATCTCGATAATGCTGTCTACGTTAAACTCCACATCGGCTACATTCACGCCCGGTACGGCGGCAGCTACTCTGAAATATCCTGTATTCATAATCTTGTCTTGCTTTTCTATTGGTTGATGCAAAGATAACAATTAAAAGTCGAAAGAGTCTAACAGACCATTCAAGAGATTGCCGGGATTCATAAAAAAAGAGTAATTTTGCAGAATTATGGAATGTACTGATAAGATATCGTGTAATATACTTGTTGCCATGCTGGTGAATCATGGAGTGAAGGAGGCTGTCATCTCCCCCGGTTCCCGGAATGCGCCCATGGTTGTAGCGTTGTCGCGTTGCCCGTCAATTAAAACCACAGTAGTGGTTGATGAACGCAGCGCTGCGTTTATCGCATTGGGAAAGTCGGCGATATCCGCTTCGCCTGTCGCGTTGCTATGTACTTCGGGCACTGCCGTGCTTAATTATGCACCTGCAGTTGCCGAGGCATATTACAGGCAGATTCCTCTTATCGTGATTTCGGCTGACCGCCCGATGGAGTGGATTGACCAGGATGACAGTCAGACCCTCCGTCAGTATGAGGCACTCGCCCATTATGTCAAGCGCAGTTACAATATTCCGGCTGATTGCCGTGAGGACAATATGCAATGGTATGTAAACCGTGTGGCAAATGACGCATTGATATGCGCTGTCTCAGGACGAAAGGCTCCGGTACATATCAATCTTCAGCTTGACGAACCGCTAAACGGAATGACTTCGAAAATGCCGGAGCGGTGGCTCTCACGCACGATAACGCAAGTTTCTCCGGCATCAGTGTTGCCTGAGAGTGAGAAAATGTCGCTTGCCGGTCGGATTGTCAAGGCATCAGGCGTTTTGGTTATTGCCGGATTTCATGATCCCGACCCACGCCTCTCCGAGGCATTGCAACGATTGACGCGATGCGGTAATGTTGCGGTCATGACTGAGCGGATAGCTAATCTTATCGCTCCAAATGATATGTTTGTCGACATGATAGACTCGACATTGAGCAGCATGACCGATGAAGAGAAAGCATCTATGCGGCCTGAAATAGTGATAACTCTTGGTGGTGCAATCGTGTCACGCTTCATTAAGCAATATCTGCGTAATGCCGGTGTGAAGGAGCATTGGCACGTAGGAATGACCGAGGCGACGATTGACTGCTTGCGTTCTCTCACGATGAATGTCAATATGCCTGCGACCGAATTTTTCGAGGAAATTGCCGGCGCTCTCGATGTCGTAAAGGTCAGAGAGAGCGATTATGCTGCCGCTTGGCGGCGATATGCCAAAAGGGGAGCGATGCTTCATGACAGGTATGTTGATATGCAGCCGTGGTGTGATCTCACGGCGATGAAACGCGTGTTCACCTCAATCCCTGCCGGATGGAATGTGCAGCTTTCCAATGGCACTACGGTAAGATATGCCCAGTTATTCTGTCCTCTGCACGACAATCGTTTCGACTGCAACCGTGGTGTCAGCGGTATTGACGGGTCTGTGTCTACTGCGGTTGGTGCTTCCACGGTGTATCAGGGTGTCACGCTTCTTGTATCGGGTGACATGAGTGTGCAGTACGACATTGGTGCTCTTGCCGCACCTTGCATTACTCCACGATTTAAGATGATCGTGTTGTGTAATGGTGGCGGAGGCATTTTCCGTTTTGTTAAAAGCACATCGAGACTCCCGGAACTTGATGAGTATTTCGTCGTTAACAGGGATTTCCCGTTGGCAAAACTTGCTGATGCGTATGGTTTCCGCTATTTTGAGGCTGCCTCGACAGAGCAGTTTGATTCATGTTTCGGTGATTTCATTTCCGAGCAGTCAAAGCCTTGCATATTAGCATTGATAACCCCCGGCGAGCTGAGCGGCACCATTCTCACCCGATATTTTAAAATAAAAGAATCTGAATGTCAGTAGTATTTTTATATTTCGGATGATAATTAATTGGCTAATTTGTTGTATATTTGCATAAGGAAATAATTAAAATAAATATAATATTATGGCAATGACAATAAAAACATCACCTGAACTTTGGGGAGAAGATGCTCGAATCTTCACTGAAGAGGCTGAACGCAATGGGAAATTGCCAACACCTAAGCTTACCGACACGCAGCGAAAAGTACTGTCCGTGATGCTGGATAGCGCAAAGAATATTGTATTTCCGCCATCTGAAAGTTGACAATGCCACAATTTAACTTCGTTGAGGGTACGTTCATGGTGCCATACACCAGGGAAGTGTGTGAGTATTGTGATTCATTTTTATGCGGTGATGATGATCTCGATGAATTTTTCAGCCATGACGTATTTCTTTATGAAGAAGAGTTGCTTGGTAAAACATACTGTTGGATAAATAAAGAAAATCAGCGTGAAATAGTTGCGATAGCGACATTGTCATATGACGGCATAAAAGCTTTTACTCTAGACAAACCTTCGCGTAATGCATTTCAAAGGAAGATTCCTCAGCAAAAAAGGCATAGAAGCTATCCTGCAGTGTTGATCGGTCGTCTTGGCGTCAATAAGAGGTTTCAAAGGCATGGACTTAATGTTGGGACACAACTTATGGATGTTCTTAAATATTGGTTTGTTGATGAGAACAATAAGGCTGCGTGTCGTTATATGCTTGTGGATGCTTATAATGCAGAACCGATACTTCATTATTATCTTAAAAATGGATTTAAGCCGCTATATAAGACTGAGCAAGGAGAGAAAGAGGCATTTGGTATATCTGAATTTCTAAGAAGTCGTATTTTGTTCTTTGATCTGAAATTATTTAACGAAAAGCGATGAAAAATGGCTTGAAAATTTGTGTAAATGAGGAAAAATTAGTTACTTTGCACACTGTTTTTAGGCTCATCCTGTAAAGTTGTTGAGAATGATGCACTTAATGACGATATGAGAACTGAGATGGCGGCCTGAAAACGGTAGTGTTAATCAATAACGAACTCAAACGATTAAAAAACAGCCATGTCAAAGATTTGTCAAATCACAGGCAAGAAAGCAATGGTGGGCAACAATGTGTCGCACTCAAAGCGCCGCACCAAGCGTAAATTCAATGTTAACCTCTTTGAAAAGAAGTTTTATTGGGTAGAGCAGGATGCATGGATTCGTCTTACCATCTCCGCAGCCGGTCTTCGCACCATCAACAAACTCGGTCTTAACGCAGCTATGCAGCAGGCAGCCGAAAAGGGTTATTTAACTGGTAAAGATATTAAATTTTTAGATATATAACGCACTATGGCAAAGAAAGCTAAAGGTAATAGAGTCCAAGTGATCCTTGAATGCACCGAGCACAAGGCGAGCGGTATGCCCGGCACTTCTCGTTATATTACTACAAAAAATAGAAAGAATACTACCGACCGCTTGGAGTTGAAGAAGTACAACCCTATCCTCAAGCGAGTTACCGTACATAAAGAAATCAAATAATACTCCTTAAGATATGGCAAAGAAAACCGTAGCATCACTTCAAAAAGGTGAAGGACGTACTTACAGCAAGGTCATCAAGATGGAGAAATCTCCCAAGACCGGCGCTTACGTATTTAAAGAAGAAATGGTTCCTAACGATCAGGTTAAGAACGCTCTTAAATAAGCAAAACTTGAAATTCATATATGAGGCAGGTCGTCAAATAATGACGACCTGCTTTTGTTTTCCCGATGTCTATTGGCATACCTTAAATCGAGTTTTCTTTCCATTAACACGTAGTGTCACCTTAGGATTTGAGAAGTGAGTGAGATGCGGGAATGTCAGTTTTACTGTTGCCGCACCGTCGGTAACAGTAACGTCGATTGAGGTTGCTTGAATCACTTTTCCACTGGTTATAGGCTTGACATCCGATACCCGATACTGTTTTTCTGTAGTTTCGTCGGAAAATACGATTGTCACTTTGTTGTCATAGTTATTAAAACCTTGACAACGGGGCTTGGCGTTGGCTGTCACACTCAATAGCGTAAGAAATAATATCAATATCAATGTTTTCATAATGTTGGTATGTATAGTTGTAGTAAACAAAGTATTATCTTCCACCGGCACTTGAGCGGTCGGCGCTGGCATCAACTTCCACGAGCTTGTGTGCTCCGCGTTTCTGTCTGCCCCATTGGAGATTGTAGCTTATAGAAATATACGGCATACGCATGTCGAGATGAATATGTTGCTCGTTTCGATTCCACTTACTCAGTAATTTGTTGCCTTGGTTATACTTACCGAAAGGCATGATAATTCCAGCCGAGAACTGCCATGCTTTCAGGTTATAGCTGAGATCAATGATATTCAAGTCCTCACCCCACGATATTTTCTCGCCCCAAAGGTCACGCTGGGCACGTACATATTGACCGGTAAGGGTGAATCCCCAATGCGTCAGTGCGAGTTCAGCGTTGCCGCTCCAGGCATTGTTGTGCAGATTGTATCCTGTGCCCCGCATTCGCTCCATGCGAAACTGAACGTATCCACTTACCATAAGCCAATCCGGTATTATTTCAACCTGCGGGGCAAAAAATAAAGAGAGATTCTGTAATCCACGGCTGTTCTCGTATGTCGTTATAAGGCGGTCGTTGTCCCAGTAAAGAAGTGGAGTGATGGCATTGGGCGAAGTAAAGGCTCTGACGCCAAAAGTTCCGTTGATGCAGGGGAGGTTGAACCCATAGCGGAATGTCAACATATAAGAGTTCGCGGTCTTTATATTCTGATTGCCCACACGCCATTGAAAGCCGTCAAGCTGCTGCGGTACAATATTGGTTTCGGCAAGAGAGGGCATGGATTGCCATGATGTAAAATTAAGCCTGAAATTATGGTTTTGATTAAGTGAATATGTAATGGTTGCCTGTGGGCGCGGACTCCATGAGTGGTTGCCTTGACTGGTTTCCTTGAAAAGAAAGTCAGTATATTGTATGCCCATTCCGGCAGTGGTCGTCCATTTGCCGAAACGGTGAAAATATTCGGCAAAAAAATAGACTTTGTCCTGCCTTTGATGAAAAATCCGTCCATCAAGGTTGTCATAGCGAGAACGGTTTCGGTTGGCAGTGTAAGACACTCCGGCAGTGAAACGACTGTTCCTCCATTTCTTTAACGTAATCAGCTTCTATTGCATAGGCTTGATTATGGTCTTTGATTTCAGTGTTTATAGAAGTAACATAGTCCCATGGATTCTGAGCATCCGGCAATTGTTCAATATAGCTGGAAAACGACCGACCGGAATAAAATGAACTGTTGAAGTCGACTATAAACATCTGTGCGTGTGCGAAATTCTGCTGCCAATATAGCGAAAGTGACGGCGTACTACCATTGTTCCCGTTAATGTCAGTGAGTATCATATCGTCGGAGCCATTGCTGAACGAAAGAAGACCGTTATATATGAATTTGTCATTGAGGTTTGCCTGATAGCCGATTTGCGCCATGAATACGGTAGTGTCAGGTTTGATATAGTTGTATGAAGCCCATACTTTGGTCATGGAATTGTCGAGAGTACCACCCCGCGAAATTTCATCACGAGTTACGGATTGCCCATCCGGATAGGTGAAAGTCTCAGTATAATCGCGGTGGCTTTTAAGTCTGTTGGTGAGTTTGAAGTTACCACCGACCTCCCATTGTGAGCTACCTGCATTAAACTTTGTATCTGCCATATAGAACCCCCATGCCTGATTGAGTGCCTGGCGTACTTGTACCATCATCGAACCACCCACTGTAGGATTGGCTACAATGAAGTTCAGCACATAATTGGCACCTCCATATCGAAGTCCGGGATTGTCTATCCATTCCACACGTTTGATAGTTTCAGGCAACAATGCTCTGACTTGATCTATAGATGATTCGCGCCCGTTGATGCGAACCTGTACCGACTGTCCGGCTGCCTGAATGGAGCCGAGCGCGTCGCTGACACTCAAAGTCGGTATCATCAGGTTATTGAGCAACTGCATACCGTTCTTTGAATTTTCGACCGCGCTTTTGGATGGATGATAAACATCCATATCAGCTTTTCGGATAACTTTCGGAGCCTCTATCACTATTTCTTGGAGTTCGTGAGTTGCTATAGTATCTGCTGTCTCCTGTGCGAATGTCATGGTCGGGGTCTGGATTGCGACCGCTGCCATCATAATTCTGTTTAAGATTGTCGTTGTCATATTGCGATACATTTTTATTGATTTAGTATCGCAAAATTATAGCTAAACCAATCTTAATGCCAAATGTAAAACTCTTAATTCTGTGTTTGTAAATCACTGATTTACAAGGCTGGCAATTCACAAAAGTCTTAATGAGACATTGGAAAAACTAAATCGGTCTTAATACGACACCGATTGCCGAAGGAAGACTATGATGTCCTCCTTTTCGGGAACTCCGAGCTTCTTTCGAATGGACGATTTACGAACATATATGGTAGCTGTTGTCTGTGATGTGATGACGCTTATCTCTTTGGTTGAGAAACCGGCAAGCATAAGTACGATGATTTGCTCTTCTTTATCTGTAAGAATATTTCCGTAACGGTTATGAAGGAAAGTGTAGAAACCGGAGTAAAGATTATTGATTATTTCGTACACGTTTTTCCAACTGACGAGTGCGCCGTTTGTGTCGCTTTCAATGGAAGATAATTTCCTTAACATATCTTGATTTTGTTCTGTTGGAGTCTCTGCAACCATCTTGATTATTCCAAGTTGTTGCAACATGGCTCGACGCAAGGATTCATGTTCAGATAGCTGCGTTTTCGAAGCACTCAGCTCATCTACCATCTTTTGCAGAGCTTCAGCCCTTTCTTCGGCTTCAATAGTCCTTCGTTTTCGTTTCTGGATATTCCATAGAGCTGCCAATCCGATGATAATGGCTCCCAGCAGACAAATAATCATAATAGCAGTCTTTCGTTCGTTCTGTGCTTTTAATGTCAACGCCTTGTTTTCCAGCTTAAGAGCGTTCTGCTCGGTCTCCAACTGTGTGTATTCGAGTCTGTTGAAAAAATCTCGTTGGCTGTTATTAAGAGCCGCCAATTGACTAAGCCGAATCTTGCCATTTTGCTTGTAGGCAAGAAATTCCCTAAGCGGACCGGCAAAACTTTCATAATAATTATGGTCAACATCCGTTCTCCCTTGAGCACAGCTGTCGGCTATTGTAAGTTCGCGTGAAGAACGGTCAAAATCTTTCATATTGAAGTAATTCAAGGCTTTCCAAAAGTATAGATACGGTAGTGCTGAATTATGAGGCGAGTTTTCTAAAACATAATCCGCCATGCTGTTACTTTCTTCATATTTTCCAAGTTCTTCTAAAATCCCTATTTTTTCATAGGTATATTTGAACTGGTCTTTTTCCAGATGATTCGCGTATGCGTAATCAATCAAACCGTCTATTATAATCAAAGCCGAATCACCATGATTGGCAAACTGGTAATTCTCACACAATTGATATAAATATTCAATTTGATTTGCAGAATCTTTATCCAATTTCTGCAAATGTCTGATATAGTTTATGTTATTTTTGCAATCAAATTCTGCTCCACCGATTCCTATTCTTGTTTGAAGCAACTCAATCATATTACTGTCAGGTATATCAGAAAGAGTGATTACAGAATCAAGCAACGCCAATGATTTCTTCCCGTCACCCGACCAAAAGAGATGCAATGAGTACAAATCCACGCTTTTAAGGAATCGGTTATAATCACGACTTTTATAATATTCAAATGAACGACGAACAAGAGAATCCGAAACCATGGGACTTTCCTTCGTCTTATGTGCAGCAGCTGTTATAAGATAATAATATGCTTTTAGAGAATCTTCTTCCAATTCTGAAATATCAATATCGTTTAACAGGATTAATGCACTATCTGGATTCGTATGAGCCAGATTCTCAATATCTGATAGCGCATGAGCCTGCTTTTGAGAACGGAAACACGATACAGCTATACTCGCTACGATTGATACGACAATAATGGAGAAAATTCTTATCGGGACTATCTTAATCATATTCAACATTGACCTGTTCAATTCACAAAATTAATAAAAACCGATGACAATGTTATTATAACTATCTGATTATCTTTTCAATTTTTCTAAAATAGAATATTCACTTGGATATACGATAGCGGCTATCGGAAATATCCTTGATTGACGGGGTGGAAAATATGTGGACCGGTTGTTACTTTGCTGAAAATTTAAAAAGTAATAATCATGGAAAGTGAAATGTTTTTATGGATTCTGATTGTCGGATTGTCCATCATAGGTATTCTCGGATATTTTATTTATGCGGTAGATAAACCTCATAACAAGAATTTTCATTATATAGATATTGATCATGATGATATCTATTGCGATGATGATGACTGCGAAGAATAAATCTGATGTGACTGCGGCTGAGGCAAGTCGCTTTTTAGCAACATATTCAGCTTATTTGTGGGGTTACGGGGCGACATGTATCAGGATTACGAAAAATGTCAACCGCATGGCTGATTACCTCGGCTATCGTGTCGACATAACAATATTGCCCAAACATGTCGCGGTAGCGTTGACCGATATTACCACAGGGGAGTATGCCCATTATACCTGTGCGATTAAGATATTACCGGTCAGTTATCTGGCAAATACACGTATGAGTAAACTTAGTTGGGATGTAGCCGAGGGCAAGGTGAGTGTCTCTGATGCCGAAATCCTTCTCTGTAAGATATCAAGGGCACCTAATATGAGCGTCTGGGCTGTCATGTGCCTGGTGGTGTTTGCCAATGCAGCTTTTTGCCGATTGTTTGGCGGCGATGTCGTCGCAATGGTGATTGTGGGTTTCGCCACGCTTTTAGGATATTCAATCAAAAATATATGCCTGAAGCATAAGACCGATGTCAGGGCAATGGTGCTCTTGGCGTCATTTGTGTCGGCTGTGGTCGGGAGCGGGGGATATGTATTCGGTATCACGGCTACACCTGAAATTGCGCTGGGGACAAGTGTGCTTTACCTTATACCCGGTATTCCGTATATCAATTCGGTAAGTGACATGATTGACGGGCATTATCTGTGCTTTTTCAGCCGGACAATGCAGGCAATCGTGCTCACAGGCTGTATCGCCGCGGGATTGACGCTTGCCTTCATGATTATGAACATAAAGATATTCTGAAGGAAATGGAAATTCTGGTAAAAATATTTGAGGATGCAGTGTTTGCGGCGATAGCTGCAATCGGTTTTTCTGCTATAAGCAATCCTCCGAAGATAGCGTTCAAATATTGTGCGCTGATTGCCGCCATCGGTCACGCTTTGCGATATTGTCTTACGACATTGTGGGGGGTGCATCTTGTATGGGGTAGCTTTATAAGTGCGTTTGTAATAGGATGTCTTGCCGTATATTTCGCGCGCAAAGTGAAATGTCCGCCGGAGACATTCGCCTATCCGTCACTGCTACCGATGATTCCGGGTATATATGCATATCGGTCTCTTCAGGCATTTCTGATGCTTTTGGGGCAAGGAAACGAAGCCGATTTCTCCCATTACGCCTATCTACTGCAGTTCAATGGATTGACATGTATATTTGTCGTGTTTGCGATGGTACTGGGACAGATGATACCGATATTCCTCTTCAAACGCAAATCGTTCAGTGCCACACGCGGATAAACCGTTTAAAATAGTTATTTTTGTATTCATCACATATATACAATCTGATTATGTTACGGGAATTATCAGTTTGCATGACTATTGCTGCAGTCATGGGGTCATGCGCCATGGGACAGAAGAGTTCCGATACTGACTTGTCGACGCAAAATGACAGTGTTGATGTTGAATTATCTGATGAGGGAGATTTGACGATGAACAGTACATGGAACTATTATCCAGTATCAGCTGCCACTATATCCGTGACACTACATTCGGCATCGATGTCGGCGTTGACTGATGACGGGTATAAATTTGCTATCATCGATGAATCAACGCAGAAAGTTGTCGGCAATCATTTTGACCCGATTTATTCCAAAATCACTAACGATACCGGCGGGTATGGGCAGATTGTGGAACTTCGGCTTAAAGAGAAACTTATCGCAGGAAAGTATTGCGTGAAATTCAGTCATGGGGACAGTGATACTCTGACTGCTGCTTTTGAAGTTGTGAGCAGCAAGGGGGTAAAGACTGTAATGGATAGGATAGGAGACTATTTCAGTGACAAAAACAAATCACGTAATGATACTGTCGCCTGCAATGTGTATATGTTTGGCATTGTATCAGACGACTCCATAGAGGTGGCTTTACGGCATGATTCACAGCGTATGCGGAAGCTGTTCTGTCGTGATGTCGTAAGCTATTCGGCATTGAAATTCACGGGCCAGGTAAATCCGCATATATATAAGGGACCGGTTGTTACCGATACTCTGGGTGTAAGCATGACCACGCTTGAACAAATATATCCTGATACGGTTAGCGAAATTAAGTTTGTGTTGCATAACAATAGCAACAAGACACTCTGTTACGGCACACCCTATACCGTGGCGCGCCATGTTGACGGAAAATGGATTGAGCTGTTTCAGAACGGTGTATGGGATATGCCGCTCTTTTCGTTGGCTCCGGGAGGAAACTCGGAGGTGATGACAGCAAAGCTATACCGACCGATAAATGACATTTTGCCGGGCGAATATGTTATATATAAAGATGTTTATTTTGCCGGCGATAGCGGCTCAAGGTGGAATATCTCTGCCCGCTTCTCAATAAAATAAATTATGGAATTAAGACAACTACGATATTTTGTAAAGGCTGCCGAGACATTGAATTTTTCAGAGGCGGCAAAAGCGTTGTATATCACTCAGAGCACCCTGTCGCAGCAGATAAGACAGCTTGAGGCGGAACTCGGCATTGCCCTCTTCGAGCGCAACAGTCATAGCGTAATTCTCACAGAGGCGGGTGAGCAGTTGCTGTATCAGGCAATTGATGCCATTACGGCAGCCGATGTATGTGTGACAAAGATAAATGATTTAAAGCAGTTGCAGACCGGGACACTGAATATCGGGGTCACGTATTCTTTCAGCCCCATATTGACCGAACCGCTTATCATGTTTATGAAGCAATATCCCAATGTGAAGTTGAATATCTATTATAAGACCGTAGATGAATTGCTTGATATGCTTTTAAGGCATCAGGTCGATTTTGTGCTTGCGTTCAAGCCTATGGAAGTAGGGGAGGATATCGAGTATCATACGCTTTTTGACAGCCGTCTTTCCGTGATTGTGCGTGAAGGACACCGGTTAGGCGATAAAGAGTCGTTGACCTTTGACGATATTAAGAATTGTGATTTCGCGTTGCCGATGCGCGGTATGCAGGCGCGTAACAAATTGTCGGCAATAATAGGTGACGATATTTCAAAACTGAATGTCAAGGCGGAACTGAACGAGGTAAATATATTGCTTCAACTTATTAGGTCCACCGATTTTGTAACCATACTGACAGAAGCGACCCTACATGGACATAGTGGTATAAAAAACATCCCGCTCAATGTCAAGGGAAGCGACATGGCGGGATGTGTGCATACGCTTAAAAATGCCTACCGCAAGCACTCGGCAAGTGCGTTCCTCAAAATGCTGAGTGAGTCCAATGCCGTGCGGCAGCGCGTGAGTGAATGGCTTTAGAAGCGGTTAATCGTGGCGCGGATAGCCGACAGGCGTTCGAGCAATTCAGGAAGCTGTCGCAGGGGAAGCATATTGGCTCCGTCACTTTTTGCCTTGGACGGCTCGGGGTGTGTCTCGATAAATAGTCCGTCGACACCTACGGCGATACCGGCACGTGCTATTGTCTCGATAAGGTCGGGTCGGCCGCCCGTGACCCCTGCAGGCTGATTGGGTTGTTGGAGGGAATGGGTGGCATCCAGTATTACTGGTACACCAAGTTTCTGCATCGTGGGTATGCCGCGGTAATCCACCACAAGATCGGTATATCCGAAGGTAGTGCCGCGTTCAGTGACGGCAACCTGGGTGTTTCCGGCGTCAACGACTTTTTTAACCGCATGCTCCATTGCCTCCGGCGACAGGAATTGTCCCTTTTTGATATTGACCATTTTACCGGTGCGGGCGGCTGCGACAAGAAGGTCGGTCTGACGGCAGAGGAATGCCGGAATCTGGAGAATGTCGACATATTCCGCAGCGAGTGCCGCCTCTTCTTCAGTATGGATATCGGTTACGACAGGAATGTTGTAAGTTTCCTTTACCTTCCGTAGTATCTCCAGTGCTTTCACATCGCCTATTCCTGTAAAGGAGTCGATACGTGAGCGATTGGCTTTCTTATAGGAACCTTTGAACACGTATGGTATGTTGAGTCGGGAAGTAAGCTCATTGATGTATCCGGCTATGTCCATAGCCATTTGCTCTCCTTCAATCACGCAGGGTCCTGCCAGAAGGAAAAAATTGTCGGATGATTTCAGATAATTAAGCATTGTTGTCAGGAATTTAGTTGGGTTAATATATGAAAGGTGTCGCACGCCACCAATGCCGCCGTTTCTGTACGCAGCCTGTTGTCACCAAGTGTCACGGGGATGTAACCGGAGTCAAGCACATCTTTTATCTCTCCGGGATCGAAATCACCCTCAGGACCGATAAGTATTGCCACACTTTTACATCCGGCACGATATTCCTTTGCAAGAATACGGCGTGGAATAGAAGGGTCACAATATGCAATAAACCGTTGCTCTGCATCGGTTTCTGCTATGAATTTTGTCAACGGTGTCATTGGCGATATTTCCGGTAACATCGCTTTGAGCGACTGCTTCATGGCAGATACGGCAATACGCTGAAGTCTGTCGATTTTAATCTCTTTGCGCTCTGAATGACGGCAAAGGAGAGGGACAATACGGTTTACGCCGATTTCTGTAAGTTTCTCTGTGAGCCATTCCATACGGTCCATGTTTTTGGTCGGGGCGACAGCCACAGTTATATATGTCGACCAAGCCGGAGTCACCGGTGTCTTCTCCACAATCTCAACCGAGGCGTGGCGCGGGTCATCGGAAAGCAGCCGACAGTCATACCGATTGCCTTTTCCGTCAATAACTTCAATGACCGAACCGGGCTTGGTGCGCAATACTTTTATGCAGTGACGCGCCTCTTCTTCGGGAAGCTGTAGCGAATACTCTATTTCGGGGGCATAAAACTGAATCATGTGATGTCATGCATTTTCTACAAAACCTTCCGGAGCACTTTCAATGGTTTTAACTTCCCGCTCGGCATCAGGTGTCGTTCCGTCTTTGAAAATGAGAGCAAACGCGACAGCCACTACAAGAGCAAAACCTGAAAATATGAGCCACGTAGTAGTCCAGTCGCCGAGAAGATATGATGAACCGTCGACATCCTGCCAAGTACAGAAATGTTTCACCACGGAACCGGCGCACAACGTACCGATAGTGGCGCCGAGACCATTGGTCATAAGCATAAATAGCCCTTGTGCCGATGCCTGAACAGAGGGTGAGGTCTCTTTTTCAACGAATAGAGCACCCGATACATTAAAGAAATCAAATGCCACACCATATACTATCATTGACAGAATGAACAGGAGAACGCCCGGCATTGCAGGACCTCCTATTGCAAAAAAGCCAAAACGCAACACCCAGGCTATAATAGCTGTAAGCATCACGCGCTTGATTCCGAAACGGCTTAGACAGAATGGTATCAGCAGTATGCATAGTGCTTCGCTAATCTGAGACAGCGATGTAAGAAGGGTGGCATTGTTAGCCGCAAATGTATCGATATATCCGGCCCCTTTGAATGATGTGATAAACGGACCGGCATAGCCATTGGTAACCTGTAGACACATTCCAAGAAGGGTTGAGAAAATAAAGAAGACAGCCATTTTCCTGATTTTAAAAAGCTTGAATGCGTTTAGCCCAAGCTTTTCAGCAATAGTCTGACTCGCCTTTTCCTTGGTCAAATGACACTTCGGCAATGTAAGACAGTATATGCTTAGAATCAGGCTCATTATTCCTGACACAAAAAGCTGCATATAAGTGTACTGGAAGCGTGCCTCGTGATTGGAAAGGGTAAAAAAGAAATGATTGTCATGAGTCCATGTAGCACAATTCACAAACCACATAGTAGCGATGAATCCGATGGTACCGAATACCCTTATTGGAGGAAAGGCTTTAACGGTATCGTAACCATTGCTGCGCAGGATTGAAAAAGCTACAGTATTGCTAAGGGCAATCGTGGGCATGTAGAAAGCCACGCTTATAGTGTAAAAGGTAAGTATGGAGGCTGTGGGAAGATGTCCTGATTGTCCGGCAGAATATCCGAGCCACCAACAGCCTAACATGAATGCACCTGCGATAAGCTGACAGAGACTTAATACTTTCTGCGGTTGTATCCAGCGGTCCGCAACAATGCCCATAAGTGTAGGCATAAAAATTGATGCCATACCTTGAATGGCATAGAACCACGGGATTAAATCACCCATTCCGGAGGCACCGAGATAGTTGCCTATGCTTGTAAGATACGCTCCCCACACAGCAAATTGCAGGAAGTTCATCACTATAAGCCGTGCTTTTATATGCTTCATTGATAATAGATAGTATGATTATTGTTTAGAATTTTTCTTTTTGTTTAAAACCGCGCTCACTTTGGCTGCTTCCTCGTAGTTTTCCTGCTCAATCAGTCTTTCAAGAGTCCGTTCAAGTTCTTCCACGGCATAATTTTCGAGCTTTGGCTCATTTGCATTGTCATCTTCAGTGTTCATGATGCCCGCTGTTGTATCATCGTCCATGTCGTCATCGGGCGTTTCTTCCAGGATGAAGCCTGTCTCGTCAAGAATCTCCTTGGTGGTATAAATCGGTGCTTTGGTGCGTATTGCAATCGCAATAGCATCGGATGTACGCGCATCAAGTACGATTGTGCGGTCTTGCGTGGCAAAAGTTATTTCCGAAGAAAAAATCCCATCTTCAAACTTGTAGATGAAAACTTCCTGGAGTTTCACTCCAAACGCATGGGCGAAACTGACAAAAAGGTCATGTGTCATGGGACGTGGCGGTATTATGCCTTCCAACCGTATGGCTATCGATTGCGCTTCAGAAGCCCCGATAATTATAGGAATACGGCAAAGACCGTCGACCTGTGATAGTATGAGGGCATACGCTCCGGTCTGAATCTGGCTGTATGAAATGCCTAATACTCTTAATCTTATTCTGTCATTTGTCATGAATACTATAATATTACGTTTTGACCGGTGATTATGCCGCTACCATAACACAAATGGGCTTTCTCATCGTAGATTACCGCAAATTGTCCGGGTGCGATTCCCTGAATGCGGGATTCCGACTCGACGATATATTCGTTTTCACCGAGTCGTGTCAATAATCCGGGGATAAACTCCGGCATGTGACGGTTTTTGAAAGTTATCTTTGCCTTCTCGCTACTATCGCCCCAGGGAGAACCTGAGATGAAGTGCATCTCGTCAAGGTGCAAAGTGTTGCCATATTGCTTTTCAGTGTCATACCCCTGGCTTACGTAAACCACATTGTCGTGTACGTTCTTTTTTACCACATACCATGGACCGCCGCTTAGTCCCAGACCTTTGCGCTGCCCGATTGTATGAAACCAGAAACCGTTGTGCTCCCCAAGTTTCTTACCCGTCTCAAGTTCAATGATTGCTCCTTTTTTTATACCGAGATGGCGTTTTATGAAATCATTGTAATTAATCTTGCCCAAGAAACATATACCCTGGCTATCTTTGCGGAAGGCATTTGGCATCTTCACATCTATTGCGATTTCACGCACCTTCGCCTTGGGCAGACTTCCGATGGGGAACATCAAATGAGAGAGCTGGTCATAGCTTATGCGGGCAAGAAAATCGGTCTGATCCTTTACCGGATCCACTGCCGTGGCAAGATAAATCTTACCATCTACAATGTCGGTCGTGGCATAATGCCCTGTGGCGGTCTTTTCAAACTCATGACCCCAGCGCTGCTCAAAAAATCCGAATTTGATCATTTTGTTGCACATTATATCGGGATTGGGAGTCAATCCTTCCTTGACGGTCTTCAATGCATACTCCATCACATTGTCCCAATATTCTTCATGCAATGATACAACATCAAACGGACATCCGTATTTACGTGCGATAAACTGACACATCTCTATATCCTCTTCGGCAGAGCAGTCGCCTTCGCCATTGTCAAGTCCGATACGTATATAAAAAAGGTGAAGGTCGTGACCTTCTTCCTTTAAGCGGTGTACAACCACCGCACTGTCAACACCACCTGATATCAGTACAGCTATTTTCATTACAACATTTTGTGATTCTAAACTTCTTCAAGTTCCTCGGTTTCTGTTTCGTCTTTACCTCTTTTGGAAATTATAAACAATGATATGAAATAATCAAGAGATATTTTACCGGGTCCGGCAATCAGCAGAAACAGGAATATGCCGATAAACATCAGGGGCAGATAACCGGGCTGGGTGCTTGAAATGGAGTAGGTGAGAGTGTTGGGGAAAAGATCGTGCAATATATGGTATTCAGCGATTATCATGGCTATCACCGGCGGCAATACTGAAAGCCGGGTAAGAAATCCGACCATGATACACAGCGAGCAGATAAGCTCGATACAAATCATGATGATAAGCGAAGCCTCGTTTCCAAGTCCGAGTACCGACGGAAATGTATAGCGTAAAGTTGAGAAATTTATAAGATGCCTGATTCCGAACTGCATGAACATTACGCCCACAAACAGCCGGAGAAACAGTCGTGCAAGATTGCTATAGGTATAGCCCGTACACCGCAGAAATAAGTTTTCAAAAAATAGTTTCATCGTTTAGTGACTTACTGTTGCTTCTGTTGTTGTTTATAAATTGCCGACGCCATGGAGAGAGCCTGATTGATATTCATGTCACGCAATATTATTTTGCGGTCCTTATCAAGCAGGTACATCGCCGGGAGATTACGTATATCGATATATTCCCCGATATCATCTGATGTGCCCGCTTCCCATTCGTAGGGATATTTCTCGACCGATTTTTTCCAATTCTCGTCAGGAGTACCGGTATAAATGTCAACGATTTTAAGTGTGCCGTTTTTTGAGAGGCTGTTAACAGCAAAGTCAGTCTCCAGACGGAGTGATATCATGTCACAATCCTTACATTCCGGACCGTGTATGTATAATAGAGTGAACTCTCCCGGCTGGTCGTAAAGCTGGTGAACTGCCCCGTGGCGCGTGGTATATGTCATCGGTAATGCGGTTGAGCCTACCTGCGAGCCGTTGAGCATTTTTACATGATTGAGGTAATGAGTCTTGTCCTTTGCCGATATTTTTTTATTTGACAACGCCGCTTTGGTGAATAGCATATATTGTTCATCGGCCCAGAAAGGAGCTTCCGCAGAGAAAAGATTTTTTTCTGCAGCTTTTACAATCTTAAGGATCGATTTGGCATCGTTCTTATAGCGGGAGGTGAGATTTACAATCGATTTTTTAACGCTGTCGGCACTTGCATAGGGAATGAATGACACATAGTCAGCAAAAGCCTCATTAAATGCCAATGTGTCATTCAACAGTTTTTTCATGTCAGCCTTGTCCCAGAAGCGAAGCACGATATAGCTCGTCTTTTCCTGAAGAGTGGCGAGGGAATCTGGAGCCGTGGGATATTCAAAGTGGGTCTTTGTCTGAGACCTGCCTACCGATGAAAACAATGCGGCAAATATGATGGCAATGAAAATTTTCTTCATATAAGGTGTATTGGCATAATTTTTGACTAACAAAGTTAACAAATGACCGCGGTAGTACAAAATAATTAATCAACATTATGGGGGTTGAAAGTGTTAGAAAAGTAAAGTAAATATTAATTTATATCATATTATGAATTTCAATAACTTCACGATTAAATCGCAAGAGGCGATTCAAAAAGCGGTTGAGATCACTAAAGGGTCGGGCAACCAGGCTATAGAGCCGGTGCATATCCTTAAGGGATTGATGACCGAAGGCGACTCGCTGATGCAATTTATTTTCCAAAAGGTAGGTGCTAATGTCGGGGCGGTCACAGCCTCGGTTGACCGTGCCATCGCTGCCGAGCCGAAAGTATCGGGTGGCGAGCCGTACCTTAGCCGTACATCAAACGATGTACTCCAGAAAGCACTTGACATTGCCAAAAAGCAGGGCGATGAATATGTGACGCTTGAAGCGATTCTTCTTGCAGTGTTCACAGTAAAAAGTCAGGCATCACAGATTTTAAAGGATGCGGGGCTTTCCGAGCATGAACTGACTGCAGCGATTGAAGAGCTTAGAAAGGGTAAGAAGGCGACTGACCAGAGTGCGGAAGACACATATAATGCATTGAGCAAATATGCGGTAAACTTGAATGAGCGTGCTCGTTCAGGTAAACTTGACCCGGTTATCGGCAGGGATGACGAGATACGTCGTGTGCTTCAGATATTAAGCCGACGCACTAAAAACAACCCGATGCTTATCGGCGAGCCGGGTACCGGTAAAACCGCCATCGCGGAAGGTCTTGCTCATCGTATCGTAAGGGGCGACGTGCCTGAAAACCTTAAGAACAAGCAGATTTACTCTCTTGACATGGGTGCGCTTGTTGCCGGTGCCAAGTACAAAGGTGAGTTTGAAGAGCGACTGAAGGCGATTGTCAATGAAGTGACACAGGCGGATGGTGATATCATATTGTTTATCGATGAAATCCATACGCTTGTAGGTGCCGGTAAAGGTGAAGGGGCGATGGATGCGGCAAACATTCTTAAGCCTGCTCTTGCAAGAGGTGAGCTCCGTAGCATAGGTGCAACCACTCTTGACGAGTATCAGAAATATTTTGAAAAAGATAAGGCTCTTGAACGTCGTTTCCAGAAAGTAATGGTAAACGAGCCTGACGAGATGAGTGCGATTTCCATCCTTAGAGGATTGAAGGAGCGTTACGAAAACCATCATCAGGTGCGTATCCGAGACGAGGCTATCATCGCAGCTGTACAGCTTTCCGAGCGTTATATCACCGACCGTTTCCTTCCCGATAAGGCGATTGACCTTGTGGATGAAGCCGCGTCAAAACTGCGTCTGGAACGCGATAGCGTGCCGCAGGCTCTGGATGAGATTACGCGTAAGATTGCGCAGCTTGAAATTGAGCGTGAGGCTATCAAGCGAGAGGGTGACAATGTAAAAATAAAGGATCTTGAAAAAGAACTTGCCGACCTTCGTGACGTAGAGAAAGACTTCAAGGCAAAATGGGAGTCTCAGAAGGAGCTTATCAATAAGATTCAACAGAATAAGATTGACATCGAGCAACTTAATTTTGAGGCTGACAGGGCAGAACGTGAAGGCGATTATGCCAAGGTTGCCGAGATTCGTTATTCCAAGGTCCAGGAAAAGGAGAAGGAGAATGAGCGTATCCAGGAGCAACTGAAAGAGATGCAGGGCGACAAATCCCTTATCAAGGAAGAGGTTGATGCCGATGACATCGCCGATGTAGTATCACGCTGGACCGGTATTCCTGTGAGCAAGATGGTTCAGAGCGAGAAGGAGAAGCTACTCCATCTTGAAGAAGAACTTCACAAGAGGGTAGTGGGACAAGAAGAGGCTATTGCAGCTATTGCCGATGCTGTGCGTCGTAGCCGTGCCGGTCTTAATGACCCGCGTCGTCCTATCGGTTCATTCATCTTCCTCGGTACGACCGGTGTAGGTAAGACTGAACTTGCCAAAGCACTTGCCGAATATCTTTTCGACGACGAGAATATGATGACCCGTATCGATATGAGCGAGTATCAGGAGAAACATACCGTGAGCCGTCTCGTCGGAGCGCCTCCGGGATATGTCGGATATGATGAAGGCGGTCAACTGACAGAGGCTGTTCGTCGTAAGCCATATTCAGTAGTGCTTTTTGATGAGATAGAGAAAGCACACCCCGATGTGTTCAACATACTGTTGCAGGTACTTGACGACGGCAGGCTTACTGACAACAAAGGTCGTCTCGTAAACTTCAAGAACACGATAATCATCATGACTTCCAATATGGGGTCACAGGTTATACGCGAGAATTTTGCCGGTATTACCGATGAAAATCATGCCGAAGTCATAGAGAAGACCAAGGAAGAGGTACTGGATATGTTAAAACAGACGATTCGTCCCGAATTCCTTAACCGTATTGATGAGATTATAATGTTCACGCCGCTTAACGAGCGTGAGATTGAAGAGATTGTCGGCATACAGGTGAACGGCATCAAGCGTATGCTTGCCAAGAACGGTGTACAGCTTGAAGTGACACCTGCAGCTCTCGGTTATCTTGCCAAGGAAGGATACAATCCCGAATTTGGCGCAAGGCCTGTTAAGCGTGTGCTTCAGCGCATGGTGCTTAACCGTCTGTCAAAAGATATACTTGCACAGAAGGTTGACCGTGAGCATCCGATTATCATCGATGTCAAGGATGATGAGTTGATATTTAGAAATTAATAATTTTAACAAGAGCCGTGTCAGGCTTGTATGACCCGGCACGGCTCATTTTTAATCTATTTATTATGAAAAGATTGATTTATTTGTTGTTTGCGCTACCATTGTTTTTTGTGTCATGTAGCGATGATGATGATCTGCCCAATTTCCAGTTGCAGATTGACATGAAGGGTCAGACAGAGATTACTGATAAAGGGGTGGTTGTCGTGCCACAAGGTACTCCGTTCACTGTCGAGTCGATTACAATCGTGAATCCTTCAGTAAAGGATATCACCCTTGGAGGTGCTACCTATTATTGGGATTACGTATTTCAGGGAAGTACTCTTGTAGCACCGTTCGGAATGGTATTCAATACAGAAAATTTGCCGCTCGGCTCTCACCTGTTACAGATTTACATGCCGGTATTTGCCGTTGATTACAGCCCTGCCGAAGCTGTGGCGTCCTATACAATCAAGATTGTAGAGCCCCTGGAAGAGAATGAGCCGACACCCGACACTCCGGCATCACAGACAGTCACACCTCAAATTGGCGCAAAATAACGGTCATTGAGTGATATTTAAGATAACAAGGGTGCAAGAGCCACATGCTTTTGCATCCTTTTTTATCTTGGCAACCGGGTCTTTATCTCGTCAAGTCTTACGAGTTTGCTTACTATGGCATAGATAGTGAGACCAGCCGGGGAGTGAATCTGCAGTTTTGAGGCTATATTACGGCGATGAGTCATGACTGTATTGACCGATACGCCCATCTCCGCTGCGATTTCTTTATTTGACATTCCTTTCACGATTCCTACGACAACATCTTTCTCGCGTTGACTCAGAATCTTTGCATCTTCTTCTTCCTCTTCCGCTATTATTTGCCGGAGAGTGGATTCAATTACGTCAACGCTGTCGTAAATCGAGATTGTTGCATCGAAATTACGCAGGATTTCTGCCGGTAATGCCGAGGTATATAATGCTGCAATCCTTATTTTGCTTGAATATGCGGAACGTAATTCTTCGATTTTTTCTGCAGAAAGTGATATCGGGTCAGCTATGATGACGTGACATGAACATTTTCCGATGTCTTGAATATTTATCCGGTTTAGCGTAATGGAGATATCACGCATATTAGAGAGCAGTCCTGATATACCTGCACATATAATTGCCGAGGGATGAAGAAGAGCTATTGTTACACGTTTCATTTTTCCTCGTTATTATTGCCATCACGGTTTGCCGATGACCTGTAATTACATTCAATCATTGTAATTAAAGGAATCAGGATATGATTCTCGATGTCGTTATGGGAATCGAGGTCTTCTTCAGCATTATACAAATCAATTAACACGTCATACATCTTGTTTGGCATCGATGTGGTATAGAACCGGAGGATGATATTTTTCAATTCTGTCAATTTTTCTCCAATCTCATCGTGGTGACGTTTGAACAGATTGATGCTGTAATCGGAATTATCCCCGTTTACAAGGGCACGGATATAAGGGAATACACGCTTTTCCTCATAATTGAAATGTTTCTTGACCTCTTCCATGTACGAATCAAAAAACGATATTATCGCCATGTTTATATCGCTGTGGCTCTCTTCGAGGGCTGTCACGAGATTCTGGCGTATATGGGGAAATTTATATTTAAGGAAATAGTCATGACTGTTGTGGAGAAAATCCACAATAGCCACCGGCGATACAACCGGTAGCCGTTCCGAATCAATCTTCCCGGTCAGAATGAAATTTACAATAAATAAAAACACATCGGTGTCGATGCCATTTTCATTACATACATCCTCGATGCGCTTACTCTGGAATCCAAGCGGAATATTGAAGCGGCTAAGAATCTGGAGTATATTGTAATCTTCTCGTATAAGGTCGATTACGCTGTCCTTTCCTGAAAAATTTCTTGTTAATTTCATAATGCGCGAAATTAACAAATATATTGTAATTATGCAAGATTATTTATATCGATTCTAAACAATGCCAATTCGATGTCATAAAAAAGCCGGATGACAAAATGTCATCCGGCTGGATATCATTCAAGTGAAAGTTTATGCTTTCTTATAAGCTTCAAGGTCTTCAAATTTGAAGTTGGCGATAAACTCTGCATGTTTAACCACCTCTGCTTGTATGAAGTTGCAATAAACCTTCGCGCTCTCGGTGAACGAGTCATTGCGCTGCGCATCCTGAAGCAGCAAGTGACCCATAATGATGTCGGCTGCCATCTCTACCATGCGACGTGCCATGAAGTCAACATAAGCCGGTTCCTTGATTGCAGTAACCTTTTCTACTGCATCGGCATAGATTTTTGCAAGTTCGACAAGACGAGTCTTGATTCCTTCAAGTTCAGGTTTCACCTCGATTGCCTCGTACTCCTTTATAAGGTTAAGATATGCACCGGTAGTTACATAACGGATTGCAGCCACAACCTGAAGCTGGGTGGTACCTTCATAGATGGAGGTGATTCGGGCATCACGATAAAGACGCTCACAAGCGTAATCTTTCATGAAGCCGGAACCGCCATGAATCTGGATACAGTCATAGGCGTTCTGATTGCAATATTCGCTGCCCATACCTTTTGCAAGGGGAGTAAGCGCATCGGCAATCTTGCTGTATTGCTTGGATTCTTTTTTCTCTTCCGGAGTGAGAGCGCGTTCTTTGGCGATGTCATCATATACCTTATAAAGGTCGACATAACGTGCGCACTCGTAAAGAAGCGAGCGGGAAGCATCGAGCTTCGCTTTCATCACAGAAAGAATCTCATAAACAGCCGGGAATTCAATGATAGCCTTTCCAAACTGCTTGCGGTCGCGGGCATAGGCAAGAGCCTCCCGGTATGCAAGTTCGCTGACACCTACCGACTGGGCTGCAATACCAAGACGCGCACCGTTCATCAGTGCCATCACATACTTGATAAGTCCAAGTTTGCGTGAACCGACCAGCTCTGCCTTTGCATTCTTATAAACAAGTTCACAGGTAGGCGAACCTTTGATACCCATTTTGTTCTCGATACGACGCACATTCACACCGCCATTGCGCTTGTCGTAGATAAACATCGAAAGACCACGACCATCTTTTGTACCGTCTTCCGAACGTGCCAAAACGAGGTGAATATCGCTGTCACCATTGGTGATGAAACGCTTCACACCGTTAAGCACCCATGTGCCGTCGGGCTGTTCAGTCGCTTTCAACATAACTGACTGAAGGTCGCTACCGGCATCCGGTTCGGTTAAGTCCATAGACATTGTCTCACCCTCGCATACACGCGGAATATAGCGGCTCTTCTGGTCTTCATTGGCAAATTCATAGATTGTCTCCGCGCAATCCTGGAGTCCCCAAAGGTTTTCAAAACCGGTGTCGGCACGGCTTACGATATCTGCTGCCATGATATAAGGGGTGATAGGGAAGTTAAGACCTCCATAACGGCGCGGCATCGCCATACCCATAAGACCAGCCTTGCGGCAGATGTCAAGGTTTTCTTTTGTGCCGTCGGCATAGATTACTCGCCCGTTTTCCACATGAGGACCCTGGTGGTCGACATCTTCGGCGCGGGCAGCGATGTGCTCGCCACATACTTCTCCGACTATCTCTAACACCTTGTCATAGTTGTCCATGGCATCGGCGAAATTAAACGGAGCGTAGTCAAATTTCTCCGCATCTGTATAGTTGCGCTCTTTCAAAGCTACAATCTTCTCCATCATAGGATGGGTAAGATGATGCTTAAGTGCGGGATTATCAGTATAAAAATTAGACATTGTAATTGCTACTTAGAGTTTTTCTTGTAATATTTGATAAGCTTCGGCACGATATCTTCAACATTGCCGGTAATCACATAATCGGCGATAGTGTTAATCGGCGCATTAGGATCATTGTTTATTGAAATGATGATTGCGCTTTCCTGCATACCGGCAATGTGCTGAATCTGTCCCGAGATACCACAGGCGATATAAAGTTTGGGCCGAACTGTGACACCTGTCTGACCAATCTGGCGGTCGTGCTCGGCGAATCCGGCATCGACAGCGGCACGTGATGCACCGACTTCACCGCCAAGAGTGTTAGCAAGATCAAACAGCAGGTCAAATCCTTCCTTGCTTCCCATGCCGTAGCCACCGGCAACGATAATCGGTGAGTTTTTAATGTTGACCTTTGATTTCTCGATGTGACGGTCGATAATCTCCACTACAAAATCTTCAGGAGCCACATATTTAGCCGGGTCAAGGTTGATAATTTCGCCCTTGTATTCCGGATCCTTAATCTCTTTCTTCATGACACCCTCGCGAACGGTAGCCATCTGTGGACGACATTCAGGATTCACGATAGTAGCGACAATATTACCGCCGAAAGCGGGTCGAATCTGATAGAGCAGGTCGGTATATTCCTTTCCTGTCTTGGGGTCTTTGTGGTCACCTATTTCAAGTGCGGTACAGTCTGCGGTAAGTCCGCTGTGAAGACATGATGACACGCGAGGACCAAGGTCACGGCCAATGCAGGTAGCACCCATGAGGCATATCTGCGGCTTTATCTCCTTGAACAGGTTGATGAGCACAGCTGCATGAGGATTGGATGTATAGGGATATAGTCGCTTGTCTTCAACTTTATATACGGTGTCTACGCCGTAAGGAAGCACCTGTTTTTCGATATCGGCAAGATTGTCGCCTATAATCACGGCTTCAAGCTTTACGCCGAGACGGTCGGCAAGTACGCGACCTTTGGTAAGAAGCTCAAGGCTTACATCGGCTATTTTGCCGTCTTCGTATTCGCAATATACGATTAAATTATTCTTATCGGTCATGTCAGTCAGGATTTAGCCAATTGTGTGATTAGCGATGAGTTCTTTCACCAGGTTTTCAAGTTCGGTGTCGTTATTCTCTATTGTGCGGCTCTCTTTTGCCGTGAACACTACATTTTCAATAGCCTTCACTTTTGTAGGAGATCCGGGAAGACCGATCTGTTCGGGATCTGCATCAACGTAAGCTGCACTCCATTCCTGCAAGTTCAGATAAGGGCGCGCTTCCACGATTGCTTTCAGCTCATCGGACAATTTTTCTTTTTCTGAAGGAGAAACCGCATATTTATATTTCTGAAGACGCTTGGCATTGCGCGGACGACATTCAGCAGCCGAACCGTTGACGGTAACCACGCAGGGTAGGGGTGCTACCACTGTCTCGACGCCCGATTCAAGACGACGCTTTACAGTAACCTTTCCATCTTTCAGGTCGAGGATTTCCTCAGCGTATGTCACCTGCGGCAGCCCGAGTTTCTCGGCAATCTGGGGACCTACCTGCGCGGTATCACCGTCGATAGCCTGACGGCCGCCTAAAATGATGTCAAAGTTGCCAAATTTCTTGACAGCCTGTGCGAGTGAATAGGAAGTAGCAAGTGTATCGGCACCGCCAAGTACGCGGTCTGTAAGAACGATGCCTGTGTCGGCACCGCGATAAATTGCTTCACGGATTATTTCTGATGCGCGCGGAAGACCCATCGTAAGAAGGGTAATAGTAGAGCCGGGGTTGGCATCTTTAAGACGGAGTGCCTGCTCAAGCGCGTTGAGATCTTCCGGATTAAAGATGGCAGGCAGTGCGGCACGGTTTATAGTGCCGTCTTCCTTCATGGCATCCTTGCCCACATTACGGGTGTCGGGCACCTGCTTTGCGAGCACAATGATGTTTAAACTCATGACTTTTAGATATTAGATAGTTATATTCTATTATATTTTGGTTTATCTCCACAAAGATAATGCTTTGACGCATTATGTCCAAACTCTGATTAACTAAATTACATCAATCAAAGCTTGACCCGTCGAAACAGTGGGTACATATCTTGCATTTAGGCAACCCGATGGCTTTTACCACTGTTTCAATCGAATTGAAACGCAGAGAGGTAAGACCAAGTTGCTGTCTTATGCGCTCGACCATAGCCTTATATTTAGGCGAATCGGTTGTGGCATATTCCGCAAGATCCTTGTCGGCATCGCCTTCAAGCTCCTTTATGACACGACGGGTGATAAGTTCCATTTCGCTCTTGGATGCCGTGAAGTTAATGTATTTGCACGGATATATCAAGGGCGGGCAACTGATACGTATATGTACTTCTTTGGCTCCGCAGTCAAAGAGGTCTTTCACATTATCACGAAGCTGAGTGCCGCGCACGATTGAGTCGTCGCAAAATATCACACGCTTGTCATATAGCAACGCACGGTTGGGTATCAGTTTCATTTTTGCCACCAGCTCCCTGCGCTCTTGTGTGCTCGGGGTAAAGCTGCGCGGCCAGGTCGGGGTATATTTTACAATACCGCGTTTATAAGGCACTTTCTTTCCCTCTGCATAGC
Source organism: Bacteroidales bacterium (assembly GCA_003150235.1). Taxonomy (GTDB): domain Bacteria; phylum Bacteroidota; class Bacteroidia; order Bacteroidales; family Muribaculaceae; genus Muribaculum. Next base: position 98,646 of record QAMW01000044.1, read on the forward strand.
CGAGCGCCATGCCTATTCCGGAGTCGGGGACTGCACTTACGAAATCGACTTCAGTGTCATCGTCCTTACCCATTTCAAGCCCGGAATCATAGCGCATAAGATCAACATTACGATTCTCATACTCGCATACAGGATAGCCGTAATATGTCCACAGGAAGGCACATATCTGCATTTCCTCTTCGGGAGCCTTGAGCTGCTTGATGGAGTCTGCCTTGATTTCTACAATCTCGGCAGGACCGACATTATAGCAAACTTCAAATCCGAGGTTAGGGAATGCACACGTCTCGCTTGTCACCGCATGTGCACCATCTTTTTTACCGATGATAATCGGGGTTCTGCCAAGACGGTCACGTGCCGCAATCACGCTGTCCTCTGTAAGAAGCAGCATTGAGCACGAGCCTTTCACACGTCGGTACACATTCTCGATTCCCGATACATAATCTGTACCTTCGCTGATAAGGGCTGCAATCATCTCGGTAGGGTTGATGATGTCATAGCTGTGCTCGCAGAAATGATGTCCTTTTGCCAGCAGCTCTTTTTCAAGCGATGAAATGTTGTTGATACGGCCGACAGTCACTATTGCAAACTTTCCAAGATGGCAGTTCACAATAATAGGTTGGGCATCGGTGTCACTAATGACACCGATGCCCACCTTGCCGGAAAAATCTTTCAGGTCGCCTTCAAATTTCGACCTGAAATAAGAGTTCTCGATATTATGGATAGAGCGGGTAAACACGCCGTTGTTACAAGTAGCGATTCCGGCACGTTTGGTGCCCATGTGGGAATTGTAGTCAACTCCATAGAAAAGCTCGTTGATACACTCGTCATGTTTCGCTATTCCAAAAAATCCTCCCATATAAATATATGTTTTTACTTTTTGTTGATTGTCTTTTCAATCCATTTGCGGGCATTGACAAAAGCCTCGACCCACGGGGTGACTTCATCGTTTTTATGCGATTCAGGGTAGTAGCCACACTGCCAGGGGAAGAGCGAGCGCTCCGGATGTGGCATCATCGCCAGATGACGACCGTCGGCGGATGCTATACCCGCGATTGAGTAGCGCGACCCGTTAGGATTACCGGGATAAGAGGCATAATTATATTTTGCCACGACATTGTATTTTGACAACGGCTCCGGAAGATTAAACTTTCCTTCTCCGTGAGCCACCCAGATACCAATCTTTGAGCCTGAGAGTGAACCGAGCATCACGGAATTGTTTTCCGGAATCGACAGTCCGAGGAATTGCGACTCAAATTTGTGGGATATGTTGTGCTCCATTGTCGCCTTGCGCTCATGCTCGGGATTTATAAGGTTAAGCTCTATCATGAGCTGGCAGCCGTTACATATACCGAGGCTGAGTGTGTCATTGCGCTTATAGAAGCGCTCAAGTGTGGATTTTGCCTTCTCGTTCCAGAGGAAACCACCTGCCCAGCCTTTTGCTGAACCGAGCACATCGGAATTGGAGAAGCCTCCGCAGAACACTATCATATTGACATCGTCAAGAGTCTCGCGACCCGACATGAGGTCAGTCATGTGGACATCCTTGACGTCAAAGCCGGCAACATAAAGTGAATATGCCATCTCGCGGTCACTGTTGACACCCTTCTCGCGTATGATAGCTGCACGTATGCCACTCTTGCCCTCGCGGCGCAAAGACAGCCCCATGGATTTCAGTTTGCCGTCAAATCCTTTCGGGAAACGATATCTTATAGGCTGCTTCTTGTAGTTTTCAAAACGCTCAAGCGCACATTTCGCACCGCTTTGAACAGAATCCATGAGATAAGAGGAATAGAACCATGCATCGCGCAACTCGTCGATGACAAGAAGGCGCTCAGCTCCGTTATGGCTTATCTCGATTACTCTTTCTTTTGCCGGGACTCCTATCGCGCAGAAACGGGCACCTGCTTCTGTCAATACAGCCTCTACCTTTTCAGCTTTAGCATCGGCAACCTGAATCACCAATGCCGGATTTTCGGCGAAAAGGATTTTTACAAGGTCAGTCTCGCCAAGGCTATCAAAGGCATCGCCATTAAATTCGATACCGCCGTTCACATTGGCAAAACACATTTCGAGCAGGGTAGTGACAAGACCTCCGGCTGAGACATCGTGAGCGGCAAGAAGAGCCTTGCTTTTTACAAGCTTCTGCACTGCGTCAAATGTCTTGACAAACTGTGCGGGATCCTTTACCGAAGGTACATCTTTGCCCAAACGGTTAAGAGTCTGTGCAAATGCCGAACCGCCAAGTTTCAGTTTCTCACCGGAGAAGTCTATATAATATAATGTGGATTTCTTCGGTTGAAGCACCGGAGATACCGTCTTTTTGACATCGCTTACCTCACCTGCTGCCGAGATGATTACCGTACCGGGTGCAAATACCTTGTCATCACCATATTTCTGTGTCATGGAAAGACTGTCCTTGCCGGTAGGTATATTGATGCCGAGAGCACAGGCAAAATCGCTACATGCCTCTACAGCACGGTAAAGAGCCGCATCCTCGCCGGGATTCTTACACGGCCACATCCAGTTGGCACTTAATGAGATGCCTTTTATGCCGTCGCTCAACGGTGCCATGACGATATTGGTCAACGCTTCGGCAACAGCCATCACCGATCCTTTTGCTGAATCAACGAGAGCGGTTTGCGGGGCATGTCCAATTGATGTCGCGATACCTGCCTTGCCTTTATAATCGAGAGCCACAACGCCGCAGTCGCTAAGGGGCAACTGGATTTCTCCCTGACACTGCTGACGGGCAATCTTGCCGGTCACCGAGCGGTCAACCTTGTTGGTGAGCCAGTCTTTACAAGCCACAGCCTCAAGACCAAGCACATCGACTACATATTCGTTGATTTTAGACTCATCGTATTCTACATCTTTATATGTGGTGACAACTGTCGAGTCGGTCATGACAGTTTTAGGCGAGTTTCCAAACATGTCAGCCATGGCGAGGTCTATAGGCTTTACACCGTCGGGCTGTTCAAACACAAAACGGTCATCACCCGTAGTTTCACCTACGACATAGAAGGGTGCGCGTTCACGTTCTGCGACACGACGCACATATTCGATGTCCTTTTCCTTAATCACCATACCCATGCGCTCCTGACTCTCATTACCCACAATTTCTTTGGCTGAAAGAGTCTTGTCACCGATGGGGAGAGAGCCTATCTCAATCTTACCGCCGGTAGATTCCACAAGTTCTGACAGTGCGTTCAGATGACCTCCCGCACCATGGTCATGTATCGAGATAATAGGATTATTGTCGCTTTCTGCAAGCGCGCGTATCACATTGCTTACACGTTTCTGCATCTCGGGATTGGCACGTTGTACGGCGTTAAGCTCAATAGAGTTGTCGTATTGACCGGTCTCCACAGAAGATACTGCGCCTCCACCCATACCGATGCGGTAGTTGTCGCCACCCATCACGATGACTTTTTCTCCGGCGACAGGTTCTCCCTTTATTGCATCTTTCTTTGCGGCGAATCCAACACCTCCGGCAAGCATGATTACCTTGTCATAGGCATATTTTTTGCCGTTCTCGTCATGCTCGAAAGTAAGTAGGGAACCGCAAATCAGGGGTTGTCCGAATTTATTGCCGAAATCTGAGGCACCGTTTGATGCCTTGATGAGAATGTCGCAAGGTGTCTGATAGAGCCATGCACGCGGATCCATCATCTTTTCCCAGCGATGTTCCAGGGTCATGCGCGGATAAGAGGTCATGTAGACAGCTGTACCGGCTATGGGTAGACTCGCTTTTCCTCCGCCGAGACGGTCACGGATTTCACCTCCGGTGCCCGTCGCCGCGCCGTTAAACGGCTCAACAGTGGTCGGGAAGTTATGGGTTTCGGCTTTAAGTGAAATAACCGTGTCGACATCCTTTATATCGAAATAGTCGGGACGGTCAGGATTGACAGGGTAGAACTGGTCAATCTTCGGACCTTTTATAAATGCCACATTGTCTTTATAAGCCGACACAAGCTTGTTGGGGTTGACCTGCGAGGTCTTTTTGATAAGCTTGAAAAGTGATGACGGCTTTTCCTCCCCGTCAATTATAAATGTGCCGTTGAAAATTTTGTGACGGCAATGTTCCGAATTGACTTGGGAAAACCCAAATACCTCGCTGTCGGTCAGCGGACGACCGAGTTTCTTGCTGAGATCGCGGAGATACTGCTCCTCGTCGGGACTTAACGCCAGTCCTTCCTTTTTGTTATATTCGGATATATCCTCTATATATACTATGGGATCCGGAGTCTTGGCGACAGCAAATATTTTGCTGTTAAGTCCGTCGTAAACGCGTTGCAGCATCTTGTCAAATTCAGGCTTCTCCGCGGTTGTACGCCAGAATTCCTCGATTCTGGTGATTCCGGAAAGACCCATGTTCTGAGTGATTTCAACTGCGTTTGTACTCCAGGGGGTGATCATCTCGCGTCGAGGCCCCACGAAACGCCCTTTAAGTGATGTAGACGACAAGGGGGTGGCGCCGCCGAAGAGCCATGACAGCTTCTTGAGGTCATCGTCGCAGAATCGCTGTGATGTCTCGACCGCGATAATGTGACTGGCACCTTTTTTGAAGAAAACAACCATATTGTTGATCCAGTTATTAAGTGATTGGTTTAGGCTGCAAAATTAGTAAAAAACGCTGTAAATTTGCAATAAAACGCTGTAAAATATGCCGGCAGTGTCCGCATTTTACCCTTATAGGTATTTGTCCATAATTTAGACGCGCTCATTATTTGTGATTTTATCATATTATGTATAATTTTGCAGGCGTAAAATGAAAAGTGTGTCATTTCTGCTTTTTGGCACGACTTTTGCAGTAAGTTAGACGTTATAACAGATAATCATACTTTAAATTATGAACATATCACAGGAAAAGACCGGCAACGTAAGCGTCAAGCTGACCGTAGCCATCGAAGAAAACGACTATAAGGACAAGGTCGTAAAAGAACTTAAGGAAATAGGTAAGAAACATGCCATCCCCGGATTCCGTCAGGGACATGTGCCTTTCGGCGAGCTCAACCGCCGTTTCGGCAAGCAGGTGACCAGCGACGTGATTAACAACGAGGTATATGAGGCTGTGGTTAATTATATCCGCGACAACAAGCTTGCTGTTCTTGGTGAGCCTGTGCCCGTTGAAGTAAAGGAGCTTGACCTCAAGAATGAAAAAGATTTCACATTCGAGTATGAGCTTGCTCTTGTGCCGGAACTCAATGTCACCCTTGACAAGGAGGTTCACCTTCCTTACTATACCATAGCTGTGACAGATGAGATGATTGACGAGCAGGACAAGCATTTCCGTGAGCGTTTCGGCGCCCAGGTGCCCGGCGAAGAGGTAGAGCCTAACGCTCTCGTTAAGGGTTCTATCATGGAGCTTAATGAAGACGGCTCGGTAAAGACTTCAGATGACGCAATCCAGATGCTCAACGGCATTGTCGCTCCCATGTATTTCAAGGATAAGGCTGAAGCCGACAAGTTTATCGGCAAGAAAGTCAACGATAAGGTCGTATTCAACCCCTGGAAGACCTGCGAGGGCAATCCTGCCGAACTTTCATCTATGCTTGGGGTTGACAAGGAAAAAGCAGCCGATGTAAAGGGCGACTTCGAACTTGCCATATCTGAAATCATCGTTCTGCGTCCGGCTGAACTCGGTCAGGAGCTTTATGACAATGTACTCGGCAAGGACAAGGCTCACAACGAGGAGGAATATCGTGCGGGCGTGAAGGAGATGATTGCCCGCGAACTTGCCCGTAACAGCGAGATGCTCTTCCGTGTAGACACAGAAAAGGCTATGCTGGAAAAATACGGCAACATGGAGCTTCCCGCAGAGGTGCTGAAAAAATGGCTTGTGCGCCGCAACGAAGGTCTCACCGAAGAAAACATCAACGAGGAATATGTCAAGATGGAGCCGGGTCTTAAATGGCAGCTTATCAAGGAACGCCTCGGCGCTATATGCGAAATCAAGATTGACGAACAGGATCTTATCAATCACGCAAAGGCTATCGCCGCAATGCAGTTTGCCCAGTACGGCATGACTAATATGGACGACGAGACACTTGCCGATTATGCAAAACGTATTCTTGCCGACAAGAATTATCGCCCGCGTATCGTGGAAGAAGTTGGCGACATCAAGCTTTTCGATGCCATAAAGGAGAAGGTCACTGTCGACAACAAGGAAGTATCGCTCGACGAATTTAAGGAAATCGCATCCAAGTAAGCGGTTGCACCTATAATATCTACGACGGGCGGCACTTCGGTGGCGCCCGTCGCTTTTAAAGTCATGCAAAATATTATTCCCGAAAAATTTGCATTGACATGATTTTATTTTGTATCTTTGAATAACAAACAAATAATCGAAAGACAACACATGAATAACGATTTTAGAAATTACGCTGTCAAGCATCTGGGCATGAACGGTCTGGCGCTTGACCAATATATTGCAGCGACTGATGCCGCAAATATCACCTCGAGCTATATATCACCCACTATTATAGAAGAACGTCAGCTGAATATCGCGCAGATGGATGTGTTTTCGCGTCTTATGATGGACCGAATCATATTCCTTGGCACTGAAGTCAATGACTACACGGCAAATGTCATTCAGGCACAGTTGCTGTATCTTGACACTTCCGACCCCGGAAAAGATGTGTCAATCTACATCAACTCTCCCGGCGGCTCCGTATATGCCGGTCTTGGCATATACGACACCATGCAGTATATATCAAGCGACGTAGCAACAATATGTACCGGCATGGCGGCTTCAATGGCTGCGGTATTGCTCGTGTCCGGCGAAAAAGGCAAGCGTTTTGCACTCAAACATTCGCGTGTGATGATTCATCAGCCGATGGGAGGTGCGCAGGGTCAGGCTTCCGATATAGAGATTACGGCACGTGAAATCCAGAAGCTAAAGAAAGAGCTCTACACCATCATCGCTGATCATTCAGGTCAGCCTTTTGAAAAAGTTGAACGCGATTCTGACCGCGACTACTGGATGACCGCCGAAGAAGCAAAACAGTATGGAATGATTGACAACGTACTTGTAAAAGCCAACAAATAATCGACGTTACTGATTATGGCAAAGAAAAAAACGGAACAGGCACAATGCTCTTTTTGCGGGCGACCTGCCGATATGGCTGAAGTTCTCGTGCCGTCGGCTGGTGCCCCGGGTGTCTATATCTGCTCCGACTGTGTGGAAACCATCAACGGCATTCTACATGATTACAAGGAACAGTCAAAAGATGCTGCGCCCACAAAAATGGACTCTGTGCCTAAGCCAAAGGAGATTTACGACTATCTCAACCAATATGTGATAGGGCAGGATGAAGCAAAAAAATATCTTGCCGTTGCAGTCTACAATCATTATAAACGCCTTGCCCAGGATAAAGATGATGATGTGGATATCGAAAAAAGTAATGTGATTCTTGTCGGTCCTACGGGTACCGGCAAGACTCTTCTTGCCAAGACTATAGCCAGGATGCTTGATGTGCCCTTCACTATAGTCGATGCCACGGTACTTACCCAGGCGGGATATGTGGGCGAAGATATAGAAAGTCTTCTTACCCGTCTGCTGCAGGTCGCTGATTATGATGTGGCAAAGGCGGAAAAGGGCATAGTGTTTATCGATGAAATAGACAAGATTGCCCGTAAGGGAGATAATCCATCGATAACCCGCGATGTCAGTGGCGAAGGCGTGCAACAAGGTTTGCTTAAACTGCTGGAAGGCTCGGTCGTGAATGTGCCTCCGCAAGGTGGAAGAAAACATCCCGAACAGCGTATGATACCTGTTGACACCAAAAACATCTTATTTATATGTGGAGGAGCCTTTGACGGAATAGAACAGAAAATCGCCCACAGGCTTAACACGCATGTGGTAGGATATTCTACCGATCCAGCACGGCAGAGGGTGCAGCGGGAGAATTATCTGAAATTTGTTGCGCCTCAGGATTTAAAGTCATTTGGTCTCATCCCTGAGATTATCGGGCGTCTGCCTATTCTCACCAATCTTGAGCCCCTTGACCGCGAAGCCTTGCGCAGAGTGCTTACCGAACCGAAAAATGCTATTGTCCGTCAATATGAGAAGTTATTTGGCATGGACGGGGTAAAATTGACCTTTGCACCCGATGCCCTTGACCTTATCGTTGACAAGGCTATCGAATATAAGCTCGGCGCGAGAGGCTTACGCTCAATCGTTGAGACAATAATGATTGATTCGATGTTTGATGTTCCATCTTCCGGCGTGAAAGAATTCACGGTTACAAAAGAATACGCGCTGGATAAACTCCAAAAAGCTAACTTTGAGATAAACAAGACAGAATAACAAATATAGAAACAGACTTGGATAAAACCTTATGACCATGGCAAAGAACCCCGTACTTACCGAGGAATTAAAACGGCACTTCGGATTCGATACCTTTAAAGGGAATCAGGAAGCGATTATTTCCAGCCTTCTTGCTGGTAACGACACTTTTGTGTTGATGCCTACCGGCGGGGGTAAATCGTTGTGCTATCAGTTGCCTGCGCTCATGATGGAAGGGACTGCCATTGTCATTTCCCCGCTTATTGCCCTGATGAAAAATCAGGTTGACGCCATGCGTAACTTCAGTGAGGATGACAATGTGGCCCATTTTCTCAATTCGTCGCTTAACAAGACGGCGATTGACCAAGTCAAAAGTGATATTCTTGCCAGGAAGACCAAACTGCTGTATGTCGCTCCGGAATCATTGACTAAAGAGGAAAACATAGAGTTTTTAAAGACTGTCCCGATTTCTTTCTATGCAGTCGATGAAGCTCATTGTATTTCGGAATGGGGTCATGATTTCCGCCCGGAATACCGGCGTATCCGTCCGATAATAAACGAAATCAACCGTCGTCCGGTGATAGCGCTTACTGCCACGGCGACGCCGAAGGTCCAGCACGACATACAGAAAAATCTCGGTATGCAGTCGGCGGCGGTGTTCAAGTCATCCTTTAACCGCAAAAACCTCTATTATGAGGTGCGTCCCAAGACAGCTAATATTGACCGCGACATCATCAAGTTTATAAAGTCGCAGGAGGGTAAGAGCGGTATCATATACTGCCTGAGTCGCAAGAAAGTCGAGGAACTTACCGAGATTCTGAAGGTTAATAACATAAGGGCGCTTGCCTACCATGCGGGTATGGACAGCGCTACCCGTTCGGCGAATCAGGACGCGTTCCTGATGGAAAAGGTCGAGGTGATTGTGGCTACCATTGCTTTCGGCATGGGAATCGACAAGCCGGATGTGAGATTTGTGATTCACTACGATATCCCGAAATCGCTTGAGGGATATTATCAGGAGACCGGTCGCGCCGGTCGCGACGGCGGGGAGGGGCGCTGTATCGCTTTCTATCAAAACAAAGATTTGTTGAAGATGGAAAAGTTTATGCAGGGTAAGCCTGTTTCCGAGCAGGAGATTGGCAAGCAGCTTTTGTTGGAGACTGCCTCCTACGCTGAATCGTCGATTTGCCGGCGCAAGTCGTTGCTGCATTATTTTGGTGAAGAATATCTTGAAGATAACTGTGGAAATTGTGACAATTGTCTAAATCCTAAAAAACAAGTGGAAGCTAAAGATGAATTATGTGCGGTCATCGAGACAGTGACTGCCCTTAAGGAAAAATTCAAGGCCGAGCAAGTGATTGATGTGATGCTCGGCAAGAACACGGCTACAGTGAAGTCTTACAATCAGGATGAGCTTGAAGTGTTTGGCTGCTTGCAAGGCGCTGACGCGAAGACTGTCAATACTGTGATACGCCAGGCTATTATCGCCGGCTATCTTGACCGTGATATTGAAAATTTCGGGTTGCTTAAAATTACCAAGAAAGGAAAGGATTATTACAAGAAACCTGTGTCATTTAAGATTGTTGAAGACAACGAGTTCAATGAGGAAGAGGAGGAAATGGTAGTGAAGAGTGGTGCCGCTTGTGCGGTTGACCCGGAACTTTACAACATACTCAAGGATCTCCGCAAGAAGCTTGCGAAGAAACTTGAACTTCCTACCTATGTCATTTTCCAGGACCCGTCTCTGGAAGCGATGGCGACTACTTATCCCGTCACCCTTGAGGAATTGCAGAATATCCCCGGTGTCGGCGCAGGCAAAGCAAAGCGCTACGGTGAGGATTTCATAAAGGTAATCAAGACTCATGTGGAAGAGAATGAGATTGAACGTCCTGAGGATTTAAGGGTAAGAAGCGTCGCAAATAAGAGCAAACTTAAAATATCCATTATCCAGGGTATTGACCGTAAAATAGCCCTTGATGCTCTCGCCGAAAGCAAAGGCCTCGAATTTAACGAATTACTTGACGAAATTGAGGCGATTGTATATTCCGGCACGAAAATCAGCATCGATTATTTCCTTGACGAAATAATGGATGAAGACCGTCAGCTTGACTTGTTTGACTATTTCAAGGAAAGCGAGAGCGATGACCTTCAGGAGGCAATCAACGAACTTGGAAACGAGTTTTCGGAAGAAGAGATAAGGCTTATGCGCATCAAGTTCCTTTCGGAAATGGGCAATTAATCCTGTCTGTCATAATATTTATACATACACTTTTGTCGAAAACAAATCGTTGTTTCGAGCAAAAGTGTATGTTTTTATATATAAATGCTGTCATTTTATTGTCAAATCGGTCATAAGTGAGTATATTTGCAGAATTAACGCAGTTGTTGCAATTATGGAACAAAAACAGAAGAATACAGCTATACTCCTCATGCATTGCCCCGACCAGCCGGGCATTATCGCAGTGATAACCGAGTTTATCAATGTCAATGGCGGTAATATCGTGTATCTTGACCAGTATGTCGACCGTGTGAACGGCGTGTTCTACATGAGGGTGGAGTGGGAGCTTGACAATTTCATTATCCCTAAAGAAAAGATTGAGGAATATTTCAAGGTTCTGTATGCGCAACGCTACAATCTTAACTACACCCTGAAGTTTTCTGACAAGAAACAGCGCATGGCAATTTTCGTCAGCAAGATGTCGCATTGCCTGTATGATATCCTTGCGCGCTATATTTCAGGAGAGTGGGAGGTGGATATACCGGTTATAATAAGTAATCACCCCGATTTGTCGGTAGTGGCAAAACAATTCGATATCCCGTTTGAAGTTATCCCCATAACAAAGGATAACAAGGCTGAGATGGAAGCAAAGGAATTTGAGATTCTTGACTCTTATGATGTCGATTTCATCGTACTTGCTCGTTACATGCAGGTGCTTTCGGAGAATTTCATAAACCGTTATCCCCATCATATCATAAATATCCATCACTCATTTCTCCCGGCATTTGTCGGTGCAAAGCCTTATCATGCGGCTTATGACCGTGGAGTCAAGCTCATCGGCGCCACAAGCCATTATGTGACCCCCGATCTTGATGCCGGACCTATAATCGAGCAGGATATCACCCGCGTAACCCATAAGGATACTGTTGCCGACCTCGTGAAGAAGGGACGTGATCTTGAGAAGATTGTATTGTCCCGTGCGGTAGAGAAGCATATCCAGCGGAAGATTCTTACTTATAATAACAAGACGATAGTGTTCAGCTGATTATAATGGGTGTAGCTGTCATAAAATATAATGCCGGAAATAATTTTTCCGTGTTGTGTGCGTTGCGCCGTCTCGGAGTGGAAGGTATTGTGACGGATAGTTTCGATGTCATCAGAAATGCCGATAAAGTTATTTTTCCGGGTGTGGGCGAAGCTTCATCTGCGATGACCTATCTGCGTGAGAGGGGATTGGATTCATTGATAAGGTCACTCAAACAGCCTGTCCTTGGTATATGTATCGGACAGCAGCTGATGTGCCGTCATTCGCAGGAGGGTGATACTGATTGTCTTGGCATATTTGATGCTGACGTTGTGCGTTTCCCTGCAATGGAGGGCATGAAAATTCCTCACATGGGATGGAACACGGTCAGTGTCAGGTCATGCAACGGTGTCGTGCCCCCCTCTGCCGACAATTCCTTTGTCTACTATGTACATAGTTTCTATGTGCCGGTATGTGATGCAACCACAGCAACTACCGATTATATTGTTCAGTTCAGTGCGTCTATGCGCAAGGATAATTTTTATTCCACGCAATTCCATCCTGAGAAGAGTGGGGATGTCGGCGAGTCTATAATAAAAAATTTTCTTGAATTATGATACAGGTTATCCCGGCGATTGATATCATTGACGGCAAATGTGTGCGCTTGACCCGAGGCGATTATGACAGTTCGAGGGTATATGGTGATAATCCTGTGGATATTGCGCGGCGTTTCAGTGATGCAGGATGTCGACAGCTACATGTTGTTGACCTTGACGGGGCGCGCTCAAGCCATATTGTGAACTATCGGACTCTTGAAAATATAGCCTCCCATACCTCTCTTGTCATTGATTTCGGAGGTGGCTTGAAGAGCGATGATGATATCAGGATTGCATTTGATTGCGGTGCATCGATGATTACCGGAGGAAGCATAGCCGTGAAATCTCCGGAACTGTTTGAGGGATGGCTTATGCGCTATGGGTCTGACAAGGTGATTCTTGGTGCCGATGCCAAAGGCGGCAAGATTGCTACCGACGGTTGGTTTGAGAAATCCGATCATGACTTGATTGAGTTTGTGAAGGCATATTATGAAAAAGGTATAAGACAGATTATCTCAACTGACATTTCTGTTGACGGCACTCTTGAAGGTCCTTCAGTCGATATGTATCGTTCTATGATGGAAGCGCTTCCCGATGCGCGGATAATAGCGAGTGGTGGAGTCAGCTCTGTTGGCGATATTTACAGGCTTGACGAAGCGGGGATACCGGCTGTGATTGTCGGGAAAGCGATTTATGAAGGTCGTATTACACTTAAAGAACTGGAAAGGATTGCCTTATGTTAGCTAAACGCATTATTCCATGCCTTGATGTAAAGGATGGCAAGACCGTAAAAGGAGTTAATTTCGTGAATTTCCGTGATGCCGGCGATCCTGTGGCTTTGGGTAAAAAATATAGCGATGACGGCGCCGACGAACTCGTATATCTTGACATAACGGCATCTCATGAAGGAAGAAAGACTTTTATAGACCTGGTGACGAGGGTTGCGGAAAATATAAACATCCCGTTTACTGTCGGAGGTGGCATAGGGAGCGTTGCCGATGTGGAGAAACTGCTAAATGCCGGAGCCGATAAGGTATCGGTTAATTCTTCTGCATTGCGCAATCCGTCGCTTATTGATGATATTGCATCGCGTTTCGGGTCGCAGGTGTGTGTGCTTGCCATTGACGCACGTTACACTGACGGTGACTGGCTGTGTTATGTGAATGGCGGAAGGGTTCCTGTAAATCGCCATTTGTTTGAATGGGCAAAGGAGGGAGCCGACCGGGGTGCCGGTGAGATATTGTTTACCAGCATGGATCATGACGGTGTAAAGACAGGCTTTGCATGTGACGCGCTTGCCCGGTTGTCTGATGAATTGTCGATACCGGTGATTGCTTCAGGTGGAGCGGGGGAATGCTCTCATTTTTATGACGTTTTTACGAAAGGAAAAGCCGATGCAGCCCTTGCTGCCGGAATTTTTCATTTCAATGAAATTGGAATTGACGGTTTAAAGCATTATCTTTATGACCGGAATATAAATGTTAGATTATAAATACTATTTATTGATACATTATGGCAAACCTAAACTTTCAAAAACTTGGCGGTCTGATACCGGCTATCATCCAGGATGCGCAGACTAAAAATGTACTGATGCTCGGCTTCATGAACCGGGAGGCATATGACAAGACCGTAGCTGAGGGAAAGGTGACTTTTTTCAGCCGTACAAAAAATCGTCTATGGACAAAGGGTGAGGAAAGTGGTAACTTTCTTAACGTGGTCTCAATCGAGGATGATTGCGACAATGACACCCTGTTGATAAAAGTTAAACCCGTAGGTCCGGTATGTCATAATGGCACTGACACTTGCTTCGGCACTGAGAACAAGCAAGGCATTGAATTTTTGAGTTACTTGCAGGATTTTATTATCCGTCGTCGTGAAGAGATGCCCGAAGATTCCTACACAACTCTCTTATTCAAAAAAGGGCTTAACCGTATGGCGCAGAAAGTCGGGGAGGAAGCTGTCGAGACTGTAATCGAGGCAACCAATGGCTCTGACAACCGCCTTATCTATGAGGCATCTGACCTTATATACCATCTTATAGTGCTGCTCACGGCAAAAGGTCATCGCATTGAGGAACTTTCCGCTGAGCTTGCCCGTCGTCATAAAGGATAATAACTTACATGAAAGTCATTGACTATAAGAACGTCGAGATTTTGCGGAAGGAGCATGTTGTCCTGAAAAATGTAAATCTTGAAGTAGAGGAAGGTGAGTTCATCTATATTATCGGGAAAGTGGGCAGCGGTAAAAGCAGCCTGCTTAAATCGATGTATGCTGAAATTCCGGTGGAGACAGGGGAGGCGCATGTGCTTGACTACGAAATCTCGACAATAAAGCGCAAGAAGATTCCTTTGTTGCGTCGAGAAATCGGCATCGTTTTTCAGGATTTTCAATTATTGACAGACCGCACGGTCTATGAGAATCTGCTCTTCGTGCTTCAGGCAACCGGATGGAAAAACAAAAGCGATATGGACGACCGCATTGAAGAGGTATTGAAGGAAGTGGGCATGATTACCAAATCCTATAAGATGCCTCATGAACTCTCGGGGGGTGAACAGCAGCGTATTGTTATTGCACGTGCCTTGTTGAACCGCCCGCGTCTCATTCTTGCCGATGAGCCTACGGGCAATCTTGATCCGGCTACCGGCGAACAGATTGTTCGCTATCTTCATGACATTGCCAAAGAAGGCACTGCAGTGATTATGGCAACCCATAATCTTAGCCTTCTCGACACCTTTCCCGGCAAGGTATTGCGTTGCGATGACAAGCGTCTTGCGCCTATGGAAGGAATCGTTTGCAATTAATGACGATAATGTGACAGTTTTTTATTACTTTTGTAAGAATTTTTGAAATAATAAGTAACTCGCGAAAATTAGCTGACATATAATTATGAAGGATTTGCGAGAAATCGCCGGAAAGACGAATAAGGATATGTCAGCCCGTAGGGTTACTGAAATAGAAAACATATAAACTAATTTTTAAGAGTTACTTATATAAATCGGAATGAAGGTTTTAAAATTTGGAGGCACTTCTGTCGGCTCTGCGCAACGCATTAAGGAAGTAGCCGGGCTTGTTACCTCACGTGGTAAAAACATTGTCGTGCTTTCGGCAATGTCAGGTACGACCAATACTCTTGTTGAAATATCGGAATATCTCTACAAAAAGAATATTGATGGTGCAAAAGAGACAGTCAATCAGCTTGAGGCAAAGTACATGCGCACTATTGATGAACTTTACGATACTGACTTGGCGAAGGAGACGGCGATAAAGGAAGTGAAAGGTTGCTTTAACTATATCCGCTCTTTTACAAAAGATATTTTTACTCTTTTTGAGGAGAAGGAGATACTTGCGCAAGGCGAACTGATGTCTACCGCGATGATGAATATCTATCTTCAGGAAAAAGGCATAAACTCGGTTTTACTGCCGGCGTTGGAATTTATGCGCACCGACAAAAATTCCGAGCCTGACACGCAATATATACGTCAGAAATTAAATGCGCGTCTTGAAAAGCATCAGGATGCCGACATATATATCACTCAGGGTTACATTTGCCGCAATGCCTATGGCGAGATTGATAATCTACAGCGTGGTGGCAGCGACTATACTGCATCGCTTATCGGTGCCGCTATCAATGCCGAGGAGATAGAGATTTGGACCGACATCGACGGTATGCACAACAATGACCCGCGTTTTGTCGACGGTACTCAACCGGTCAAGGAACTTCACTTTGAGGAAGCTGCCGAGTTGGCATATTTCGGAGCAAAGATTCTCCATCCTACATGTATTCTTCCTGCAAAACTTAATAATATTCCGGTCAGACTGCTTAATACCATGCAACCCGACGCTCCCGGTACTTTAATTCATAATTCGCAGGATCCCCACAAAATAAAGGCAGTCGCAGCAAAAGATAATATTACGGCGATAAAAATTAAGTCGGGTCGTATGTTGCTCGCTTATGGCTTTCTGCGCAAGGTTTTTGAAGTGTTTGAGACACATCAGACACCTATCGACATGATTGCTACCTCTGAAGTCGGAGTGTCGTTGACGATTGATAACGAGCGTAATCTCAACCACATCCTCGATGATTTGCGTAAATTCGGTACTGTCACTATCGACCGTGACATGGTGATTATCTGTGTCGTTGGCGACCTTGAATGGCAGAATCGCGGTTTTGAGGCAGAGGCGCTTGATGCTCTTAAAGAGATTCCGGTGCGTATGATTTCATACGGCGGTAGTAATTATAACATTTCTTTCCTTGTGCGTAAGGAAGATAAGGTAAAAGCACTCAACTTATTAAGCGACCGATTGTTTAAACACAAAGGTTAAATTCAAAGTATGAGTAAATTTCCGATAAAAGAATTTGAATCGCAGGCAACGCCGTTCTATTATTATGATATGGCATTGCTTCACAAGACGTTAGAGGCGGTAAAAGCTGCTGCTCCTGAAGAAAACTTCCATGTACATTACGCAATAAAAGCTAATGCCAATCCTCTTGTTATAAGTGAGATTGCAAAAGCCGGATTGGGAGTTGACTGCGTAAGTGAAGGTGAGATAAAAGCTGCCCTAAAAGCAGGATTCCCGGCTTCAAAAATAGTGTTTGCCGGAGTAGGGAAGGGTGACAGCGAGATTGATTTTGCTCTTGATAATAATATTGAGTGTTTTAACGTAGAGTCAATCCCGGAGTTACAGTTGATTCAGGAGATGGCAGCTGTGAAATGCAAGATTGCTAATATCGCACTGCGCGTAAATCCTGATATTGATGCACACACTCACCACTACATTACCACCGGATTGGAAGAAAACAAGTTTGGTATTGCTCTTGAGATGCTGCATCAGGCGGTAGATTTCTGTATAAAGAATCCAAACCTGCGCCTTATTGGTCTTCATTTCCATATCGGTTCGCAGATTACTGTAACTGAACCCTTCAAGATATTGTGCGAGCGTATCAACACGTTGGTTGCGCAATACAAGAAACTCGGCGTGGAATTCAACATGATTAATGTAGGGGGTGGTCTTGGCATAGATTATGATGATCCTGACGGACATCCAATCCCTGATTTTGAATCTTATTTTGCTGTGTTTCGTGACAATCTCCATCTTGACGGTACACAACAGGTCCATTTTGAACTTGGTAGATCAATAGTAGGGCAGTGTGGCTCTCTTATTACCAAAGTGCGCTATGTCAAAGAAGGTGTTAAAAAGAAATTTGTGATTGTGGATGCCGGAATGACCGATCTCATTCGTCCCGCGCTTTATCAGGCACATCATCTGATTCAAAATATTACTTCCACAAGCAGTGTGGAAGAAGTATATGATGTGGTCGGACCTATATGTGAGTCATCCGATTGCTTCGGAGTGGAGGAAAAACTGCCTCTCACTCAGCGTGGCGACCTTCTTGCCATCAGGTCGGCGGGAGCGTATGGTGAGATTATGGCTTCGCAATATAACTGTCGTAATCTACCAGGCAGTTTGGCTCATTAACCGGTCTGTCGCAGCCTAAATAAAAACGAGGAGGAATCGTTCCGGTTCCTCCTCGCTCTGTTTTGATGGATATAAAATCAATTAAATCTTACCGACAAGTTCGATACTTGGGGTGAGTGTTGTCGCTCCTTTTTTCCATTTTGCCGGGCATACTTGACCGGGATGCTCTGCAACAAATTTTGCCGCTTCAATTTTGCGTAAAAGCTCTTGTGCATCACGACCTATGCCATTGTCCTGGATTTCTATTATCTTTATTTTCCCTTCAGGATTTACTACAAAAGTTGCGCGGTAAGCAAGAAAATCGTCGGGATTCAATACGCCCAATGATTCGCTAAGATACCCCGTCTTATCGGCAAGCATGGGAAATTTAATCTGACGAATACTTTCCGATGCATCTGCCCATGCCTTGTGCGTAAATTGGGTGTCGGTACTAACAGAATATACCTCGACTCCAAGTTCTTTAAACTTGTCATAGTTTTCTGCCATGTCAAGCAATTCGGTAGGGCAAACAAAGGTGAAATCGGCAGGATAAAAGAAGAATACGCTCCATTTTCCCTTGATGTCGTCGCTGCTCACTTCTATGAACTCGCCGTTCTGGTAAGCGGGTAACTTAAAATCTACAATAGTGTTATTTACAATAGGTTCCATATATTATTATTTATGTTATATCTAATTACAACAACTGCATCCGGGCGTTGTTAATTGCAATGCGCTTAATTATTCCTAATAATCATTGGCTCATTTTAAAATAGGAGAGATTCATTTTGCCGGAATCCTGTGCCTGACGGTTTCTCCTTGATATACTATTTAACATAATATTGATTATGGGAAAATGGTGAGGCTTGTTTTGGGGAGGGATGTTTATGCTTTTTGCAACCGGGTTGCGAGCCGGATACCCTAACTTTGTACAAAATTCACTATCTTTACACCATGATGAAGGCTTGCGGCAAATATCTGACATTATTTCTAAGTGTGTTGGTCTTGTTGACTACCACGCTGCAATTTCATCATCATGATTGTCATGGTTCAATCTTTTTCCCTCTTTCTTTTGAAAAAGACATTGTGATTGATGCTGATGACGGAATTGTCGCATTAGATGATTGCCCTCATCACTATAAGGAAGGCGCAAGCCATGCTCCCGACTGTAAGGGTCACAAGAAATGCTCAATGCATATTGACCAGTCCGACATTTCGCGACAATATCTGCCATTCCTGTTTTTTCCAGTTATATCAAACCTGTATAAACTTGAGCTGAAGTTATATCCCGGCACAATCATTTCCGGATATATGAATGATTCCGGATATTTTTTACGGCACCTGTCGTTAATAATCCGGGCATCTTCTATTTTTCGCGCTCCCCCTTTCATGAATTTATGATATTAGAAATCTAATCATTTGATTTACATTTAATTATATTGTCTTAATATTGTAATTTACATGAAATATATCAATACGACAATGCTGATATGTCTATTGGCATTGGTGTCATGCAATCATGACAAAACTCATGGGCACTCATCTGCTGAGGAAACCACTGAACATGAGATACATAATCCCTCTGAAGAAAGCAGTATGGATGAGATAGTATTATCCCCTGCATCCGCTGAGAAATATGGAGTAAAGACAGAGATATTAACAAAAAAGCCTTTCTCTGACGTATTAAAAGTCAGCGGAAGCATTGTTGGTGCACCTGATGATGTAACTTCCATAGTCGCAAAGTCATCTGGGGTTCTCTCATTTAATAAGGATATCGTGCCCGGTAGAAAGCTACAGGCAGGAACGGCTATCGGCACTGTTAACTCGAAAGGGCTTTCCGGCGGGGATGTCGATGAAGTCGCGTCGCTGCAGTATCAGGCGGCAAAAAAAGAATTGGATAGAATAACTCCCTTATATAAGGATGGAATTGTATCCGCCAAAGAGTATAATGCAGCCGTAGCGGCTTGCGAACAGGCTCGCGCCGCATATTCCGGTCGTAATTCCGGTAGCTCTCTCGTATCACCTGTAAACGGTGTGATTACCGAGCTATTGGTAAAACAAGGTGAATATGTGACTGTCGGACAACAGGTGGCGACTGTGTCGCGTAATTCAAGACTTATGTTACGTGCCGATGTGCCTCAGAAATATCATTCAATACTTTCCGGTATCACTTCCGCAAACTTCCGCCCTGCATATTCAGAGGAGGTGTTTTCTATCACTGAACTAAATGGATCCCGCTCATCTTCAACTGACAATGTATCGGTACAACCGGGTTATATACCGGTATATTTCGCTTTTGACAACAACGGCTCTGTAGTGCCCGGCAGCAGTGCGGAAGTATATCTTCAACGAGAGGCGGTTGACTCTATGCTTGTAATACCTGTCTGTGCCCTTACCGAGCAACAGGGCAAGCTGTTCGCCTACGTGAAACTTGACGATCATGGCTATGAAAAGCGTAATGTGACAATCGGAATGTCGAATGGCAAGAACGCCCAGCTCCTGTCGGGCATCAATGAAGGCGAGACGATTGTAACCGAAGGCGTGATATTCGTCAAACTTGCCGAGACATCCAATGTAGTTCCTGAAGGTCACTCCCATAATCATTAAACCATGCTTAACCGAATTATCAAATTCTCGTTATCCAACCGTGTCTCGGTTGTGATATTGTCGGGGTTGCTACTGCTTGCCGGTTGCGCAGTGTTGCTGAAAATGGAAGTTGACATTTTCCCTGACCTGAATGCCCCTACCGTAGTAGTGATGACAGAAGCACCGGGACTCGCTCCCGAAGAAGTAGAAAAAGTGGTCACCTACCCTGTCGAGACCACTCTCAACGGTGCTACGGATGTGCGCCGGGTAAGATCCTCCTCCGCCACCGGATTTTCAGTAGTATGGATTGAGTTTGATTGGGGAACAGACATCTACAAGGCTCGTCAGATTGTTTCTGAACGTCTCAATGAAGTGGCTGAAAAGCTACCGGCAGGTGTTGGTACTCCCGTGATAGGTCCACAATCATCCATACTCGGAGAGATGCTTATTATCGGTCTTACCGCCGATTCCACATCAATGACTGAATTACGTACTATCGCTGATCGCACTATCAGTCCGCATCTTCTTTCAATCGGAGGTGTATCACAAGTCTCGGTGCTTGGAGGCGATGTCAAGGAATATCAGATTCAGATGAATCCTGATAAAATGAAACACTTTGACATAACCCTTGACGAGGTGCTTGCCGCCACGGAATCCATCAACGACAATGCTTCCGGAGGTATCGTGTACGACTATGGAAATGAATATATTATAAAAGGAGATGTAAATACATCCTCAGTCGAGGAAATTGGCAATTCTGTTATAAGAAGTGATGAACGTGGAATAGTCCTGCTCTCTGATATCGCCGATGTCGTAATCGGAGGAAAACTGCCTCTGACCGGTGCCGCTTCCTTAAAATGCAAGCCGGCTGTGCTTTTAACCGTGACGAAACAACCGTCGACCGGTACTATCGAACTCACTGAGACTATTGAGAATGAACTGGCAAAGATAAAGTCATCAATCCCTTCCGACATAAAAATTACAACTGATATTTTCCGTCAAAGTGATTTTATTGACAGTTCGATAAGCAATCTTCAGCAATCATTGTTTGAAGGTGCTCTATTTGTGATTGTCATCTTGTTTTTCTTTCTGATGAATGTACGCACGACACTGATATCCCTTGTCGCGCTTCCAATGTCGATTATCGTCACGGTAATAGTGCTGAATCTTCTGGGACTGAGCATCAACACAATGAGTCTTGGCGGTATCGCCATCGCCATAGGCTCGCTGGTCGATGATGCTATTGTCGATGTAGAGAATGTCTATAAACGGTTACGGGAAAATTCATGTCTCCCAGAAGATGAACGCCGCTCCACCATATCAGTCGTCTTTGAGGCATCGAAAGAAGTGCGTATGCCCATATTTAATTCCTCGCTGATAATTATAGCCAGTTTCCTTCCGCTCTTTTTCCTTCGTGGTCTTGAAGGCAGGATGCTGATACCTCTGGGCATATCTTTTATTGTTGCTCTTGTGGCATCGACCGTGGTGGCGTTGACTCTTACCCCTGTACTATGCAGCTATCTGTTGAAAAGTAATGAAGCCGATAAACTTGGTAAGGAATCGTGGGTTGCAAGAAATTTAAAATCGTTATATCGTCGCGGACTCGACTTTACCTTCCTTCATAAAAAATCACTTCTTGCAAGTGTGTCAGCACTATTTGTAATCGCCATTTCTCTATTTTTCACCTTAGGACGCAGTTTCCTCCCGGCATTCAATGAAGGTTCCTTTACAATCAATGTAAGTGCGCTTCCGGGTATTTCACTCGAAGAAAGCGACCACATCGGCAGAATCGCTGAAGAGGCGATATTATCGGTGCCGGAAGTGCAGACTGTAGCGAGAAAGACAGGCCGTGCAGAACTGGATGAACATTCTTTGGGTGTAAACGTGTCGGAAATAGAGGCTCCTTACCGGCTTTCCGACCGCTCTCGGGAGGAAGTCGTCCGTGAGTTACGTGCCAAATTGTCGGAAATACCCGGTGTTAATATTGAAATCGGTCAGCCCATATCTCATCGTATCGATGCCATGCTTTCCGGTACTGAGGCACAGATTGCAATAAAGATTTTCGGTGACGATCTCCAGTCGCTGTATGCGGTCGGTTCGCAGATAAAGAAATATATATCTGATATTCCCGGTATAGTTGATGTCAATATCGAGCAGCAGGTAGGTCGTCCACAGCTTGACATACGCCCGCGCCGCGAGATGCTCGCCCGCTACGGCATCCCTGTTAACAAGTTCGTTGAGTTTATTAATGTGACGTTGGGGGGCAAAACCGTTTCGCAGGTTTATGAAGGCGGACTCCCTTATGATGTCACCCTGAGGGTCGATAATGACCACAGAGAGACATTGACTGCTATCTCGGAACTTATGATTGACAGCAATGTCGGTAAAATTCCGCTTGACAATGTGGCTGAAATCGTGTCAACCACCGGTCCCAATACGATTAATCGCGAAAATGTAAGCCGTCGTATCGTGGTCTCTGCAAATGTCGATGACCGCGATTTGAGAAGTGCGGTCAATGATATCCAACGTGCTGTCGAAGAAAATGTGAAGTTCCCCGAAGGATATTACATCAATTACTCGGGACAGTTTGAAAGTGAAGCGGAGGCATCGCGTACTCTCGCTCTCACCTCTCTTGGTGCATTGATTATCATAATAATGCTTCTTTACTCTGAATTTCACGACATGAAGCAGACCTTGATAATACTTGTCAACATGCCCCTTGCCATGATTGGCGGTATTGTGATATTGCGACTTACTTCCGGAGAGATGAATATACCGGCTATAATAGGTTTCATATCTTTGCTTGGAATTACGACCCGTAACGGAATGTTGCTCATTTCACGATACAATCACCTTGCACAGGAGCAGGTAGGACTTGCAGAGCGTATCCGCATCGGTTCGGTTGACAGGCTTCTCCCGATCATGATGACGGCACTCACTTCCGCTCTTGCTCTTATCCCTCTTGCACTCCGTGGCAACGAGCCTGGAAATGAGATACAATCGCCTATGGCCATAGTTATTTTAGGCGGTCTTATAACTTCTACACTTTTAAACATATTTGTTACCCCCGTGTTATATTATTTAACAAACAAGAAAAAAAGTGTAACTTTGTAAGTTGAACTCATAACAGAAATAACTCATGCTGAAATCAGGTACAAGCCTTCTGTTTGTCACGTTAAGTGCATTCAATGTTGGCATCAATGCACAAAATTTCGACACGTTGCTTAATAAAGTGGTGAGCAATAATACCGAACTGATGTCATCGGTTGCAGCCGCCCATAGTGAATTACTTACTCTAAAGAGTGAAAACAATCTTCCCGACCCTGAGGTCGAGTTGGAGTATCAATGGGGGCGTCACGAAGTTGGTGACAAGTTCGATGTCAATGTGACACAAGGTTTTGACTGGCCGGGAGCATACGCTGCGCGGGGAAAAGCTAATAAATTTGCATCGGAGGCAATGGCTTATCTAAACAAAAGCAACTATCTCGACAAACGCCTGGAAATAAAGCAGACTCTTATTGATATCGTCAATGTCAAGAAAAATATGAATGTGGTAAGAAGCCGTCTCTCGCTGATGGACAACATGATCGAGAAATACACTACGGGTGTACACAATGGCGAACTCACCATCCTTGACCTGCGCAAACTCAAAATAGAGAAAATACGGCTCGACGAGTCGATGACTTCTCTTGAATCAGAGTTTGCCTTACTCAAATCAACGCTTGAAGCGCAGAATGGCGGTAATGATTGCGATGACATTATTGCGGCAATCGACAATTATCCCGACGATGCCATACTCCCGGCTGAGGAATATGAAAAAATCATCGAGGAAAATGACCCTGCAGTAAAGTATAGTTCGCTCATGATGCAGTCACAGACACAGAGAGTGAAGGCAGAGCGTCTCATGCGTTTGCCGGGGTTCACTCTCGGCTATCACCACAGCTGGGAAGATGGCGATGTATTTAACGGCTTGATTGTAGGAGTGACATTACCGGTATTCTCTACCCACAATAAAGTGCGCGCGGCAAAAGCTTTGCGCCGTTCACTGGAGTATGACGAAATGACCGTAGCCATCCAACGTCGTGCCACCGTGAAATCAGACCGCGAAAAAGCCCTTGCGCTCTATCGCCAGATGTCGGCTTACGAGTCGGCATTAAAGAATGACAATTCGGTCGAATTGCTGAAAAAGTCACTTGAAGGCGGACAGATATCACTGCTTGACTATCTCGGGGAGATGGACTATTACATGCAGGCTGAGCGTGATTATCTTGACGTACAATACCGTTACCATCAGACACTCGCCAATCTTAACAAATACAAAGCATTGGATTAGCAAGTGTTATAAACATTTAAAGCGTTGAAACGCCCTAAACTTTTACCGGTTTAGGGCGTTTTAGTTTCAAAACATACAAAAAAACATACTTTACAATATGGAAATCAACGTATACTCTCAGCCCAAATTACCCTATGCACCTGATGCCCTGGCTCCTGCAATAAGTGCAGAAACAATAAGCTATCACTGGGGTAAACACGAAAAAGCTTATATAGATAATCTGAATAAGCTTATCCGAGACACTGAATGGGAAGATACCCCTCTTGAAGAGATTATCCGTCAAGCTAACGGTCCGCTATTTAATAACGCATCGCAGGCATGGAACCATATTTTCTACTTCTTCTCCTTCAGTCCTGACGGAGGAGGCGAACCTCACGGTGATCTTGCTGACGCTATCAAGGAAGAGTTTGGCTCTTTTGATGAGTTCAAGAGGCTTTTTGTAGAAGCAGGCGTAGGTTTGTTCGGTTCAGGATGGGTTTGGCTTTCCCAGGACAAAGACGGAAAACTTTTTATCACCCAGGGACCAAACGCTGCAAACCCGTTGACACAGGGACTAACCCCGATATTGACATTCGATGTCTGGGAACACGCATATTATCTTGATTACCAAAATCGTCGTGCCGAAGCGCTTGACAAACTCTGGGACATCATAGACTGGGATGTCGTGGGAAGCAGGTATTCCAAAAAGATGTAATCGTACTTTTTCTCATAAAAACATACTAACGCAAGAAACAGACTATAGCACTTTTAAGCATAATGTGATGAATGAAGGTCGGAGGACTCGTGAGAGCCCTCCGATTTTTTTATTGGCGTACATGACCTGTAAAACAATCCTTTGTCTTATGTGTTTTTACTATAAAAATTCAGCTATTTATGGATAATACCGTAACTCCGTCATCCACGCCTAAGTCATTGACACGACCGAAGCATTCAAATGTAAAAAGAAACATATTGCGTACATTGCATATCCTTGTGCTCATGTGCTCCATAGGTCTCATTGTGCTTATATCATACGATTGTTTCAGAAACATCTCGTTTCTCGCTAATGAGACATACATGAATATTCAGTTCTGGATATGTCTCTTTTTCATCTTCGATGTCATAGTAGAATTTTTCTTCGCCCCTAAAAAGTGGAAATATATCTGTTCTCACCTATTTTTCCTGATAGTCAGTATTCCGTATCTTAACATAATTTCATATTACGGTATTAATCTTTCACCGGAGATGCAATATCTGGTAAGGTTCATACCGATGATTCGCGCCGCCTATGTACTGACCATAGTACTTGGCGTATTAGCGACCGACAAAATCTCAAGTCTTTTCACTGCATATGTAGGCTTGCTCGTCGCCACGGTATATTTCGCCAGCCTTATGTTTTTCATCGAGGAGCACTACATCAATCCGGGTGTCACTACCTATTGGTCGGCACTATGGTGGTCATTTATGGATGTTACTACTGTAGGATGTAATATAAATGCGATTACACCTACCGGAAAGGTGCTTGCCGTGATTCTGGCTGCCGAGGGACTCATACTGTTTCCGATTTTTACGGTATATATCACCAATGCGTTGACCCGCAAGTCGGCGGAAAACACCCAATCGCCAAAAACATCCACGGCAAAAGCTGCATGAATTGGTTAAATGCGTTAACATCAGATTATTTCCGAATTTCACTTTTTTGGACTATCTTTGTAGGTCAAAGCGACCTGTAATGAAAAAGATATTCACTTCTACCGCACTACTCGCATTTAGTATAAATGCCTTTTCTCAAATGAATTTTTCCGGCAATCTCCTTCCGGTAATTACAGAGCCGGCTGCAGTGTCAACCGGCCTTGATGCCATATATGTGGTCAACGACATGAACGGTGTAAGCGCAAGCTACCGGTCAGCTGCAGGCAACCGCGTAAAATGGTATCGTTTCAGCAATCTCGGAGGCGGTTATGCCGAGGAGCTCACCGAGGTCAGTCAGAGCGGAGATATCTCCACATTGCAGTCGCTGCGGGGCGACATGGGCTATATCATTGAAGACGGAAACGATCGACATTTTTATTGGGTGGTCGATTATAGCGCCCATCGTCTGCGCCTTGGCAGTCTCGCCATAAGTCCGGAAAGTGATTGTGCGACAGTTATCCTCGTTTTTGACGGAAGTGCTGATGCAATACGCTATTACACGATTAACGGTCAGATGCAGGAGTTGAGCCGTGGATTGAAGCTGGGTTACAGCACACTGAGATATGACGAGGATTCCGACATCTATGTATTCGCCGACCTCACTGATGAACTTGCCCATGCTTCTTCGCAGATAAGGGTGACTGCCCCGTTATGCAACACGGACTTTATGCTTTCTGGCGACAGGTTTATGGAGACATGGGGTACTCCCGAATCCATCACATCCTCCTATTATGAGGCAAAGGCAGTCGAAGCCCACACTACCGCCCAACAAGTTGAGCGTGATAATGACAATGAACAGAAAGGCGAAGTAAACGGACTCGGAGGCTCCGCTCCCGCAGAAATTGACTTTCATGCTGTCACTACCGATGCCGCAATCTTCAAGGAATGGCAGATTGCCGGTGATCCGGAATTTGACTTTATCGATTATCGTAGCAATGAGCAGGACATGAACTATGTGTTCAATAAAGAAGGCATGTTTTATGTAAGGTTCATGGCAAGCAACGCTGCGGGTGACTGCGACTACTATTCTCCCGTCTACGAAGTATCCATCGGTGATTCCGATATAAAATGCCCGAATGCCTTTTCTCCCGGTTCGAGTGAAGGAGTCAATGATATCTGGAAGGTAAGTTACAAGTCAATTATCAATTTTGAATGTCACATATTCAACCGTTGGGGTGTACAGGTATCTCATTTTACCGATCCGTCACAAGGATGGGACGGGAAATATAAAGGCAAGCTTGTGCCTGCCGGAGTTTATTATTACGTGATTAAAGCGACCGGCGCAGATGGTAAAGAATATAATCTGCGGGGTGACATCAATATTATAAATTACAAACAGAATTTATCGGGCACAGGCAATGTTACCGAATAATAATTAAATTTAGAAATTATGGTATATATCAGAAATATAGCAAAAATCTGTGTGGTCGCCATTGCCGGCGTCACTTTTATATGGATGTCTGCCGACATGACGGCACAGCAGCGTTCAAGCACGGTGTTTTCATCGATTGAGAACCCTGTGATTCCCAAATCAATGACTTTCGCGGGAAAAACGATTGATTTCGACCGCGTCGACATGTTTGAGCGTCTTGACCGGGAACTTACCTCAATGGCATATACCCATGGCAATACCCTGTTGGTACTTAAACGCGCCAACAAGTATTTCCCCGAACTACTCCCGATTCTGAAAAAAAACGGTGTGCCCGAAGACATGATATACCTTGCATGTATAGAAAGCACCTTGAATCCGAGAGCATATTCCGGAGCGAAAGCAGCCGGCTTGTGGCAGTTCATACCTTCCACCGCAAAGCAATATGGACTTGAGGTGAATGAATATGTCGATGAACGCTACAATACTGTAAAAGCCACAGAAGCCGCATGTCGCTATCTGAAGACGGCGTATGGGAAATATGGAAATTGGGAATCTGTTGCAGCTTCCTATAACGGCGGCATGGGTAGAATCTCAAAAGAAATCGAAGCACAAGGCGAGCCTTCGGCATACAATCTATATCTTGTCGATGAGACCGCACGTTATATCTACCGGCTGCTTGCAATGAAACTCATCATGGAAACCCCGGCAAAATATGGTTATCACCTGAAGTCCGACCAACTTTATCAGCCGGTCAGGACTCGTGAGGTAACAGTTGATTATTCCGTAGAAGACTGGGCGCAATGGGCAAAAAAACAAGGCGTCAGCTACATGCAACTCCGTGATTTCAACCCTTGGATAAGGGCGAAATCATTGCCTAACAAGACTGCGAAGGCTTACACCGTGTTGCTCCCCGAAAAAAGCGATTTGAACCGTTCAACCCAACAAAGGAAGACGTATCGTGACGCGTGGGTGGTCGATTAACACTGATGAATATTGATAAATATGGATGAGAATCAGGAAAAACTCTCCGTAATAGGCGCGAGAGTCCATAACCTAAAGAATATTGATGTAACAATCCCTCATAATAAACTAACCGTGATTACGGGGCTTAGTGGAAGCGGCAAATCGTCGCTCGCTTTTGACACGATATTTGCCGAGGGACAGCGCAGGTACATCGAGACATTTTCAGCATACGCAAGAAATATGCTCGGCACACTTGAACGTCCTGACGTGGATAATATCACGGGGCTTAGTCCTGTGATAGCAATCGAGCAGAAGACTATCAACCGTAATCCCCGAAGCACAATCGGCACCACAACTGAAATTTACGATTATCTGCGCCTTCTCTATGCCCGCATAGGTGAAGCGGTAAGCTATATCTCGGGGGAAAAGATGGTGAAATATACCGAGGAAAAAATTGTGTCGATGATTCTTGACAAGTACGACGGACACAAGATTTACCTTCTCGCTCCTCTGGTAAAAAACAGGAAAGGCCATTACAAGGAACTGTTTGAACAGCTCCGTAAGAAAGGATATCTTACTGTCAGAGTTGATGGAGAACTGCGTGAAATCACTTTTGGCATGAAGCTTGACCGATATAAGAATCACTCCGTAGAGTTGGTCGTAGACAAGCTGAAAGTAAATGCCAAAGATGCCACACGTCTTGGCGACTCAGTGAACAAGGCACTTCAGCAAGGAGGAAAGCAGATGATGGTCTACGACCTGGAAAACGAGTCGGTAGGCCACTACAGTCAGATGCTAATGGATCCCGTGAGCGGCATATCCTACCGTGAACCGGCTCCTCACAACTTCTCGTTCAACTCTCCGCAAGGCGCGTGTGACACCTGCAAGGGTCTCGGTTATGTCAATATCGTAGACCGCGCCAAGCTGATGCCTAATCCGTCCCTTTCGATTCACGCAGGCGGCATCGTGGCACTTGGACCGTATAAAAATTCCATGATTTTCTGGCAGATTTCCGCAATATGCGAAAAATACGGCTATACGCTTAAAACGCCCATAAAGGATTTGAGCGAGGAGGCAATAAACGACATATTGAATGGAACGAATGAACGGTTGCAGCTCAAGACCGAACTGCAAAGCACATTCTCATATTTCCAGACCTATGAAGGTCTTGTAAAATACCTTGAATTGCAACAGTCGGAAGATGCATCGGC
The DNA here is from genome assembly GCA_003150235.1 of Bacteroidales bacterium. Classification (GTDB taxonomy): domain Bacteria; phylum Bacteroidota; class Bacteroidia; order Bacteroidales; family Muribaculaceae; genus Muribaculum. The sequence continues at coordinate 128,361 of QAMW01000044.1, forward strand.
AAAGGCACAGAAATGGAGCGGACAGTTTTACTCGCGTGTCGAATGTCCCGAATGTCATGGGCAAAGATTAAATCGCGAGGCACTTCATTTCTTTATCGACGGTAAGAATATCGCCGATCTTGCCGCAATGGATATTTCCGCGCTTCACGAATGGATAAATAACGTGGAGAACCGCCTGTCGCCCCAGCAACAGCTCATAGGAAAAGAAATATTAAAGGAGATACGCACACGCCTGAAATTTCTGGTAGATGTAGGATTGGAGTATCTGTCGCTTAACCGAAACTCGGCTACGCTTTCCGGCGGCGAGAGCCAGCGCATAAGACTTGCCACCCAACTTGGCTCGGAACTTGTAAATGTAATGTACATTCTTGACGAACCGAGTATCGGACTCCATCAGCGCGACAACAAGCGTTTGATTGATTCCTTAAAGCGCCTTCGTGATGCATATAATTCCATAATTGTTGTCGAGCACGACAAGGAGATTATGCTTGAGTCCGATTATATCATAGATATAGGTCCCAAGGCTGGTCGTAAAGGCGGCAATGTTGTTTTTGCCGGTACTCCGAAAGAGATGCTTGCCACCCATACACTTACCGCCGATTACCTCAATGGTGAAAAGACAATAACAATTCCCGAAAAGATCAGGGAAGGGAACGGAAAATATCTTACGCTTAAAGGATGTACGGGACACAACCTGAAGGATGTCACGCTGAAGCTGCCGTTGGGTAAGTTTGTTTGTGTCGCAGGGGTGTCCGGGAGCGGTAAATCGAGTCTTATAAACGGTACTTTGCAGCCTATATTGAGCCGCCACTTTTATCGTTCATCGCAGGAACCGCTTCCATACAAAGAGATTGACGGTATAGATAATATCGACAAGATTGTAACGGTTGATCAGTCGCCTCTCGGCCGCTCTCCACGTTCCAATCCGGCAACTTATACAGGCGTTTTTTCCGATATCCGCAATCTGTTTGTCAATCTGCCGGAGGCAAAGGTAAGGGGTTATAAGCCGGGACGATTTTCGTTTAATGTGGCTGGAGGAAGATGTGAGGCATGTAGCGGCAACGGCTACAAGGTTATCGAAATGAATTTTCTTCCCGATGTACTCGTGCCATGTGAAGTGTGCGGAGGAAAACGCTACAACCGCGAGACACTTGAGGTGAGGTACAAAGGCAAATCCATTGCAGATGTTCTCGATATGACCATAAACCAGGCGGTAGAATTTTTTGCAGGTATTCCGGCAATCCTGAAAAAGATTCAGGTATTGCAGGATATAGGACTCGGCTATATAAAGCTTGGACAACCGTCAAGCACATTGTCGGGGGGAGAGAACCAGCGTGTAAAACTTGCCACTGAACTTGCAAAACGCGACACCGGCAAGACTCTCTTTGTCCTTGACGAACCTACTACAGGATTACATTTTGAGGATATCAACGTGCTTTTAGGCGTTCTGAACAGACTTGTGGATAAAGGGAACACTGTGCTTGTAATTGAACACAATCTTGATGTATTGAAATGCGCCGACTATATTATCGACATGGGACCTGAAGGTGGTAAAAATGGAGGTATGATTGTAGCGCAGGGCACTCCAAGACAAATTTCCTCCGGTGATTCGCCTACAGCAAAATATCTCGCGTATGAAATGTCATGTATAGATTGCCGAAAATAGGGCAAAGAAAATATGCTATAAAACATGTTTTAAAATTTGCATATTTGGACAAAATGCTGAGATGAGTTAAAATTTTGTTAATTATCGGATTATAAGATGATTACGGTGTTAATTTCTGATAACATCGTAATCATTTTCATTTTCGGACATGTTATAGTAATAGAACGGTAAAATTTTAAATTGTATCAGAGAATGCAAAATTTAATTCACAATATTAAATTATTGTGGCAAATTAAAATATGCACATTAATAAAATGGAACTATAGCTGAGTTTACAAATGTCACAGATGATTCAAAAGTAAACTATCACTCTTCCAAATTTTACTGTTAACGCATGATAATTTAATTCCCTGTTCCGTTTACGAATTTAAATTTAGGTCATTAACAATGATAAGTAACCGCTGCATTTGATTAATATCCATGCAGATTAGTTAAAATATCTATAGCGCAGCTTTATAGTTGCGCTGTTTTTATGTCCGCATATTGCCATTAAGTGCCCATGCACTGCGTAATAGTATGATTATCAGTAGATATTCTAACTTGAATGAAGTTTTACTTGAATAGATAATCGATGTTGGCGTATGCAAATTCAAATCGCAAATCATGTGAGTTTATAATTTGAAATTGCGGATTCCGAAACAAAAATTTTGAATTTACAATTTAATTAATTACATTTGCACATTGTTAATTGCGAAATTGAAACAGTTATGGACATAGCCTCCCGACTTAAGAAATTCATGGATACCTCAGGAATCCAGTATTCTCAGTTTGCAGACAAGTGTGGAATACCGCGCCCGTCGCTCTCTCAGCTTCTTAATGGCAGGAATAAAAAGGTAAGCAACGAGGTAATTGAAAAGATTCACCGTGCCTATCCCTCTCTTTCAGTCGCGTGGCTGATGTTTGGCGAAGGAGATATGGGTTATGACATAAATACGCAAATCTCAGAGCCTCAAAACAGCCCTGATAATGACGATTCGCTATCGTTACTGCCGGATAATGAGTTATTTGGCGGTTCAGAAAGCATATTTGCAAATGAACACCCAAAAGAGTCAGATAATTTTGTAGCTGAAAAAATCACCCCCACTACTGTTCCGGCACCTCGGGAAACATCAAATTTCGATGGCTCCCGAGCCGAGTCGATGTCATTTAATATGAACAAGTCAAGGAAGGTTGTTTCGATTATGGTATTTTACACCGATAATAGCTTTGATACATTCGTTCCTAAAAGCGAATGATGACCCTGCTCGCATATTTTCCGTTGTGTTAAATATACCTATATAATATAAATTTCGTATTTTTGTGGAAAATATTGCAAAATGAAGAAGTACATACTGGATTTTCATGTCGTCGAAAACCGACATCTACATGAGCTATACTCCCTGTTGATACTTGAACCGGCAAAAGGCATACTGCCGGAAATCAGACCGGGACAATTTGTTCAGGTGTTAATAGATAATTCCAAGACTACATTTTTGCGTCGGCCTATCTCAATCAATTTTGTTGACCGCGTAAACAATCACCTGTGGCTTCTGGTAAGGAAAGCCGGCGATGGCACACGGGCGTTATGCGAGAAAAAGGCTGGAGATAATGTCAATCTTTTAATGCCTCTTGGAAATGCATTCTCTGTCCCGCCTCAGAATGCAAGCGTACTGCTTGTCGGTGGAGGAGTCGGGGTTGCACCGATGTTATTCTGGGGGGCGGAGCTTAAACGCCATGGCATACGCCCTGAATTTTTGCTTGGAGCCAGGTCAGCGCAAGATGTACTCCAGCTTGACGAGTTTACCGGTGTGGGAAAGGTGTATGTCTCGACAGAAGACGGCTCGCTCGGAGAGACAGGTCTTATAACAACCAATAGCGTGTTGTCGCGTCATCATGACTATATATATTGTTGCGGTCCGGCTCCTATGATGAAAGCGGTCGCAAAGAAGGCGCGTGAGATTGGAGCTATATGTGAAGTCTCTCTTGAAAACATGATGGCATGTGGCGTAGGTGCATGTCTGTGTTGTGTTGAGAATACCGTGAAAGGAAATGTATGTGTGTGCACCGTGGGACCGGTGTTCAATATAAATGAATTGACATGGCAAGATTAGAAGTTAAAATAGGCAATCTTACATTGAAAAATCCGGTGCTTACTGCATCGGGTACGTTTGGTTACGGAGAAGAATTTTCCGATTTTATTGACCTCAGCCGCCTTGGAGGATTCATTGTCAAAGGCACTACCCTCAATCACCGTGAAGGAAACCCCTACCCGCGTATGGTCGAGACCCCGTCAGGCATGTTGAACGCGGTCGGGCTCCAGAACAAGGGTGTGGATTATTTCATAGAGAAAATATATCCGTCAATCAAGGATATTGACTCAAATGTTATAGTCAATGTTTCGGGTGCCACTGTCAGTGATTATGTTGCAGTATGTGAGAAGCTAAATTCCCTTGACAAGATAAATGCCATAGAGGTCAATATTTCATGCCCCAACGTAAAGCAAGGGGGCATGGCATTCGGCACTACCTGCGATGGAGCGGCGGAGGTCACCAAAGCGGTGAGAAAGGCATTCTCAAAGACAGTGATTGTGAAACTATCGCCCAACGTGACCGATATCGTCTCTATAGCCAAGGCAGTGGAAGCCGAGGGTGCCGATTCCGTATCGCTGATAAACACGTTGCTCGGTATGGCTGTGGATGTCGAGCGTCGCCGTCCTTATCTGTCGACCATAACCGGAGGTCTGTCAGGTCCGGCAGTACGCCCCATCGCCGTCAGAATGGTATGGCAGGTTGCTCATGCCGTCAAGGTTCCTGTGATAGGTCTTGGTGGAATCATGAATGGCAGAGATGCTCTTGAATTCATGCTTGCGGGCGCCACGGCAGTGGAAGTGGGTACGGCAAACTTCATCGACCCCGCCGTCACGGTCAAAATAATAGATTACATGGAGGATTACTGTAGCCGCCACGGCATAGATGACATCAGCGAGATAATAGGGGTCATTTGACGTATCGTTTCATAAGAGCGTCATACTCTTTAGTCTTTTTGAAATCACTTATCCAGAGATTAAGACTGTCGCCAAGCGACGGTCTTTTTTCGCTTATAATCCATGACTGAAATTGAGTGAACGAAATATTGGTGCTTATGTCAACGTCAGGATAATCCTTGACAAGATCACGCGCCACTCGTTCGCTTATCACGGCATTGTTTATTTCTCCGGTAGCGACCATGAGGAATAGCTGTTCTGCCCCATATTCAGGCTCAAATCTCATATAGATTGTGTCGCCTATTTCCCGTCCGAGATTTGTTATACGGCTTTCAACCGACGAGCCCTCTACTATCCATACCGTGTCGCCGGCAAGATCGAGCTGCGACTTGACATGCGGCACTCCTGATGTGGAATCTCGTCTCTGCACCAGCACCTGCTTATCGAGAAGTACCGGTTCGAGCAAAGTATAACGCTCTTTGAAATCGGCTGTCGCCGGAAGGTCGGCGGCGAGAAGGTCGTAGGTGTTGTTGTCAATATACTCCAGTGATTGCGAAAGGCTCACTATCGGATGAAATTTCAGCGTCATATCATGACGCTTTGCGATTGTGCGCAGCAGGTCATAGTTGAACCCGCCAAGGGTGTCATTATATCTATAAAATGACATCGGGGAATATTCGATTGCCACATCAATAGTGTCGCCCCCCGATGCAACCGGTCGCCATGGCATATCGGAACTGTTGCATCGGCGCAGTGAGTACATTGCCCCTATGGCGAGTCCGAGACCCGCAAGGAGTACTATTGCGTTGTTTTTCTTCTTTATCGGCTTATATGTCATGGCGTCTTGTCAATTTGCAAAGTCTATAGATACTCCCATCTGAAAGCGTCGGGGATTTAGCGGGTAATGTGGCATCGAGAAATAATTGTTTCCGGTTAACCCCTGGTTGACATGACTGAACATTATATAAAAACGAGCCTTGCTCAGCTTCATGTTCACGTAAGCGTTCATAAAAGGATAATTGCCGCAGTCAATCTCTCTCTGATTGTAGAAGCTCATAGTCGCAGGCTGATAGTCCACAGCTTTATATTTTGTATAATAGTCGCAGTCAACTCCAAATTGGACATCAAGCACCCTCGCTACCATAAAACGAAGATAAAGATTGGAGTAAACCGATAATCTGGGCAACGGAATCACGGCGGCATCAGATGTCTCCTGATACGTGATGCGGTTATCCCAATGCAAAGGCCCGAACTTGAAATTCTGGTTCAACGAAGCGCTGAATACTTGAACGCTCCCGCTATTTTGCACGGGCATACATGCCGAATTGAAATATATCAGATTCTGCACATTTTCAACCCCTACATTGACAAATGTACGTGTATGCGGGATATTGAGCTTCCCGCCGAAACGCAGTCTGCGGATTTTGCCGAAATTGTTTTCCCAGATGAAATGATTCGATACATAATGGTTGAGCAGATAAGGAGCCTCTGTATTATGGAATTCGCCATAACCGGTTATGGTGACGGAATCGCCGAAGAGCCTGAATCGCGTGGATACATTTCCATCGATATCGATATCACCTATCGAACTTCCGAGAAGACCGAATCGTGCCGTTGCCTCGTAAGTAAGAATTGAGCCGCGTTGTTTGGTCAGCTGACCGCCTACCCACAGCAGATTTTGTGTACCCTTTACCGCCGCGCTTGAAACAGGATATGGAGTCAATCCTTCCGGGCGCTTGTCATCATCGGGGATGGTGTCGTGGTACTGGTTATATTTTCTTATCTCATGAGTCACAAACGCGGTAAGCCCGAATTTGGCAAATTTGTTGAACTCTTCAAGAAGCGAGACACCTACTGTATTTGTCAGAGACCAGTATTTAGTCTCGTCGCCGCTTCCATCAAGATTGAAATAGGTATTTTCCCAAAAACTGTTGTCAGCGGAACCGGTGTCGGTGAACTTGCGTCGCCCTGTCTTGTAGTTCAATGTCCAGCTGAAACTGGATACCGGGACAAACTCTTCCACGGTCGTTGAATCATCGACCTCCACATCTTTCCAGAATCCCACTTTATAGGCGTTGTTCATATACAGCTCGCCACCCACAACGCGGTTAAACGCCCCGGTAAGTCGCGTTGGTATCGATTTTGCCTGGATGGAGGTCTGACCGCCCTGAAGCTGTGCAGGGTCGGTGATATATAAATCATCGGTTATACCACCGTTTTCTTTTCCAAGAGTGTTCCAGTGGTTGTAAAATGCCTGCATCTCATACCGGTCGCCTATATAAGATCCGGAAAAGCCCCAGGTGAGGCCTTTCACCGCCTGAAAATCGTAGCATCCTTTTGAATACAGATAGTCAAACATTGCCCCTATCTGTGCCTTCTTGTTGATATTGCCGGAGAAAGTGGCTGAAAGCCTGTCCTGAGAGTTGTCTCTTGTTCCGGCTGTATTATAAGAAAGGAATGTCAGCGGTATGCGGGAATTGAAAAACTCGTGAGTACTCAGCGAAGGAAGCCAGGCGGCTACAGCATCTTTGAACATAAATTCGCTTGTCGGCTGCCGGTCGAAATAAATAAGAGTCTCTCCGGGTCCGCCAAGATTACCTGTGATGGCGTATGCGGGACCGAGCGACACCGGCACTGAGCGCTGACCATAATTGAGCAGCGATGTGTCGACGGGAGCAGGTTCTCGAAGCCCTAACGGCGGGATGATTTTCCACGCATAAATCTCTTGTTTTATGTCTGATTCCTTCACCTCATTGTTTTTTTCCGAAGATGAAGAAGATGATGATGACGGTCGCTGCGCAACCATCGGTATGGTAAGCAATGCCGACAGGCATATAGTTATGACAGTCTTATTCATAATAGCCGCAAAGATACTAAAAATATAAGAGTTAACAGTTATTATGGTGTAATTTGGATAAGAAAGTGTGCTCATGGCAATTTCTGCGTTATATCTTGTGAAATTTGACGGCAGATTGTTTGCTTTGCTACGATAAAATCATTAACTTTGCACCGCTTTTTAGCATCCCCGTGTGATGGGAAATTAAGGAGCATTATTTAATCACTTAATTTTGAGTAACACAACAAATTAATTAACAATGAAGACTTATCAACTGACAGCCGAACCGCGCACCGGACTCGGCAAGAAGGCAGCTAAGGCGCTCCGTGACGAAAACAAGATTCCCGTAGTGCTTAACGGCAGTGACATCGTAACCCTCCCCTACACCGCAGCTCTCAAGCCCGGTGAAAAGCTCGTTGAAATCGGCAATGGCAAGGGTCTTATCACAACCGACCTTACAGTAAAGGCTGAGGATGTGCGCAAACTCATCTATACCCCCGACATCTTCGCAATCGAGCTTACCGTTAACGGTGAAAAGCGTAACGCAGTGCTTCGCGAAGTACAGTTCCACCCGGTAAAAGACACCATCCTCCACATCGACCTTCTTGAAGTAAACGACAAGAAGCCTGTAGTGGTTGAAGTGCCTGTTAAACTTGAAGGTCACGCCGAAGGTGTTAAAGCCGGTGGTAAGCTGACTCTCTCAATGAAGAAGATTAAGGTTAAGGCTCCTTACAATGTGATTCCCGAGCGCGTTGTCATCAACATCGACAACCTCGGTCTTGGCAAGACTCTCCAGATTGGCGACCTCCACTTCGACGGTCTTGAGCTGATGAACGCAAAGAACGCTGTAGTCTGCGCAGTTCAGCTCACCCGTGCCGCTCGTGGTGCTGCTGCTAAGGCATAATCGCAGTGACATGAAATACTTGATTGTAGGATTGGGCAACATCGGCGATGAATACCGTGGAACCCGCCACAATATAGGTTTTAGGATATTGGATGCTTTTGCCGAAGCATCCAATATTTCTTTTACCACCGAGCGTTACGGTGATGTGGCACACATGAGACTGAAAAATAAACAGCTCACTCTCTTAAAGCCGTCGACTTACATGAATCTGAGCGGAAACGCAGTGCGCTACTGGAAAGAAAAAGAAGGCATCGACGTAGACCACATACTTATTCTTGTGGATGACATCGCTCTCCCCTTCGGGGCTATCCGCATAAAGTCGGGCGGCAGTGATGCCGGTCATAACGGGCTCAAGAATATAGCGCAGATGCTCGGCACACAGGCTTATCCGCGTCTGCGTTTCGGTGTCGGAAATGATTTTCCGCGAGGGTGCCAGATCGATTATGTGCTCGGTCAGTTTACGCTTGACCAGCGGCAGCAGCTTCCTGCTCGAATTGATGTGGCTTGCGAGGCGATAAAGGCATTCTGCCTGTCAGGTATAGGCTTTGCCATGTGTAATTTTAATAATAAATAAGCCGATGGCAAAGACAGAAGAACGCATTGATAAATGGATGTGGGCTACACGTATTTTCAAGACGCGTACAATATCGACCGAAGCATGCAAGAAAGGTCGTGTGATGGTTAATGATGTCGAGGTCAAGCCTTCCCGCATGATAAAAGTCGACGACATCGTGAAGGTGCGTAAGCCGCCTGTCACCTACTCTTTTCGTGTGAAGGCGCTGACTGAAAATCGTCTTGGCGCAAAGCTTGTGCCCGATTATCTTGAAAATATCACACCTAAGTCGGAACTCGACTTGCTCGAAGTGGTAAAGATAAGCGGATTTGTCGACCGTCGCAAAGGTATGGGACGTCCCACCAAGCGCGAAGGTCGCGAATTGTCACGCTTCAAGGAAGATGCATATGACGACGGCTGGGATTTCGACTTCGATTTCGATGAAGACACCGATGCCGACGATTAATCATTCCCTTTGACTATTTTGGATATGCGCTCAATATAATCCTCGACCTTCGGTATCAAGGGCGCAACATCCTCTTCTTCCCAATCGAATAAATCTTCATAGTCTCCTGTCTGTCGCATGGAAAACAATCTGCCTAACAGACGGGAGTCTTCTTTTGATAATAAGCCGTTTTCAACAAAAGAAAATCCAATCATTCTTATCGCTCCTTTATGAGTCGTAGTTTCAATTCCTTTGCTGATTAATAAGGCTACGCTTGCATAGTATGCAGCATAATATAGTCGATTCGCAGCCAAACTCCAATATCCGAGCTTACTAACGTCAGTCACTTCTTTAAGGGTCTCTTTCGCTTTTTCAAGTCGATAAGAAACTATCACATTTCTTTCCTCTGATTGCAAAGTCATGCCTTTATCCTAATTTTGAAATATTACTACTGAATCCCTCTCGACATTCTTATAAAATGGCAAGAAACTACGCTTTAGCCATCCGGAAAACGAATATAGTCGCGGATTAATCACTTCATCAAATTTGAGACCTATCTCTGAAAAGGGCCAAGCATACAAATCCCATAAGGACCAAGGCACACGGTCCTCACCAGGAATGAGAATATGTATATCCCAATCAGAATCTGAACGAGCCTCGCCACGTGCTCTTGAGCCATAAATAGACACTTTCGAACCTTCGGGCAAGATTTCCGCAGCTTTAGCTTTTAATGCTGTTATTAATTTGGCATATTTTTCCTCTTCTGACATTTGGTTTCGGTTTGATATAATATTATAACAAAAAATCCCGCAGGCGATTCTGCTTGCGGGATTTCTTTGCGGAGTGAGGGGGATTCGAACCCCCGATACGCTTTTGGCGTATACACGCTTTCCAGGCGTGCCTCTTCAACCACTCGAGCATCACTCCTTGTGGTTTGCGGTGCAAAGGTAAGCAATAATTTTTATACTGCATAAATTCCGCTGTAAAACTTTTGTACGACTTGTACATTTTTCGACCGCATCAATCGTTTTGTCAGTATTATAATGCCCTGTACTTGGCGATTATTGTTAACTTTGCGACAATAAAACATTAGATTCATGATATCCGACATCTTTTTCCTCATATTAGGGCTTGCGCTGATTCTTGTCGGCGCAAACATCCTCACCGACGGTGCGTCGGCGATAGCAAAACGCTGGGGCGTCTCCGACCTCATAATCGGACTTACCGTCGTGGCATTCGGCACCTCGGCACCGGAATTGGTCATCAGCCTCATATCTGCTATCCAGGGTAATGCTGAGTTGGCTATCGGCAATGTGGTGGGTAGCAACATATTCAATATCCTGGTCATAATCGGTGTGACAGCAATGGTCATGCCTATAAAAGTCGAGCGCAGCATCATGACCAACGAAATCCCCCTGGTCATTCTCTCGTCAATCGCCCTTCTCGTAATGGGCAATACTCCCCTCCTCGACGGCGCATCGGTCATGGCGTTGACACGGAGCGACGGTATTGTGCTCCTGCTGTTTTTCATGATTTTCATGCGCTATACATTTGCGCAGGCAAAAACCGGAGTCCAATCCGGCGATGAAGACAATGCACCGACGAAAGCTATGCCTATGTGGAAAGCTATCGTATGGGTAATCGGCGGACTCGCGGCACTCATATATGGTGGCGACCGCTTTGTTGCCGGAGCATCAGGCATCGCGTCGCTGCTCGGTGTAAGCGACGCGATTATCGCCCTCACTATCGTTGCCGCCGGTACATCGCTCCCGGAGCTTGCCACATCAGTAACAGCCGCATTGAAAGGCAAAACCGGCATAGCAATCGGCAATGTCATCGGCAGCAACATCTTCAACATATTCCTTGTGCTCGGATGCTCAGCCACCGTACATCCGTTGACATTCAACGGCATTGGCAATTTCGATTTGCTGACACTCACCGGAGCATCGCTCCTCTTCTGGCTTTTCGGCTGGTTCTTCAAAAAACGCACCATCACCCGCGCCGAAGGCTTCATCCTCACCGCCTGCTACATCGCCTACGTCACCCTCCTCATCCTCTCCGCGGCATAAGAAAATTAAAATCATTACAGATTTTATTGTAGAGAAAGAATTTTTATATATCTTTGCGGGGTGAGCGGGTCGGTTTTGACGCGCGGACACGAATTATTACAGTTTAAATATTTCATTTTAAGCTATGAGACATCTGCATCTTACTGAAATCGTTTTTGGCGGCGCGGCACCTCCGGGTGTCGGGAAGATGTAGTTGCGCATAGCATTCATCCAACATTTTCAACCGCTGTTAAGCCCTGATAGCCATTGGTGCGTCTTGACGTATCCTGGTGCTGTCAGCGAGGAGTACATTGACATGTTGGAACCATTTTTCCGGGGGAAGGCTCCCGGACCAAATCCTCCTATCCCTCTCATCTCATAACCCTATAACCTATTAACCTCCTAACCTTTTCCCGCATAAAATGCGGGAAAATCTAAAACTGTAATAATTATGACAAATTCCAAAAATTCACTCACTCTCTCCAAAATCCAGATATGCGCTTACTCTCCTGATGATGAAGTGGCGCGCGAGTTTCCCGCATACGAAATCTTTGATGACCGTCACGATTTTCCGATATCCTCCACTCAGTCAGGCGTGGCTGTGATGATGATATTTTGTAATGAGCGTAAATTTACCACCGATAATGTCAGTGGTGTGCGCCGTTCCATATCAGTCTCGATAGTTGACACGACAGCCGGGAACGTGATGTCGACCACCACTCTCCGCGTAAATATCCCGCGTGACAATTACGGAAGCCTATATCGCGTCGACCTTCCTTTAGCTTACGCCAATATCAACACATGCCACTCCTATCAAGTACTTGTAAAAGACAAGGCAAGCGGACTGCAGATTGGAGAAGTCGCCTTCAATCTGTATGACACCGGCCATATTGGCAATGACCCCTCTTTATGGTATGAAGCCACCAAGGGCAGTATAGTGCCCGACTGGACCAGCGATATGCACAAAGTGATGAGCATCGAGGGCATGACAGGAATTACCGTACGCTTCGATGTCGAGCCACGATTCAAGGAATTGCCGGAGATACTCCCCGAACTTGAAATCAGGCTTTATTCACCCGGCGGCAAATTGAAGCGCTGTTTCTGCAATCCCGATTGCGATGACTTTGACATGAATGAATATCATGTAGGACTGCATTTTATTGCCGACCCTCATGACTGTGGCATATATTATGCCGAATTGCTCTGCATGGAATATCCTGTAGCCGGCTTTGCGTTTAGCACAGATGGACCGGTAGCCGTTGAAGGCTACTACTATGGCAAGCAACTTGAATGTCTTGGGGTATATACTCCCGAGGCTGCCGTAGAAAGGTTTAAATCATGTATGGAGTCCCCCGATGATGCTACTACAGATGATGACCCGTTTGAGCGCGCACTCGACGAGTTTATCGCAAGCGAGACAAAGACACTTGAAACAGAGCACTATACAATTGACGATGAGGCCGATGAAGAAGACAATGCGACTGCAGCCGAGGATGAACCGGATACACCAGACGAGGCAATTGATTCCGAGCCTGACGCAGCAGGGCAACAGTTATGTTGTCTCGACCATCTTGTAGGGCTCACGGCAGTGAAAGAAAAGCTGGGTATTTATGAGAAAATCGTGAAATTTAACAAATTGCGCGAAGACAATGACCTCACAGTGTCATCGCTGCCGCTTCATGCCATGTTCCTCGGATCGCCCGGCACCGGCAAGACTACCGTTGCAAAAATGATAGGAGTGATGCTCAAAAGAGCCGGTGTGCTATCCCGGGGGCATGTCGTGGTCAAGGAACGCGCCAATCTCCTCGGTCCGTATTACAGTAATGAAGAGACCAATACCCTCAAAGCGATAGAAGAGGCGCAAGGCGGCATATTGCTCATCGACGAGGCATACCAGCTCTATCAGCCGGACGACCCTCGCGATCCCGGAAAATTTGTAATCGAGGCACTGATGACTGCACTGTCCGATGAGTCGAAACGTGACTGGATGCTTATCCTTGCCGGTTACAAGGATGAGATGAAACTCATGTTCAACATGAATCCCGGTCTCAAATCGCGTATTCCCGATTCCAACATCTACCTGTTTGATGATTTCACTGAACAGGAGCTGATGGAGATTGCCGACCGCTATCTTGAGCGCAAGCAATACACCCTCTCCCCCGATGCACGTGTGGCTCTTTCTTGTCGTCTAAACCGCGATTACTTGATGCGCGACAAAAATTTCGGCAATGCGCGTCATGTAATAAACATGATTCAGACCGAGATTCTCCCTGCAATGGCGGTAAGGGTCGTCGCCGGTGGGATGTATGACAAGCGGTCGTTGTCAGAGATACAGGCAAGCGATATTCCTGTCCCTGTCATAGCCGTAGATCGTCCCCGTCGCATAGGCTACTGCGCGTAATCTATTCGAGATGCCGGAGAAGGTAGTTTGCCACACTCCATCTCCGGCATCTCACAACTTCAAATATCCGTGACATATTTTTATATAAATTTTTAGGCATGATTAAACCTTTTAAATATTGATTAGTCTAAAATTTATTAATAACTTACGCACGGGAATATTCCCTGATATTAAATCAATCTAAAAGTCTTAGTTAATGAACAGAAAATTTCTAACGGGTCTGCTTTCGATGTTTGTCGCAGGCTCAGCGTTTGCCCAGTTCGGGATGCCTGTCGACAACGGTCCCGCAAGTCTGAAAGACGCTTACGATGGGTATTTTACTGTCGGTGTTGCCGTAAATCAGCGCAATGTATCCGACTCTACCCAGATTGAACTAATCAAGAAAGAATTTAACAGCATCACCGCTGAAAATGACATGAAGCCCGGCGAACTGCATCCGGCTGAAGGTGTATGGAACTGGGAGCGTGGTGACAAAATCGCTGATTTCTGTCGCAAAAACGGCATAAAGCTCCGCGGTCATTGTCTTGTGTGGCATTCGCAGTTCTGCGATTGGATGTTTAACGACAAAAATGGTAAACCTGTCTCCAAAGAGGTGTTCTATTCTCGTCTCCGCGACCATATCCATCAGGTTGTGAACCGCTACAAGGATGTGGTATATGCCTGGGATGTAGTTAATGAAGCAATGTCCGATGCCGGTCGCGGATGGAGAGGACATGAACCTAATCCCTACCGGGAAAGCAAGCTGTACAAACTCTGCGGCGATGAGTTTATCGCAAAGGCGTTTGAGTATGCCCATGAAGCCGACCCCGATGCCATTCTTTTCTACAATGATTATAACGCTGCTACGCCGATAAAACGCGACCGTATATATAATATGGTAAAAAAGATGCAGGATGCCGGGGTGCCGATTACCGGTATCGGTATGCAGGGACACTACAATATCTACGGTCCATCGGAAGAAGATGTTGATTCCGCACTTACCAAATATTCCGATCTGGTCGACCATATCCATATCACCGAACTTGACATACGTTGCAATGAAGAGATGGGCGGTCAGCTTCGTTTCTCCCGTGGCGAGAACAATGCGATACCTCCCTATATCGCCACTCTCCATGAAGACCAGTTTGCTCGTATATTCCGTGTGTTCCGCAAGCATAAGAATGTCATAGACAATGTGACGATGTGGAATCTCAGTGATGCCGATTCATGGCTTGGTGTCAACAATCATCCGCTTCTTTTCGATGAAAAACTGAAGCCGAAAAAGGCTTATTATGCCGTGAAGAATTTTGACGAGAAACTTGACCGCGCAGTTCCTAAAGAAGATTTCCGTCCCAATGAGTTGAATCAGCCCGGACAGGAGTATCCGATGGTCAACTCCGAGGGATACGCGCGTTTCCGCATCGATGCCCCGACCGCTAAATCCGTGATTGTAAGCCTCGGTCTAGGCGGCAGAGGCGGCACTGTTTTACGCAAGGATAAAGATGGCGTATGGACCGGTACCACAGAAGGTCCGATGGATGAAGGATTTCACTATTATCATCTGACCATTGACGGAGCTACCGTGAACGATCCCGGAACGAATAACTATTACGGCTCGACACGCTGGGAAAGCGGCATTGAGATTCCGGCACATGACCGTGATTTCTATGCGCTGAAAAATGTGCCTCACGGCAATGTGCAGCAGGTCATCTTCAATTCGCCCAGCACCGGGGAGCAGAAAAGAGCTTTTGTCTATACGCCCGCAGAATATTCGGCAAATCCTAAAAAGAAATATCCTGTTCTCTATCTTCAGCATGGCTGGGGCGAGGATGAGACCGCATGGAGCAACCAGGGACACGCCAATCTCATCATGGATAATCTCATCGCCGAGGGCAAGTGCAAACCGTTTATAATCGTGATGACCTACGGCATGACCAACAATGCACGTTTCGGCACAATAAATTCATTCAACTACAAGGATTTCGAGACTGTACTTGTAGATGAACTGATACCCTTCATTGACAGTAATTTCCGCACGATTCCTGACAAGAAGCACCGTGCCATGGCAGGATTGTCGATGGGTGGTATGGAGACCAAGAATATCACTCTTGCGCGCCCAGAAGTATTTGATTATTATGGACTCCTTAGTGGCGGCATCTACACCCCCGACGATTTGAAGGATGTAAAGCCACGACTGATATTCACCTCCTGCGGCTCTAAGGAAAATCCTGAAAGAGTACGGCAGTCAGTAGACGACCTAAAGGCAGCCGGCTTCAATGCCGTGTCATACGTGTCAGACAACACCGCGCATGAGTTCCTCACCTGGCGCCGCAGCCTGAAAGAAATGGCTCCCCTCCTCTTCCGCTAATTCCCCAAAACGATTGCAATCAATCAGGTCTGTGTCAAGTTTTTTGGCGCAGACCTTTTTGTTTTGTTGGGCGGTTTGTTTTTGGGTTTTGTGATAAATGGGTATCTTTGTGGTGTATAACCTTAAATGAATGTTCATGAAAAAAATCTGGATTCTTGCCTCGGTGTGTATGCCGCTGCTGCTTTCCGCTCAGCGTCAGTTGAATTATGTGCCGACCGCCGATGGATATATCATGTCACACAACGGAAACAACAATTATACACGCGCCCTATATGGCGGCAACAGCTTGTTTCGCATAGAGACAAGCGACCGACCGATATTTGCCGCCTATCACAAGCGGGACAACCGTAACATCAATTTCACCATCACCTGCAATGGTACGACTATGAGGCTCGACTCAATTGCCGACTGCAGGGCATATTACAAAGGTGGCGAGCGCCGCTACATCCTGACCGACCCGGCATGGCGCAGCGGCAGCCTGACAATCACCGCTCTCGCCACTTTTGACAGGGAAGGATGTGTCTGGAAAATCGAGGGCAAGAATATGCCGGACAATACTGTACTGACAGCAAACTGTTGCGAGACTGTCAAGGTAAAGATTAGCCGCAGCGGTGATATCGGCGTAGACCCGAAAAACTGTTTTGCCCCTGATGATTCAAAACCGCCGTTAGAATCATGTCCTATCACCATTTCAGGCAAAACTCCGGTAAGATACATCGGTTACTTCGACCGCCATATCACCGCTGACGACCAAAAGACACTGGCAGCAGATTTTGACAACGCGCTTTCACAGCGTGACTCGCTTGTCAGCTGCATTGTGATAACGACCCCCGACCCATATATTAATACGCTTGGCAGCACACTTGTCGCTGCCGGCGACGGTATCTGGGACGGTACCACCTGGCAACATGGCGCTGTTGGGTGGCGTATGCCGCTTAGCGGTTGGCGCGGTGCATATACCGGCGATTATCTCGGATGGCACGACAGAGCGAAAACACATTTTGACGCGTACGCAACGTCGCAGGTGACCGATGTCGAGCCGGTGATACCGCATCCGGCGCAAGACAGCACACTCCGTATGGCGCGCGCCGAAAAACGCTGGGGCACACAGATGTACAGTAACGGCTATATCTGTCGCAATCCTCACCGTAACAATCAGATGCACCATTACGACATGAATCTTTGTTACATCGATGAACTTATGCGCCATTTTTCATGGACCGGCGACATCGCATACGCTCGTGAGAAGTGGAATCTTATCAAGTCGCATCTTGCCTGGGAAAAACGCAACTTTGATCCTGACAATGACGGGCTTTATGACGCTTATTGCTGTATATGGGCGAGCGATGCGCTTTATTATAGCGGAGGAGGTGTCACACACTCTTCGGCATACAATTATTATGCAAACAAAGCTGCGGCTACCATCGCAGAGAAAATAGGTGAAGACCCTACCCCTTACGACGAGGAAGCCGACCGGATACTCAGGGCACTTGACAGCACTCTCTGGATGGATGATGCCGGTGTATGGGCTGAATATCGCGAAAGTCTCGGGAATCGCCGTCTTCACGACCATCCTGCCGTATGGACCATATATCATGCTATTGACAGCGAGGCTGCCGACCCGTTTCAGAAATACTCGGCTACACGATATATAGATGACAATATACCGCATATTCCGGTTACGGCACACGGTTTGCCGGATGGCGAATATTCTGTTATCTCGACTACCGACTGGCTTCCGTATGCTTGGAGCATAAACAATGTGGCTTTTGCCGAACTTTTCCATACATCGCTCGCCTACTGGCAGGCGGGACGCGCTGACCGAGGCTTCAACCTGCTTAAAAGCGCCATCCTTGACGGGATGTATCTCGGGTCAAGCCCCGGCAATATCGGTCAGATAAGTTATTATGATGCCGCGCGCGGTGAGTGTTACCGTGACTTTGCCGACCCTGTGGGCGTATTGTCACGTGCCGTGATCGAGGGGCTGTTCGGTTTCTCCCCCGATGCAATGAACGGTCGCGTGGATATTCGTCCGGGATTTCCCGCTGACTGGAATCATGCATCAATCAGTCATCCTGATTTCTCGCTGTCGTTCAAGCGCGATGGACTTACCGACAGTTACCGCCTCTCTCTTGTCAATGACCGGTTGCGTCACGCGACATTCACCTTTCCGGCAACTTACGGAGCTGTTGAAAGTGTCACTATAAACGGTAAAAACGTCGGGTGGCGGTTAAATCAGGAAAGCGTCGGGATGCCGTTCATAATGATTGATGCTGATACAGCCGGTGAGATTGACCTTGTTGTGACATGGAAAGGTTCAGGGATATCAGCCGAAAATGCCCTGCCGACAGGTAAGACACACGGGCATTTCCGCGAATACGCTTTCGGCGACATGAAATGGTGGATGGAAAGTCAATCATGTGAGGCGTTGCCTGCGGGTGATTACGGTATTGCCATGTTGAATACTCCACGCAGTCAATATGTCCCCGTCAATCTTAACCGTCATTACAACGCTTCGATAACCGATATATTCCGTAACGAATATCTTTCACCTCGCCCGGCAACCACCACTTTGCAGATTCCGGTTAACGGTATCGGCGAATGGTGTCATCCGCTTGACAGCGCAAATATCGATGACAGCGGTCTGCGTAAAATCGCAGCCCGAAACGGCGGAGTGTTCACCACCCCACAGGGAATCCCGTTTCGCTGTAATCCCGCCGGTGACAATGTAGCGTACACATCGTTGTGGGACAACTACCCCGATAGTGTGACTGTACCGGTGTCAGGTCACGCTGATGCAATTGCTCTGATGCTTGTCGGTAGCACCAACCACATGCAATGCCATATCGACAATGCCTTGATTACTGCGACCTACAAAGACGGGTCCTCTGACTCCCTCCACTTGCGTAATCCTTACAACTGGTGTCCTGTCGAGCAAGATTTCTATACTGACCGGTATGCGTTTAATGTATCCCGCAACCGACCATTGCGCTATACTCTTAAAGATGGGCTGGTCAGCGATAATCTTGGCGAGCTGCTTGGAATTGAAGGCGTCTACGGCAGGCGCATTGACGGAGGCGCGGGTGTGATATTGTGCATGTCACTTGACCGGACGAAAGAACTCGAATCCCTTACGCTGACGACTCTTTCCAACGACATTGTTGCAGGACTCGTCGCCGCTACATGTATTATTAACCCTGATAAATCAGAAGCAGGCGACAAATGACGCGCCTGCTGCGCGTCGCTCCACATCATAAAACGGTGCGATTGCCGCAACCTGACAGCACCCTCGCCGGTCCAGGTTAAACACCTTGCGCCACACCGGCAACATCCAGTATCCGATTCTGGCACACAGTATGCCTACGCCGGCACCGGCTATCACGTCATTAATCCAATGACGGTCATTGTAGAGTCGCATGAAACCTACGCCACAAGCGACAGCGTAGGCGGTGATGCCCACACCAAGCGGGTATTCGCTGCGTATTAGTTCAGCTCCCATAAACGCGAGTGTCGTGTGTCCTGATGGAAAGGAATTATTACCTACGCCATCGGGACGTCGTTCATGAATGCATAGCTTCATGCCTCCGGCGAGTATTCCGTATGAGGCAAGTGACGTGACAGTGACAAGTGCGCGCTCTTTGAAATTGTGTTTGGCTCTTACTCCTATGGAACCCATCACGAGATATCCGGCAGCCGGAAGATATTGCAGATACTCGTCAGCTTTTATCTGATGACCGTGGCTCATTGTCTGAAATTCATCCCTGACATCTCGTTTAATGTGCCCGAACCATCCGTTCTCGATACCGAATGCACCCACGGCGATAAGCGCTCCGGGTAAAATAAGTTGAGTTGGCTTGAATTTGGTCGTTGGGTCACTATATGTGTCACAACATGCAGTTCTCACCGAGTCAGGCATATACTGTGCACGTGAGACACCGCTCACTCCCATCATTACGGCAAGAAGCCAGATTTTGATATTGGATTTTACATTCATAACGTCACAAAATTATATAAATAATCGTAACTTTGCTATAAATGTTCAAAACAAGTAACTCGACGATGGATAAGAAAGATCTCAAGATAGTATTTCTCGGCACTCCGGAATTTGCAGTTGAAAGCCTTTCACGCTTATATGAAGGCGGATATAACATAGTAGGAGTCATCACTATGCCGGACAAACCTGCCGGACGCGGTCATAAACTTCTGCAATCACCCGTAAAGCAGTATGCAGTGGCTCACGGGCTTCATCTCATGCAGCCGGTCAATCTTAAAAATCAGGAGTTTGTCGATGAGCTCCGCTCTCTTGACGCCGATTTGTTTATCGTCATAGCATTCCGTATGCTGCCGGAAGTTGTGTGGTCTATGCCACGTCTCGGCACATTCAACCTTCATGCCTCCCTGCTTCCCAAATATCGCGGTGCCGCGCCTATCAACTGGGCGGTAATCAACGGCGACAAGGAGACGGGAGTGACTACATTTTTCCTGAAGCATGACATTGACACCGGTGACATCATCGATCAAAAGAAAGTCGAGATACGCGATGACGAAAATGTGGGCGACATCCACGACAAACTGATGGCTCTCGGTGCCGACCTGACGATGGAGACTGTGGCTAAAATACTTGACGGCACACTATCCACCACCCCTCAGGATGAACTGACCAATGGCATTGAGCCTACGCCTGCGCCCAAGATATTCAAAGATACATGTCTTATTGACTGGAACGACGAAGCCATTAAAATACATAATCTCGTAAGAGGACTGTCGCCCTATCCCGCCGCATGGACCACTCTCACTGCGGTTGACGGCAAAGAATTGCAGCTGAAAGTGTTTGCCGGGACTCCGGCAGTCAATGTAGCCGTGCCGACAGGAAAATTCAAAATCGAAGGCGACAGACTATATGCCGGATGTGCCGGAAATCACGCATACGAAATCACAGAACTGCAACTCGAAGGCAAACGCCGTATGTCGACCCCCGACTTCCTCCGCGGAATCAATCCCCTCCTCTACACCAACTTTGTATAGTCTGTGTAGATGAAAACAACAGATGATTTTTTCATCCCCGATAATGAAATCAGGCTCGTAAAAGAGCTTGATTATAGCTGTGTGAATGAATACATCGACTCTGCAGAGGCGTTTTCGCGCGCGTCATATCAAAGTGTATATATTATAGACTATTTCAAGCATAATTTCCTTTATGTATCTCCCAATCCTATGTTCCTCTGTGGACTGTCGCCGGAACACGTAAAGGAATTGGGTTATCGTTTCTATCTTGATTGTGTACCGGAGAATGAACAATCGTTATTATTAATGCTTAACAAGGCAGGCTTCTCTTTCTACAATGAACTCCCGGTCATTGATCGCAAGAAGTGGTATATATCATACGACTTTCACATCCTTAATGATGGGAGAAAGATTCTTGTCAACCATAAGTTGACGCCGCTTGCCCTTACTTCCGACGGAAGGATATGGCTTGCACTTTGTGTCGTGTCAGCCGCAACCCATACCGATGCCGGACATATAGAGATGCACCGTGCGGATTCATCGGAATATTATGTGTATAATGTTGTTTCCCGTAAATGGCACAAACGAGAGATGCCCATGCTTACCGGTGGTGAGAAATCAGTGCTTTCTCTTTCCATTCAAGGTTATACTATGGCGGAGATTGCCGAAAAAATATGTCTGTCACCCGATACGATAAAAAAATATCGCCAACGCATCTTCGATAAACTTGACGTACGCAATATCTCGGAGGCGATAGTTGCGGCGACAAACAACAAGCTCATCTGAGAATCCGGATATATTTAAGTCAGGATGCATTTGTACACTTTTGTGTATGGCACATAAATTACATATACTGTAATTTTGCGGCAAAAATCAAGTATCAATGACACGAATAATCACAATCTTTTTCATTCAGCTGTTATCCATATCAGTGATATCGGCTCAAGAGCTGGCAAAAGTCGAAGTAAAAGAACTTGACTCGCAATTTTTCCCGTTTAAACGTACAATCCTGATTTATACGCCGAACAGATACGATGAGCATACTCAATCTGAGTATGATGTAATCTATGTGTTTGATTCTCAAACTCGTTCAAATTTTGATCTTGTACACGGTCTCATGCACTACGGATGTCAAGTCGAAGGTGAAGATGTACATCCGTTTATCGTCGTAGGTGTTACGTCGCCATATCTCCCCGAATTTAACTATGACCGAAACAGGGATTTTTATTCCATGCCGGTAAATATACCTAAACCCGAAGCCATGCCCGACGGCTATGGGTGTAATCCAAAGTTCAAGAAATTCATCAAAGATGAATTAATACCCTATATCAACCATACATATCGCACCACGGGGCATACACTTGCCGTCGGTCATTCATTGAGTGCATCATTCATCATTGATGCTATGACAACTGAAGATATGTTTGATGACTATATCGCGATTTCTCCCAATCTGGAATGGGATGACAGCCTGTGGGGAAAGGCACTCATGAATTATGATTTCAACACCGGTAAACCCAAATATATATTCATGAGTATGGCTAATGAATGTGAGGATACCGGGTGGGGTTCGGAATGGAGGGCAGCGTGGGAAAAGGTAAAGACCCATTTTGATACCACCACTTTACCCGACAATATAAAGATGAGAATAAAGGAATACCCTGACTATTCCCATGATATGAGCTATCAGCCGGCTCTTATTGATGGTCTGAAAGGTTATGCAGGTTATTGTCTTGCCTGTAATCATGGGCCGGCGAGCAAGACTTTATATCCCGTATATATCGAATTGTCAGGAGAAAATCTTAATGGGGAGGTATATCTGACAGGCAATCAGGAGACTCTTGCAAACTGGAATCCCGCCGGCGTAAAAATGACCCGGATGAATGATTCAACGTATAGTATTGATTTGAATTTACAATTACCCGCTGAGTTTAAGTTCACGCAAGGTAGTTGGGAAAATCAGATTGAAGTAGAAAATGCAATTCCGGGTAATCTACGAATTACAAATCCATTAAAAGCCGACAAACATTACAGAGCTTTCTGACAGGGCGAGACAATCTCTAAAACAGCGAGGCTGTGTCGTAAACTGATAGATTACGGCACAGCCTCGCAGGCTAACTGAATTTCTCGATTCATCACAGAATAATCTTCTCGGCTTTCTGTCCGGCGCGTTTGCGCAGATAGAGTCCCGGCATAACCGGTCTGGAATCAAGTCGGACACCTTTGAGAGTGTACCATTCAAATGAATCATCGTCTGCACTGATGTTTGCAATACCGGTAGGAGTAAGCGAAACAATGTTCACAAATTCTTTCCATCCGTCAGCCTCTTGATAGGCTTTCTGTGCTGTCGGTGTGGGTACGGTAAGCACACATGATTCAACAGGCACACCCCAGAAAGGATTATCCCAGCCCAATACAGGTGGCACTTCAGCTTTCGACGTAAGATGCTCAAGGCTTACACAGAGTTTGAACGCCTCGTTGCCGATTTCTTTCATGGAAGAGGGTAATGTCACATTTTTAAGTTGTGCACATGCTTCAAAACCACTCTTACTTATACTTGCGATACCTTCCGGGAGCTCGACATCGTCAGTGTAGCCGGAAGGACAGGTAATAAGTGTCTCCATATTTTTAGTAAACAGCATACCTGCTACAGATGCATACTCGGTATTATCTTCAGCAACATTAATCTCTTTCAGCGAGGCGCAGTTTACAAAAGCACGTTGACCGATATATGTGAGGGCGGCAGGCACTTCCACTTTCTGTATGGAGCTACAGTTGATGAATGCTTCCGTACCGATGGACTCCGTTTTAGCCGACACAGGTGTCTCACTGAGTTTCAGACAGTTGTAAAACGCATAATTCCCTATCGTCACCACATTGTCAAATCCGGTCACGCTCTCAAGATATGCGCAGTCTTTGAACACATTATAACCTATTTTGGTGACTTGATTGGCTAAATCGATACTTTCGAGATAAGTCGCCTGCAACATGCCTTCGGGAAGTTCCGTGATACCTGCCGGTATAGTAAATGTTGTGAGATTTGTTGAATAGAAGGCATACGCGCCAATCGAGGTAATTGTCGACGGTAGTTTGATGGAGGTTATCGCCGTACCGGCAAATGCCTCGTAACCTACAGCCTCTACACCTTCGGGAAGATTGATTTCGGCAATCTTCGCACAGTTGTAGAGCGCGTCACGACCTACCCCTTTGATATTATCGGGGAATACGATTTTTTCAATCGAATAATCCTGGAAAATAAATGCGGGGAACACATTATCCTCGGTATAGACATCCACATTGTCATATACATCCCAGTCATAATAACTGTGGTAAGCCTCGCCTCCGGCGACAATAGTGGCATTTTTGAAGTCGAATACTTTTACATACCCCTTTTCTCCCTCAAAAGGAGCGACATGCAATGCTATTTCGCGGATGGTCTTGACATCAGTGCCGTTGATTGACCCCGAAATACTCATGGACTTTATACCAGACATATCTTCAGGTAAAAGTGATGCAAGTGTACCCGGTTCCGAAACCGTGACATCAAGGTCATAGGAAGATACCGTGAAACCGCCCTTTATGGATGCGCGCAAGCCTCTCACTCCCACAGTGTCATCTCCGGGCGCATCCACAAAATAAGTCGTGAAGCAATTTCCGCCGTAAACGGTGCAGAACTGTGATACCCCGCTTCCCGAAACAAGGGTTTCTTTCCACTTATCCTCACACAATGTGTTGACATTTAATGCCATCAACGAAGTTTCAGTATATGAATCGGGATGAACATAAATGATGACAGCCGAATTGTCCACTCCGTTAAGATTGGAGATGAAATTAAATCCGATTGATGCTTCATCGAGTGTCACCCCTGCGGCATCACATGTAATATTGCCCTCGCCATCATAAATCGCTCCATTAAGGAAATAATTGCCTGAATAGCCTTTACGCAAGCATGTAAGCACCAAAAATTTGCCGTCTGGGAATGGGTAAAGCGATGACTCGTTGATGTTCATGTCGGCTTGAGGTGAAAGCGACTCAAGCAATGTGCTGTTCACCGTACCGTCGGCAGCGATATGGGCAAGCGGCTTGTGGGTATTGTATTCTGTATCGGTATATTCGTAAGGCACGTATGCTCCGCCTTCTCCATCTGAATATGAAGGAACTGCACCCCACATCGAGGTTTTCGGATGAATCTCCTTTCCATCGTCCCAAAGCGATTCACCTTCGGCGGTATATTTGCCTGCTATAAGGCGGTTACTGCTTGTTCCCACGGCAATGAAATCATCACCTGAGGCAGTGAGCGAGCAGTTGCCCGCAATCAGTTTCAACGGCGCATCCCACATTGACTTTCCTTCGGCAGAAACTTTCATCACGTAGGTAAAAGCGTTGTAAGTTCCGGGCTCGTTAGCGTCGAAGGTCGCATAATAGTTATCGCCAAATGCATATAGGGAGTATTTATTTGCTGACGCTATGCCCGGTGCAACAGGTTCACCCTCCGGAGTCCCCTTGACATTACCTTCGGCATCAACCGCATATACATAAGGAAGGTTGTAGAAACTTTCCTCGGTGTCACGAGGGTCGCCTGCGATTACCAGACACGACTCTGTTGACGTTGCAACCACTGATATACCCGCTGAAACATACGACGGTCCGTCAACCGTGTTTATCCGTTTCCCCGATGCCGGCAATTTCATGTTGCCTTCCGCATCTATCACTTGAAGATAAAGGTCGCAATGGGAACGGCTATCATCCTGCATAGTCCACACGATGAAAGTTGAGCCACCCGGAAGTCCGGCGGCATGTAGATTTTCTTGTCTTGTCGTGCCGTAATCCGTAACCGGGAAACTTTCGCTACCCGTATTCCAGGCTCCGGCTGTCATTGACAATGACATCATAACCACTGATGAGAATAGAAATTTTTTCATACGCAAAAATTTAGTTTGACACCACAAATTTAGATTAACATGTCTTAACCTTTGCGCCATTGAGCCACAAATAATGTGTCAAATTCAGAATTGTAGACAAAAACAGCCTTAAAAATCAGATGCCTCGTGATGTTCTTTTAAATTCTGCGGGTGACAATCCGGTGTTTTTCTTGAATACCGCCGTAAAATTGCTGCGAGATTTAAACCCTACCTGAGTAGCAACAGCCTCGACCGTGAAACGGTCACTCTGCTCATCGGCGAGCACACGGCAAGCCTCTTCTATTCTCATTTCACTTACAAGCGCACTAAGCGATTTGCCGTAAACAGTCTTTATGGCGCGTGACACATAAGTAGGATTCGATTCCACAAGTGTACATAGCGTCGACATTGAAAATTCAGGGTCCAACACTATTTTTCTATCGGAGAAAACATCTTTTATTTTTCCCACAAGCTCATCCTTGACCGGATAGTCATGACCGAGTTCCTCCATCGGCTCCTCCCCTTCTTTGGCATCGTGGTTTTCTTCCTCGACAGACCGGTCTGAGCCTATCAATCGAAGCTGCTTTTTTACGATCGTGCGCCTATAATGACGCGATTGCCGTTGCCACAGGATGATTCCTATAAGAATTATTATAGTCACAGTGGAAAACACGATAAGGAGCACCATCTGATGACGGGTACGCGTCTGCGACTCTTTTGCCTCCAGAACTGAATGCCTGACTTTCCTTAAATCATTAAGATAACCGATACCCGAAGTGTCAGCCATCGATTTCTCCATATTTTCACGCGCTTTGAAAAATGCAAGTTGCCATACACAGCATTTCTCCGGAGCCTTACCCTCGTAACGTGTGGCAAGAATTTTACATATCCACATCCGCGCATTATCCGTACCGCTTTTATCGATGTCGGAAGCAAGAGTGAGCAACGACTTCTCCGCTTTTACCGAGTCACCGGCGCCATCAAGCGCCTCTGCCTGAAGCCATCGAGCAACATAACCGAGATTCTCTCCTATAGGATCATTGTCCACTGCCGTACACATTTCCTCCGCTATATCATAGGCATGCCGAAATTCACGACTGATGTAGGCATTGGAAAAATCTGAGATACCGTTGGAATATCCGAGAAATTCTACGTCATCAGGAACCTTCAAGCGCTTGTAATGGTCGACTATATTACGCAAATTGGTCGTATCACCTCTAAGCAACAGGATATTGCAAAGATTTTGAAAAGCAATCAGTGTCGGACGCCATTCTCCGCGTTGTGCACCGACAAAAAATGCTTCCCTGATATATCGCTCATTATCGCGTGGCAATGAATCCGTGTCAAGCCGTGAATCCTCATACGACAGCAATGTGACCCCAAGATTAAGATAGATGTACGGAAGGTAACTCGTAGAGGAGGTGTCGTTAATTTCCCCTTGATTGTAAATTTCTAAAGCCCGTCGACCACAATCGTATGCCTTCGGGTAATCTGTTATGTAATTCCCGAAAATATATCCGAGATTTATATATGCTCGTAAAGCTTGTTCGGCTGTGACATTTTTATGTGCGGAAGTGCCCTGTGTCTCAAAACTCTCCGTAATGTATGACAACGACATAACAGCGCTGTCAGTGTCACCGTTATAGAATGATTCCATCCCCCTTTTAATCACCGAGTCAGGGCTCACTGACTGAAAAGAAGAATCCATATCATGCTTTCCTCCTGCACATCGGGTCAGAGCGAAACCTGATGACAGCACTATGATGAATATTATAATGTGAGATAATGATATTTTATGATGTGACAACATGACAGATTCTTCTTCCGATTACAAAGATATAGCAAAATTCACATAACCGCACGATTCTTTCAGCAAAATAATTGACGAAAGATTCCAATAGGAAGTGCAA
Organism: Bacteroidales bacterium; assembly: GCA_003150235.1. Taxonomy (GTDB): domain Bacteria; phylum Bacteroidota; class Bacteroidia; order Bacteroidales; family Muribaculaceae; genus Muribaculum. The sequence goes on from QAMW01000044.1 coordinate 156,338, forward strand.
CTGGCATTTCCTATTGGAATCTTTCGATGTTTTTAGAAAATAATTAAAGGTGTGATTCCATGGATTTGTGAGTGGAATTTGTTAACTTTGTAAGTTAATCAATTCAATTTGCAAGCTATGGATTTCAAGCTGGAATCTCAATACAAGCCAACGGGCGACCAGCCGCAAGCCATCAGTGAACTTGTGGAAGGTATAAATTCGGGAGCCAAGGCACAGACATTGCTCGGAGTCACAGGCTCCGGAAAGACATTTACCATGGCTAACGTGATTGCACGGGTCAACCGCCCTACTCTCATTCTCAGCCACAACAAGACCCTCGCCGCACAGCTCTATGGCGAGTTCAAGCAATTTTTTCCAAACAATGCTGTCGAATATTTCGTAAGCTACTACGATTACTATCAGCCGGAAGCATACATCCCCTCTTCCGACAAATATATCGAAAAAGACCTGATGATTAATGACGAGATTGACAAGCTGCGTCTCGCCACCACTTCCGCGTTGCTGTCAGGCAGAAAAGATGTCATAGTGGTGTCATCGGTATCATGCCTTTACGGTATCGGTAATCCCGAAGATTTCCATGCAAGCGTGGTAAGCATAAAAGTCGGACAGAAGATAGCTCGCAACGTATTTCTCCGCAAGCTCGTCGATGCGCTTTACAGCCGTAACGAAATGGAGCTGGCGCGAGGCACATTCCGCGTGAAGGGCGACACTGTCGACATACGCCTCGCATACGAAGAGATTACACTCCGCGTGATTTTCTGGGGCGACGAGATTGAATCGATCTCCACCATTCACCCCGAAGACGGCACTTCGCTCGGAAAGCATGACTGCTTCAACATATATCCGGCTAACATCTTCGTGACATCACGTGAGCGCGTAGGTCAGGCAATCGCCAATATGGAAATCGATCTCGGTGAGCAGGTCAACTATTTCCGCCGCGAGGCAAAAGAACTTGAGGCAAGCCGTCTCTATGAACGTACCACCTACGACATCGAGATGATACGAGAAATCGGACATTGTTCCGGCATCGAGAACTACAGCCGCTATTTTGACGGTCGTCAGCCGGGCATGCGCCCTTTCTGCCTCCTTGACTATTTCCCGAAAGACTTTCTTACGATTATTGATGAGAGTCATGTAACGATACCGCAGATACGCGCCATGTATGGCGGCGATGTGTCAAGAAAGATGAATCTTGTTGAATATGGATTCCGGTTGCCGGCGGCGCTCGACAACCGCCCGCTGAAGTTCAACGAGTTCGAGGCACTTACCAACCAGACCATTTATGTTAGTGCGACTCCCGCCGATTATGAACTTGAAAAAAGCGACGGCGTGATTGTCGAGCAGATAATCCGCCCCACCGGACTCCTCGACCCGCTTATCAGTGTACGCCCGTCGCTCAATCAGATTGACGACCTCCTGGAAGAAATTCAACAACGCATCGAGAAAGACGAGCGTGTGCTTGTGACGACTCTCACCAAGCGCATGGCGGAAGAACTAAACGAATACATGCTGAAACTGCGTGTGAAAGCCGCATACATCCACAGCGATGTCGACACTCTCGACCGAATCAAGATTCTCGATGACCTCCGGTCAGGTGTCTATGACGTGCTGATAGGCGTCAACTTGCTCCGCGAGGGACTCGACCTCCCCGAGGTGTCGCTTGTGGCAATCCTCGATGCCGACAAGGAAGGCTTTTTGCGCAGCCACAGGTCACTGACACAGACTGTGGGACGTGCCGCACGAAACCTTAACGGCATGGTCATCATGTATGCCGACAAGATTACCGATTCGATGCAGCAGACCATTGACGAGACAGAACGTCGTCGCGCCCTGCAGCTTGCCTACAACGAAGAGCACGGTATAACACCGCAGGCTATCGTCAAGGCACGTCAGGCAATAATCGGTGTCGACGAGACCGATGACATTCCGGCACCGCGTGAACAACATTCACGTGGAAAAGCTGCTCCCGCGCGCAAAAACATCCCCTATATCGAGGAATATACCCGCAAGGTCGACATTGCCGCCGATCCCGTCATACCGTATATGAATAAAAATGAGCTGCAACGTGCCATCACGCGCCTGCGCGGTGAAATGGTCGAGGCGGCTAAACGCATGGACTTCATGGAGGCGGCACGTATGCGCGACGAGCTTATGAAAATGGAAGACCATCTTAATACACTCGAATAATGAAATCACACACCCATAAGGACCCATCTCTCTGGCTTCCGACTTCGGCAAAGGAGGTCGAGGCTCTCGGCTGGAATCAGCTTGACGTGATTCTCTTTTCCGGCGATGCTTATGTGGACCATCCTTCTTTCGGCGCAGCTGTCATAGGTCGCACGCTGCAGGCTCACGGACTGAAAGTTGCCATAGTGCCACAACCCAACTGGCGCGATGACCTCAGGGATTTCAAGAAGCTGGGCGTTCCGCGCCTCTTCTTCGGGGTTTCGGCAGGAGCCATGGACTCGATGGTCAATCATTACACTGCGGCGCGTCGTCGTCGCAGCGATGATGCCTATACTCCCGGAGGTCGTCACGGTATGCGCCCCGACTATCCCACGATAGTGTATTCGGACATCCTTAAACGCCTCTATCCCGATGTCCCGGTCATCGCCGGAGGTATCGAAGCGTCGCTGCGGAGGGTGAGCCATTATGATTACTGGCAGGACAGGCTGCGCCCGTCGATACTCCTTGACGCGCCTGTCGATATGGTGATATACGGCATGGGCGAAATACCGGTAGTGACCCTCGCCGACCGCCTCGCCGCAGGCGAAAAGATTTCCGATATCAAAGATTTGCCCCAGTCGGCGATTCTATTGTCGGCGACTGAAATGCCGAAAGCCGACAATGATAATATCATACTTTCCTCCTACGAAGAGTGTCGCCGCGACAAGAAAAAGCAATCGTCAAATTTCAAGCATGTCGAACAACAGTCCAACCGTATGCACGGAGCTGTAATATGGCAGCGTCACGGTGATAAGACGGTCAAAATCAACCCTCTTCTGCCGCCTATGACCACCCGGCAGATTGATGCCTCATTCGACCTGCCTTATACCCGGTTGCCCCATCCGCGATACAAGGATAAAACCATACCGGCGTGGGAAATGATAAAACACTCCATTAACCTCCATCGCGGTTGCTTCGGAGGATGTGCGTTCTGCACCATTTCGGCTCACCAGGGCAAGTTCATCGCCTCGCGCAGCAAAGAGTCGGTACTGCGCGAAGCGCGACAGGTCATCGCCATGGATGATTTCAAGGGATATATCAGCGACCTCGGCGGACCATCGGCAAACATGTACCGTATGGGAGGTAAGGATCTCTCAATCTGCGAAAAGTGTATGCGTCCTTCCTGTCTCCATCCCTCCCCGTGCAAAAATCTCAACAATGACCACGCACCGTTGCTCGACCTTTACCATGCCGTCGACTCGCTTCCGGGGGTAAAGAAGTCTTTCATCGGAAGCGGTGTGCGCTATGACCTGTCGATGCATCCGTCAGGTGACAAGCGCATTGACAGCATAAATCGCCAATACAATGAAGAGCTAATCACCAATCATGTTTCCGGCAGACTGAAAGTGGCTCCGGAACACACTTGTGACCGTGTGCTCGAAATCATGCGTAAGCCTTCATTCACCCAATTTTACGATTTCAAGAAGATATTTGACCGGGTGAACCGCGTTTCCGGACTGCGTCAGCAGCTTATCCCATACTTCATCTCTTCCCATCCGGGTTGTCATGAGGTGGATATGGCGGAACTTGCCGCAGAGACGAAAGATCTCAATATGCACCTTGAACAGGTACAGGATTTCACCCCTACACCCATGACTGTGTCGACCGAGATATATTATTCGGGTTACCATCCTTACACCGGGGAGCGTGTATATTGTGCCATATCCCCGGAGGAAAAGCTTGCCCAACGACGCTATTTCTTCTGGTATGACAAGACCTATCGCGACGATATAGTGAAGGCGCTCAACCGCTTGCACCGTCCCGACCTTCTGCGCCGCCTTTACCCGGCATACCATGACCCCCGTCCCCGCAAAAAAGGCAGACAATCCTGATTTTAACCGATTTCACCTTGTTTTTGTGATTTAAAGAGATTTGTGTATCTTTACGGTGCGTAAAATAATACTTAACCGATTTAATAAACAATGAAAAAACTTATTTACTCTTTGGCGGCTGTATCAGCAGCTGCAGTAGCATTGACAGCATGTGGCAAAAAGTCGCAGCCGGCGGATGCCCCGACAAATGACGATGTGATTCTACATGCCTGGTCATGGTCGTTTGACACTATCGCAGCCAACATGAAAACAATCGCAGATGCCGGTTTCAATTACGTGCAGACCTCTCCTGCCAACACCTGCTTTGTCGGCGAGGAAGGCGGAATGGCTTTGTTCAGCACCCCGGATGACTCCGTTAAAGGCAAATGGTACTACTACTATCAGCCTATTGACTGGAAAATCGGCAACTACATGCTCGGCAACCGCGACCAGTTCAAGGCGATGTGTGACAGTGCCAATAAATATGGTGTAAAAATCATCGTCGACGTGCTTCCCAACCACACAGCGGTTGACCATACGGCAGTCACTGCGGCACTTGACAGTGCGGTCGGCGGTCACGACAAGCTGTTTCATGCCAACGGTCTTGTCGACATAAAGGATTACAACGACCGTTATGAGTGTACGACCGGCAAGATGGGCGGACTCCCCGATGTCAATACCGAAAATCCCGATTTCCAATATTACTACATGCAGTATGTCAACGACCTGCTTGCTTGTGGCGCGCGTGGTTTCCGTTATGACACCGCAAAGCATATAGGTCTCCCCTCCGACCCCCTCGACTCACTTGCAGAGCGTAACAATTTCTGGGATGTCGCTACGGGTCGTGAGGCAGTCAAGGGGCTGAAACTCGCACTTCCCGCCGACAGCCTGTTCATATACGGAGAAGTGCTTCAGGACAAGAATGTGAAGGAGGAAGAATATGCCGAATATATGGGCCTTACCGCGAGCAGCTACGGTCACGCTCTACGCAATGTGTTGCGCGCCGGCAACTATTATGCCGACAGCCTTGCCACCTGGCACCATCCCGCCGACCCGCAGAAACTTGTCACTTGGGTAGAGTCACATGATACTTATGCCAATGCACACGAATCAGCCGACATTTCAGACGCTCGTATCAGGGAAGGCTACGTGTTCCTTGCCGCTCGTCAGTTCGGCACCCCGCTCTTCTTCAGCCGTCCTGCAGGAAGCACACGTGAAAACTACTGGGGCAACAATCGCATAGGGGCACGTGGAAATGACGAGTTTTTCAATCCCGAGGTGATTGCCGTCAACAAATTCCGTAAGGCTATGCACGGACAGCCCGAAAATGTAGTTGTAAATGAAAACGGAACTGTCATCGAGGTTGAGCGTGGCGACAAAGGAGTGGCACTCATTAATTTAAGCGAGGAGCCGGTGTCAATCACTCTCTCATCATCCCTGAAATCGGGCAAATATACCGATAAGGTACATGGCGTGACATTTGAGGTCAATGATGGAAATATCAGCGGCAAACTCCAACCGCTTACATCTTATATCATTTACTAACTGACATAATGCAATCAAACGATGCGGCGCAGACATGGTTTGCGCCGCTTTTCATTGCATTATATTCGACAATGGTTTTGTTTTAACTTATTTTTGCATTTTCAATTTTGTTATTTAGTGATTGTTAATTATAAACTATTATACTTTGACATCAACTTAATGTTTAATATTATAATTTAATCTGACTTTTTTGCTCCATCCCGTCATTACATGTTGTAAAACATATAGTACTATGTGGTTAGATTGCAAAAATATTTACTAACTTTGTAATGCGGTTGATGAACAACCGCCCGTTAGACTTCTTAGCTAATCTAAATTTTTATCATGACCGACACAAACTAAAAGGTAATAATAGAATACTTTTTCATACGTAACTTTCCAATAAAAGACAGAATAGATATTCAACAAGCAACAAGCGAAAAATAAGGGAGCCGGGAGGCTGTCTTATTTTTTTTTTCTAATTTTGTATTGTGAAGAAGATAGACAGAGAAACCGTACAGCGAATACTTGACACCGCCGAAATCGTTGACGTGGTGAGTGATTATGTCAACCTTAAACGACGCGGATCGAGCTACCTCGGGCTGTGTCCCTTTCACAACGAGCGCACACCGTCGTTCTCAGTGTCAAAATCCAAGAATATCTGTAAATGTTTCAGTTGTGGCAAAGGTGGTTCGCCGGTCAATTTCATAATGGAGATTGAGCAGATAAGCTACTCGGAGGCGTTACGCTACCTTGCAAAGAAATACAATATCGAAATCAAGGAACACGAAATGAGCGATGAAGAGCGCGAACGCGAGTCGGAACGCGCCAGCCTTTTCGCCGTCAACGAGTTTGCACTGTCTCATTTTGAAAAAAATCTTTATGACACTTCCGATGGCAGGGATATAGGTCTCTCTTATTTCTATGATCGCGGACTGACCGATGCTTCTATTAAGAAGTTCCACCTCGGTTACGCGATGGAACAGAGCGATGACCTGCTCCGTGCCGCTACGGGAAAAGGATATAACGTGAAGTATCTCGTCGATACCGGTCTTTGCATCCGTACCGAGCAAGGGCGTGTCTACGACCGCTTTAAAGGTAGGGTGATTTTCCCGGTGTTCTCGGTTTCAGGTAAGGTGATAGCCTTCGGCGGCCGTACGCTTAAAAAGGATCTGGCAAAATATGTCAATTCGCCCGAATCGCTCATATACCATAAGAGCAACCAGCTTTACGGCATGTATCAGGCAAAGCCTTCGATTGTGCGTCACGACAAATGTATCCTTGTTGAAGGCTATATGGATGTTATTTCCATGAGCCAGTCGGGCGTTGAGAATGTCGTGGCATCGTCAGGCACTTCGCTTACGGAAGGTCAGATAAGGATGATTCACCGTTTCACCGAAAATGTCACTGTGATTTACGACGGTGACGCTGCAGGTATAAAAGCGTCGTTACGAGGTATCGACATGCTTCTTGCCGAAGGATTGAACATAAAGGTGCTTCTTCTCCCCGACGGTGATGACCCCGACTCATTTTCCCGCAAGCACACTTCTTCCGAACTCGAGGAGTATATCCGCGACAATGAAGTGGACTTTATACAGTTCAAGACCAATATATTGCTGCAGGGCGTTGCCAACGACCCTATTGCGAGGTCAAAGGTCATCGCAGATATTGTGAGGTCGATAGCTGTCATCCCTGAACCTGTCACCCGCAATATATATATAAAGGAGTGTAGCCGGCGCCTTGAGATAGACGAGCGCATAGTGAGCAGCGAGGTCAACAAACAGGTAAAGGCGATTGCAGAGAAATCACTGGAAAAGCGCTTGAAAAAGGCAGGTGACGAGACACTCGACAACCTCCAGAAAGAAGAAGCGGCGACAAAGGAAAAAGAGGATGACGCAAAGCGTGAAAAAGATCTTGAGACAGCATTGCGTAACGCCGATACCGCACCGGCAACAAGCCGCTTTCTCCGCCCCTATGAAAAAGGGCTGTTGCGATATGTGTTGCGTTACGGTATGCTTGACCTCTGTGACAGTGTGGATGAGCAAGGAAATACTATTCCTGTAAAGGTGATTGATTATATCGCCGAGGAGCTGAAGATTGATGACTTGACCTTCATAAATCCCGACATACTTCTGACCTTCAACGAGGCAATAAAAACGAGTCGGGAAAACTGGAATGCCGATTCGGCACGCAATGATGCCGAGCTGACTGAAAAGCGATCACGTTACATCACAGAGGGCGAAGCCCGGTTGCGGGACACAGAGACCGATATCGCCACAATCGAACGCAAGGAAAAATTGATTGTGGAAACTGCCGATGCCGCGTTTAAGGATGGTAAAGATAAATTTGCCATGCTGTATATCGAGAAAGTCCTCTCGTCGCATCCCGATGACTCAATACGTGAGCTGACGCTTGAACTCGTTGCCGACAAGCATGTGCTAAGCAAAGTTCACACCAAATACGCACACGTAGAGACCGATGAAGAACGTCTTGGAGAATTGGTGCCACGTGCGATATATGAATATAAGGATGCCATACTCGAATGTCGTATCCGCAAACTGCATGACGACCTGAAGCGTGTAGCCTCGTCACCGTCTGCAGATCCCGAAGAGATACGTTCGCTCATGGAAGCCCACGTGCAGCTCCAGCGACTGCGCGGAGAGTTTGCAAAATATCTTGGAGAGCGCATCATTAACCCGCGAAAATAACCACCCTCCCCGATGCATTTGTCCGGGAAGGGGCTTTTATGGAAATTTTTCGCTATTTGGAATTTATTATCTTATAAAAATTTGCTTTAATCGGCACGGTTTTTGTACCTTTGTAAGACGGTAGACTGATATTTACCGTGTTAACCACATAATCAAAGACCATATTTACTAAAAAACTAAAAGTTTATACCAATTAATACCAAGATCATGGCAGAAAAAAAAGAAAAATTGTTCGACATGTTTCCTGAGTGCTCTTACGAAGAGTGGAGAGCCAAGGTCGAAGCCGATTTAAAAGGTGCCGACTTTAACAAGAAATTAGTATGGAGAACAAATGAAGGCTTCAATGTCGAGCCGGTTTACCGTGCCGAAAACATTGCCGACTTCAAGACAGTCGATACCCTTCCCGGAGAGTATCCCTATGTGCGCGGAACACGCACTGACAACGACTGGCTGATTCGTCAGGAAGTGCTTGCCGAGACCCCCGCTGAAGCTAATGCGGTGGCTAAAGAGATCATTACCAAAGGTGTGACTTCCCTCGGTTTTAACGTGACACTGGAGTCGGAAGCTGATGTCAAGACTCTTCTTGACGGCATTGACATAAAGAAATATGAACTGAATTTCAAATGCTGTCCCCGCAAGGCTATAAGTCTTGCCAAAGTGCTTGTGGATTACTTGCGCAATAACGGGTTGCTCAACGATTTCCACGGTTCGATAGATTTCAACCCCATGCGTCGCGCCTTGAAGCATGGCACAGAGTTCCCCGGCGATATCAAGGCTATGGCACTCGAATTGCTCGATGTCGTAAAGATTGTTCCCGAACTGCGTGTGCTTGCTGTGGATTCCTATATGTTCTGTGATGCAGGCGCCTACATTTTCCAGGAACTCGGCTATGCCCTCGCCTGGGGTGCCGAATGGCTCACTATGCTCACCGATGCCGGTGTAAAGGCTGACGAAGTGGCTCGCCGCATCAAGTTCAACATGGGTGTATCATCCAACTACTTTATGGAAATCGCCAAGTTCCGTGCCGCCCGCATGGTATGGGCACAGATTGTCGAGCAGTACAAGCCTGAATCAAAGCTGTCATCCAAGATGCTTTGTCATGCCGTGACTTCGAGATTCAACCAGACTATCTACGATGCTCACGTGAATCTCCTCCGTTCGCAGACCGAAACCATGTCGGCTGCTCTCGCCGGTGTTGATTCAATCACCACCACTCCGTTTGACGTGCCTTACAAGACTCCCGATGCATTCTCGGAGCGTATAGCCCGCAACCAGCAGTTCCTTCTTAAGGAGGAAAGTCATCTTGACAAGGTGGTTGACCCGGCAGGCGGTTCTTACTATGTAGAGACTCTTACTGTTTCCCTTGCAAAAGAGGCTTGGAAACTCTTCCTTGATGTTGAAGAAAAAGGCGGATTCCTCGCTTGCATCAACGACAACTCCATACAGAAGGCAATCAATGCTACTGCTGAAAAGCGTCATGTAGATGTGGCTCGTCGCAAGGAAATACTTCTCGGTACCAACCAGTATCCTAACATCAACGAGACTGCAGCACAGAAGATCGAGACTACCGGATGCAGCTGCGGATGTCACCACGAAGAAGGCGGCGAAGCACAAGGCACCGGTCTGTCACGTAAACGCGCTGCAAGCGATTTCGAGGCTCTCCGTCTTGCAACAGAGGCGGCATCCAACCGTCCTAAGGTATTTATGCTCACAATCGGCAATCTCGCCATGCGTCTTGCTCGTGCGCAGTTCTCAACCAACTTCTTCGGTTGTGCCGGTTATGAAATCATCGACAATCTCGGTTTCGACACCGTACAGGAAGGTGTCGATGCAGCTATTGAGAAAGGTGCCGATGTCATCGTGCTCTGCTCAAGCGATGATGAATATGCCACTCTCGCTCCCGAGGCGTTCAAGTATCTCGACGGCCGCGCGATGTTTGTTGTCGCCGGTGCTCCCGCCTGCATGGAAGAGCTTCAGGCTGTCGGCATAAATGACTTTATCCACGTGCGCTGCAACGTACTCGAGACTCTTCAATCATTCAATGCCAAACTTCTTAAATAAGAAACACAATGCGACCCGATTTTAAAACAATTGATATAACAAAAGATGCATTCGGCGCTCAGCATGGTGCCGTTGCCCACGGTGAAGATTGGCTCACTCCGGAGTTGATTCCCGTCAAACCCATATATACTAAAGAAGACCTCGAAGGAATGGAACACCTTAACTTCATGTCTGGTATCCCCCCCTTCCTCCGTGGCCCGTACAGCGCGATGTACCCTCTGCGCCCCTGGACTATCCGCCAATATGCCGGATTCTCTACCGCAGCCGAGTCAAACGCATTCTATCGCCGTAACCTCGCTTCAGGTCAGAAAGGTCTGTCAGTGGCGTTTGACCTTGCCACTCACCGTGGTTACGATGCCGACCATGAGCGTGTGGTAGGTGATGTCGGCAAAGCCGGTGTGTCTATCTGCTCGCTTGAAGACATGAAGGTGCTCTTTGACGGCATACCCTTGAACAAGATGTCTGTGTCAATGACCATGAACGGTGCGGTGCTTCCCGTACTCGCCTTCTATATCAACGCCGGTCTGGAGCAGGGCGCAAAACTTGAAGAAATGGCAGGTACCATCCAGAACGATATCCTCAAGGAGTTCATGGTGCGTAACACATATATTTATCCGCCGGAATTCTCGATGCGCATAATCGCCGACATCTTTGAATATACATCAAAGAACATGCCTAAGTTCAACTCGATTTCAATCTCCGGCTATCACATGCAGGAGGCAGGCGCTACCTGCGACATCGAGCTTGCCTACACCCTTGCCGACGGTCTTGAATACCTTCGCGCCGGTGTTAATGCCGGTATGGATATCGACTCGTTTGCTCCGCGTTTGTCATTCTTCTGGGCTATCGGCATGAACTTCTTCATGGAGATTGCCAAGATGCGCGCTGCACGTATGTTGTGGGCTAAGATTGTAAGCCAGTTCAACCCGAAGAATCCGAAATCACTCGCTCTGCGTACTCACAGCCAGACTTCCGGATGGTCGCTTACCGAACAGGACCCCTTCAACAATGTCGGCAGAACTTGTATCGAGGCTATGGGTGCCGCTCTCGGTCACACCCAGTCGCTTCACACCAATGCACTTGACGAAGCTATCGCACTTCCTACCGACTTCTCGGCACGTATCGCCCGTAACACCCAGATTTATATCCAGGAAGAGACCTACGTCACCAAGCAGGTCGACCCGTGGGGAGGCTCTTACTACATTGAGTCACTCACCAACGAGATCGCTCACCGCGCATGGGAACACATCCAGGAAATCGAGAAACTCGGCGGTATGGCGAAGGCTATCGAGACCGGTCTGCCGAAACTCCGTATCGAGGAGGCTTCTGCACGCACTCAGGCTCGTATCGACTCCGGTCGTCAGACGATAGTAGGCATCAACAAGTATCGTCTTGACCATGAGGATCCTATCGATATCCTTGAAATCGACAACACTGAGGTGCGCAAGGAGCAGATTGAGCGTCTTAACGACGTGAAGGCTCACCGCGACGAGGCGGCTGTCAAGAAAGCGCTCGCCGACATCACCGAGTGTGTACGTACAAAGAAAGGCAATCTCCTTGACCTCGCAGTGAAGGCTGCCGGTCTGCGCGCTACCCTCGGCGAGATATCCGACGCATGCGAAGAGGTGGTTGGCCGTTATAAAGCAGTAATCAGAACTATTTCAGGCGTGTATAGCAACGAAACCAAGCAAGACCCCGACTTCATCCGCGCTCAGCAGATGTGTGAGGAGTTTGCAAAGAAGGAAGGCCGTCAGCCCCGTATCATGATTGCGAAGATGGGTCAGGACGGTCACGACCGTGGCGCCAAGGTTGTTGCCACAGGTTACGCCGACTGCGGATTTGACGTCGATATGGGACCGTTGTTCCAGACTCCGGCTGAAGCCGCTCGTCAGGCTGTGGAGAATGACGTGCATATTCTCGGTGTTTCATCTCTTGCAGCAGGTCACAAGACCCTCATACCTCAGGTGATTGAAGAGCTCAAGAAGCTTGGTCGTGAGGACATTATCGTGACAGCTGGCGGTGTGATTCCCGCACAGGACTACGACTTCCTTTACAAGGCTGGCGTAGCGGCTATCTTCGGTCCCGGTACCCGTATCCCCGTATCGGCAATCAAGATGCTTGAAATCCTGAACGGCGAAGACTAATCAGTTAATTAACCTATAATGAAGAGTCAGCCGCAGTAAGTGGCTGACTCTTCTTGTCTAAACCCATAATAACCTGATACATTACACATTTATGAATATTATCGAGGCGATGAATGAGCGCCGTTCAGTGCGCACTTTTAATGGAGAAAGTATTTCCGATTCACAGAAATCCGCGCTGCTGACCGCGATTGAGGATTCTTTCAGCCCGTTCGGCGGCAATGTGTCGATTCGCTTGAAAAATTTTGATTTGAAAGCCGGTTACACCCCGGGCACTTACGGCACGATAAAGGGCGCATCCGACTTTTTCCTCGTCGCATTCGGCAATGATGACGCATCGGCGCTCCCTGCCGGATTCCGCTTTGAACAGGTTGTGCTTCAGGCATGGCAGCTCGGTCTCGGAAGTTGTTGGATTGCCGCTACATTCAAAGGTTCCGACTTTGAACATGGCGAATTATGGCGCGACGGCGAGTCGTTACGGATAGTATGTCCTGTAGGTATTGCGGCTAAACCCGGAATAAGGGAACGGCTCACACGCTTCACTTTTGGTAGCAAAAATCGCAAACCGTTTGAAAAACTGTTCTTTTACTCCGACTTTACCCGCGAAGTGTCACCCGGCAACCGATTTGCCGAAGCGTTGGAGATGATGCGTCTCGCCCCGTCATCAGTCAATTCCCAGCCTTGGCGTGCATTAGTCGTCGGTGATACTGTGCATTTCTATTATACCCCGAAAAGCAATCTATCGTTGATTGACTGTGGAATAGGATTATGTCACTTCTATGAAGATGAACGATTTCACGGTCATGCGGGCAGATTCTCTAAAACCGACAATCCGCCCGCACCACCTCACGGCTGGAAATATCTTATCTCTTATACATCTTGACGGCGATTACAGATTAAGATATTCTTTTAACGCATCAACATATTTTTCAAAAGCATGTCTACCTGTCGGCGTGACCCGGCATAATGTACGGGTCTTCTTGCCGACAAAACTTTTCTCTACTGTTATATAACCCGCTGTACTAAGTTTATCAAGCTGCACACTAAGGTTACCGGCGGTTGACTCTGTCTTTTCCTTCAGGTAAACGAAATCAGCCTCGGCAACATTCATCAAGATGGACATCACGCCCAATCTTAACTGGGAATGTAACAGCGGGTCAAGCTCTTTCATCTTCTTTTGCAGCCTTATGGTTAAGGATGTGTCCCGGAATAATCATCATTACGATAAAATCGATGATAAACAACGGCAGCGAAACCATGTTAATCCAGTCGACATCGCATATAAGTCCGGTAGTCAGAAACCCTCCGCATATAACACTGAAAGCACCCCCTGACACCAAAGAACATTCCCTTATTATGATGCCTTGAAATGTCACCGCCATACCGATTACAAAAAACGCATATAATTCCATTATGTACCATGCCTTGACACTTGAAGTAAAAAACACGAGACCTGTAAGGAAAGCTGCAAGAGCAAGCCATAATACATAGTTCCACAATGACGTTGTCAGCCTGTCGCTATAAGTCAATACCTTACGTCTCACCCGCTTACGCCGCATTACATATATGGTATAGGGAATACCAATAAGCGGTACGAGCCACGCAGTTGCCTGTATCAGCCACAAAGGTATATCAACACGTACTCCAAATTTCAGATAACCGAGCAAAAGGGCAAGTATTCCTACCCCTACACATAAATAGCCCCAGAACAACAGCATATTACCCTCACCTTTTGTCAGATGTCTCTTGGTGCTTGTAATCATCATTGTAATCAGGTCTATTCCTTCACCTGGCGTTAATTCTTTTTCTTCCATATTCCTTTGTTTGTAAATTATAAATCGGTTTATTTTGTAAACCATTTTTCTCTTAAAAAAGAGCGGTCGCGCGATTCCGCTCTTTTACTTTGGCAAATATAATACAGTTTATAATATAAACCAAATTATATGAGAAATATTTTACAATCTCTTAAAATCGCTACAGTGCTATCATCGGTTTCTGTTGTAGAGATAAAATGCTACGATACAAAGCGATGTGAGAATCTCCGAGACAAATAAGGCAAGCCAGATGCCAGAATTGCCGAATAGCTGCGGCATGAAGATAAATGCCGGAATAAGGAACACGACTCCGCGCAAAAGAGCAAACACGATTGACGGCACTACCTTTTCGACACTCTGGAAATAGCCTATCGCGGTAAGATTAAATATGAAAAATACGAATGCTGTTGAAAACAGCGGGAAGCCGGCAACTGCAATCTTCGCCGCAGGAAGTGAGCTGTCAAGAAAAAGGCTGACCATCACTGACGGCATAAACACAAACGCACATGTCACGATAAGACCGCAACCGACCGCCGACAATATCGCAAGCCTCTCGGTCGCCACAACCCTTTTGTGACTGCCAAGTCCATGATTGTAGCTGATGATAGGCTGCGCCGATTGTGCGATGGCGTTGCCTATCATGAACACAAACGGACAATAATAGCAGGCGATACTGAAGGCTCCTACCCCGTCATTACCTATGTAGCGCATAAACATGAGATTGCCCATAAGCATCAACATTCCCATGGTTGCCTCTCCGAGCAAAGCCGAGATTCCTATCTTGCACTGATAACCGATGTTGCGTACAGTAAGGGCAATACTCTTGCGGCTGAGTTTCAATTTTATCAGTCGCAATGTGCGCGCGAAAAAGCCGATGTAGCCCATCACCATCACTCCGCCTACCGCACAGCTTATGCAGGTGGCTATCGCCGCACCTCTCACACCCGCCTGCATGGGGAAAATAAAGATGTAGTCGAGCAGCACATTTAATAAGCCGGGAATCACGTTACACCACATGGCATATTTCGGTGATCCGTCAAGGCGTATTACAAACAGTCCGATTGCACACCACGACTGAAACAGGCACGTCACGAATATCCACGGCATATATTCTTTTACAAGCGGCATCAATGTCTCCGACGACCCGAGTATTCTCCCCGTGGTTTCGGGCGATGCAAGCGTGGCGAGCAGGAACAATATCACGACCGCTGTTCCCGTAACAAGTGCTTGCGTTATGTTGATACGTGCCGCCTTGGCATTGTCTCCCGCAAGATGTATCGACGATACGACAGAGGCACCGACTCCGAGCATCAGGCTTATGCCCATTATTACCATCGTGGGCGAAATACAAATATTTACAGCGGCGAGAGCATCGCTTCCTATACCGCGACCGACAAATATCCCGTCGGTCGCCGTCACGGCGCAAAGCGACAACATGCCTAAGAGAGTCGGGATGAAATAAATCCTGAAAAGCCGGGGTATCTTTACTTCCCCGAGATTGATTGAATCACGTTGCATAATTTACGTCATTGAGGGTTAAACATAAAAATAGCCGTATAAGAATTGAGGTTTTACCCGGTCATCTTATCCGGCATGATATCTTGCCCTCCGATGAGGATTACAAAACACTGCTTATAATCGGCGGTACAAAGTTAATGTTTTTTTATCACATAATCGCGCAAAATTCCATTTAAGATTTGTCCCACCGGCAATTCAATCTGTACTTTCCCGAAACTTACGTAAGGCGTCACTATCGGCTCAGCTTCATATCGTCTTGTCCCGACCCGCTGCACCGCCTGGGCTCCGACCATGACACCAAACCGTTCGTTAATCCGGTAGTCCATATATCCTCCAAACTTCGAGGTGGCATAATACCCTATCATTGCGGGAGGCAACGGCAATCCGCCACCCAGTGCAGGCGGATTGCCGAAATAATATGACCCAAAGAGTGTAGCCGACATATCGGGTGAAAACGCATACGACATCGTGGCATTGACCCCATATTGATTATGCACTCCAAGATAATAGCCATATTTATTGGCTATCGCACCGGCATACAGCGAAAGATTATCTATTTGTCCCGTTATACCGATTGCACCGCTGTTGACGGTCATAAGCCCAGGCATTGTGGTGGTTGCACCCGTGGCAATAAAGCGTGCTCCGGGCATTGCAAACAAAGTCGTTTCACCCGGCGCATATTTCAATTCCGGTGCACCGTAGTCAAACCGATGCCCCGGACCATATAGAAACAGTCGTCTGCTATAAGATAAAGAGTCCAGGTTAATACCACTTGCCATTCCTTCCAGGCGTGGTGTCATCATCTCAGGATTATCAGGCAAAAGATCTATGTCGACTGAGTCAGCCGGTTCTGTCTGCCCGTAACTTAAAAGTGGCAATATTGCCAATACGAAAAACACAAATCCTTTCATAATCCTGAAAATTAATTTGACTGTTTACTTTATTACAAATTTTCTTGCGATGGAACGGTCTCCGGCATTCAGGCGCGCTATAATCACGCCTTTCGGCAAGGAAAAATTATAGTCAGCACTCCCGCAACCATCGGTATATCCATCCACGGAATATAATCTTGTGCCCGACACGTTGAACAGTTCAAGCGTGTAAGGCTCCTGTTCAGTTGTCGCGCCAAATGTTATGCGGCAATGACCGTCTGAAGTCATGGTTATCCCCATATCACTATCTCCTGTCACACTGTCAATGGAAGTCACTTCATTCCAATGGTCGAGAGTCATTGTGGCGGCATTCTTTATTCGTCCCATCGATGTGTCGAGCACATAAACCACGATATTAATTCCTTTCATATCGGCAGGATAACCGGCAACGGGAATATCCCATTTCGCCTGATACTCTTTATATGGCTCAACTACAGCCGGAAGTGATGATTCTATGCCGGTAAATGCCAGTTCCGAAGGTAACGTCACGTCATGGAATTTTATCAGCTTTCCCGGTATGGTCGAAGGGAGATAATAGAATCGCTTGCCTCTTGCGCTCGTCATGTTGTTAGACTGATAAAACAACATTCCTTCCGGTTGTTCGTCATAGTCGCGCGTAAGCAAATAGCTTATGCGATAACGGTCGGCGTTATTATCCACATCAAGAGCCGACATCGCTTTTACTCCTACGGAAAGATGGTCACCGGTCAATGTAAGCTCCGAAAACTCTATCATCCATGAAGTCATTGCCTCATATTCTCTTGAAAAACGGGAGTCATCTCCGTAGGATGTAGACTCGTTGCGGTTCAGCTTGAAATATGGAGCAGCATAAAATTTAAGGGCATCCCAGTATTCCTTTACGGCAAGGACATCATTACCGGCATGGGTCTCGACAGCTATCAGCTGGTCGCTGTAACGCGCCTGAAGCGATTCGAGCGTCAATATGCCGTCGGGACAGTTGTTACACCACATGCCGGTGCCCTTATCCACAAGAAGGGTACGACGGAAATAGGAGGTGAAGAAACTGTCATCATGAATCGCCGTCTCATTACCTTCACCATCGATGCCGCATATATAATAATGTGTCGACCGGTTAAGTTCCGGTGTCACCTCAAATTCATATTCTAACACATTGCCTGTGGAGTAACCTTCGTTAACGGGTTGCCGGTCGACGACTTCATCACCGACCTTACACACCACTTCGATAAAATCAAGCGATTTCCCGAGATTGGTTACTTTACCGTGTACCTTAACTTTTTCTTCATCTATCCCGGCATAACGGCGCGTGAGATCCGCTACTTGAAATTTCGTGTCGGTCATCTCCCCTATCTCGATATCGTCTACAGCAAGCAGGTAGCCATGCTCGGAGGTGACGACAAACATTATACTGATTTCCTTGCCGGCATACTCCGACAAGTCCACGACATGCATCGTCCATTCAGCCGATTCTCCGGGAGTGGAAAAAATCACATCTTCTTTTCCTTCGGGCGTGGCAACAATAACCTCGTAAGAGTCAAGGCAATCAGGATGCACCGAGACTGCACCCCAACGCATAACAGCATTATCGCCGGTTATAGTCACGGAGGGAAGTGTCATGCGATTGTCCTGCTTGCCCGGTGTCAAGGTATAAGTAGGGCTCACCAGTACATAACCCTGACTTCCGTAGCGGTCTACGGTCCACCCGGCATCTGTCACACCCTTACCTTTCTTGTAGACTGCAGATTCAAGTTCAAGTCCGTCACCGTCAACGACAGTTACATCGTTCGGTAATTTTCCCGAACTGACATCCAGGGTATATATGGAAGCAGTCGATGTCATGGATATCCATGACATCGACATAATACCTGCTAATATGATTCCACGACTTTTCATCGCGAGCTATTTTATTTGACAAATACCTTGCGGGTGGTGTCACCTGCTTTCACTATATACATGCCCGGAGCGACATAGGATGTAACAGCATTGCTTACTACAGAGCCTTTGAGATCATAGATTGTCACGTCATCAGTACCTGCAACATCTACGCGACCTGCTGACACGATAATTGTAATTCCGTTTTCGCTGACAACGTCATCAATCCCGGCTACAAGCGGTTCGTCAAGCACAATTACTGCAGGGTAATATAACATCTCCCCTGTTCCGGGATGCAGTTCCGATAGATTGGCGCCAATTACTTTTCCATCATCCGATATGCTTCTCACAGAGGATAATGTGCGTGTCACACTGAATCCGAAAGTTTCGGTCAATGTTTTTTCAACACCGTCGACAATCACACGATCACCCATCGGGAAAACGTATTTATCATCACCGGTACCGATGACAAAATTGGTGTAATCAGGATTATCGATCCATTCTTCAGTGCTGAAATTATATATTGTCGCACCGTTTACAAGCTCGCCGGAGCCATCTTCAGCCACATTAAAAGCGCGTGTGCGGTATCCATAGAAATTGCCGTACTTGTCAACTGATGAAAACTCGCCGGAGAAATATTCACCTGTTTCCCCATCGCGATATCCATCAATGGTCACATAGGTTGTGTAGAATATATTGGGGTCATCAGGATCTGTTGTTCGATATTGATTGCCATTTTCATCATAGGCAATATATTTACCCTGAAACATAAACGGCTCACTATAGGAAGCAAGCTCATTCCAAAATTTCAATTCACCATTTATTATCATTGCCGGCACTTCCGACCCGATGCCGCAGTAAAGACGACCGCCAATTATGATATCATCGCCGTTTACATACAGACATTTTGTCAAAAAGCCCTGATGGTCCGGAAGTTTAATGTCGGTATATGCAGTAAGCTTCCATAAACCGTCTTCTCCCTTCTTCCAGATACAAGGATAATACCTGCCCTTAATCGCACTGGTCGGGTCATTGATAAATTGTGTTCCTGCTATGACCGTTCCATCACCTGATATGCAGTTTGCCTCGGCAGTGTTCACAACGGCTTCATGGCTTGGCAAAAGTTGCCATTCGCCATTCTCCCAGACACAAGCACTGAAAATACCGGGTTCCGATTGTATCGAGCCGACTACCGTGCCATTGTTATCAACATCGTATGCCACGACTTCACCAGGTAGCGGAGCGAAAGTCTCGGGATTATCAGCACTCCAGATATAAGACAGATTCTGTTCATAATCGCCTACTGAGACAAACTTTCCATTGGGCGAAACATACACTTCATCGCCAAGTTCATCCATCGTGTACACTTTGGTCTCGGCATTAAGCATCAATGCGGGCACTGACATCAGCGCACCTGATAAGAGTAAATTTTTAATCATTAATGATAGGTTTTAGTTATTTCTTTATAGCAAAATCATGTTTATGCAACAAATTTAGCAATTTTATTGCCAAATCCACGCACAAACAAGCAAAATTTACCCTAAAATCCTACAACTTAAATCTGATTGACGAATATTTGCCGACCGGCGGCTATCTCAAAACTCATAAAGACGCATATTGAGATTCAGCATGAATGTAGTCGCGCCGGTATGAGGTTGGGCGATTGCCACTCCTACCCCGAAACGGCTGACATTGATTCCCGCACAAGCCGAGAATCCCGACAGGAAACTGCGTGAATAGGTGCTCATGTCGGTACGGGTCTTGTAATTATAACCCAGTCCGATGTACAGGCGGTCCGACGGCACATATTCGGCAGCGAACACAAGATGACGGAACAGATTGGATGCAAAGGATTCCTTTTTCTCAAAAGCGGATGACGATGTACCGTCACCCACATTTATATAAGGTAATTTCCACTTTGTAAGATTCCACGCCGTAATCGATATGCGGAACGGAATCGTGCCAAGTCCCTTTGTAAAGCCAAGCCTGATGTCTACGGGAAGACGGTCGTAAGTCTCGTTGAAGCGTTTCACCTGTCCGCCAAGATTGGCTATGACAAATGAAAGCGACAGGTCTCTCTCATCGTCAAAATAATTTATTCCGAGGTCGGTGGCGATGGCAAATGCACTGTAGGCATCGTATGCCGAGTAGATTCCTTTAAGTGTGATACCGCCGCGCAGATACCCGGTTATATCATGAGAATATGAAGCGGAAAAACATATATCCTTCGGGCTGAACGTACCGGTAACATTACCGGTCTCGTCGGCGCTCTTCATCGACCCGTAGCCGAAATATTTTATTGCCGCCGCCCAGGCACCGTGCTCCCCTGCAGCCATACCATAGCGCACCCCGGCAAAATTAGACTCACCGAGATAACGCATATAGTCCACACCGAGCTGCCGCTCTATCTCCGGGCCGAGCAATGCCGGATTCTGGTCTATGACATTGATATCATCCTCTATGATAGATATATTGACGCCTCCAAGCCCGTAGATATGGCTTGAAGATGTGACATCAAGAAAATTATATGCCGTGGAGCCGTCGGCACCATTGGCAGCAGCGATGCCGAAGCCCAGTCCTAAAAATGATATGACACTGCGTAGATTCATAACTGTTATGGTAAACGTATTTCATCGCGGCATATTGCGTGAGACCTCGTTTAATTTGCTAACAAACCTGAAACATCGCTAAACAAATGCAAAATAGCCGCCTGATAATTGTAAATGTAAATCAGGCATTTTATATTTGCAATACATTTCACCAGTAAACAATGGATTTATTCAACCTACGACTTATAATCTTATCATTGCTGGCTGCCGGAGGTATCATCACTGCACCGGCTCAGGCGAGGCGGATAATAGCCCACACAACCCAGCAGACTCTTGCCATGACAGACATCCAGGAAATGCAACAGTCATTTTCTGCAGAAATCATTGAAGCTTATGAATATGAAATGGTCGATGAACCCCCGATGTTTCCCGGAGGCAACAATGCCCTGGTGCAATATATCAATTCATCGCGCAAATATCCCGCCGAGGCATATAAAAACAAGATTCACGGCAGGGTGCTCTGCTCTTTCATAGTCCAGCCCGACGGGGAAATAACCCACGTTAATGTGTTGCGCGGGGTAGAGCCGTCGCTTGACCGTGAGGCGGTAAGGATACTCGGGTCTATGCCAAACTGGCAAGCCGGGCGCATCAACGGCACCAGAGTCCCCGTCTACTGCATATTTCCGGTCACATTCCGACTCTAAACTTTTTCTTGCCGGGGCAATCGTTTATTGATAAAAAATTGTTATATTCGCAGTGAATTACTCATTTCAAACATAACAATTATGGCAAACAAACGCAGACTCAAGAAAGCTATCAAGGCTGCTTGCGGCAACATGGCAGGCGAATGTATCATAACCCGCAACTATGTTCCCGGAGTGGATGCTCAGAAAATAGATGAGATAATCTTCAATATCGCCGACCTACAGTTTGTAACAATCGAAAATGTGTCGTTCTCTTTTGACAAGAGCGAGAGCAATTTTGAATCTCATCACGAATACAAGAAAGCTCGTGAGGCATATTTCCGTAAGGCTTATCACAAACTCATATCAGATTTCAAGAAAGGCGTTGACGACATCGTGAATCAGATGAACGAGGCTCTTCCCGCCGAACAGAAAGAACGCAACAAGGCTGCGGCGAAATAAATGAATCTGTCAAGACTTATCCTTAAAATAATCGGGTGGAAGGTGAACATCACCACACCCGATTATGCTAAATGCCTTATTTGTGTCGCCCCTCACACAAGCAACTGGGATTTCATCTTGGGAGAACTTGCCTATACTTCTATAGGGCGTAAGGCGGGCTTCCTGATGAAAGAAGCTTGGTTTACATGGCCGCTGGGATACTTTTTCCGTGCGATTGGCGGCATACCCGTGCCTAAAAAGAGGGGGGCTTCGCTCACAAAAACCATTGTCGAGAAATTTAATGACTCACAGCGTCTTGTGCTTGCCATCACTCCGGAAGGCACACGTAAGGCTACCGCGAAATGGCGTCACGGATTTCTCCACATAGCGATGGAGGCAAATGTGCCGCTTCTGCTCGGTGCTATAGATTACAAGCGTAAATACATAGAAATCACGCATCAGTTCACCCCCACGGGTGATGTGGATGCCGACCTTAGGGAAATAAAGAAATTCTACAGCCGTTTTTCGGCAAAATATCCTGACAAATTCATTACCGACGATGAGTGATATCTTAAAAGTGGCTGCATTACAGCTTGACATAGCATCAGGCGACAAGACCCGCAACATCTCCGAGGCATCACGACTGATTGAATCATTGCCCGAGGGCTATGACATTGCGGTGTTGCCTGAAATGTTTACTACCGGTTTTATATGTGACCCTTCGCAGTCGGCACTTTTAGCGGAAAGTGTTGACGGAGTCACCATGACAGCGATGCGAAGTCTATCCGCCAGACACAAAATCGCCATCTGCGGCTCTTTTATAGCGCGTGACGGCGATGCCGTATATAACCGGGCATTTTTTGTCGAACCGTCGGGCGACACATATTTTTATGACAAGCATCACCTCTTTTCATTCAGCGGGGAAGATATCGCCTATCGACGCGGCGCATCTCATATGCCGGTGTTCCGCTTCCGGGGATGGAATATCGCTATGGCTGTATGCTTCGACCTCCGCTTTCCGGCTTGGCTCCGCAATCATGATGGAGCCTATGACTTGCTGATAATAATGGCGAACTGGCCCGATTCACGCGCCTATCCCTGGAAACAGTTGCTTATAGCCCGTGCCATCGAAAATCAGTCGTATGTAATAGGCTGCAATCGTTCCGGAACGGATATCTATGGTGAATATGCCGGTATATCAATAATTATTGATGCGAAAGGAAAGATCCTTGGTGAGAAACCGGGAGAGCCGGTGATTTCCGCTGATTTGTACAAGGAATCGCTCGACTCTTTCCGCACAAAATTCCCTGTTCTCCCCGAAGCAGACCGTTTCACTTTCACCATAGAGTAAAAAATATTTGGTGAAATTTATTAATATTACTAATTTTGCATACATAGACAAAGGGGTGCCCGTCGTCGTGACGAGCTGAGATTATACCCTCCGAACCTGACACGGCTAACACCGGCGAAGGGATTGTTGACCATCTTGAAAGCCTTTTTGTCTATTATTTTGTTATTAGATAAAAAGGTTTTTATGAATCTGTACACCACGGCACTTTCCATAGCCGGCTCCGACCCCTCCGGCGGCGCGGGCATACAAGCTGATATCAAAACGATGTCGGCTCTCGGTGTATATGCCATGACCGCCATCACTGCTATCACCGTGCAAAACACTGTCGGCGTGAGAGACGTGGCGGGTGTCGCCCCCGAAATTGTAGGAGGGCAGATTGACGCAGTGTTTGACGACATCTGTCCTGATGCTGTAAAGATAGGCATGCTTTTCTCAGCCGACACCGTGCGTGTGGTTGCCGACAGGCTTGTCGCCCGCGCTGCCTCCAATGTAGTGCTGGACCCGGTAATGGTCGCGACATCAGGCGACAAACTCATTACCGACGAGGCAATCGACATGATTGTGAAACGGCTGATACCGGTAGCTACACTCATTACGCCCAATGCCAACGAAGCACGTCTGCTCACCGGCACATCTGACATCACCCTCCAGATAGCCGCACTCCGGAGCTTGGGGGCAAAAAACATACTTCTCAAAGGTGGTGACCGTGATATTGACTCCGATATGTCGGTCGATTATCTTGCTGTTGAGAACAGCGACACCCCTGTTCTGCTCGAATCGCGCCGCGTTGACACCACCAATACCCACGGAACGGGCTGCACGCTGTCGTCGGCTATAGCATCCTTCCTCGCCCGCGGCTTCGACCTTACGGAAAGTGTCAGCAATGCAAAATATTACATCACCGAAGCACTCCGACACGGAGCCGGCATAACCATCGGTCACGGTCACGGACCGGTCAACCATCTCTTCTCTCCGACACCTGCGATAATAAATTCTAAATGACATAGATTATGAATATTTCAGTAAACAACAAAGCGATGACAGTACCCGACAACACCACGCTGCAGGGTGCTCTCGACCTTGCGGGAATCAATCCCGAAGGTATAGCCACAGCTCTTAACGGCGAAGTTGTGCCATTGGTCGACCGTGATGCCACAATGCTACATGAAGGCGACTCGGTATTGGTAATCGAACCTTTCTATGGGGGATAACGCACCGCTCAGGATTGCAATAACGCCTGCAGAGCCGTTTCATGATGAAGCCTTGTGGATCAAGACGATTCTTGAAGCGGGATGGGATTATGTGCATCTGCGACATCCCTCCGAGACATTGCGCGATGTGAAAGCGGTGATTGAACGCATACCTACACGACTGCATTCCCGGTTAAGGCTTCACGGCCATTTTGAATTGCTCAACGAGTTTAATCTCGGAGGCATTCACCTCAATTCACGTTGTCCTGAAGCCCCCCCGATGTACCGTGGGGCTGTAAGCCGCACATGTCACACCGTCGCGGAGGTAGAGACGTATAAAGACAGTCATGACTATCTTACGCTCAGCCCTATATTCCCGAGCATCTCAAAGCCCGGTTATTCGGCAGAGTTTATCGACAGTCAGCTCCTCGCACTCCCCGAAGGGAAAGTAGTGGCGCTCGGCGGAATCACCCCGGAACGGTTGCCTGAACTGTCGGCTTATCCCTTCAAAGGATATGCCGTGCTCGGCTATCTGTTCGGAGCGCAATCGCTCGACGACCTGCACTCACGCCTCGCTCACTTCTCCTCTGAACTCTGACAACTGACAACTGAACACTGACAACTCCCCACTCCCATGCTTCAATTCATAACTCACCCATCTGACCGCTACACGATACCGGAAGAAGTACAAATGGCAATAGAAGGCGGATGCAAATGGATACAGCTCCGCATGAAAGATGCCACCTACGACGAGATGAAGAGCACTGCTCTCGAAATAATCCCTATATGCAGGGAAAATGATATAATACTTGTCATTGATGACAATGTAGAACTCGTGAACGAACTGCGCGTACACGGAGTCCATCTTGGCAAAAACGACATGGACCCGCGCAAAGCGAGGGAAATCCTCGGTCCACACGCCATAATCGGTGTGACAGCAAACACCGCCGACGATATTCTCTCTTTCCGCGGAATCGATGTCGACTATGTAGGCGTCGGACCGTTCCGTCACACCACTACAAAGAAAAATCTCGCCCCCGTTATCGGGCTGGATGGCTACAAAGATATTGTAGCTAAAGTGACCGCGGCAGGCAACAAGCTCCCGCTCGTCGCTATCGGAGGCATCACTCTTGAAGATGTGACCGGAATCATGGCGACAGGTGTTCAGGGGATAGCCGTGTCCGGCTCCATAATCAACGCCCCCGACCCCGTGCGCTACACCACCCAACTCCTTAACGCCCTCAATCCA
>QAMW01000044.1:182473-190001 GCA_003150235.1 Bacteroidales bacterium
ATCCAACCCAATGCAAGATAAGTTAATTATAGGCGGCAGGGAATTTGACTCCCGCCTCTTTGTCGGTACCGGCAAATTTTCATCCAACAAGCTCATGCTTGAATCAATCATCGCTTCCGGCTCGGAAATGATTACCGTGGCAATGAAGCGCATCGACATGGATAATGCGCGCGAAGATGACATGCTGAAGCATATAAACCGCGACAAGGTGCAGTTCCTCCCCAATACCTCCGGTGTACGCGATGCCCGCGAGGCTGTGCTCGCGGCAAAACTGTCACGCGACATATTCCACACAAATTTTATAAAACTGGAGATTCATCCCGATCCCAAATATCTTCTCCCCGACCCTGTCGAGACTCTGAAAGCCACCGAAATCCTTGCAAAAGAAGGATTTGTCGTGCTTCCTTACATTCAGGCTGACCCTGTGCTGTGCAAGCGTCTTGAAGATGTGGGCACCGCGGCGGTAATGCCCCTCGGCGCACCCATCGGGACAAACAAGGGGTTGAAGACACGCGACCTGCTTGAAATAATCATAGCTGAAAGCCGTGTGCCGGTTGTGGTCGATGCCGGTCTTGGCGCGCCATCCCATGCCGCCGATGCGATGGAGATAGGTGCCGATGCCGTGCTGGTCAACACTGCAATCGCGGTAGCAGGCGACCCTGTTGAGATGGCTCGCGCATTCAAGCTTGCCGTGGAGGCAGGACGCATGGCTTACCGTGCCGGACTTGGCTCTCAGAACAGTGTCGCGGAAGCTACCTCGCCTCTTACCTCATTTCTCGGATAAACCAAAAACACCCTACCAATAAGCAATGGAAATCAACGATATCAACGTACAGTCTTATCCCGGATCGGAAAAGACCTACCTGAATGGAAAGATTCATGACATCAAGGTCCCCATGCGTCGCGTCAATCTCACACCTACGGTAAAGATTGTCGACGGAGAGCGTGTTGTGACAGAAAACGCGCCTGTATATGTATATGACACCAGCGGCGTGTACACTGACCCGTATGTAAAAATCGACATAAACAAGGGATTGCCGCGTACCCGCGAGGAGTGGATAGCCCGTCGCGATGACCTTGAGCAGCTTGACGGCATCACATCACAATATGGTCGTGAACGCGAGGCTGACAAGTCGCTTGACGCAATCCGCTTCGGTCACCGCCATGCGCCGCGCCGCGCCAAAGAAGGCAGGCAGATTACCCAGATGGCGCTTGCCCGTCAGGGCATCATCACCCCGGAGATGGAGTATGTGGCTATACGCGAAAACATGAACAACGAGGCTCTTGGTATCGAAAGCCACATAACGCCCGAGTTTGTGCGCGATGAAATCGCAGCCGGTCGTGCAGTGCTCCCCGCCAACATAAACCATCCTGAAAGCGAACCGATGATTATCGGCTCTAAATTCCTGGTCAAACTGAACACCAACATCGGCAACTCTGCACTTTCATCAGGCATAGAGGAGGAAGTCAACAAAGCCGTGTGGAGCTGCTACTGGGGCGGTGACACTCTCATGGACCTTTCGACAGGCGACAATATCCACGAGACACGCGAGTGGATTATCAGGAATTGCCCTGTGCCTATGGGCACTGTGCCTGTATATCAGGCTCTTGAAAAAGTCAACGGCGACGTTAGCCGACTGTCATGGGAAATATACCGCGACACGCTTATCGAGCAGGCAGAGCAGGGAGTCGACTATTTCACCATACATGCCGGAGTGCTCCGCGCTCATGCCGACATCGTTGGCGAGCGTCTCACCGGTATTGTGTCGCGTGGCGGCTCGATAATGACTCAGTGGGCGGTGATGCATAATGAAGAAAACTTCCTGTACACTCACTTCGACGAAATATGCGAGATTCTCGCCCGCTACGATGTTGCTGTTTCGCTCGGCGACGGAATGCGACCCGGCTCTATCCACGATGCCAACGACCGTTCTCAGTTCATGGAGCTGGATGTGCTCGGCGAACTCACCGAAAAGGCGTGGGCACACAATGTGCAGGTGCTTATCGAAGGTCCGGGACATGTGCCTATGCAGAAGATACGCGAGAACATGGACCGGCAGATTTCATCCTGCCACGAGGCTCCGTTCTATACCCTCGGACCGTTGACCACCGATATCGCTCCGGGCTACGACCATATCACCTCGGCTATCGGCGCGGCACAGATTGCATGGATGGGCACCGCGATGATATGTTACGTCACTCCAAAGGAACACCTCGCCCTGCCTAATCTGGAGGATGTGAGAAACGGTGTCATCGCGTACAAGATTGCCGCTCATGCAGCCGACATCGCCAAGGGACATCCCGGAGCCGTGATACGCGACAACGCCATGAGCAAGGCTCGTTTCGACTTCCGGTGGAAAGATCAGTTCAACCTGTCGCTCGACCCCGACCGGGCACGACAGTATTATGTGGAAAGTCACAAGGATGACGACCATTTCTGTACGATGTGCGGTCCCAATTTCTGTGCGATGCGCATATCACAGTCAGTAATTGATAATTGTGCAAAATAATATGTTTTACGATGAAATAAAACAATATGACTGGGACGACACCACCCGCTGCATAATGTCGAAGCGGAGTGCCGATGTGGAGATTGCCCTTGGCAAGACCAATCTCGACATCGACGACTTCATGGCGCTCATATCGCCTGCCGCCGAGCCTTACATCGAGCAGATGGCGCAGCTCAGCCGACGATACACAAGGGAACGCTTTGGCAACACCATAAGCATGTATATTCCCATGTATATCACCAACTCCTGCAACAACGCCTGCGTGTACTGCGGATTCAACCACAACAATCCGTTCAAGCGCACTATTCTCACCATGGAGCAGATCGAGGAGGAGTGCAAGGCGATACGCCGTCTCGGTCCGTTTGAAAACCTGCTTCTTGTGAGCGGCGAAAATCCCGCAAAGGCAGGTGTCGATTATTTCGAGCAGGCACTCCTCACTTGCCGCCCCTATTTCAGCAATCTCACCATCGAGGTGCAGCCGATGAAGTCGGAGGAGTATCACCGTCTCACCAAATCGGGACTTAATGGCGTGGTATGTTTCCAGGAGACTTACAATGAGGCAAACTATAAGAAATACCACCCTGTAGGCATGAAGTCAATCTACGACTGGCGTCTCAACGGTTACGACCGCATGGGTCAGGCTGGAGTACATAAGATAGGCATGGGTGTGCTGATAGGATTGGAAGACTGGCGTACCGACGTGACCATGATGGCGCGTCATCTGCGGTATCTGCGCAAAAACTACTGGCAGACGAAGTTTTCCGTCAATTTCCCGCGTATGCGTCCGTCTGAGGGACATTTCCAGCCTAACGTGGTGATGAGCGACAAGGAGCTCGCGCAGCTCACATTT
Source organism: Bacteroidales bacterium (assembly GCA_003150235.1). Classification (GTDB taxonomy): domain Bacteria; phylum Bacteroidota; class Bacteroidia; order Bacteroidales; family Muribaculaceae; genus Muribaculum. The sequence continues at coordinate 185,834 of QAMW01000044.1, forward strand.
GCCTTCCGCATCTTCGACCATGATGTCGATATCAGCTATTCGACACGTGAAAATCCGGTGTTCCGCGAGAATATGATGAAACTTGGAGTGACTTCGATGAGTGCCGGAAGCAAGACCGATCCGGGAGGTTACTCGGTTTCGCCCGATTCGCTCGAACAGTTTGAAGTGAGCGACGGCAGAAGTCCGGAAGATGTAGTCAACGGCATCCGCAAGCTCGGATATGAGGCTGTATGGAAAGACTGGGACAAAATATTTGATTCCAATGACTCGATTTAATACTCCCTTACAGGAAATAAAGCATCGCATGTACGCATTGCGCAACGGCGCTATCGCCGACGCAATGCGCCGCATGGGTGCGCCCTACCGCATAATTTTCGGTGTGAATCTCCCGCAACTTGTGGCAATCGCTGCCGAGACACCGCAGTCGGCGCAGCTCGCCGATGAGTTATGGCACAACGGCTCCACGCGTGAGAGCATGCTTCTTGCGCCGATGGTGTATCCGCCGGAGGAGTTTGATATTGAGAAGGCACGGGAGTGGATAGCCGATATCCCGACACCGGAAGTAGCCGACATCCTTTGCCTGAAATTGCTGAAAAAGATGCCGTGGGCATGCTCGCTTGCCGAGGAATTGATATTGGCGGAGCGGGACTTGGCGCGCTACACCGCGTTACGGCTTATGTTCAACTTGCTTCCGGCTCGTCTCGCCGAGACACGCGCCTACGCGGAAGCTGAGTTGCGCCGCGACTGCCCGCTTACAGTCGGGATTGCCCGCAGTCTTATCGAGGAAATTGAATTTCTTGAGGAAGAATAAGACATTGTTTAAATCAGTGTTTCTTTCTGGTGCTTCCCCATCGGTCACTTGCCCATACTCCTACGAGGATGAGCGCGCATCCGGTATATCCTATAAGCGACACTTTTTCACCAAGCAGCAGGGCCGACGCGATAAGGGTCACAATCGGCTGGAAATAAAGGTAATTGTTTGCCTTGATGGCTCCAAGACCTTTGTTGACCCATGCCCATATAATAAAGGCGAGCATCGAACAAAACAGTCCGAGGAAAAGGAAATTGGACCATACATCCACCTGTGCGAACACCGTAAGCGGCGTATGGGTCGACTGCATGAACAGAAACGGGATTGCGGTAAGCATTCCATAGAAAAATGTCTTGCGCGAGATAAACATCACCGTGTAAAAGGCGTTGAGCTTGCGCAACACAAGCGAATATACCGCCCATGAGAGCGCGGCGGCAAGCGAGAGGAGGTCGCCCAGCGGTTTCACGTCAAGCACAAAACTGCTGTTGAATATCACAAATCCCACTCCGGTCAACGCTATAAGCGACCCTATAAGCACCCCTTTGCCCGGTTTTTCACTCTTGTATATCGCTCCTACGAGCAGAGTGGTCAACAATGGTGCAAGGGTCACGATCAGTGACACATTTGAAACTAATGTATATTCGAGTGCGGTATTCTCGGCGATAAAATAGAGCGAGCCGGCACAAAGTCCGCAAGCTACAAAGAGCAGTTCGTCACGCAGTGAATTGGAAAAAATACGCTTATGACATACGCAGAGCACCATCAGATATGCGAGCAAAGTACGGTAGACATATACCTCGGTCGGTTGTAACCCGTGGTCAAGCAATACCTTGGTAGATACAAACGACACACCCCACGCGATTATTGTTAAAATAGCTCCGAGGTGATACCAGATTAACGCTCCCCGGCCTATCTTGAATTTACTATCCATCATCTGCCTTATATTGAATATGTATGCAAACTTACTGAAAATCCCTCAAGTCTAAAAACAATTTTTCCATTTATCTTGTATTAAAAATAATAGTGGTAAATCGCTTTCTTTTATAGAACGCATTTATTAACTTTGTAGTTTAAAATTTATTAATTTAAATAAATACGACAATGAAAATTCTAAAAATCACAGGTGCGTCGCTGCTTGCAGCGTGTATGCTTCTCTCTTCAGGTTGTAGTTCAATGACCAATACCGGTAAGGGCGCTCTTATCGGAGGTGGCGGCGGTGCTGCAGTCGGCGCAGGTCTTGGCGCGCTTATCGGTGGTGGCAAGGGTGCAGGTATCGGAAGTGCCATCGGTGCCGCAGTCGGCGCAGGTGCCGGCGCTCTTATCGGCAAGAAGATGGACAATCAGCAGAAGCAGCTTGAAGCTACCCTGCCCGATGCACAGGTTGAACAGACTACCGACCAGAACGGGCTGCAGGCAATTAAGGTTACATTTGACGGAGGTATTCTCTTCCCGACCGGCAAATACACCCTTAACTCTTCGGCTCAGAATGACCTTAGCCAGTTTGCAGTATCATTGAAGCAGAATCCTCTCACCAATGTACAGATTCTCGGCTTTACCGACAACACCGGTTCGTATGCTGTAAATGAAAAGCTTTCCAACGAACGTGCCGATGCTGTGCTCACCTACCTTGTAAATTCCGGCGTAAGTCCTACCCGTCTTACCGCCAAAGGAATTCCTATGGCTGACTATGTTGCATCCAATGAGACTGCCGCCGGTCGTGCGCAGAACCGCCGCGTGGAAATCTATATCACGGCAAGTCCCGAGATGGTCAAGGAAGCTGAAAACGGCTCACTCCAATAAGCTGACGCCATCTACATATACCAAAGGCGTGTCCCTCCCCCGGACGCGCCTTCTTTTTAGACAATCTTTTACACTATCTATCAAAATGATTGAGACTAAAAGACTTATTTTGCGCCCTTGGCGCGATACCGATGCTCCCTCCCTGTTTAAATATGCGAGCGACCCCGAGATAGGTCCTGTTGCGGGATGGTTGCCGCACAAATCTGTGAATGACAGTCTTGAAATTATCCGGAGTGTGTTTGCAGCACCGGAGACTTACGCTGTTGTATTGAAAGAAACCGGTGAGCCTGTCGGTGCCTGTGGAATAATGTTTTCCGACGGGCTCCATTCCGCAGACATGGCGCATGGGGAAGCGGAGATTGGCTACTGGATCGGCAAGCCATATTGGGGGCAAGGGTTGATTCCGGAGGCAGTCAAAGCCTTGTTGTCAAGATGTTTTGATGATTTGTCTCTTGATGCCGTATGGTGCGGATATTACGATGGAAATGACAAATCGAAACGAGTATGTGAAAAATGCGGATTCAAGTATCATCACACAAACCGCGACATCACCTCCCCGCTCGGCGACAAACGCACCGAACACTTCCATATCCTCACAAAAGAAACCTACCACCTAACCTCATAACCTTCAAGCCACAAGCTTGAATAATAACCTTTCACGGCAACACCTAAAGTAAAGCGTTGCCGTGAAATTTTCCCATTTGTACATTGGCGCGGTTATTTCATGACGTATCTTTACGCCATGAATCTAAACCGTTACAGCCATGAAAAACACAGCCGCCACATCGCGCCCTCCGCGTTTCGACAAGCAATGGTCGGAATCCATCGCTGCCAATCTTCCGGCAGCCGAAGCCGGGTTATTGACCGAGGCAATCATCCGCTATCAGCTTGACGGAACTCTTCCCGAGCTTCCGCCACTGTTGATGGTGGCTTTTGAATTTCTGCGGCCGACCATCGACCGCCGCGCCCGCGCCCGGGAAAAGGCGCGTGAGCGCCGCCTCCGTAAGCAATCGATTACAGCCGAGCCGGCTAAAATAGCTAAGATAGCTACAATAGCTACTGTGGCTAACTTAGCTGCTCCCGAGCCTCCGGCACCGGCAATCAAGCTCCCGGATGTCACCCCCGGCGAGGAAGACTGGGCGGCACGTTTCCGTTTCTGGAAGGACCTGGAAGCCTCCCACAAGTCGATGTGGACACAGGAGGAGATTGACAACAACCGCCCTTCCTTCGAGACCGAGGTATGGGAACATGAACTTGACGACAGGGTGCCCGACCATCCCGACGGCACACCGATGTCCTATGAAGAGTTGCTGCGGCATTACAGCCTTATCATGCGCCATGACCCGAAGATGCTGCTTCATATCTCCGATGAGGTGGCTCGTCACGGGAAGGTGCTATACCGCAGCTCCGACCTCTGCGACCATATCGAACTGTTTATCAATCACTCGACCGACTACATCATCATCAACCTGAACCGCACGACCTTCCGCCGCGCCTTCATCCGCTACATGCTCCGCTCCGCCTCCAACTACCGCTCCACATGGCTCGGCAGAAACT
>QAMW01000010.1 GCA_003150235.1 Bacteroidales bacterium
GGGGATTCATCCTGTTATCCGCGGGTAATGCCGGAGGCATACCCGTGGCTCAGGCTCCCCTCTCCTTGGTCCAACCCCGCAGTGGGTTGCATAGCCGCCTGATTAGCATTTATTTATGCAACCCATTTCAGGGTTGCGTTGTTGTGGTGGTATCGCTTCCCACGGGTGCCCACTTCGGGGCTACCCGCGGTTAACTTTATCTTGCCCATTCCGGGCAAAATCCTTAAGTCAGCGACTTTGAGCTTCCACTCGCCCCTATCGCTACGCTGATTAGCAATCTTACGCCGCAAAGCGATGTCACTACGGTTAGAGACGGATTGACAATAAACATTAACGGATATCAATTTTTATTCGACCTCCACGATTTTCTTCATTCCGGGCACAAGCAATGACGCAAATTCCCATAAAAAATATATCGGAAGGAACACGACCATCAACGTAAAAGGATCGCCTGTGGGCGTAATCATAGCCGCCCCGACAAGCAAAACCACTATCGCATGGCGACGATAACGCCTGAATGTGTCGCGGGTAATCACCCCCATGCGCCCCAAAAGCCAAGCGAGGAGAGGCAACTCGAAGACCAGCCCCATCATTAACACAATCATGAGGAAATTATCCATATAAGAGTCTAACGAAATATTGTTGGCGACCATCGCACTCACATGATAGTCGGCAAGAAAGCGCAATGTAAGCGGGAACACCACAAAATATCCCACGGCGACCCCGAGAAAAAACATGACATTCCCCAACAAAAAAGCGAATCTCACGCCTTTTTTCTCATTGGCGTAAAGGGCGGGGCTCACGAAATCCCACAACAGATACATAATCGCCGGTACACTCAGCACTAATGCACACCAGAAAGACACCGACACATGTATAAAGAATTGAGATGCAAGCTTTATGTTGACAATCTCAACATGAAAATCGTCGCCCGAAAAATCGGGCAACCAGCCATGCAAAGAGCCTATCCGGTCAAACAGCCGGTAAAGTACAAAATCGCCGTCGCATGGAGCCATAATCACCCGGTCGAAAATGTCGGGCATCACGGCAAAAAGCACAACCGTGAGCACACTCACCAGAAGAGCCGCCTTGACAAGCATCGAACGCATGACATCGAGGTGGCTCCAGAAAGACATCTCGGCGGAAGAGCCGCCATCACTCCTTGTCGGCATCGGCTTTGCTGTCGACAGGCTTGGTTATCTCATCCTGAATGTCATTCATGCCCTGCTTGAAACTGCTGACACCCTTTCCGATTCCACGCATGAGCTCGGGGATTTTCTTTCCGCCAAACAGCAGGAGCACGACAAAAGCGATAATCAACACTTCCGACAACCCGAGGTTGCCAAAAAGCAAAGTGATAAGGTCAAGAGTCATCATAATATCTATATTTGCAAGTTATTCAAGGTGTAAAGTTACGAAATCAGCGACAAAAACGTGGCATTCTGAAAAAAAATGATTAATTTTGCAGCCTTATTTAACACATCCAACCATTATTTACACATTATGAAAGCATTTGTTTTCCCCGGTCAGGGGGCACAATTCGTAGGTATGGGCAAGGATCTCTATGAGAACAATCCCGTGGCTCACGACATGTTTGAAAAAGCTAATGAAATACTTGGATTCCGTATCACCGACCTCATGTTTGAAGGTACCGACGAAGATCTTCGTCAGACCAAGGTGACTCAGCCCGCGATATTTCTTCATTCAGTAATACTTGCCAAGACACTTGAAAACGAGATGAAACCCGACATGACAGCAGGTCACTCTCTCGGCGAATTTTCAGCTCTCGTAGCTGCAGGCGCACTCACCTTTGAAGACGGTCTACGCCTTGTAAGCGCCCGCGCACAGGCAATGCAGAAGGCTTGCGAAATCAAGCCTTCGACCATGGCTGCAGTGCTCGCACTTCCCGACGAGACAGTCGAAGAAATATGCGCATCGGTCGACGGCGTAGTGGTATGTGCCAACTACAACTGCCCCGGACAGATTGTAATCTCAGGTGAAGAACCCGCAATCGACGCAGCTTGTGAAAAAGCCCTTGCTGCCGGTGCAAAGCGCGCACTGAAGCTCAAAGTCGGCGGCGCATTCCACAGCCCGTGCATGGAGCCCGCACGTGCAGAACTTGCCGAGGCTATCGAGAAAACTCCGGTCCACACCCCTATGTGTCCCGTATATCAGAATGTCGACGCACTCCCCCACACCGACCCCGCAGAAATCAAGGCAAATCTTGTGGCACAGCTCACTGCTCCCGTTCGCTGGACACAGACCATACAGAACATGGTAGCCGACGGAGCCACCGAGTTTATCGAAATCGGTCCCGGAAAGGTGCTTCAGGGTCTTATCGGCAAAATCGCCAAAGGCATGGAGACATCAGGCCGTCAATAATCACTACAATCAAATTATAATCATCAAGGGGTGTGCTCCGGCGCGCCCCTTGTCATAACAACTAACCCCACAATTATGGCAGATCCCCAAAACTCAGACGCACGTTACGCCAATGTTGCCGACGGCACTGACGACAATGGCGTTGCCGGACTTCCCGAAAACGCCTTCAGAGAGCTTGGCGCCGACGAAGAGTATCATCCCGTGATGCACCCGGCGCACGACTATCCCGAAGTCACACCCTATTCAGTGACCATGGGACTCCTACTTGCAGTGATTTTCAGTGCGGCAGCCGCATATCTCGGACTGCGCGTAGGTCAGGTGTTTGAAGCCGCCATCCCCATCGCAATCATCGCCGTGGGCCTTTCAGGCGCGCTCAACAAGAAAAACGCCCTCGGGCAGAATGTAATCATACAGTCAATCGGAGCATGCTCCGGAGTGATTGTAGCAGGAGCTATCTTCACGCTGCCCGCTCTTTACATACTCCAGGCAAAATACCCCGACATCACCGTCAATTTCTTCGAGATATTCCTCAGCTCACTCTTCGGAGGCATACTTGGAATACTCTTCTTTATCCCATTCCGCAAGTATTTCGTAAAAGACATGCACGGGAAATATCCTTTCCCGGAAGCAACAGCCACGACCCAGGTGCTCGTGAGCGGCGAAGGCAAGAAAGACAAGCAACAGGGAGGTTCGCAGGCACGTACACTCGTGATTGCTTCGCTCATAGGCGGTATTTACGATTACCTTCTCGCCACATTCGGATGGTGGGCGGAAAATGTCACCTCGACTGCGTCGCAGTGGGGCGCGGCATTAGCGGAAAAGACCAAGCTTGTGTTTAGCGTCAACACCGGTGCGGCACTTCTGGGACTCGGTTACATCGTAGGCCTAAAGTATGCCTTCGTGATATTTGCCGGCTCGATTTTCGTGTGGTGGATAATAATCCCGGTAATGGGTACATACGGCTCGGCGGAAATAGCCTCGCTACCTGTCAACGCCATATTCAGCGACTATGCCCGACTGATAGGTATCGGCGGTATTGCCATGGCAGGCGTCATCGGCATCGTGAAATCCTGGTCGATTATCGCGCAGGCAGTCGGTCTCGCGGCGCGTGAGCTGAAAGGCAAACAGGCGGGAGCCAAGGAAGTGCGCTGGCAGACTGACATATCGATGAAGCATATCGTGTTTATGATTGTCATAGCTCTTGCAGCCGTGTTTATCTTCTTCGCGACCGGCGTCATCCACACACTATGGCAGGCTGCCGTAGCATGGCTTGTAGTGACCGTGATTGCATTCCTCTTCACCACCGTCGCCGCAAACGCCATAGCGATTGTCGGCACAAACCCGGTGTCGGGCATGACCCTGATGACACTCATCATCGCCTCAGCGATATTTGTGGCGATAGGGCTTAACGGCACATCGGGCATCGTTGCCGCGATGGTAATCGGCGGTGTGGTATGTACGGCTCTATCGATGGCGGGAGGCTTTGTCACCGACCTCAAAATAGGCTACTGGCTCGGCTCTACCCCCAAGAAACAGGAAAGCTGGAAATTTCTCGGCACACTCGTATCGGCAGCAACTGTCGGCGGCGTGATTCTCGTGCTCAACGACGTATATGGATTTTCGGGCGAAAACGCGCTCGTGGCACCGCAGGCAAATGCAATGGCAAAGGTAATCGAGCCGCTCATGATGGGAGGCGAGACCCCTTGGATACTTTATATGGTAGGAGCCGTACTCGCACTCATCCTCAACTGGCTCGGCGTACCGGCACTCGCATTCTGCCTCGGTATGTTCATTCCCCTTCAGCTTAACACCCCGATGCTCGTGGGCGGCGCAATCGCATGGTTTGTATCCAACCGCAGCAACGACAAGGCTCTCAACGACGCCCGCCGCGACCGCGGCACCCTCATCGCCTCGGGTCTTATCGCCGGTGGCGCACTATTCGGTGTGTTTGCCGCACTTACACGCTTTGCCGGTTTTGAATATGAAAATCCGATACCGATGGAAACCACTCAGATTCTCGGCTGCGTGATGTATGCGCTCCTGATTATCTACCTCATCTGGGACTGCCTCAGGGCAAAAAAGCTCTATTAATCTACTTGCAACGTGCGTAACACGTCAATCAACAGAGAGATACTCAACCTCGCCATCCCTTCGATAGTGACAAATATCACCACGCCCCTTCTGGGTCTGGTGGATGTCGCTATCGTGGGGCACATGGGGGCTGCCGCATATATCGGCGCGATTGCCGTAGGTGGCACCATGTTCAACATGCTCTACTGGCTTTTCGGATTTCTCCGCATGGGCTCAAGCGGCATGACTGCACAATGCTACGGGTCGGGCGACAAGGAAGGCGCGTCAAAAATACTCGAACAGGCGCTCCTCGTGGCATTCATAGCGGGAGCAATAATGATTGCTCTTCGCCATCCGGTATGCGATGCCGTACTCTGGTTTATGGATGTCGATGCCACGACTGCGCAACTCGCCCGCACATATTTTCTCATTCTTATATGGGGCGCACCGGCCGTGCTCGGCAACTACGTGATGTGCGGATGGCTGTTGGGTATGCAAAACTCAAAGGCAACGATGTGGATATCCATCTTCATCAACCTCTGCAACATAGTGGTCAGCTGCACCTTTGTCTACGCCCTCCGCTTCAATATCCCGGGAGTTGCCTACGGTACACTTTTCGCCCAGTGGGCAGGATTCCTGCTCGCGGCATCGATAGCACTTCTCGGCTATGACATAATCCCGTGTACGCTGCGGGAACTTTGTGAACTGAAAGGGCTTAAACGCTTTTTCCGCATCAACGGCGACATATTTCTGCGCACACTCTGCCTGGTGACAGTGACCATCTGGTTCACACGTACCGGCGCCCGCCAAGGCGAGGAAATGCTTGCCGTCAACGCCCTGCTGATGCAATTTTTCACCCTGTTTTCATTTTTCATGGACGGCTTCGGATTTTCGGGGGAGGCACTTGCCGGAAAATATATCGGGGCAAAAGACCCTGTCCATCTTGCCGAGAGCGTAAAAAAGATATGCCGCTGGGGTCTGCTTGTGGCGGCAATATTTACAATAATCTATACAATCGGAGGCGACCTTCTGCTGCAACTTCTGAGCGATGACAACCGGGTGGTCACTCATGCCCATGAATATCTTTACTGGGTTATCACCATTCCCGTGGCGGGATTTCTCGCATTCACCTGGGACGGCATCTTTATAGGCGCGACAGCCACGCGCGACATGCTGATGTCAATGGCATGTGCCACGGCAATATTCTTTGCCGTCTACTTCATAGCCTATCCGTCGCTCGGCAACCACGGGCTTTGGCTCGCATTTATCTGCTACCTTCTTACCCGCAGTGCAATCCTGACCGTCATAGGGCGCCGCTACCTATAAACGACGACCTCTGTCTTGCCACTTCTGATTTCAAGACAGATGACGTAGCCACCCGATTCAAAACGGATAACCACGTCGTCTGTGATATTGTTGCTGAAAAGTAAATCGAGAGCATCGGAATATTCTCCGATACATGATCTCTTTTTTACGTTCACCACTTTACCGGCTCATTGAGAATGTTTCCGTCGGTGGCGTCCTCAGCGGTGAATGTGTTGCCGCGATACTGTACACAGAGCATCACAAGTGGTTCTGTGCCGTTATTGCGTACGCTGCGGCGTCCGGCGGGAGCCACGCGCACTACGGAGCCTTCCTCGACCGGAATTATCTCGCCGTCAACCTGAAACTCGCCTTTACCCGAGAGGAAGAAGTAGAGTTCCTCATGATTCTTGTGGGTATGGAGGAATCCTGTTTCCTGACCCGGAGCAAATACCTGGAATGAGAACTCGCCTCCAGTCGCACCGACAGCCTGACCTCCGAACACTTTTCCCGGGATCTTGATTTCCGGACCGAGTTGGAGAACGTAATCCTTGATGTCGGCGAGGTTGCCGAAGTTTGCCGCGCTAAAGTTCGCGCCTTTTTCGATTGTCTGAATCTGTTTCATATCATTTATGTTTTTTGTTTACGCATTGCAAAGTTACAACGATAACACCTGCTTGTCAAGAAGTTACATTTTTAGCCCATAGTAACCTTTTTATCGGTTTTGCTGATTATCAGGGAGAAAAAAATTTCATCAGTGCCTCACTTTTTTGACATGACATATAACCGTGAAGCTCAATGTCAGTATATTCAAATTAATTACTAACTTTGCAATTAAAAGTAAGTATCCCGATATATGAGAAAGAAAGAGGAAACGGGTTCCATCATAGAGATGTGCCCTGTCAGAAACGTCATAGCCCGTTTTGGTAACAAGTGGGCACTTCTTACTGTGCTTATCATTGGCGAACAGGGCGTTGTGAGGTTCAACGAACTCAGCCGTCTGATTCCCGATGTGTCATCAAGAGTGCTTTCCTCCACATTGCGCACACTAGAGGCGGATGGCTTTATCGACCGCAAAGTATATGCCATAGTACCGCCAAAGGTCGAATACCGGCTTACGGATGTCGGGGAATCCCTCCTTCCGCTGATTCAGCAGCTAACGGAGTGGGCGCAAACCAACATGAAAAAAGTGATGACTCACCGCAGGGAATATGAAGAGACCGCGCCCGAATCAAAAAGATAGAGGTCTTTTAAATTGGATTCTATTAATATTATGAAATGATAAGTGATTGCAGCTAAAAGACTTTGCAAACTATTTTTTATGCTGTAAAAACAAGATGATTCCTACAATGAATGTCAATGCCTCCGATAAGGGCATCGCAAGCCAGATTCCTGAAATGCCCATTAGTTCAGGTAATAATATAAAAGCCGGGACAAGCAACAGGAATCCGCGGAGAAACATCAAGGTAAGGGCAGGCTTCATTAACTCAAAGCTTTGAAAATATCCGACGATGCACACATTGAATATGAAGAACAAGATGCCGACTGCGAAATACGGGAATCCGTCAATGGCAATCGGGGCTGCCGGATCTGTTTCTCCCACGAAAAAGTGGACAAGTATATCCGGCAGGAATAAGAAAACAAGCGTCAGAAAAACTCCCGCAGCAAGAGCCGTAGCGAACAGCATACGCCTGATTTTATGCACCCTGTCAAGATTATGTGCGAAATGGTTATAGCTGATTATAGGTTGCGCCGACTGTATGACGGCATTGGCTATCATAAATATGAAAGGCGTGTAATAACAGGCGATTCCGAAAGCCCCAACTCCGTTATCACCGAGATAGCGCATGAAAACATAGTTGCCTACAAATGCAAGAATGGCAAGCATCAATTCTCCCAGGAGGCTTGACGAGCCTATTCTGCACTGATATACAATGCTTTCAACAACATCCTTGATATGGTTTTCAAGAATCAGTCTCAATTTGAATTTGAGTTGCCGCGCGTAAAAGAGTATGTATATTGCCGCAATCAAACCTCCGGTGATTATGGCGATGCTCGTAGAAAGTGCCACCCCCGAAAGTCCACGCTTGAACACATATATCATAAGCCAGTCACCCCCTAAGGTCATGATGGCTGTAATTATATTACACCACATTGCAATCTTTGGCGCGCCGTCAAGTCTGATTATAAACAGACCTATCGCGCTCCACATCTGAAACACGAAGCATGGCATGACAAATATGAGGTAATTCCTTACCAGCGGCAACAAGTGGTCGGATGCACCGAAAAGCCTTGCAGTATGTTCCGGGAAGAAAATCACGAGTATAGATACCGATACCGTAATCAATGTTGCGAAAGTGAACGCGACAGCGACATGAAACCGCGCCTTCTCCGGTTCGGATCCGGCAAGCATCGAGGAGGAAACGACGGAGCATCCGGCTCCGAACATAAGACCGAGACCGGAAAACACCATCCATAATGGGACAGTGATGTTTACAGCCCCAAGCCCGTCGCTGCCTATTCCGTGTCCTACAAACGCTCCGTTGATGGCAGTGACTGCAGCCATACTCAATAATCCGAAAAGAGTAGGAAAAAACAATTTGAAGAACAACCTTGTGATGTTGTCCTTCCCTAAATCCATTGCCTGTGATTCTGCTTTGTCCATTGTCGTTTTTATCCTTATTTTTTCAGTCTGCAAAATTATAAAAGCTCTTTTGGATAGGCGTTTACATTTTATTGCCGTGTTGGGTGTTTTTCGTGACACTTAAAATTTCTATGTTCATTTTATTGCGGTGTTAGGTACTTATCGTGAATTAAGGTCTCCATTCCATTCTTATTGATTAATTTTGAACCAAAGAAATAAATGATGGACGATAGAAACTCAAAACCGACCGGAACAATGGAAGAATGTTCGCTCAATATTTCCGACATGAAGGAATATTGCGGCCGTCGTTTTGAGATAAGGGGATGCGCCATCCTCTTTGTGGAAAGCGGTTTTGCCACTTGCAAAATCAACTATCAGCGTTTTTCAATGCGGAAAGGGTATCTCGGTATCCTGTTTTATGACGATATGGTGCATTTTGAGCGTGTTTCCTCGACATTCAAATGTATCGTCATAATGGTGCCGTACAACCTTGTGGAAGAAACTATCTATAAGGTGACTACAAGCGGATTATGGAATTTCATCTACAAATGCCCTGTTTTCCCTCTCAACGACAAGCAGCTTTTCCAGATCAGGGCATGGTGGCAACAGGTAGCGTGGGTGACAACCAATGTGATTGACACCTATAAGCTTGAGGTGCTGAAGAATAATATCCATAACCTTCTCATGGTCATAAATTCAGAACTCAGTATAGTCGATAGCAGTGTATCAAGCATAGAGGATAACCGCTCCCGTATGCTCGTCACCAACTTTCTTGAACTCGTGGCAAAGCACCACCTCGATTACAGGGATGTCGGTTTTTATGCCGAAAAGCTGTGTATCTCTGCGTCATATCTGTATAAAAACACTTTCAGTGTCTTGGGCGCATCTCCAAAAGCACTTATTGACAGACAGGTATTGGCAGCGATAAAGAACTATCTTATGAATACGGACCTTACGGACAAGACAATAGCCTCACAGCTCCATTTCAAGGACCCTTCCTATATGTGCCGTTTCTTCAAACGGATGGAAGGTATGTCGCCGCAGGAATACCGTAATAAAATGAATAACTAAATATTTCCCATAATGGATAAAATCATACTTACCGGCGACCGCCCAACCGGTCGTCTTCACCTCGGACACTATGTCGGTTCTCTGAAACGCCGTGTCGAGCTTCAGAATTCAGGGGAGTTTGACAAGGTGTATATCATGATTGCCGATGCACAGGCACTGACAGACAATGCCGACAATCCTGAGAAAGTACGCCAGAACATCATCGAGGTGGCCCTTGACTATCTCTCGTGCGGACTTGACCCGGCAAAAAGCACAATCTTCATCCAGTCACAGATTCCAGAACTTTGTGAACTGTCGTTCTATTACATGAATCTTGTGACGGTATCACGTCTCCAGCGCAACCCGACGGTAAAGACCGAAATCAAGATGCGTAACTTCGAGGCCAACATTCCTGTCGGCTTCTTCACATACCCCATAAGTCAGGCAGCGGATATAACCGCTTTCAATGCCACTACCGTACCCGCAGGAGAAGATCAGGAGCCTATGATTGAACAGGCGCGTGAGATAGTGCGACGGTTCAACAACACTTATGGCGATACACTCGTTGAGCCGGAGATACTCCTTCCCGACAATGCCGCCTGTCTCCGTCTGCCCGGTACCGATGGCAAGGCGAAGATGAGCAAGTCGCTGGGCAACTGTATCTATCTTTCGGATTCCGAGAGCGATATAAGCAAGCGGGTAAAGACAATGTACACAGACCCCGACCATCTGCACGTGTCAGATCCCGGAAAAATAGAGGGCAATACTGTCTTCACCTATCTGGATGCTTTCTGCCGTGCTGAACATTTCGCATCGTATCTGCCCGATTATTCCTGTCTTGATGAACTTAAAGCCCATTATCAGCGAGGCGGACTCGGTGATGTGAAAGTGAAGAAACTCCTTGATGCGATATTGCAGGAGGAACTGGCTCCTATACGCGACCGCCGCAAAGAGTTTGAAAAGGATATTCCCGCTGTCTTCGATATGCTGAAGAAAGGCAGTGAGGAAGCACGCGAGGTTGCGGCTGCAACTCTTGACAGAGTACGTCATGCCATGCGGATAGACTATTTCAACGACAGGGATTTCATCAACAAGCAATACAGATAATCCGAATAATGAACACAACTCAGGAGATTGCCGATTTTCTATCTGAAAAGAATATCGGATATATGCGTTATCAACATAAACCCATCTTCACCGTAGAAGACGGGCAGGAAATAGCTGACGCGCTTGGCATTGAACCGTGTAAGACCCTTTTTCTTGTCAACCGTCAAAAACAGCCATATATGTTGTTGACTACGGGAGACAGGAGAATATCTCTATCCGATTTTGCCGGACGGGTCGACAGCTCCAGACTATCGTTTGCATCGACCGCCGAACTTATGTCATATCTACATTCTTCGCCGGGGGCAGTAAGCCCGTTGGGTCTTATTTTTGACCGTGAACACAAAATCAAGCTTTATATCGACCGCGATGTGCTGAAAAAACAATTCATTGTAGTCCATCCATGTGTCAACAATGAAAGTTATGTTTTCAAAACCGCTGATTTTATAAATATGTTTCTACCGACTGTCGGACATAATGATTATATTTTGTTCTGACCTATAAGTAAACTTGATATTAATCTTTGACCGCTAAGTAATTTTACGTAATTTTGCAGAAACCTTTGGAAGGAGACGCCGAGAATCTCGCCGTTTAATTGACGAGCCGATTACTTGCAGCCCTCGAACAGGATAACTAAAATACAGTCAGTCATGAACTGGATTATTCTTATCTTAGCCGGGCTCATGGAAGTCGGCTTTACATTTTGTCTTGGCAAGACCAAGACCACGACGGGTCATGAACTTGCCTGGTGGTGGATCGGATTCCTCGCCGCCCTGTCATTGAGTATGTATCTTATGGCAAAAGCCGCCGAACGGTTGCCGATCGGCACAGTCTATCCCGTTTGGACCGGTATCGGCGCGGTGGGAGCAGTCATCGTCGGCATCGTGTTCTTCCACGAGCCGGCGACTTTCTGGCGCATCTTCTTCATCACTACCCTCATCCTTTCAATCATCGGACTTAAAGTGTTGGGATGATGGCACGGACAATGAGAAGATTCAAGCAATATCTTCCACATAGTGAGGTGGAAAGGATATTGCAACAAGGTAAATATTGTGTAATTGCCGTTTCGGGCGATGATGATTATCCCTATGCTGTTCCGGTCAACTATGTTTATGACGGTAAAGTAATTTACCTGCATTCAGCAGCGCAGGGGCACAAGATAGATGCGCTAAGGCGAAATCCCCGATGTTCGCTGTGTATAGTTGACAAAGACGATGTGATACCCGAAGAGTTCACTTCCTATTTCCGCAGCGTCATTGTATTCGGGAAGGCTCATTTTGTGGAATCGACAGATAAAAAAATCGCTGCACTGCGACTGTTGAGCAACAAGTATAGCCCCGGCGTTGACCCTGAGGTTGAAATCACTCGATTCATCAACACGGTGTGCATAATCCGTGTAGGCATCGACAGCGTCACCGGTAAAGAGGCAATCGAACTGACAAGGACAAGAAACAATGGTCTAAAACAGATCCATTGACTTGGCTAACCGGCAAGCTTCGTGGGTATTCTTCACTTGGAGCTTGCCTATTATTTCCTGTCGGTGGCGACTGACTGTGTGGATGCTGATGTTTAACTGACCGGCGATTTCCGCGCTTTTCATCCCTGTGTCTATCATCGCAAGAATCTGGCGCTCCCTGCGACTGAGAATTGAATCGTTTCCTGACGCAGTCAGTTCCTCTTTTATCCCTCTTACCGAATTAACTGCAAAACTCTTCCCCTTGAAATCAAAAGGCAACGGACCATAAATGCAGATTGCGTATCTCAGGTCTTCAACATTATCGTCAAAAATATAGTACATCCGATGCAGTACATCGTGTATGCCACCGTCTGCGAAACGGAACCGCAGTTTTGACATAAGATAATAATCAGCCCTTTTACTTTTAGGAAGATGCCTCAGATAATGAAAGAAACGCAGTTCGGCGATATACTTTTCCTCCTGTTCTTCCTGCGACATCAGAGAAAGTATCTTGCTTTCCCAGATCGAGTTTTCCTGCTGATAGTCGCCAATGTCAAGATTGCGGGCGAATCCACCGGCAATGATATGACTTTTGCCTTCGACCATATCGCTGACCACTATCAGGACATTCTCGACACGCGCCCAGAAACGCATATTGACCATAATATCCCACAAAGGGACACAACTGTCCGCCCCGTTCTCGGAACGGAGCAAATTGTCGAGCGTTTTCCTGCTTTCTGCAAAATGGTTATTTCTGACCATTGCCGGTTAGTGGTTAGCTTGTTAACTTTGCAAAGTTAATCAAACAAATGGTTATATACAAACATGACAAAAAAGGATAAAATGGGAAAGAAATTTTCTCTCGTAGTATTTACAATTTTGTCCGGGCTATCCATGTATGCTCAGACCCTCGAAAAGATGAATTGGTTCAATGAGCCTGACGGCTGGCATATCAGCGGTGACACACTGACAATGGATGTCACTCCCAACAGTGACTATTGGCGCATATCCCATTACGGGTTCACTGTCGATGATGCTCCATTCTATTACGCCGAATATGGCGGAGAGTTCGAGGCTAAGGTTAAAATATCCGGCGACTACAAGGTGAGATTCGACCAGGCAGGAATGATGATACGTCTCGACCACGAGAACTATATCAAGACCGGCATAGAGTTTGTGGATGGCAAATATAATCTGAGCACTGTAGTCACACACAAGACTTCCGATTGGAGCGTCATTGCCCTCGACTGCCCTGTGGAGTATATCTGGATTAAAGCTGTGCGCCGACTTGATGCCGTGGAGATTTTCTATTCTTTCGATGACAAGGAATACCACATGATGCGCAACGCATGGGTCGAGGCAAACCATCCGGTTAAAATCGGCATGTTCGCCGCTTGTCCCGACGGCAACGGCTTCAAGGTGGCATTCTCGGATTTCAAGGTGACTCACCTTCCTGACAAAATCCGTAGCGAATGGTTGAAAAATAATGCAGCAACCGATTAATATTTGCGATAGCTGGTCTTGGAACGCGCAAAATCAGAGGTTGACATGATAAAAAGTTTAGTGTTATAAAGTAGCTATAATAGCTAAGATAGCTAACTCAGCCACAAATATAACACTTATTCCTCAAATCACTCACCTCTTTCCAAATGATTTATCTAATGACCGGGATTGCGGTTATTTGCCGCCGACGAGTTTCCAGAAGGTGCCGGGGATGGGGGTGGTGAAGTTCATGTCGCGCTTGGTGACGGGATGGGCGAAGCGGAGTGTCTGCGCATGAAGGGCAAGACGGTGGATTATCGACGGACCCGCGCCATACTTGCGGTCGCCTGCAATCGGATGACCCATATCCTTCATGTGGACACGTATCTGATTTTTCCTGCCGGTGTCAAGCTCCACTTCGAGCATGGTGTGACCAAGCCCGCGCTTGATTACGCGATATCGTGTCACGGCAAGCTGCCCCTCTTCGGGATTATCGGTCGAGTAGACCTCGAAGCGGGAATTTTCGGCAAGATAACTCTTGATTACTCCCTCATCTTTTTCGACCTCACCTTCCACCACAGCTATATATTTGCGGCTCAGCACCATATTGTTCCAATTATGCTGCATCGCCTCTTTTGCCTGAACAGTGCGGGCGAGCATCATCAGTCCGGAGGTGTCCCGGTCAAGACGATGCACGATAAAAAGTTTGTTATGAGGGTTTTCCCACTTAACATATTCTCTCATTATCGAATAGGCGGTACCGTCTTTCACTGTGTCAGTACCCATAGATAGCAATCCGTAGCCCTTTTCTATCACGAGGATATCCTTGTCTTCGTACACCAGCTTCACGCGACGGTTGGAAAACACCTTGAACTCTCTTGTAAGATTCACCTTGACCGTATCACCGGCAACAAGGGGAGAATCAAACTGACGCACAGGCATATCGTTGACAGCCACCTGGTTATGTTTCAGAAATTCCTTGACAGTAGTACGTTTACGGTCGGGCATCGAAGCGATAAGAAACTCCATCAGTTTACCGTCGGCTTTTACGGGATATGTCTCTATCACATCGGGGCGGAATGCAGCAGGGCGCCCTTTACCCTGTTGTGGCTGATTATTACGTGGCATGGCTCTAAATCAAATTATTTCTTTCTTGAGACACGACGCGACGGCTTCTTTGGCTTCGCATCCTGCTCTTTGATGATTTCGCGACACTGGTCGATAGTGAGGTCGGCAGGCGACTCTACCGTGCGCGGTATCTTATAGTTGGTCTTGTTGTAAGATATGTAGGGACCGTAAGGCCCGTTAAGTATCTGCATGTCGGGTTCCTCGTCAAAGGTCTTCAGCAGATTCTTGCTTTCCGATTCCCTTTTGTTGAGAATCAGCGTCTCAGCCTCTGGGAGAGTGATTGCTGCCGGAGCCATATCTTTAGGTATCGACACGAATTTTCCTTTATGCTTAATATAGGGACCGAAGCGACCGATAGCCACTGTCACCTCCGCATCTTCAAATGTACCGAGATTGCGGGGGAACTCAAACAGCTTAAGAGCCTCTTCAAGAGTTATGGTGCTCACCGACTGACCTTTCAGAAGCGATGCAAACTGAGGCTTTTCCTCGTCCTCGCCGTCACCGATCTGCACGAGCGGACCAAACCGCCCTATCTTCACACTCACCTGGCGACCTGACGGGTCGACACCGAGTATCCTCTCCCCTACCTTATGCTCAAGACGCATGTTGAGTGCCTGGTCGACATCGGGATGGAATATATTGTAGAATGTGGCAATCTCCTCATTCCAAGGAAGATTACCCTCGGCGATGTCATCAAACTTCTCCTCCATCTTTGCCGTGAAATCGTAATCAAGAATCGAAGGGAAATACCGGGTAAGGAAATCATTTACCACTACACCTATATCGGTAGGTATGAGCTTTCCTTTGTCAGAGCCGACAATTTCGGAATGAAGCTCATCTTTTATAGCGCCATCCCTAAGCGAAAGCACATTATATTCACGTTCAGAACCGGGCTTCTCACCTTTTTCTACGTATTCACGCGTCTGTATAGTAGAAATCGTAGGAGCGTAAGTCGACGGTCGACCGATACCGAGCTCTTCCATTTTCTTCACAAGCGACGCCTCGGTATAGCGCGGAGGCTGCTGGGTAAAACGCTCGGTAGCGGTGATTTCCTCTGCCGAGACGACTGCACCTTCTTTTATAGCGGGAAGACGCGAGGAGTCTTCCTCAAGTTCCTCGTCATCCTTACTTTCTATATATACCTTAAGGAAGCCGTCAAATTTTATCACTTCGCCGGTGGCGGTGAAATGTTCCTGACGTGTCGACGGCTCAATCTCAACCGTAGTCTTCTCTATCTCGGCGTCAGCCATCTGGGACGCTATGGTACGCTTCCATATCAATCCATAAAGTTTCTTTTCCTGTGCCGACCCGTCGATACTGTGCATGGATATATCGGTGGGACGTATAGCTTCATGCGCTTCCTGCGCGCCTTTTGACTTTGTATGATAATGGCGTGTCTTCAGATAATTCTCGCCAAGCTTACCGTTAATCTCCTTGGCTATCGCATCGATTGCAAGTGCTGAAAGATTCAATGAATCGGTACGCATGTAAGTGATGTGTCCCGCTTCATAAAGCCGCTGCGCCACCATCATGGTCTGCGACACGGTGAAACCGAGTTTTCGCGCAGCTTCCTGCTGAAGAGTCGATGTCGTGAACGGAGGGGCGGGCGACTTGCTCACGGGTTTTACCGTGACAGCACCGACCTTGAATGTAGCGCCGTTGCAGTCGGAAAGGAACTGTCGTGCTTCCTCAATGTCATGCAATCGCTTGCCAAGCTCGGCGCGAAGCACAGCGTTTCCGGCGGTGTGAAACAGTCCGTTGACACGGTAAAAACTCTCCGACTTGAAATTTTTGATTTCTTCCTCACGCTCAACTATTAATCTCACCGCAACCGACTGCACCCTGCCCGCCGACAATGCCGGCTTGATTTTTTTCCACAACACCGGTGAAAGTTCAAATCCCACTATGCGGTCAAGCACACGGCGCGCCTGTTGGGCATCAACACGGTTAAGGTCGATTGAACGCGGATGCTGAATGGCGTTTTCAATAGCGTTTTTCGTAATCTCGTGAAACACGATACGCTTCGTGTTTTCCGGGTCAAGTCCGAGCACCTCGCAAAGATGCCAGGCGATTGCCTCTCCCTCACGGTCCTCATCGGATGCGAGCCATACCGTATCTGCTTTCTTGACGGCGCTTTTCAACTCGCTCACGAGTGCCTTCTTATCATCGGGAATCTCATATACGGGCGCGAAACCGTTTGCCACGTCAATACTGAATTTTTTCTTATTAAGGTCGCGTATGTGACCATAGCTCGACATAACCTTATAGTCCTTTCCAAGAAACTTTTCTATTGTCTTTGCCTTTGCCGGCGACTCTACTATGACAAGATTTTTCAGCATGATTACGATATTAAGTCAAAAATTCTCGGCAAAATTAGGAAAAAGTTGCATATATTAATGTACGATTTAACATTTTATCCACTTTTTCCGACTTTCCGTTCTTTTCTATAACAACTCTCGATGCAAAAAAGTCACTGTTTACGTCATTGTTAGATGAAAGTCATCGATTATAGTGTTGAGATAGGAGTGTTTTTGCCGCATATAGTTATACACTTCACTGTCGGTGAGCGACGCACTTGTAGCTTGACCTTTATTCAAAGTGATGTCGAGTGTCACGTCATCGTTGGCGAGACGGTCACGCAACTCCCCTATCAGAACTCCATACGACTGGCGGATACTGTCACGTATCGCCTCACTTTCTACAGTGGCGGAAAATGCGTTGCCTGATGTACGTACGGGCGATGCCATTCTCATGGCATTTACCAGCAGATGCTCTTTCGGATGAGTGCCAATAATCGCCTTCCAGGCGGCGGCAAACTGTTCGTCGGTAAACGGCGTATTGCGTTTCACCTGGGGCGACGACACTTTTTTTTCCGCAACGTCATTAACCGTCACCTGCTGCTTCAGCGACAGCCCGGGGGCGCGCAATGTGGTGCGCCTCGGTGCCGCGGCGGGAGGCGGCGGCACATTACGTGGTTCATATCTTGCTGCCGGTTCGCTCGTGGCTGCCGGTCGCGCAGCTGTAACCGGCGGTTGCCCGGCGGGGGGGACAGCCTGTGGCTGCTGTTGGGCGACAGCGGGTGTCGCCTGCTGTTGCGGCGTTGTGCCCGGTTGGGTTATCGGGCGTAACCGCCCCTCTCCTGCGCCGCTATCGGGCGAGGGGCCGACCGCTTGGCACAGCTTTATGAGCGTAAGCTCTACAAGCAACTGCTTATTGGTCGCAATACGGTAATTCAGGTCGGCATCGTTACAAAGATCCATCGCCTTGTAAAGGAACTCCGGAGTACAGCGTGCCGCAACCTGCGCCATCTCCTTGCGTGCCTCGTCGCTCGCCTCAAGGAGAGAGATGGTTGAGCCGTCGCGAGCTACCATCAGGTCGCGGAAATGCGATGCAAGACCGTTGATGAAAAACTGCGAGTCAAAACCCTTGTCGAGGATTTCCTTATATATAAGGAGTGCAGCCGGCACATCGCCTTTCAGGAAAGCGTCGGTCAACCGGTCGTAATATCCGTAATCAAGTATGTTGAGATTCTCGATTGTAGCGTGATAGGTGACATTACCCATGGTCGATGCCGCAACCTGGTCAAATATCGACAGGGCGTCACGCATTGCACCGTCAGCCTTGCGGGCTATCACGTTTAGTGCCGACGCTTCCGTGGTGACACCTTCCTGCGACGCCACATACTGCAGATGCTCTACCATATCCTGAATCGTGATACGGTTGAAGTCATACACCTGGCAGCGCGACAGTATCGTGGGTATAATCTTATGCTTCTCGGTGGTAGCGAGTATAAACACCACATACGACGGCGGCTCCTCAAGCGTTTTCAGAAACGCGTTGAAGGCAGCCGTGGTGAGCATGTGGACCTCATCGACGATAAACACCCTGTACTTTGCGTTGACAGGTGGTATCTGCACCTGGTCGACAAGCTCGCGGATATCATCGACACCGTTGTTGGAGGCGGCGTCAAGCTCTATGATGTTCAGAGAGTTTCCCTTGTTAAATTCAAGACATGACTGACACTCGTTGCAAGCCTCTCCCTCGGGGGTACGGTGCTCGCAGTTGATGGTCTTGGCAAAAATACGCGCACATGATGTCTTTCCGACACCGCGTGACCCGCAAAACAGATAAGCATGGGCAAGCCGCTCCTTGCTTATCGAGTTGCGCAGCGTGGCTGTAAGCGCTTTCTGCCCCACGACACTGCTGAATGTCGAGGGGCGGTATTTTCGCGCTGATACGATATAGTTTTCCATTGATTTTCCTTTCAATTACAAAGATATGGAAAATCAACGGAATGTCAAAACTTAAACTCCACGCCTCCCATAAGGGTGATACCGGGCATCGGACAACCGTAGACAATCTCGTAATGACGGTCAAGGATATTGTCGGCTTTCACCATAAATGTTACAGGCACACGGGTATGGAGCGTATAAGCCGCGCGGAGGTCAAGCAGCGTGTAGTCGCTCTTCACGACCGGGTCGAGATTGGTGTACAGGCTCCAGATCGTACTGTTTTCCAGCGTAAAGCGGAAGTCGCCCGGCGCATAGTCTACTTTTGCGTTAAGTTTGTTTTTAGGAGCCGCGAGCAGCGGGGTGTCTGTATGAAGATAACTGTAGTTTGCGCTCACGCTCCACTCTTTGTTGATTATGTATGTTGCGTCGACTTCAAAACCCTTGTTGATAAACTTCCCTGTATTCATATTCTTTGGTCGACCGTCAATCATCCTGGTCTGTATCATATCTTTCCCGTCGATAAAGAACAGTGCTATCCCCACGTTAAGACGCCCTTCAAGGAATCGCTGGCGAAGTTCTACCTCATAATTGTACATATACTCCGGCTTAAGGTCGGGATTAGCGGGCGCATAGAGATACAGCTCGCGCAAGTTGGGGGCACGGAATCCCTTGCCAAACGAAAATTTCATCGTCGAGCCCTTGAACGGCGAGGCAACAAGTCCTGCCTGTGGTACCCATTCGTTGCCATACTGCGAACTGTGCTGAAGCCTTACTCCCGCATTGATTGAAAGCAGGTCATGCCAGAGCCCCTGTTGCACCATCACATAACCGGCTATCTCGTTTTCATGAGCCTTGAACTCCGCGCTGCGTTTCGACGGGTCAATCTTGTCGGTGTTCCAGTTATGACCTCCCCAATGCACGAAATCGATTCCCGCAGAGATATCGGCGTCGCGCCACGGGTTCACGGTCTGATAAAGCGTGAAACCCATGTTATAGTCGGTCGAATTAAACAGATAATCACGCGGAGTGGCACCGGGTGCATAGCCGTCGTCAACCTTGTTTCGGCCCCAGTTGATATAAGCCTGTAGACCCCCGTTGAAACGGTCATAACGGTTTTTGGCGTATATTGACGCCGTACCGCGCTGCAAACGGGTCCACATGCTAAGCAACGGACTTTGGGTAGTACCCGGATTATTGGCATGTGTCTGCGACATATCCACGTTCACTCCGGTCTGCCAGTTGTCGGAGGCATCATACTGTACCTGCATGAACTCGTTGGCGAGCCAGAACTCGCTTCCCTCACGGTTGCCGTTGCTACGGTCGACCTGACCGGCGACAGTCGCACTGAACTTTCCTTTTTTCACTCCTGTTGACACTGCGAATTTCTGTGTCGAGAAAGAGCCGAACATGGCACGTGCCGAACCGAAAACACCGTCGCGAGTCTGACGGCGCGTAATGATGTTGACCGAACCGCCCATGGCGTTGGAGCCGTACAACAGCGACGACGGACCTTTCACAACCTCAACACGCTCGACTCCGTTTGTCACGTATGTATCGGGCAATGAATGACCAAACACTCCCGCCCACTGCGGTTGCCCGTCAATCAGAAACAACACCTTATTCCCTTGTCCGACACCACGTATATTCACCGCACCGGCGCTTCCACCCGATACACCATAGCCCATAAATCCGCGCTCCGTGACAAAAAGCCCCGGTACATTGCTGACCATGATGGGCAACAACGAGGTCTCGGCAGAACGCTCGATTGTCTCACTGTTTATCATTGTGACATCAAGTGGCAGTAATTCCACTTTCGTCTTGGCGGGTGCGGTCACCGTAGCCGTAGGCAGATTCACGGTATCGGTTGCGACGGCAGTTGCCGACAATGCCATGGCGGCAAAGATTGTAGATAGTGACATACTTTAATTTTGGAAATGAGGTTTATGACTTTATTTTTAACACATTTTGCACATTAACGCGACAAATATAACGACTATTCAACGGCTTCAACAGCTTGATTGCAAGCGAGCTGTAGGGATGCTCCACGGAGCATCCGCCGGTTTTATGGTTCATTAACCCTGTTTTCGGATGCACCATGGTGCATCCCTACCTGATAATAAAGCTCTTACGTAATATTCCCCGCTATGTATCGGGCGAGCTTCCACTCGCCCCTACAGCTACGGATTGGTTCTCAATTAGAGACAATACGCCAGCCGATGTAGGGGCGGGTGGAAGCTCGCCCGCATCGCGACAACGCTATGCGCTGTCATCAGATAGCGTCATCTTCCACGCCGTCAACCGGGTCGAGAGCCGGAGCATCGGCGGTAGCCGACTCAAGTTTCTTCATTATCGAGAAAATGAAGGCGGCAGAGACAAGACATATCACGATGAGTATTCCCCAAAGCATCGCGGTAGAGACCTTGCCCCAAAGGAACATAGGGATTGACACAAGGTAGTTACCTACTGCCGTGGCAGCAAACCATCCACCCATCATCGAGCCTTTCAATTTCGGAGGTGCCACCTTGCTGACAAATGATATACCCATAGGCGAGAGCAACAGCTCGGCGAAGGTGAGCAACAGATAAGTGCCGATAAGCCAGTTGGGCGACACAGCGGCAGAAGTGCCCACGATAGAAAGCGAGCCGATACACATCACGCCGTATGCGACAGCAGCCATGAGCATACCGTAACCGATTTTGCGCGGTGCCGACGGCTCTTTTTTCTTCTTTGCAAGCCATCCGAAGAGCGCGAGGCTGACCGGGGTAAGCGCAACCACATAGAAGGGGTTGAACTGCTGATATTGCTGCGGCTGTATACCGGTCAACGGTTCGGGAGTGGTATTATAGAAATAATAGAGTGCCCAGGCGACAAGAGCAAGTATCGCAACCGATATAATCCGGCTCAGGTTGCTCTTGCTCTGGAAGAGGTTGAACAATGCATACACACCCACGGCGATGCTGAGAAGTGCCCATACGTTAAAGCCGATGCGTGTCCACCCGGAAGCCTCGGGAGCAGTACAGGTCTTTGCAAACTCAGTAAGGGTCGCGCCATTCTGATGGAACACCATCCAGAAGAATATCACCACTGCAAACACGAGCAATAGAGCTACCACGCGCTGCTTGGTCTGCGACGGAGTGAGTTCCGGACCGGTTGATTCGGCAGCCTTTGCCGAAGGATTCTTCTTGTCGGTGAGTATGTGGGCGTAAGTCTTTCTGCCGAGGAAATAAATCAGGAAGCTGACAATCAACGATGCGCAGGCTATCGCAAATCCGTAACTGTAACCTGTTGTAAGCGTTGTGATATATTGCGAAGCCCATGCAGCAAGGTCGGCACCGGGTGTCATTCCTGCCTCTGTGGCGGTGGCAATAAGGTCGGCACCGTTTTCAGCACCGTCAAGATACTGGTTGCAAAGTGCCGGGAGAGTGCTGACATAGGTAAGACCCTGAGCCTTCATGGCGACATTGCACATAGCTGTGGCAGCCATAGGGGCAAACATCGAGCCGATATTGATAGCCATATAGAACAGGGAGAATGCGGCATCACGCTGCCCGCTGAAACGGGCGTTGTTGTAAAGGTCGCCTACCATCACCTGAAGATTACCCTTGAACAGTCCGGTACCTATTGCAATAAGCAACAGCGATGCACAAAGTATCACAAGCGACGAGGTGCTGCGTATCTCCGTGGGGATAGCCATGATCATATAGCCTACAAACATCACGGCGATACCGGTCACGACACACTTCGAGAAGCTCCAGCGGTCGGCAACCCAGCCGCCTATAAGGGGCATGAAATATACAAGAGCGAGGAATCCTGCGTAAATCTGACCCGACACCGTCGAATCAAATCCGAATTTAGCCTGCAGGAACAGCAAGAAAATTGCGAGCATTGTGTAGTAGCCGAAGCGCTCGCCGGTATTGGCAAGCGAAAGCACATACAGTCCTGCCGGTTGATTTTTAAACATAGATGATTGGTGTTTATGATTAATACTACTTTCTATTCACTATTTTTCCGAGTCAAGCTTTGCCTTGAATGCGACGGCGTAAAGTTTCATCTGCTTCACCAAAGCGGCAAGACCGTTGCTACGTGTTGGCGACAGATGTTCGGCAAGACCGATTTTATCTATGAAATAGAGGTCAGAATCAAGTATCTCGTCGGGAGTATGACCTGAAAGCACCTTCACAAGAAGGCTTATTATACCTTTCACGATTATCGCGTCGCTGTCGGCTGTAAACTCGATTTTTCCCTCCGGGGTAAGTTCGGCTTGCAGCCATGCACGGCTCTGACAGCCTTCTATCAGGTTTTGAGGCGTATGATAAGCCTCCGGCATAGGGGGAAGTGCATTCCCCAGGTCAATTATATAAGCATAGCGGTCCATCCAGTCATCGATGTCGCTGAACTCCTCTATTATTTCGTCTTGTTGTTGGTTTATTGTCATGATTTTATGTCATTTACTTGCTTTTTCGTTATATACAGTGTTAGCCACCGTCTGACCGACCGCCTCCAGCGTAGCCTTGCCGATGTGGGTCATATCGTCGGAAGCCGTATGCCATACGGGCGAGAACGACCCCGTGGCGGGATGACTACACTCGATTATGTCGATACAAGGAATACCGGCACGGTTGATAAATATATGGTCGTCGGTAATTCCTCCGCGCACATCGTTAAGAAAATATTTATCATAGCCGGCAGCCGAGGCGTTGCCCCATACCTTGTCATTTATGCGCTCGGCGAAACCCTGTGAGAGATATTCACGGTAAAATTTCGCATTTTCGCCGCCTACCATGTCGAGCAATATGCCGTAACGCGGCATATTTTCAGCGGCATACGGCATGTGGTTCACCCAATACTGTGTCCCGAGACACCATGTCTCCTCACTGCTTCCCCACGCGCTGCTGTTACCGGAGTCCTCCCCGTCGACAAAGAGCAGGTCGACACCAACCTCGGGCGACTTCCCCTGAAAAGCGCGGGCGAGTTCCAGAAGGACCCCTACACCACTTGCTCCGTCATTGGCTCCCGGCACCGGCAAAGTGCGCTTGTTTATATCAGGGTCGGCATCAGCCCAGGGGCGCGTGTCCCAATGTGCCACAAGCAATATCCTGTCATTTGATTCGGGATTATAACGTCCCATTATATTTGTCAACGGCAATTCCGTACCGATATAATTGACAGCCGTCAGGTTCTGCTCAATTATGGTATCCGCACCAAAACGGCGCAACTGTCCGATGATATATTCCTTGCATGCTGCATGTCCTTCGCTACCTGGTATGCGCGGGCCGAAATCCACCTGCGCCTTGACATAGTTATAAGCGCTGTCGGCACTGAATTTCACAGGAAAAATCGCACCCTGTTCTTCCATGACCTGTGTCTTGGCTTTGTTTCCACCTCCATTACAGGAGATTGCAGAAATCAACATCAGTGCCAAGACAAAATGAATGCACTTCATAATCGGTTTATTGTTATTTGACCTTCAAAGTTACAAAAAAGTGACAAAACGGCAACAGGCGCATTGGTCAACCCAAGCTTTTTATGAATTTTTTAACTTTTTTAGTGTTTTCGTATACGTCACACACTCAGGCACCTCCAGAAGAAAATGAGTGACATAGATAAGTGTCGGACGGTCACGATTCACAATCGTGTTGATAACAGCCTTGACGCTTCTCTTGCGAGCCGCATCAAGCCCGTGAAGCGGCTCGTCAAGTATGAGAAGGTCGGGATGCTTGATAAACGTGCGCGCTATCAGCACGAGCCGTTGCTCTCCGATCGACAGGGTGGCATAGCGTCTTTCCGCAAGATGCTCAAGATGAAAAAGCGACAGCCACGCCATAGCTTCTTCTGCCGCGGCGCGCGATATGGCGCCGTAGTTGCCTGTCGTGCTTCGCAATCCCTGGGCGACCACATCCCTGACCGTGCCCTCGAATCGAAAATACAGGTGCATTTCGGGCGACACGTAGCCTATACGCCGCTTGATATCCCAGATACTCTCCCCCGACCCGCGCTTACGGTCAAAAAGCGTGATGTCATTGGAATACGCCTGCGGGTTGTCGGCATAGACAAGGCTCAGTAACACTGACTTACCGCTGCCGTTAGGTCCTGCGAGTGCCCAGCATTCGCCGCTTCTCACACGCCATGATTCATTTTCGATAATCTTGCGGCTGCCGTAGCTTACATTGCACCCGCGCAGTTCAAGCGTTATGTCGTGCGCCAGCTTCTCGCGCGGTGACTTGGGTACACGCTCAAGATTCACGGCATAATCCATCAAGGTCATCATCGCCCCTCGCGCCGCGGCTGCATTGCCCCGGTAGTCTATAGGCTCGCCGATTGTAAGCGACCTCATGGGTATCACGGTATCTGTACAGCCAGGAATCTCACCCGGATTACACAAAAGGAGCATGACCGATGTACCGCGCCCTGCAATTTCCGCTATTGCCTCGTCAAACAGAGCCCGCGACGCCGCATCAAGCCCTATATAAGGGTTATCTACTATCAACAGGTCGGGCTGCTGAAACATCATATTGATTATAAGCAGTTTGCGCAGCTCTCCGCTCGACAGGTAATTGACCTTTTTCTGCTCCACGCCCTCCAGATGGAGCCATGAGCAGAATTGACGCCACTTGTCTGAGGCGATATTGTCGCCCATGATTTCTGCGACAGTCGGCACCTCGTCGTTCATCGTTGCCTCGTGACGCTGCTGGTAATATTCGACATGACAGCCGCTCAATGAATGGATGTCGCTGAACTCGATAAACTTCACCACAGGTTTCGCCCCTTCGGTCTTTATGGAGTTGGTCATGATATTCCACCCTTTCTCGATTATTCTGCCGAAAGTGCTCTTTCCGCTTCCGTTGGCACCTATCACCACCGTAACACCCAGATGTATCGAAATATGGTAAGGATTGGACAAGGTCACACCCATGTAGCGCAACGTGTCGCTCTGTAACTGAATAGTATTCATGTTGCAAAATTACACATTTTTATCAGGAGCGACACCCCATATCACAATAAATGCTTAAATTTGCACCTTAATTATATAGGAAACAATAATCATAACAGAATAATTCGATGAATTTTATTGAAGAATTAAAGTGGCGCGGCATGCTCCACACCATGATTCCCGGGACTGACGAACTCCTTGAAAAAGAGCAAGTGACAGCTTACCTCGGAATAGACCCCACCGCCGATTCTCTTCATATCGGTCACCTCTGCGGCGTGATGATACTCCGTCATTTCCAGCGTTGCGGACACAAGCCTATCGCGTTGGTTGGCGGTGCGACAGGAATGATTGGCGACCCCTCAGGAAAATCGGCGGAGCGCAATCTTCTCGATGAGGCAACTCTCCGTCACAACCAGGAGGCTATCAAAAAACAGCTTTCCAAATTCCTTGATTTTGAATCTGACGCACCCAACCGCGCCGAGCTGGTCAACAATTACGACTGGATGAAGGAGTTTTCATTCCTCGATTTCGCCCGCACGGTAGGCAAGCATATCACCGTCAACTATATGATGGCAAAGGATTCGGTGAAAAAGCGTCTTAACGGCGAGGCGCGCGACGGCCTGTCGTTCACCGAGTTCACCTACCAGCTTCTCCAGGGCTACGACTTCCTTCACCTCTACGAGACCAAAGGATGCAAGCTCCAGATGGGCGGTTCCGACCAGTGGGGCAACATGACCACTGGTACCGAGCTTATACGCCGCACCAACGGCGGCGAGGCTTACGCACTCACCTGCCCCCTAATCACCAAGGCTGACGGCACAAAATTCGGAAAGACAGAGAGCGGCAATGTATGGCTCGACGCCCGCTACACGTCGCCCTACAAGTTCTATCAGTTCTGGCTCAATGTGTCCGACGAGGATGCCGAGCGTTACATCAAGATTTTCACCTCGCTTCCCAAAGAGGAAATCGACGAGCTTATCGCACAGCAGAAAGCCGACCCGGGTCTGCGCCCGCTCCAGAAGCGTCTGGCTCGCGAAGTGACCGTAATGGTACACTCCGAGGATGACTATAACGCAGCTGTGGAGGCATCGCAGATTCTGTTCAGCAACAAGGCAGGCGAGTTGCTCCACAACATTGACGAGCAGACATTGCTCGACATATTCGAAGGCGTCGACCGTTTCGAGATTGACCGTGCCGACCTTGACGGCTCGGTAAATCTTGCCGCCCTGCTCACTGAAAAGGCAAAGGTGTTCCCCAGCAAGGGAGAGCTGCGCAAACTCGCACAGGGCAATGGACTGTCAATCAATAAGGAGAAGGTGACCGACATAAACCTTCCTGCCACCACAGCGATGCTCCTCAACGACAAGTATATCCTTGTCCAGAAAGGCAAGAAAAACTACTACCTCCTCATCGTGAAATAACCCCGCCTCAGGCGCACATCGCGTAGCTGTAGGGGCGCCTGAGAGGGCGCCCGCCACACAGATGGCGACACATAAAAAGAGCGCATCAGGCATTCCGATGCGCTCTTTTTTTATGTCACTGTACCGGGCGAGCTTCCACTCAATGTCACTAACTTAAGTCGCAAGAGCCAAAAATCCCCGCAAAGGGATTCATCCTGTTATCCGCGGGTAATGCCGAAGGCATACCCGTGGCTCAAGC
>QAMW01000001.1 GCA_003150235.1 Bacteroidales bacterium
TCGCGGCTGTCAAGGTCGGGGTCTGCCATGATGGCTCGCTTGCCGGGGAAGTCGACGCTGTCCCAGTCCTCGCCCTTGCCTTGCGAGTAGATGAGGTGGGCGAGCTCGGGACGGAGCGACTCTATCAGGTCGGCGGCGGCACGGGCTCGGTCCTCCGACAGCGTCAGGTTGCGCGCCGCGCCACCCTCAAGCGAGCTGTAGCCCACGATGTCGATGGAGCTGATGCGCAGCATTGGGTCGTCGGCATACCGGTCGATGAACGCCATCAGGGAGTCTATGCGGGCGGCGTTGTCGCCGAGCATCGGGTCGATTCGTGAGCTGGAGAGCGGGTAGACGAGCCGCAGTGCGTAGTCGGCGTGTATCACCTTCTGTCGCTCGCGTATTGTGTCGGTGAGGTTGCGGATGAGCGTGTCACGCATCGGCACTTCGCGCGTTATATACACTGTGTCGACCCTGAGACGCTCGACTATGCGCTCGACCGTCTCCACACGCGGCTTTCGCGGCTCTTTGGCGCCGAAGCGGTATATGAGGCTGAGGGCGAGCTTTGTCGGTCCTACGTAGGTCTTCGTGCCGGAGCCTATGCGCTCGCCGCAGTCGCCGCAGGTGTATCGGTCGTAGGAGGAGTGGATGACGCCCACGCCCACGGAGCCCTCCATCGCCCAGCGGCGGTTGAAGTTCCAGCGGTATCCGTAGGCGATTCCGCCGCCGACACCCCATCCCTCGTAACGGTAGTCGAGCGTTGAGGGGTACATGTCGTAGGGTAGCTGTATGCGGTTGAGGTTGTACTCCCCGCCGATGAGGTGCACCCCGAGGAAATGCCCGTTCATGCGCTCACCGGGCCACCACCGCAGCTCGGGCTGCAGGAGCCAGTGCTTGAACTTTACCCCCTTTGAGAAGGTCCACGGGTTGTACGCGCCCATGACATCAATGGAAAAGTGTCGGTCTATCCCCGCTTCCGCCCCGAGGGTGATGGTCGTCCCCAGGTCGTAGAGCAGGTTGGTCTTGATGCTTGCCGCCTCATCGGCTTTTGCCGGGATGCTTGCCGCGACAATGACCGAAAAAAGGGCGATACACATCTTATAATAGTCAGTTGACATGATAGATTGGTTTTTGATTACATGTGTGAAATAGTGTTGCACAAAGTTACTGATGCAAGCTAACTTGCTGAAAATGGGGGGGGGTACTGGCGGGGCACTTGATAAAAAGTGACGGTGGACATACGGGGTACATGGCGGTTTTGTGTGTGCCGGAAGAGATAAAAGCGTTAAATTTGCAACATGAAAACAGAATCAACTCTTATCATGGTAATATCGGTAATCCTGCTACCTTTCTTAATTTTTTCAGGTTGTGGCAGGAGAGGAGCCGACACAAACAACGGTTTCTTTTGGGAACCGGTGGACCCGGAGGTGGACTCACTTGTGGCACAATTTGACGAACACATGTCCCTGTATCATGACTTGCCGGAAACGTCGGGAATTGTAAACCGTCTTGACTCATTCGCGAACCAAAGCGATAATCCGGCGATAAAGGCACGAGCCTATTATGCAAAAGCCATATTCCATCGTGCTACTGGAAACCGCTCATTAAGTAATGAGTATCTCGACTCGGCAAAGTTGTTTACCGATTCGGTTAATAGACCTTATGAATGTGCACGTATTTTGGAAGAAACAGTGATGAATGGGCAAAACATAGCAAAACATTTTGCCATGTTACAACATAATCGCGAAGTGTTTAAGTCGGTAGGCGACAGTTATTATATTGCCGAGTCTACTAACCGATTGGCGGTCTATAATAATATGATTGGCAATTATGAAAGATGCATGAGCTTGCATAAAATAGCACTTAAATGGTTTCCGTCACGTTATATCATAGAAAGATTTATGATGTCATATAATATTGCCCTTACCTATGAAAAAATGAGGGACAGTATAAATGCAAAGGCAATTATTGACACTTTGCGACTAAATGATATGCGTAAATATTCTCCTCATCTGAATATTGGAATAATGGTGATGTCATATACGTATCATGGTGAAGTAGATGACCTTAATGAGGCATATCATGCCGCCCTTGAAAAACGGGCTTCTCCATGGGGTCAACCTTATATAGCATCGTTACTGACGAGGCACTATATTAAGACAGGAGAGATGGACTCTGCGCGTCACTATGGGAGGATTGTCCGATCCAAAATGGAAAAGCCAATGCTTCACTATGAGAAAATGCTCCTTGCAAGCGCGAAGCTTTATGAAGCAGATGATATGACCGACTCGGCTAAGGTGATGCATAGACGATACGAGGAAGAGATAAGGCGTCTCGAGGACATTAAGGATGCTGCAGAGTTGACGATGCGTGACACACGCGAACAGATAGAAGCACTTGAAGCACAACTTTCAGAGACAGATGACCATAAGCAGACGGTAATGTGGGTACTTGTCGTGGTTATATTGGTGGCATCGGGTATTGTGGCGTTTATATTGCTGAAGCGGCATCATAACGACCATGACCGTCACCGAATGAAAAAGCGCCTGGAGCAGCATGACAGGCGCCTTTCAGTTGCAGAAATCAAGATTGCCGACAAGAAGCGGCAGATGGATGAGATAGCGGAATGTCTGACCTCAATCAAAGGTCCGGTACCGCCTGAGGTGTCGCGACTGCTTGCGCAGATGAAGACAAATTCGGTTGACGAGGTTGACTGGGAGACGATATCGCTGCTATTCGCCGAGTTGAATCCTGAATTCAAGCGTCGTCTGCATGAGAAACATCCCGACCTCACGGCAAGTTATGTGAGGCTCGCGTCGCTGATCTACCTCGGACTCGGCACCAAGCATATAGCGCGCCTCCTCGCCATCAACCCCGACTCGGTGAAGAAGAGCCGCCAGAGGCTGCGCGCCAAACTCGGTCTGACTCCCGACATCGCGACCGAAACCTACCTCTGGGAACTCGCCAACGGGAAGATTTGAGTTGTCAGTTTTCAGTTGTCAGAGGGGAGTTGTCAGTTGTCAGACGGGGTCTTTAAGGTCACTAAGGACTCTAACGATCTCCAATCTGACAACTGATGAACTCGCTGATTTACATGAAAGACAATTAATCAGCGCTTCTTGGGCTGGATGTTGAGGCGGTACTGCACCGAGAAGAGGATGTAGCGCGGCAGGGCGTTGGTGTAGCTGACGGTGCGACCCGCGGCGTTGACTGCATAATTCACGTTGGAGAGCTGGTGAAGCATGTCGAATCCGTCGAGCATGAACACCCATCTTTTCAGATGCGGATTTTTGTAGGTGACGCGCATATTCCATATCGCATCGGTGGTGTCAAGCTCTTTCATGCCGTAGCCACGGCGTGAGTAGATGTTGAAATCGGTGCTGATGCCGAATCCTGCGGGGAGATTGAACTGCCCGATGATGCCGTAGCTGAAGTGACATGCGTTAATTGAGGTGAAATCGGTGCGGTCAGATGTCGTGTGACGGTTGTTGACGACGCCACGCAGGGTCAGACTCTGTTTGCCGAACTGCCAGGTAAGACTGAGCTTCTCGCCGATGGTATTGTTTCTCACCGTTGATTTTGCCGGAGCGGCATCGGTGCCGATCATGTCGGCGTAACGGCTTATCGAGGCTTCGGTATAGGATGATAGCGTGAACTCTTCCCGGCTACCGAACTGGAGGCGGAACGTGTTTTCAAGACTCGCCGAGTTGTTGCCGTCGACATTGTAGGTCTTTATGCGGCGCACACCGGTGGAGGTGTCGTAAGAGTAACCGCGCGTGAGCGCATTGTCGGTCATGGCGTATTCGAGGCGGAGCGTATTGGATAGCGGATGGTGATTTCCCTTAGGGGAAAATTTCCAGCGGAGTGTCTGGGTGATGACGTTTTGCGGTTTCAGGTCGGGGTTGCCCTCGGTGATGTTCAGCGGGTCGGCATCGTTGATTGCCTCGACCATATCCACCGGGTCGGGTGTGCGCGGGTCAACCGACAGATTGTATTCAATGTCGTGGGTTATATGGGTGTCCCTGCCTTCTCCGCTCACTCCGAACGACCCGTAAATGAAGAAGTCGTAGCGTCCGACCTGTGTCAGGAAATTGGTGCGTTTTACAAGCTGTGCGCGGTTGTTGCGCCAATAGTCGAAGTGGATATGTTTCAGCGATAAGTTGGGGCGAAGAAGAATGCCCACACTGTTTTTATTGGCAAACTCGAAGTAGCGATCCAATCCCAACAGCATCGAGTGGGTGTTTTCGATGGTGCGCGACGTGTAGCTGTTTGACGGGTCGAATGACGCGAGATAGCCCGACGGCAGCGAGCCGTAGACACCCATGTCGGCGAGGCGGTCGAGGGCATACATGTAGGAGTCCTTGTCACGGTTGGAGAAGCGGTATTCATAGTTGAACATGAGATGCCATTTCCCGAACACGGCGCGGTAGGTCGCATTGTTGACCGAGGTGATGAGCCTGTTGGGGGAATTGTCGAAATATTGCCGCAGGCGGTCGGTCGGGACGGGATTGTTGCCGAAATTGATGGTGTAGTCACGCCACAGCTCCTCCTTGGAGTCGTCGTAACGGAAATAGGTCTCAAGCGTCAGGCGGTCGGCGGTGCCGGGGATGCGCCATGCGAAATCGGGGCATATACGCAGGTCGATCTGGCGGCTCGAACCGTCGTTGCGCGTGATGGAGCGGTTGATTATCGCGTCGAGCTGCTCCGGGGTGCCGGAGGTGTATATCGCCTCAAGCGCGGCGGCAGTGAGTTGCTGCTGCTCGCTGTCGAATGTCGCCGCAACAGAGGCGCCGTGATTGTCAACCTTACGGTATTTTCCCGAAATATACCCGTCAAGCATTATCCGGTCATTGTAGATGCCCCCCCTGTGCCTTGTCTCTAACTTTGTGACGCGCTCGCGGCTCCGGTCAAACGAATGGTCGTAAGTATCGCCTCCCTGGAGGAAGTTGGTGCGTTGCGTGGTCGTAAAATTATTGGAGAGAGTCTGATCAAAGTTCACGTAGCCGTTCAGCCTCTTGGTCTCCTCAGGGTTCTCGTAATTGTAGTCAACCGATGCCCTGCGGTATTCCCTTGTGCCCGACGGCATCATGTCGGGTGTCCATGTGTCGCTCTTGCCCGGCTGGCGATTGTCATTGAGGTTGTTGACATTGCCGAGAAGCGTGACACGTGTGGTCGGGTTAAACCATGAGGCGAACAGGCGTCCCATATACCGGTCGTGTGTGCCGTAACCTCCCTGGGCGTTTATCATCCAGCCCATCATGTATTCGCGTTTCAGTCGCACATCCATAGTGAGATGCTTGACACCCTCCTTGTCGCCGAGCCATTTTTCCTTGTGGGTCTGTCCCTCATATACCTGGATGTCTTTTACCGTGTATGCGGCTATGTTTTCAAGCATCAGCTGGTTGTTGCCGTCGAGAAACTCCTTGCCGTTGAGCAGCAGCGACTCCACAAATTTACCGTCGATTTTTATCTGTCCGTCATCGTTCAGTTCCGCGCCCGGGAGCTGCGATATGAGCGCATCGAGCATCGACCCCTCGGCAAGCTGAAACGCGTCGGCGTTGAACACCACGGTATCGCCCTTGTTGTAAAACTTGATTTTTGAGGCGGTCACTGTCACTTCCTTCAGCTGGCGGGGTGCGCGTGTGAGGAAAATGGTCGGGACAGTGCGTACGCGTTCGCGCTTTTTGACATTTTCGACGCGATAGGTGATGGTCTGTGTCGTGTATCCGTCACATTTCACGTCAAACACGTAGGTCGAGTCTTTACGCCCAACCGGCAAAACGAAATACGAGACCGGGATAATCTCGCCGTTGGTGTAGCGTGACCCGGCATTTGCCTGCACGGTATCGACGGGCGTGCCCGCACCGTCATACAGTATTATTAAGGCATCGGTAAGGTCGGTCTTTCCAAGCGATTCCTTCACTCTGCCCCTCAGATAAAAGTCGTCGTCGGCTGATGCTGACAGAATCACCGCAATCAGTGAAAGCAATGTCAGCACTCCGCGCAGGGAAATGTTGATTTGCCGGAAAATACGATTTTCCGTAATTTTGTAAGATAAAATCATAGTGAAAAGTTTTTTTGGTACTGTGATTTTGCTGCCGGCGAAAGGGTGGAATCAGGAGCCGGCAGCTTTTTTATTTAATGTGATGATTTATAATTGTCAATAACCTCATAACCATTTAACCTCTTAATCCTCAGTTTCCGCCCCGGCGGAAGCTGACCTAATATCTATCGGGCGGTTGATTGAGAGGTTCAGCGTGAAATTCACACTGTCGCGGGGTGGCATGTAGAGTGTGCCGATACGCGCTTTCTGAAGATCCAGTTCTCCCGACTTGTAGATGGAGTCGACGGGCGATACGAACAGCCGCCTCACCGAGTCGCCGGGCTGCTTGCTAACGACGGTAAAGTGTATGTCGCTCATCGGCACATGCGCTTCGCCTACTGTCGCCTTGTACAGGCGTAAGCCTTCAAGGGGGCTTGTGCAGATTATCGTGTCGAGTCTCCCCTCGTTGACCATCAGCCAGCCGGGATAACGGTCGTAATATTTATAGATGCCATAGTCACCGGCGTATGTATCCGCCCTGAAGACATCGGCAGTTATCGTGCCGCCGTCAAATTTGTCGAAATAGATGTTGTACTGGTTTGTTGACGCTTCCTTGACAGTGCGGCGCGGTACAAGCAGTTTGACCGGTTTCTCTGTCGCGCACTTTATGAAGAAATATGTGTCCTCCGGTATGTTCAGAGTGTCGCTGAGCACCTGGAAATCAAATGTCAGCGTCAGTGTGGAATCCTTGACTTCCGGGGTGATTATCCGGCTCCAATCAAGCGAGGTCCGCAGTTCGGGCACGGTCACCGAGTCGCTTTCCTCGATTACCACACCTTTGAATTTGTATGGTCGTATATGTGCTAACTGCGGATTCACCGTCCTTATGTCGACGCGTTTAAACGGCTGCAATTCAATCCTTACCGGATTTGCATCGGAGATAGTGTAATCGCCGGGGACAAATGCGGTACATATTGTGTAGACACATAGCACCGCCATGGCGACTGCGGCAGCCGCGATTATGCCGATTATATAGCGTGTTGAGGTTTTCATTGTCGGTTGAGGTAGTTGGAGTATATTGTTTTTAATTCATCGGGTGAGATGTCGAGTGTCATGAGCTGGCGCAGGAAATAGCCGATTTCGTCGTTGAAAAATGACTCCCGGCGGAGCGCGGTTATTGTTTCGCGGGCATTTTCCGAGATGAAGAAGCCTATGCCGAGACGGTTGTAGATGATGCCGCTGCGCTCAAGATATTCGTAACTTCTCATCACGGTGTTGGCGTTGACCTCGAGACGCGATGCGTATTCGCGTACCGAAGGTATTCGCTCACCGCAGTTTATGGTGCCGAGCATTACCTCGTCACACAGTTTGTCGGCTATCTGCATGTATATTGCTTTATTGTTATTGTTGAAGTTCATCAGTGGTTACCATCGGTTGATAATTTCTATATCTTTCAGGCGCAGATATGCCCCGTAATAAACGGCAAAGGTAAATGCCCATATCACCGTCAGGACAACAGGTGACTGACTTATACGGAATGTAGAGCTATACGTGTCGGGTAAAAACAGATCTATCATAAGAGACGCGAGTCCGAACAGCAAGCCCCATATAATCGACCCAGCCACAAAGGTCTTGATTGCCGACAGCTTCCTCCATACTATGCTGCCGAGGAAAAATACCGACTGGATGAAGAAATATCCGGCAATGATGAATCCTGTATTCGGCTCCGTTTCTATATCGGTCACGGCATTAGGGGTTATCGCCACACGTAGCCGGTCGGCGACAAATATCGCAATCAGATATGCCACGATGAACAGCGGTACGGCTACAATCCATCGCCACGCAAATTTCTCGAAGGTCGATGCCGGAGTCATGAGTGCTGCAATGCGTCCCGCACGGCTGTCCATATCGCTGAAACTTACCGATGCCCATACGGCACCGCCGCCAAAGAGGGTGACGTAAAACAGCGGCAGCTCGTCGGCAAATGAATAATCGGCATAATTCATGCGGTTTATCAATGTGAATACTATAAGTACACCGAAAAGCAGGGCGAGTGACAACAGATATTTCTTCCTGTTGTCGCGCAAGTCTTTTGCGACGACATTGCGGAATCTTGAAAAATTGAAAAAGTCCTGTTTCATTTCCGTGGTTCTTTAGTGTCAAAAATTCCGGTTAATATCTCAGGGGATGTCAGCGCAAACTCAAACAAGGTCTCAAGGTTGATCTGCGATTCATCGCCGCTTTCATTGCGCGTGATAATATGTGTACCTCCGATTGTCGGCTGCGCGTACAGGGCATCGGCTATCAGGTCGTTGTCGTTTGTCGTAAGGAAGTTGAGGCGTGTTGTGATGTCGTAGACACACCGGTCAAGCAGCAGACCGTTATTGTCGATGAGCACCACGTGGTCGAGCAGGCGGTCGATGTCAAGTACCTGATGTGTCGAGATGATTATTGTGCGCTCGTCGGTCATGTTGGATGCTATGAATTTGCGGAACGAGCTTTTGCCCGGTATGTCGAGACCGTTGGTAGGCTCGTCGAGCAACAGCAGGGAAGTGTTGCAGGCGAGGGCGAAGCACATGAACGCCTTTTTCTTCTGCCCCATTGACAGTTCTCCGAGATTGATGTCGGGCGACATATCGAAGATGTCGAGATGTCGGCGCATATCCTCATGTGAAAATCGCGGATAAAAGGGCGCGTTACATTTTATATATGAGCTGAAACTCATCGAAGGGAGTGCAAACTCTTCAGGCACAAGAAACATGTCACTAAGCGTTGACGGCAAGCGCTTGCGGGTGTATCAGTACCGTTGAAAAGCACATTGCCCCGCTGAGGAAAGAGCAGTCCGGCAATGAGATAGAGCAGGGTGGACTTGCCTGTGCCGTTCTTGCCGAGCAGCCCGTAGACATTTCCTTCTGCAATCTCCAGGCTGAAGTCGTCAAGGACGGGTCGTTTCGCTTTCGGATAAGAAAATGATAGTTGGTTTATTTTAAGCATACCGGTGTATTAGTTAAGTAGTACACCGCAAATGTAGACATAAATAATCAACTATCAAAATTTTTTAACAAAAAATCTTCAGATAACTTCCATGTTGGCGTTTAGTCGCTGACGCACAACCTCATACATAATTACTCCGGCAGCCACCGATACGTTGAGCGACCCTATATGACCGAACTGCGGGATAGAGACGAAGGTGTCGCAAAGCTTCAGTACCTCCGGAGATATACCTGTGTCTTCCGCTCCCATCACTATTGCCACGGGCACAGTGTAGTCGACCTGAGTATAGTTTATGTCGACTTTCTCCGATGCTGCGACTATACGGTAGCCGTTGTCTTTGAGGAAACGCACGGCTCCAGCAGTGCTGCGTTCGCGGCACACGGGCAGATGATGGAGCGCGCCCGCCGATGTCTTGACCGCGTCACCGCCTACCGACACGCTGCCATGTTCAGGAATGACGATAGCGTCGACTCCCGCACACTCGCATGTGCGTGCTATCGCGCCGAAATTGCGAACGTCGGTGATACCGTCGAGCACCACGATAAAAGGCAATACCCCGTCTTCATACAGCTGCGGCACAAGATGGTCGAGTCGGTGATAGGTGACAGCCGACAGCACAGCAATCACTCCCTGATGATTCTTGCGTGTTATCTTGTTGAGTCGTTCGATGGGTACGCGTTGCGATAGTATGCGGTTGGCACGTATCATCCCGAACAGTTCAGAGGCAAGTTCGCCGTTGAGATCTTTCTTTATAAGTACCTTGTCAATATCTTTACCGGCTTCGATAGCCTCCATGACGGCACGTATGCCGAATATATAATCGCTTGAATCCATATATGGTTATGATGTAAAATTATCAGATGTTTAACAGTGAACGGGCGTTGGCACGCGCAGCCTCGTCTACTTTAGAACCGCTCAGCATCACTGCAAGTTCATCCACCCGGTCATCGGCGTTCAATTCGCGTATGCGGGTGTGGGTTGCCTCATCGTCATCCTCCTTATAGACTTTGAAATGGGCATTGCCTTTGGCGGCTACCTGCGGGAGATGGGTGATGGTGATTACCTGTATGTTGCGCGAGATGTCCTGCATCATTGCACCCATGCGGTTGGCGACATCGCCCGACACTCCGGTGTCAACCTCGTCAAAGATGATTGACGGCAGTTGCATTTTTGTGGCTATGATAGCCTTGATTGACAGCATGAGGCGTGATATCTCGCCTCCCGAGGCTGTGCCGCCGACAGGCATCAGCGGTTGATTTTTGTTGAAGGCGAAGAGAAACTCAACCTTATCCATGCCTGTAGGAGTGAGCTCTCCCTGGCTGACCTTTACCTGAGTGCGCAGATTTTTCATGCCGAGGGGCATCGCCGTCTCGCGTAATGTCTCTTCAAGACGTGCGGCTTCTTCGCCGCGGCGTTGCGAGAGTTCAAGTGCAAGCTGTTTTGCCGCCGCCTTTGCGCGGCGCGCCTCTTTTTCAAGCTCCTCAATGGTGAAGGTGCTGTTTTCGAGCTTGTCGAGCTTGTCACGCAACTCTTCACGGAGGGTTATGAGTTCGCCGACGGTCGACACACGGTGTTTCTGCTGAAGTGAGTATATGGTGTTGAGGCGTGACTCGATTGCTTCCAGTTCTTCCGGATCAGCCTGAAATTCCTGGTCGTATGCCGACAGGGTCTCAGCAATGTCGCGCAGTTCGATGCGCACTGTCTCAAGGCGCTCGCTGATGTTGTCGGAGTCTTCAAGATACTGGCTCAGCTCCTCGCAGTAGTCGCTTGTCTCGGCAAGGAGTCCGAGGGCGTTATGGGTTCCCTCCGACAGCGAGTCGAGTGCGCCGCTCAGAGTACTCTTGATATCGGTGATGTTGGAAAGTATGTCGCGGTCATGTTCGAGCTGCTCCTGCTCGCCGTCGGTAAGTCCGAGTTCGTCAAGTTGTTCAAGTTGAAACCGTGTGAAATCCTCGTCATTTCGGTTTTGCTCGATAAGTTTTTTTGTGTCGTGCAGCCGTTTTAGTGTGTTACGGTATGCGGCATATCGGCGTGAGTATTCCGACAGCAGCTCGCCGTTGCCCGCGAGGTTGTCGATTACGCGCAGCTGAAATTCATCGGAGGTCAGCAACTGGTTTTGATGCTGGGAATGAATGTCGACAAGCTGCATCGCCACGTGGGAAAGCAAGTCGAGAGTCACCGGCGAGTCGTTGATGAATGCGCGCGACCTTCCTGCCGGCGCGATTTCGCGGCGCAATATGCAGAGCGTGTCGTCCCACTCGATATCGTTGTCAAGACAGTATTCCTTCAGCTTGGGATATTTGCTTACTTCAAACGAAACCTCGATGACCGACTTCTTCCCGGAATCGCGCACCGCTTTCAAGTCGGCACGGCCTCCGAGTATTAGCGACAGCGCGCCGAGCATGATTGATTTACCGGCACCGGTCTCACCGGTAATGGTGTTGAACCCGTGGTGGAAATTGATGTCGACCGTGTCGATAAGGGCGTAAT
This sequence comes from Bacteroidales bacterium, assembly GCA_003150235.1. Taxonomy (GTDB): domain Bacteria; phylum Bacteroidota; class Bacteroidia; order Bacteroidales; family Muribaculaceae; genus Muribaculum. The sequence goes on from QAMW01000001.1 coordinate 11,507, forward strand.
TGGATATATGTAGTGACTTAAGCATGATCGATATTTTTATTTGTTGACACCGCGCTTTATCATATCGAGACGCTGTGTTTCGGTGGGATATATGGAATAGAGCAGTTCATACACACGTTTGCGCTCCTCTTCCGGCGCCTTGGTGTAGAGGTTGACAAGTTCATCGAGCTTGGCATCCTTGAACATCGACACACCTACCGCCATAGGCTGAGTCTCGTAGACGCTTTTCACGTAATCGAGTGTCGAAGTGATTTTTGCCCTCCCCTTGTCAGGGCTCATAGACATTTCGTCAAGTCCTGTGCGATGATATTCATAGAGAAGGTCACGCAATCCGGCTGTCGACTGCTCGGTGAAGGTATTGAGTACGGCGTTGCGGTTACGGTTGTCTTCAAACGCTTTCCATCCGCTTTCGCCCGATGACTGCGCCATCTGCACAACATTGCGGGCAAGCTGGTAGTAAGGATCGCCCCCGCGTGGCGAAAAACTGTCGAAGTCCATGCCGAGTATAAGGTAGACGTAGAAATTTATAATAGCAGTGAGATTGCTTTCCATCGAGTTTTCGGAAAATATCAGCGGCTCGCCTTCCTGATAATCAAATTCCAGTTTGTTGTCTTTGAAATTGAGCAGGGTGGTGGTGTAGGAGGAATTGTAGACGGGACGTGACGACTGCACCTGCAAGTCGCCGCTCATCGTCGGCTCCTCGTAAGTCTTTATGGTGAAAAACATCTTGCACTCGATTTTCTCGGCGGGAGAAATCTGGGTGTTGGTCCATTTGCGGGTGTTCACATAGTCGGCAATCGCGCTTTCAAGGGTCTTGAACACCGAGGTGTTTGTGCCCTGTACCTGCGAGAAGTCGACCGTCACCTGGCAGTTGAGTTCCTGTGCTGAGAGGGATCGACTCGATGCCAGTGAGAGCAGAATAAAGATGAAGGTTGTTATGGTGTGTAATCTCATAGGGTTATAAGTGTGTCGATAATGTCGGCAGCTACCTCGCGCTTGCTTTTGAGCGCGAAAGATGTCTCGCCGCCATCGGCTGTGAATATGGTGATTTTATTGGTATCGGTGCCGAATCCCGCTCCCTTGTCGCGGAGCGAATTGAGCACAATCATGTCAAGATTCTTAGAGCGGAGCTTTGTCATGGCGTTGTCAAACTCATGGTCGGTCTCCAAGGCGAATCCGACCATCTTCTGTCCGGGGCGTTTTTTCATGCCGAGGGTCTTGGCGATGTCGGGGTTCTTGACAAGATGTATCACGGGCGGCTCGTTGCCTTCGCGCTTGATTTTTGTGGCGGCGCAGTCGGCGGCTGCGTAGTCGGCTACCGCTGCACACATCACGGCGTAATCGACCGAGCCAAACCGTTCTTCACACGCCGCAAGCATTTCCCGCGCCGACTCTACCTTTACAAGGTCAATCGCCGGATGACGGGTCGTAAGGTCCACCGGACCGCTTACAAGCACTACCTCGGCTCCTCGGCTTGCGGCTTCCTCGGCGATAGCGTATCCCATCTTGCCTGTGCTGTAATTGCCGATAAAGCGCACGGGGTCGATTTTTTCATACGTGGGTCCTGCAGTGACAAGCATACGCTTCCCTCTCAAATCCTCCTTACGGGCAAAAAATGCCTCGATTATCTTGAATATGTTTTCCGGCTCCTCCATCCTTCCTTTTCCGACGAGATGGCTGGCAAGTTCGCCCGATGCCGGCTCGATGATGGTGTTGCCGTAGGAACGGAGCAAGTCGAGGTTGCGGGTCGTGGTAGGATGGGCAAACATGTCGAGATCCATCGCGGGAGCCACGAAGACCGGTGCTTTCGCCGACAGATAGGTGGTGATAAGCATATTGTCGGCGACTCCGTTTGCCATCTTGGAGATGGTAGAGGCTGTCGCGGGGGCTATCACCATTGCATCGGCCCATAGCCCGAGGTCGACATGGCTGTGCCATTCGCCGGTGTTGGCAGTGAAAAATTCGCTCACCACCGGCTTGCCGCTCAACGCCGACAGTGTGACGGGAGTTATAAACTCTTTTCCCGCAGGAGTCATGACCACCTGCACCTCGGCTCCCGCCTTGATGAAGAGCCGGAGCAGGGTGGCTGACTTGTAGGCGGCTATACCGCCCGATATTCCGAGTATGATATGTTTGCCTTTCATTGTCATTGCAGCAGTCCGCTGATATGGCGGTCTACATTATCTTAAACGCATTCTTATGCGGGTTATTACCTGCTTGGTGTTTTCGGCAAATTCGCCTTGCATCATCCAGCTGTAATATCCGGGGTCGGTACGGAACACTTTCTCGACTTCCTCGCCCTTGTATTTGCCGAAATTGAATATTTCCTTGCCCGCCTCGTTGAAGATGATTCGTCCCATAAGGTCGGCGTTCTTGTTCATCGATGAAAATTCCGACAGAAACGCTATGTCGTTTTTAAGCGACGGATAGCGGTCGAGCTGCGCCTTTAGCACCTCGTAAGTGGCGCGGGTGTCGGCGTTTGCCGAATGTGCCTCGGTAAGGTCTTTCCCGCAGTAGAACTTGTAGGCGGCTACAAGTGTGCGCTGTTCCATCTTGTGAAATATATTCTGTACGTCGACAAACTTATGACGCGCAAGGTCGATATTCACTCCCGCGTGGGAAAACTCCTGTACGAGAAGCGGCACATCGAAGCGGTTGGAGTTGAACCCGGCGATGTCGCAGCCGAGAAACACCTGGGCAAGCTCTTTTGCCACCTGCTTGAACGTAGGGCAATCTTTCACGTCATCATCAGTGATATGATGTATGGCGGTCGATTCCGGCGGGATGGGCATTTCGGGGTTTATGCGCAAAGTGCGCTCTATTTCCGCGCCGGAGGGCATAACCTTTATGTAGGAAATCTCTACTATCCTGTCACGCAACACATTGGTGCCGGTAGTCTCGAGATCGAAGAATACTATCGGATTTCTTAGGGCAAGTTCCATTATCGCAATAATTTAGAAGTCGGTGACTGTCATGGGCATGAGGAGCATCAGCAGCTCGTCGCCCTCTTTTTCGTCGGATGGCAGGAACACTCCCGGACGGCTCGGGTCTGACAGCTTGATTACAAGGTCGTCGGTAGAGATGGTGCCTGATATCTCGATAAGATAGGGCGCGCTGAAGCCGATTACCATCTCTTTGCCGGTGAAGTCGCAGGGCACTTCCTCGCGCGCTGAGGTACAGAAATTGTTGTCGGTGGCGCGCAGGGTCATCTTGTCGCTCTCGATTTTGAATTTTACCAGTCCGTGACCCTGGTCAACGAATACACCTACACGACGCACGGCGTTGAGGAATGAATGGCGGTCAACTGTTATCACATACGGGTTGTTGGTGGGGATTACGCGGTTGTAATCGGGGAACGAGCCCTTGATAAAGCGGCAGTTGAATTTGTAGGCGGCGCTTTCGAAGGTCACGCTCTTGGGCGATACGGTTACCTTGATTTCGCTTTCCTTGGCAAATACATTCTTGATTACGGTAGCGGGCTTGACCGGGAGGATAAACGAGCCTTCAAATCCCGGCTCGCCCACAGAGTTGCGGTAGCGCACAAGCTTGCGGGTGTCGGTTGCCACGAAAGTGATAGAGTCGGGCTTTATGTCCCAGAGAATACCCATCATCTGCGGGCGCAGGTCGTCATTGCCCACGGCGAAAAGCGTGTTGTCGATGCCTTTCAGTATCTGGTCGGCGGGATAGGTGAATTTAAATACACCGTCAGCATCGGTTGTGTCCTCGTTGGAGGGATACTCGTTGCCGTTGAGCGCAATGAACGCGTAATTACCGTTATTATATTTGATTTCTACAGAGAGATTGTCGTCGTTAATGGTAAATTCCATGCCCTGATCAGGCATCTCCTTAAGCAGGTCGACTATGCGCCGGGCATCGACACAGAACTTTCCTTCGCCTTCTGCATTCATCACCTCCAGACTCGCCACGAGTGTGTTTTCAAGGTCTGATGCCGTGATGGTCAGGGTGTTGTCGTTCAACTCAAACAGGAAGTTGTTGAGTACAGTCAAGGCGTTTTTGGAATTAATCACTTTGCTGACAGCCGATACATAGCTGTAAAGCGTCTTGCTGGAGACATTAAATTTCATGATTATATGATTTGGATTATACTTTTCTATTAACTTACAAAAATAGCAATTTATTCTCACATTCCCCCACAATTCCCCCGATTAATTTCTCCCGCTGTCATTCTGTCCCTTCGGACGAGTCGGACGAGTCTGACATGTCTGACACGTCTGACAGCCATTGTTACGATAATTGATTCGGGCACGATACATTTGCTCTTTGATTCCGCCTTGTTCAAGAAACTGATGCTGTTGCCGTTCAATAAGCTTTCGTAGCAGATATGTCGTCTGATTAATCAATGTGATACAGAGGTTACAATATTCCTCTGCATTCAATCCGGTGGCAAATCTGGTCGGAGCCTTTTCAAATTCAGGACTTTTAAGGTATTCTCTTAATTTTATAGTGCGAGGATGCGATTTATTCCATTGGGATAATTTATGTTGTCTCAGGTAATCCTCATAGTCGAGTAAAAGTTCCTCAAGCGAAGCTTTTGCTACGTTTGTTAATTTGATTTCGGTCTCTTTTGACGTCCTTGACGCTTCACTGCCTTCGGCGATGTTTTGTTTACCGCTACGTGCTGCTTGCTCGATTTGATCGCGTGTGCGACTCCCTTGGCGCACGAATTTTTCTGCAAAAATCATAGTGAGGTCAAGGATTATTTCAGATAGGTGAAATGCTTTCAGCTTGCGATAACCACCGGCAGGAGGTAGGAAGGTGTTCATTTGGTAATTATTTTATAGGTTAGACTTTGGTGTATCCTCCATTTCTCAAAGATACAAATAAATTTCGTGATGCGTGTAAAATTGGTTTGGAATCTTTCTTGCGCATTTTTGATTATCTATTTTTCGGAAAAGATTTGATTTTATTGAATAAAGTACTATCTTTGCCTTTACCGTCATCAGCCTAAAGTGGCGGAGCGGTATTTTTATTTATTTTAAAGGACGTTTTCAGCGTTTGTCAAGTCAACTCAAACTTCGCAACTTTGACCCCATGACCGCGACAAAAGCAACGAAATCGTCTGCGTTGTGTATTCATTCCCGAAAGGGCATGTTATATACGGGCGTGGGCTGACGACGTTGCTTATCCGTCATGGGAGGCAATGCGAAGGCCTGAGTTGAGGATAAGCAAAGATGAGTTTCCCACGTCTTTTGCATTTTATAATCAACTGATTTATCTGCGATTCCGGGAGACTGTAGCATTAACACACAATTATTTTTCTGCAATGAAAAAGATGATTTTGACTCTTGCGCTGTCGGCTGTGATGCTGTCGGCAGGCGCGCAAATCACCGATCGACGTATGGCTACTCTCGTGGAGACTGACGGTACTCAAGTGTTTTATGGGGCTAATGCCGCTAAAGAAGCTTATGATGTGGCAAAAGATGGCGCGACAATAATCCTCTCAGAAGGCAAATTTGATGGCATAGACATGAAGGAAAAAGCCGTCAAGATTTATGGCACGGGAATGGAAAATGATGAAACTGGAGAATCTTTATGTACAGAATTGTCAAGAATAACAATAAATTCAGATAAATATTATGATGATTCCGGTAAAGAATACTGGGCTTATCCCAAAGGTATCCATATTGAGGGTGCTTATGTCACTTGGATGAGCGTAAATTATACAAACGAGGTTCCTGACCTCAAATTGGAAGATATGACTCTCACAAAATGTAGATTTGGCTCTTTAAACAGTGGTTCATCGGCATCTTGCTCTTTTTATGCTAGTACTAAGGGCGTTGTTTTTTCGCAATGTGCTATTCTCGGGGGTGGTCTCACATTTAATAAGGTACAAAATGATGCAATTTTAAGGAATTGCTGGATTCAATATGCAGGTGCAAGCTCAGAAGATCTCAAATCAGCAATAATTATAGATCATTGCATCTTGAATAATACTTCTTACGCTTTGAAAGGGTATTATACCAATAATATTTTTTTGAATGGATATATCCCTGCCGATGCTGAGGGATATAATAACATAATGGTTAATAAAAATGGGATAGATGGAAATGCTACGGGGAGCGGTAACTGGTGTGGTATCGAGACCAAGGGTATATTTGCCGAAGAAGGCGAAGATGGCTCTTATGCTCCCGGTAAGAAGTTCACACTCAAATACCCGAAAACTTACATTGGCACTGACGGTACGGAAGTCGGTATCAATGGGGGTGTTACTCCGTGGAATCCCATCTCTTCAATCCCCCGCATTGTGTCAAGCAAGATTGACAACCGCGCGGCAGCCGATGGCAAGATTAATGTAAGCATAAAGGTCGAGGCACAAAACCGCCCGTAATAATACCCGGTAAATATGAGACATATAATAACAGCACTCGCGATGTCGCTGTCGGGTGTGATGACGGCGACAGCCGATGATGTCACCATTGCGCGGTGTGAGTATTGGCTCGACCACGATTTTGCAAGCCGCGCCGAGCTGCCCGTGTCACCCGACGGCGTGTTTGAACATAGCTTTGATGTGTCGGAACAGACTCCGGGGCTTCACGCAATAGCACTGCGCTTCTGTGACTCACGCGGATTATGGTCAATGCCGGTGTTGCGCCATTATGTCAAGGTGGCGCAGGAACCGGTGTGGGAATCACATCTTGAAAAACTTTACTACTGGCTGGATTATGACAAGGATAATGCCGTGGAGACCTCATGTGCCGATGTGGTGGTGGAGATGCAGCTTGACGTGACTGCGCTTACTCCGGGGCTGCATACATTCTCCTACATGTTTTCGGAGAACAACGGACTGTATTCCTCGCCGGTGACTCGTTTCTTTATCGTGCCTCTTGATGCCCCTGAGGGATTCGGACTTATTTCAGGCTATGAATATTGGTTTAATCACGGAAAACGGCATTTTGTAGAAGTGAGTCCGGCCGAGACTCTTGAACTGATAGATGTGACGGTAGATGTGGTTGGCGCACAGCCGATGTCGATTCCTGAGAATTATATTTTTAATGTGGCTGATTTGACCGTGGTCTGTCCGCAATCTGACTTGTTTTTAGGCATTCAAGCGGTAGGGCAGAATGGCGGTAGAAGCGAGGCTGTAGTTTCCGATACAGCCAAAGTGGACTTGACTGTCGTCCCGGATTTTCAAGATTTGACCTTGAAATCGCCTGTCGAATTGCAATCTCCTTGTGGAGGGATGATTGCCGGTCTTAAAATGCCGGTTGATGTTCAGTATCCAATAATTTCAGTGAGCGGGAGCGATGTCAAAGTCGATTTTTATGATGCCGCCGGAGTGAAATTACAACCTGCAACTGCACTGACGGATGAATCATGGCGATATACATTTGGTGACGGACCGGTCGACGTGGCTTACATATTGCTCCATTCTGCAGGGAAGGATATGTCGCTGACCACTGTGTCGCTTGACGTTCTGCCAAGTGGAATTGACGGTGTAGCTGATGTCACTACAAGCATCTCATCGGTGGATGGCGGTCTAATGGTAAGAACCGGCGAAAATCTCTCTGTGGCGGTCTATGCGATGACGGGTGTTAAACTAATTGATCGTAAACTCGTTATCGGTGACAATATGATTAACTTGACTCCCGGTTGCTATGTCGTGACGGTTTCCGATGGCACGACAGCCCGCGTTGTGGTCAGGTAAACATTCTAATACGTTGAAAATACCTCTTTGTGAGGGTGCGTCAAAATTTCGATGCACCCTCTTTTCATTGTAGGGTTGCGTCTAAACAGTCGGACATGAGTCGCTGTTGAAGAAAAAAGTCGAGAGGTAATGAATTTTGTCAGAAAAAATGTTATAAATTTGTATTCTAATCGAAAACATGTATATTTTGTCAAAAAGAAAACCATATAGACTGGGTGTGGCATTGAGTGGCGGCGGGGCGCGAGGCTTCGCTCATGTCGGAGCACTCTATGCCATGGAAGAACTTGGCGTTAAGCCCGATATAATCGCGGGAGTAAGTGCAGGGTCGATTGCGGCGTCGCTTTACTGCTCGGGGCTTTCCCCTTTGGAGATAATGAAGCTGTTTTTTACTCAGAAGTTTTCTGATTTTGCCGAAATAAGTGTGCCTAAAGACGGTTTTTTCAAGATGAACGGCTTCAAGGCGTTTCTCAAGAAAAATCTAAAGGTTGAGATGATGGAAGATTGCCCCATACCGCTCGTCATCTGTGCCACCGACCTTGACAACTGTACACCCGTGCAATGGCGTGAAGGGCCGATTACGGAAAAGGTGATGGCGTCATGTGCGATGCCTATTATCTTCAAGCCCGTCAAAATCGACGGCAGGCACTATGTTGACGGAGGAGTGCTACACAATCTGCCTTCATGGGCACTCAGGGATGAATGTGATTATTTAATAGGAGTGAATGTAAGCCCGGTGTCGAAGCAGAAGACTTACAGCGGCACGATTATTGATGTCGCGTTACGCACCTATCATCTGATGGCGCGTACCAATGCCGTGGGTGACATGAACATGTGTGACCTCGTGGTGTCGACCGATTCGATTGCCGACTTGCGTGTGTTTAACATGAAAGAGAAAGAGCGCATGTTCAAGAGCGGCTATAAATGTGCGAAAGAAGCTTTGCTCAATTCCGGGATAGTGAAAAATAAGTGAATCTAAAATTGACATGATGAACAACGAAAAGACTGTAATCTACCAGATGTTGCCGCGATTGTTCGCCAACATGAACGAGCACTGTGTGCCTAACGGCACCATCGAGCAAAATGGCTCGGGTAAGATGAACGATATAACCTCGACCGTGTTGAGGAAAATAAAAGATCTCGGTGTGACCCATGTATGGTACACCGGTATAATCGAACATTCCAATCAGACTGATTATTCGCGTTACGGGATACGCCGCGACAATCCATATGTTGTAAAAGGAAAGGCAGGCTCGCCCTATGCTATAAAGGATTATTATGATGTCGACCCGGATATAGCTGTAAACGTGAATGACCGCATAGATGAGTTTGAGGCGCTTGTCGACCGTACCCACGACAACGGGCTCGGTGTCATAATAGATTTTGTGCCCAACCACGTTTCACGTCAGTATCTTTCCGATGCCAAGCCACGCGGGGTAGAAGATTTCGGTGTCGGTGACGACCGCAACCGCTTTTTTGAACGCAACAACAATTTCTACTATATACCTCACCAGCTTTTCGCTCCGGCGATTGATCTTGGCGACGGAAAGGATGCCTACGTGGAATTTCCAGCAAAAGCGTCGGGTAATGACTGCTTCACGGCTTTCCCCACTAAAAACGATTGGTATGAGACAATCAAGCTCAATTACGGTATAGATTACGGTGACGGATCGCATCATTTCTATCCGATACCGCGCACATGGTTTCAGATGCTTGACATACTGCTTTATTGGGCGGAAAAGGGTGTCGACGGTTTCCGCTGCGATATGGCACACATGGTGCCAATCGAATTCTGGCAGTGGGCGGTGCCGAATGTAAAAGAACGTCATCCCCACATCATCTTTATCGCCGAGATTTACGATGTGGCTCTATATCGTGACTTTATAAAATATGGCAACTTTGATTATCTGTATGACAAGGTTAATCTTTACGACACGCTGCGCGGCATTCAATGTCATAATGTGTCGGCGGCACAGCTGACGCATTGCTGGCAGACAGTCGACGGCATTGGTGCTAATATGCTCAATTTCCTTGAAAATCATGATGAGCAGCGGTTTGGCTCCAAATTTTATGCCGGTGATCCGTCGCTTGTGATTCCATCGCTTGTGATAAGCGCGTTTTTCAGCACCGGACCGATGATGATTTATGCAGGACAGGAACTTGGCGAGCAGGCTGTCGATGCCGAGGGCTTCAGCGGCTATGACGGCAGGACCACCATTTTTGACTATTGGAGCATCCCGACTGTGCGCCGCTGGCTCAACGGCGGCAAATGCAACGATGACCTCCTCACCGGCAATGAACGCTGGCTGCGCGACAAGTACCGTACGATACTGCGCATGTGTAATTCCGAGAAAGCCATATCGTCGGGCAGGTTCTTCGACCTGATGTATGTCAACTACGATAATCCGACTTTGAATCCTCACCGGCAGTATGTGTTCTTGCGAAGCTATGCCGACGAGACTCTTGTGATTGCTGTAAATTTCAGCAACGAGCCGTGTAATCTGAAAATAAATATCCCGGGACATGCGTTTGACGTTCTCAGCCTTCCGAAAGGTGACTGCGTGGCTACCGAGCTGCTTTCCAAGGATATGATGAGGAAAACATTGTCGCCCGATGCCCCGTTTGTCACCGAAGTAGGTCCGAATGATGCAGTCGTGTGGAAGATAAAGCATAAAAATGTATTGTCGCAAGATAAAAAATCTACTGCCGATAGGCGAAATAATATCAAAAAGCGATAACTTTGCACAAAAATTCAAAAACTAAAATTTCTTGCTTAATGTTACCTCCATTTAAGGTCTTTGCCGGAACAAAGTCGCAATATATGGCAGAAGAGATTTGTAAGGATCTCGGTGTCGAGCTTGGCAAAATGAATATCCAGCATTTTGCCGACGGTGAGTTTGAAGTGTCATTCGAGGAGTCGATTCGTGGTTGCGAAGTGTACCTGGTTCAGTCCACATTTCCCAACAGCGACAATCTCATGGAGCTTCTGCTCATGATTGATGCCGCAAAGCGCGCGTCGGCAGCATCGATTATCGCGGTTATGCCATATTTCGGTTGGGCGCGTCAGGACCGTAAGGATAAGCCGCGTGTGTCTATTGCCGCAAAGCTTGTCGCCGATCTGTTAAGTGCTGCAGGCGTTGACCGAGTGATAGCCATGGATCTCCATGCCGATCAGATCCAGGGATTTTTCAATGTTCCCGTCGACCATCTCTATGCGTCGTCCGTGTTCATTCCCTATATCGAGTCGCTTCATCTGGAAAACATGGTGATAGCTACTCCCGATGTCGGTGGAGCAAAACGCGCCAACAACTATGCGAAGTATTTTGATGTACCTTTGGTGCTCTGCCACAAGCAAAGAGCCAAGGCTAACGTGGTTGCCTCAATGACCGTCATCGGCGATGTAAAGGATAAGAATGTGATACTTATCGATGATATGGTCGACACAGCCGGAACCATAACAAAGGCTGCCGACCTTATGATGGAAAAGGGCGCGAAGAGCGTTAGAGCGCTTTGTACCCATGCGATTATGAGTGATCCCGCAAGCGACCGTGTCAATGAGAGCGGTATGGTGGAGATTATGTTTACCAACAGTATTCCTTACAAGGGCAACTGCAAGAAATGTACGATACTTTCGGTTGCACGTCTGTTTGCCGACACCATCCGCCGTGTTCACGAAAATCAGTCGATATCTTCACAGTATCTTATCTGATAGAATCATTCTTCAATAAATCATATTCGGGCGTTCCGTCATTGTATAATGTACGGGACGCCTGTTTGTTTTAACTTATTTCACATATTTATTGTCAAATTCACTTAATAATCGGAGGTGTAATATTAAATAGATTTAAGTCGGGCATTTTTGTGATACAACGATTAAAATAATGCGTTATTTTTGCGTCAAAGAGTAAAGCGTTAAAATTTAACAGTGGAAATTTTAAAATTTAACAATTAAGTTACCAATCTTCATATTATGAATTTGTATAGCAAAATCGCATTAATGGCTTGTGGAGTGGCTATGGTAAGCTCCGCAGTGACAGTGGTAGCGGTCAATACATTGACCGAAAAGCAGGATTCATCTGTGTTTGCCATGACTAATGACAGCGCCTCCGCAGGCGCGGTCTATACGGTGGCGCATGGTGTGACTCCACCCACCGACTTCACCCACGCGGCTGAAAGCACCATCAACGGTGTGGTCAGCATAAAGAGCTACGCTACTCCGCGCGGCTATGGCAACGGCTATCAGTCGACGCCTTTCGACATGTTTGATTTCTTCTTCGGCTCGCCCGGTGGAGGCAACCGCCGTCAGCAGCAGCCCCAGCAGCGCGAAAAGTCGGAGCAGCAGCTCGGACTTGGTTCAGGCGTGATAATAAGCAAGGATGGCTACATCGTCACCAACAATCACGTGATTGACGGTGCCGAGCGTCTTGAAATCACCCTGAATGACAACCGTACCTTCAATGCCAAGGTTATCGGTACCGACCCGACGACAGATGTGGCATTGATAAAGATAGAGGCTGATGACCTTCCCGTAATACCGATAGGCGATAGCGATGCCCTTAAGGTGGGCGAGTGGGTGCTTGCTGTTGGTAATCCATTCGGGTTTACCTCGACTGTAACCACCGGTATTGTCAGCGCGAAGGCACGAAGCATCTCAAGCGCTACAAACGGAAGGGCGATGGGAATTGAGAGCTACATCCAGACCGATGCCGCCGTTAACCCCGGCAACTCCGGTGGCGCACTCGTGAATATAAACGGGGAGTTGATAGGTATAAACACCGCGATATACTCGCAGACCGGAAACTATGCCGGCTATTCGTTTGCCATCCCTACCTCCATTGTCACCAAGGTAGTGACGGATATCAAGCAGTATGGTGCCGTTCAGAGGGCAGTGCTCGGTGTGATGTTCCGTGAGCTTAATCCGCAGCTTATAAAAGAGAAAGGCATCACTGCCGTGAACGACGGTATTCTTGTGATGGAGCTTGTGGAGCGTGGCGCCGCCATGGAGGCAGGTATTGAAGTTGATGACGTGATTGTCGCTATCGGTGATACTCCGGTTCACAATTCCGCCCAGCTGCAGGAGGCTATCAACAAGTATCGCCCGGGCGACAAAATCAAGGTGAAATATATCCGCGACAACAAAGAGCGTGTAGCCGATGTGACTCTGCGTAACAGTCAGGGCGACACAAAGGTGACGAAGGCTAAGGATGTCACTTCGCTCGGATGCGCGTTCAAGCCGCTTTCCAAGGAGCAGCTTAAGGAACACCAGCTTACATCGGGTGTACAGGTGACCGGACTGCGCGACGGCAAGTTTAAGGAAGCCGGTGTAAAAGATGGATTCATTATCCTCGATATCAACAATGCCCGCGTGAAGAGTCAGGAAGATGTCGAAAAGATATATGAGGCAATCATGAAGAGCAATGACAGCGACAAGGTGATGTTTATCACCGGTATCTACCCGACAGGGCGTAAGGTATATTATGCTGTCGACCTTGCCGACTGATAGAACTGAATTTTATACGTGATATTGACGGGCGCCCTGCATTGCCGGGGTGTCCGTCATGTTTAATGGAATATATTTAATCTTGAAAAAGTATAATATAACAATTATTCCGCCCGTTAATACGTTGTTATATCATAATATCGTATAAAAAACATACCGTCAGAGATGCATTGTTTGAATAAAATTTTGTATCTTTGTATGTTTAAAATCTTGTGTAATAACAGATGAGACAATTAAAAATTACTAAGTCAATCACCAATCGAGAGAGTGCGTCGCTCGATAAATATCTGCAAGAGATTGGTCGTGAGGATCTTATCACTGTAGAAGAGGAGGTGGAGCTTGCCCAGCGTATAAGGCAGGGTGATCAGGTCGCCCTTGAAAAGCTGACCCGCGCTAATTTGCGTTTTGTTGTTTCGGTTGCAAAGCAGTATCAGAATCAGGGTCTCTCCCTGCCTGACCTGATTAATGAAGGTAACCTTGGACTTATCAAGGCAGCGCAGAAGTTTGACGAGACCCGAGGCTTCAAGTTCATTTCCTACGCCGTGTGGTGGATTCGCCAGTCAATCCTTCAGGCACTTGCCGAGCAGTCACGTATTGTGCGTCTTCCGTTGAATCAGGTGGGTTCACTCAATAAGATAGGCAAGGCTCTGTCTAAGTTTGAGCAGGAAAACGAGCGTCGCCCGTCGGCTGAAGAGCTCGCCGATGCGCTTGACGTGCCGGTTGAGAAGATTGCCGATACCCTTAAGGTACAGGGCCGTCACATTTCGGTTGATGCCCCGTTTGTAGAGGGTGAGGATAACAGTCTGCTTGACGTGCTTACCAACGATGACTCTCCGATGGCTGATGCCACTCTTACCCAGGAGTCGCTCTCTAAAGAAGTTGAACGTGCGCTTCGCCAGCTCCATGAGCGCGAGCGCGAGATTTTAAAGATGTTCTTCGGCATAGGTTGCCAGGAGATGACCCTGGAAGAGATCGGTGCAAAATTTGACTTGACCCGCGAGCGCGTACGCCAGATTAAGGAAAAGGCTATACGTCGGCTTAAAGGACAAAAGAGCAAGTTGCTCAAGACATATCTGGGTTGACGCGATATTCGCCCGGTTTTTCTACCGCGTGGTTGCCTGAGGCAGTCACGCGGCTTTTTATTTGCGGCAGTTGATTTCGATGATGTCGCTCATGCGCTGGGTATAGAGTCGTGACACTCTGGCATGGTGAGTGCAGCTGTCCATGTCGGGCGATGATGCGAGATGAACACGTTCGATGCCGCCGCTGTTGATGCTGTCGATTGTAATCATGAGCTTTTGGCGTCGCTCTTTTTCTTCATGATTTTCAAAGAGGGTAGGCTGCAGGTGTTCCCTGTCGATTATGCTTGTGGCGGTCACTCCGGCGCGCTTATACCCGTAGCCACGGCGGAATATGGTTTTTAACGCCGCTTTTGCCTCCTTGCAGAGGTCGATTGTATCATTTGAGGCGGTGTAGAGATTGCGCTGGGCGCAGTTGGAGTATTGTTCGCGGTCGGTGCGGTGACGGTTGGTGGCGATGAACACTGTAAGTTCTGTGCAATAAAGCTCTTTGCGACGCAGGCGCTCGGCGACATTTGCCGCAAATCGCGCCACTGCATCCTCCAGTTCCTGATATTCATAAAAATCAGTGGCAAATGTGCGCGATATGGTAAGAGTCTTTTGTGCTGGATGTTCTGTGTCGCTTTCGATGCACCGTTCACCGTTAAGCTCACGCCATGTGCGTTGAAGCATCACATTGTAACGGTCGGTGACGATATTTTCCGGCAGGTCGGCAAACTGCAGCGCATCGGTAATACCATACTCGATAAGACGTTTTGCCAGGCGCGGTCCTATGCCCCATACATCGCCGATGGCTGTAAGGGAGAGAGCCTTACGCGCTTTTTCCCCGGTATCGATTACACACGCCCCCTTGTAGCCCGGATATTTCTTTGCAAATCGCGCCGCCACTTTAGCGAGAGTCCGGTTGGGGGCTATGCCTACCGATACCGGTATGCCGACATCGCGTTTCACTTTTCTTACAAGATTTACCCCGTATTCCGACAGATGTGTCCGGTCGATACTCTCAAGGTTGATAAAAGCCTCGTCGATTGATGATATCTCGATATCGTCGGCAATCGCGTTGAGCGTCGCCATCACGCGGCGCGACATGTCGCCATACAGGCGGTGATTGCCTGAAAATGACGCTATGTTACATGCCTTTACCGTATCGCGGATTTTGAATACAGGCACACCACGCTTTATGCCGAGTGCCTTTGCCTCGTTGGACATCGCCACCACACATCCGTCGTTATTGCTCAGTACGATTACGGGACGGTTGCGCAGTTCGGGCCGGAACACGCGTTCACACGACACGAAAAAGTTATTGCAGTCAACAAGACCTATCATTGTCTTCTGCGCCTGTTTTTCTTTATGGTGTGCGTGACAATACCCCACACGGTGAAGTCGTCATCCTCTTTGACCTCGATGGGCTGGTAACGGTGGTTGGATGGAAGGAGCAGTATGCGGTGACGCTCTACCTTGAGTCGCTTTACTGTAAACTCCCCGTCGATACAACACACTGCAAGGTCACCGCTCATCGGTTCGAGCGAACGGTCGATTACCAATATGTCGCCGTCGTCAATCCCTTCCTCTATCATAGAGTCGCCTGTGACACGCCCGTAGAAAGTCGAGGCGGGATGGCTCACTATCTCGCTGTTGAGGTCGATTGACTCATTTATACGGTCTTGCGCAGGCGACGGGAATCCGGCTTTTATGCCTCCGTCGGCGTATGGGAGACGGAGGGAAGAGGATGCATCGACTGCATATATGGTCAGGTCGCCGGTATTCTGATGGCTATCGGTCATCTGGCTTTTCTCCCGGCTATTTCTTTAACGCGGCTATGAGACTCTCTGTGTCCAGGGTAGCCTGTTCGCCTGTGGTCATGTTTTTCAGCGTCACTTTTCCTTCTGCAAGCTCGCTGTCGCCTATTATCGCCACGTACGGGATGTTGAGCGCATTGGCGTAAGCCATCTGCTTCTTCATCTTGGAGTTGTCGGGATATATTTCGGCGGTAATACCGTTGGCGCGAAGCTGCTTTATTGCCTTCATGGAGGCGAGAGCTTCCTGTTCGCCGAAATTGGTGAATATCACTGTAGTGGATGCCGATGTATCTTCCGGATACAGGTCGAGGGTGTTGAGCACGTCATATATGCGGTCGGCACCGAATGAGATTCCCACTCCCGACACTCCCGGCATACCGAATACACCGGTAAGGTTGTCGTAGCGGCCTCCTCCGGTGATAGAGCCTATCTGCACATCCTTTGCCTTTACCTCGATGATTGTGCCGGTATAGTAGTTGAGACCGCGCGCGAGCGACACATCAAGGTCAAGTTCGGCACGGAGTCCGAGAGCCATTGTCTCGTTGACCACGTAGCGCAATTCCTCCACGCCTTTTTTGCCGGTTTCCGACGAGGCAAGCACTTCGTCAAGTTTGGCAAGGCGTTCTTCAAGTGTGCCGTCGATGGCAAGAATGGGCTGAAGCGCTTCAATCGCCGCCTCTTCAAGACCGCGCTCACGCAACTCCGCGTTGACATTTTCGATGCCTATCTTGTCAATCTTGTCTATGGCGACAGTAATGTCGACTATCTTGTCGGGCGCACCTATCAGCTCGGCAATTCCGGCAAGCACCTTGCGGTTGTTGAGCTTGATGGCGATATTAATTTTCAGGCGACTGAACACCTCGTCGATAAGCTGAAGCAGCTCGACTTCGTTGACGAGTGAGTCGGAGCCGACAATATCGGCGTCACACTGGTAAAACTCGCGATAACGCCCTTTCTGCGGACGGTCGGCGCGCCATACGGGCTGAATCTGGAATCGTTTAAACGGGAACTGAAGCTCGGCGCGGTGTTGCACGACATAACGCGCAAACGGCACGGTGAGATCGTAACGCAATCCTTTTTCCGAGAGCTGCGAGGTGAGTTTTCCGGTCGCCTCTCCTTCAAGCAACGCGCGGTCGACTCCACGCAGGTAATCGCCCGAATTGAGTATCTTGAACAGCAGTTTATCGCCTTCCTCGCCATATTTGCCCATCAGTGTCGACAGGTTTTCCATCGAGGGGGTTTCTATCTGCTTGAAGCCGAACAGGTGAAATACCTCGCGTATTGTATCAAATATATAGTTGCGGCGAGCCATCTCGACGGGCGAGAAGTCGCGTGTGCCTTTGGGAATCGACGGTTTCTGTGCCATAATGATTTTGCTGATAAATATTATTTTGCAAAGATACGAATAAGTCGAGGGTAATGCAAAATAAGTTATCAGTTATCAGATTTCAGTCGTCAGATTTCAGTAGCTGAGGCGGTCTTTAGAGTCTTTAAGGTCGCTAACGACCTTAGGGTCGTTAAGGTCACGCGTATCTGTAGGGATGTCCGGCTGTCATCATGAAAAAAAGGGGCTGCGCCAATTTTCGGCGCAACCCCCTTTCAGAGCGTAAGCTGATATCTTTAGAGTGCTACTTTGGCGGCTTTTCCGTTCTTGACGCGGATGAAGATTCCGTTTGCCGGATTTTTGACCTCAGTACCCTGGAGGTTAAAATACCTTTCCTCGGTACTCGTGCTGTCTTCCTCGATGTTGTCGATGCCGACACTGCCGCTTACGCTGTTTCCTACCACATAGATTGCAGGATCCGACAGATTTCCGTCGGCATCGCGGGCAATAATTATATAGTATCCTGCGGCAGGTGAGTTATAGGTGTACTCATTGGTATCGCTCAATTTTTGCATGGTGTGGTCTATCCCTTCGGAGTCGGTTATTGTTATGGTTTCAGGAGCGACGGCATGTACCTTGACGTTTGATTGAGCCGTCCCCGTTTTCGAGGGTATGAAGAGACCGTAAAGCGAGCAGCCTTCGCGTGCCATGATCACAAACGATTCCGGCGCATCCTTGAAGATTGAGCCTTGCTTGATTTTCCCGTCGACAAAGGCTACCGGGGTTGGTGCGGTTTCTTCGTTACGATACCGGACTTCGATAGCGGAGATATAGCATATATGAGTTACACCGGCTTCTTTGCCGTTGTCTGATGCCCTCACGAATATATTGTTGGACTTCCGGTTTATGTCGAAGGTCAGAACCTCGTCTTTCTCAATTTTCACCATGGTCATATCCTTATCAGTGACCTTATCTCCTGAATTGATATCATCCAATGTCGTGGCGCCCACATAAACAGGCTTGTCGTAGTATAGACCGGCATGGACTCTCGCCGAAATTATATCGAGCTGCTCCTCCTTGCTAAATATCAGGGCAAGATTACCGGGGCGGCTCCGGTCAAAAGCCCAGCCTCCAGGGGTGAAGCAGTCTGAGAAGGATGCCTGATACATAAGTAAGGGTATGTTATGGGGAATGATGATATCTTCCATCTGGAAAGGATAATAATCAAAAGGATATGCCCCCCAATATTTGTCGCCTTTGGAAAACTCGAGGATACCGTCAATTACATCATCCTTGAACACCTTGACCTTGAGCCGGTAGGAAACCTCTGCGGCGTTGTATTTGTAATCGCCGGGATAAGATGCGGTGACGGTGCCCGCACCGGGTGCACCGAGTAACGTAAGGTTGCCGTATTCATCGACTTGGGCTACATCCTCCTTCCCTCCGTCGGGTGTAAAGGAGTAGGTAATGCCATCGACAGGCGTTTTTACTTTCGGGACAGGTAGCCTGACATTGTCAAGGTCGGTAAGATATGCCGTCACCTCGCCATTGAAGAGATGCTCGAATTCAAGACCGATATCACGTTTCTTTACGTTGAAGGTCCTTGAAAAAATATCGGAATAAGTATGGAAATTAGTCGCTCTTGAACGGGCATATACCATGTGTGTACCCGCTTCCTTCATCACGATTCCGGGAGAATTGTACTGTGTGTTGGCATGTTTGTCGTTATCCATTGAATAATAGAGCCACACACCGTTGGTCTCACAACTCAGCCGGAGCGTGTCGCCTACAAAGACATCACCGCCGTCAGGTGTATAAACCACATCTTCCATCCTATCCAGGTCATAGAAGATCCTTATGCGCGTGATTTTGACATAAGCATTGTCACACACTATATAGAAATATTTGTATCCATGCTGCCCTAAAAGGCATACGTCACTCTCCTTGGCATATTGAATCAGCTGCCTTGTGTCGGAGTCATATTTAGGATACGGTTGGTTGGCGCCGTAAAGTGAGTATGTACCGGGGCCTTCGGTTTCTATTTCAACTCTCCTGATAGAACCGGCGAAAGCCTCGACCCATAATACACTTCCTTCTTTATCGCTCATCTCAAAGCAATATTTGCGGCTTTGCGAGGAGAAGCCTACCTTTATGTTTTTGCCCTTATAGATGGATGCGGTCCATACGGCAGAAGGATTAGGTCCGAGCGGGCGCCCTTTTTTGTTGCCGAATTTTGCTTTTGTCGAAGTAATCTCGCAGTCAGTGTAGCCGGTTTCATCGGTAAAGCCTAACTTCTCCATGGTGAGGTCGTCGATTGTCTGGTCCCAATCCTGGTCGCTCCATGAATATGCGTTTAAGAAACATGCCATCATGACGATGAGTGCCGCCATTCTTGACTTAAATGTCCAACGTGGTAATGATTGATTCATTTGCAGGTTATTGTTTTGGTGATATTTGCAAAGATAGCAGAATTTCGCAAAAACGTCTATTCACTTGCAATAGACAAATGAATAGACGTTTTGTTTATATCTTTTATATCGGATGTCAGATACGGTCGAGCACAGTCTTGATAAGGTCGTGGATGGCTGTCTTGTAGTTGGGGGAGGCTGTGGTGTTGACGCGGTTGGCTATGATTGAGCACACTGTCATGGCACGGTGTCCCATCAGCAGGGCGAGTCCCTGGAGTGGGGCACTCTCCATCTCGTAATTGGTCACGGCGCGTCCTTTGTAGCGGAACGCTTCGATCATCTTGTTGAGGTCGGGATTGGCGAGTGGCAGGCGTAGCTCACGACCTTGCGGACCGTAGAATCCTACGGCACTTATGGTGCAACCGCGCACCATGTCGTCACCGCCTATCTGCTCTACCAGGTCGCTGTCGGCTTTCACCACGTAGGGGGCGGCGAGCAGGCTGCTCCAGTTGACCGCCTCGCAAAATGCGCGCTCGAAGTCAAGGTCGGCGACACGGTTACGCCCCGCATAATAATTGAGTACGCCGTCAAAGCCTATCGAGTGTTCGGCTATGACGGGAGTACCGAGTATAAGCTCCGGTTGCAACGCTCCCGAGGTGCCGATTCTTACAAGGGTGAGGGTGCGGTGTTCGGGTTTTACCTCGCGGGTTTCGAAGTCGACATTAGCAAGTGCGTCAAGTTCGTTGATTACTATGTCGATGTTGTCGGGGCCGATTCCGTGGCTCAGACACATTATGGGTTTTCCTTTATATGTGCCTCCGATTGTGTGAAACTCGCGTGACGACACTTCAAATGTGCGGGTGTCAAAAAATGATGCCACCATGTCGACGCGTCCGGGGTCGCCGACAAGAATTATGCGGTCGCAGAGCTGCGAGGGGAGTAGGTGAAGATGAAATATGGAGCCGTCGGGGTTGATGATCATTTCTGATGATTCGATGTGTCGTTTATCCATGTCTATTGAATTTGGGGTTATCTTATATAAAAACGCTGAAACGGGTCAACGGGTTGCGGTCATTTTCTCTTTTCTCTGTGCAATTTCTCTTTTTTGTTGAGAATTTTCCCTTTTCCCATTGATTCCACTTTGCGAATTTACTAAATTTGTAAAAAATTTTTTGTACAGATTTAATAAATAAAGGTTAATTAAAGAACAAAAGGAATCATGAAAAAACAGTTGTTATCACTTTTGGTGTGTAGTTTCTTTTCTCCTTTTTGTATGTCGGCTGCCGGTTATGTCAAGACTGCCGAGGGGGTAAGGGTTACAGTTGATTCAGTGGAGGTGGATGTACAGTATTATACACCATCTACCGTAAGGATTGTGAAGCTGCCTGCCGGTGTTTCCTCCGTGGGAGAAAGCTACTCGGTTGTGAAATCTCCGGCTACCGTTGATTTTACCGTAAAGGAGAGTGGAAGGAATGTGAGGTTGCAGTCGTCGGGACTGCGTGTCGATGTCAATACTGTCACCGGCGATGTCTCGTTTTATAAGCCAGCGGGCGGCTTGCTGTTGACCGAGCAGGGCATGTCGATGACCGTGACCGATGATGCCGGGGAGAAGGCATACAAGGTGAAGCAGGGTTTCCGCCTTGACAAGGATGAGCCTGTCTACGGTCTCGGCAATCTTGAAAACGGCAATCTTTCGCAGCGCGGGGTCAACCGCAAGCTGATGCCCGGAAATATTGAAGACGGTATTCCCGTGTTTGTATCCGTGAAGGGCTACGGGGTGATATGGGACAATTATTCGCCCACCGACTTCATCGACAATGGTCGCGAGACAGCGTTTGAGTCGGAGGTGGCGCAAGGCATTGACTATTATTTCATATATGGCAAAAACATGGATGGTGTCGTCGCCGGTATGCGTCATTTGACAGGCGATGTGCCGATGTTCCCGCTCTGGACCTACGGCTTTTGGCAGAGCAGGGAGCGCTATAAGTCGCAGGATGAGATTACCGGGGTGGTCAACAAATACCGCGAGATAGGAGTTCCCCTCGACGGTATAATCCAGGACTGGCAGTATTGGGGCGACAATTACCTGTGGAATGCCATGGAGTTCATGAGTCCCGAGTTTACCGATCCGCAGAAGATGATGGACGACATTCACGGTCAGAATGCGAGGATGATTATATCGATATGGTCATCGTTTGGTCCGCAGACAAAGCCTTATCGCGAGCTTGCCGAAAAGGGGTTGCTTTTTAACTTCGAGACATGGCCTCAGTCGGGTATCTCCTATATGTGGCCTCCGCGCATGGACTATCCTTCGGGTGTAAGGGTTTATGACGCATATAGCCCCGAGGCGCGCGACATATACTGGAAAAATCTCAGCCGCCTGCATGATTTCGGTATCGACGGCTGGTGGATGGACTCTACCGAGCCTGACCATTTCAACCCTTCGAAAGAAGATTTTGACACGCCTACCTATCTGGGTTCTTTCCGCAAGGTGAGAAACGCCTATCCGCTGATGACTGTCGGCGGTGTATATGACCATCAGCGGGCTGTCGACTCCACAAAGCGAGTGTTTATCCTTACGCGCTCCGGCTATACCGGGCAGCAGCGTTACGGATGCAACGTGTGGACCGGTGATGTCACCTCAAGCTGGCAGAATCTCCGCAATCAGGTGCCGGCGATGCTTAACTTCTCTCTGACCGGCAACCCGAATGTCAACAGTGACCTCGGCGGATTTTTCTGCAGCGCCTATAATAATGCCGGACCTAATTCGGCAGTGAAGAATCCTCTCTTTCAGGAACTGTTTGTAAGATGGATGCAGATGGGCGTGTTTACTCCGATGATGCGCAGTCACGGTGCCGACATCAAGCGTGAGATATATTATTTCGGAGAGAAAGGAGAGCCGGTGTTTGATGCCGTTGCCGACGCCATACGTCTGCGCTATGCCTTGCTCCCGTATATCTATTCGACTTCTTGGAACATGACATCGCGTGGCGGAAGCATGATGAAGGCACTCCCCATGGACTTCCCGCACGATAAGAAGGTGTGGAACATGACCGACGAGTATATGTTTGGCGACAACCTGCTTGTGGCGCCTGTGCTTGAGGCTTATTACACCCCCGAGCTTGTCACCACTACCGATGAGAATACCGGTTGGGACCGTAAGGAGAAATTTGACATCGCCACCGATGCTGCCGTGGATTTCCTTAAGCCGGTGAAAGCTCCGGTATATCTTCCCGCAGGCACGGCGTGGTGGGATTTCGAGACCGGTGAAAAGTTTACCGGCGGCAAGACTATAGAGAAGGAGGCGGTTATCGGCACTATCCCCGTATATGTCAAGGCTGGCTCGATTCTGCCTCTGGGTCCCGATGTGCAGTATGCCGAGGAAAAACCGTGGGATAACCTTGAAGTACGCGTGTATCCCGGTGCCGACGGCTCGTTCACGCTCTACGAGGATGAGGGCGACAACTATAATTACGAGAAAGGTCAGTACAGCGAAATTGAGTTCAAGTGGAATGACAAGAAGCGTGAGCTGACTGTAGGTGACCGTCGCGGCTCGTTCCCCGGAATGATTGCCGCTCGTACATTCCGCGTGAAAGTCGCAGGCAGCGACAAGGAAGCTGCCGTCACATACACCGGCAAAGCCGTCACAACCAAGCTATAAATATTCCCCGCCACGGGATATATCTTGTTAGCTGCCAATATTACAATACCTTTTTGCTGTTTTCTGCAAAAAGGTATTGTAATATTATGGAGGATTGATTGGCTGTTTGATATAAATAGTTTAAATTTGCAAAATCCGCCGGTAATGTCAAAGAGTTGACACCGGTGGTGGACATATTTTTAAGAAAGCGTTTCGTGCTTTATCCTTTCACGGAAAATTCGCCAAAATTTTTAAACAAAGAAAGGAGAGCGGTCTTGAACGCTCATGCGTGTTTATGCCCATCCCTCACGCAGGGATATCGAGGATAGACATGGCGTGGGGTGGGCTGTTTATTTCTTTGTTGGGCGTTTGGCGATGCCTCCGTGAAGATAAACTGAACTATTGCCCTGCGCTTTTTATTTGCAATGGATTAAACACCGTTTCGGGGGTATTGACGGTAAAATGTGACCATGAGAAAAGGTTTATTTAGTGCTACTTTTTTGTTTATGACAGTCACCGGTTTTGCTCAGAACGGAGTCGTGACTGTGGATGTGGAAACCCCGGGTACTTTGTCAGAACGAGTCCTGGAGCTTGATGTGACGCGTATAAAGTCGTTAACAGTGACCGGAAACCTTAACGGTAGTGATATCGCTTATCTTAATAGCAGTACGGGTAAAATGTCGGGAGTGGAAACGCTTGACATTTCAAATATAAAACTTGTCCCCGGTGATGAGCCGTACGCTACGGTGGTAATTGCCCGCTCGGATATAGGTATGGGTAAAACCACGGCGATATTTTATATAGGGGATGTTTATTCAGAAACGAGTGATAGTCAGAATACGGGATTGGGAGGAGTCAATATTACCAAATATATTCATACAAATGACCTTTCCGGCGCGTTTGCCTATTCAAAGTCGAGCGACTCATCGTGCTCTATAAAAGAAGTGATACTGCCACGTTCTCTTCCGAGAATAGGTGACTATATGTTTAAGTCAAACACTTATATCGAGCGCATCGGGATTCCATCTGGCGTGACGGAGATAGGGAAAGCTGCGTTTGAAGCTGCTTCATCCCTGACATCCGTCAATCTGCCCGCTGGTGTGAAGATTGTAGATGACTATGCGTTTTCGCGTTCCGGGTTAGCACAGATAGACTTGCCTGAATCTTTGACGGTCATTGGTGCAGAGGCGTTCAGGGAAACGAAGCTTATCGGAGAACTCGATTTTTCAAATGTCGAGAGGCTCGGAATGTGGGCATTTTGGAATGTGAAAATCAGTGGTACGCTCAATCTTGGAAAACTCACCGAAATCCCCGATGGCGCTTTTACCGGTGGTGATTATGACAAGGTGATATTTTCTGACAATCTTGTAGCGATTGGAGAGGGTGCCTTTGCTAATTCCAAATTAACCGATGTGACATTACCTGCGTCATTGACATCAATATGTGCCAGTTCATTCCAAGATACACCTTGGTATAGCTCGCTAAAAGGAGCTGATGACGGCATAATATATATCAACGATATTGCTTTAGCTCCAACCCAAAATGTGAAAATCGTAGATGGGCTACTTGTCATAAAAGATGGAACACGCTCAATAGCAAGCGGTAATTGGAATATCAATGACGGTAATACCAGTATAAGTACCTTGGTGACGCGGCTTGAACTACCGTCGACATTAGAGACTATAGGGGATGAGGTGTTTAGTGGCTTTGAAAAACTTGGCGATATCACACTTCCGGAGGGTCTCGCGTATATCGGTGACCGTGCATTCAACGGGTGTAAATCACTATGGTTTGAGAATCTACCTTCTTCGGTTTTGAATATCGGCGAAGAAGCGTTCAATGGGTGCAAATCGTTGACCCAGATTGCTTTGAGCGAAAATGTGAAAAGCGTGGGAAACAATGCGTTTTATGGTTGTTCAGGAATATCATTGGTAAAAATATTCGCAAGTGATTTGCGTGGCTCGGGAATTCTTGGCTTTGGTAGCGAAGCCCTTGACCGCGTAGTAATAGGCGGAAAGGTACAATATTTGCCGGAAGAATCATTTTTTAATTCGACAAATTTGAGAAAAGTCGAATTTGAACCGCGAGACCCGGCAACTCCTCTGTTCATAGACGGTTATTGCTTCTCTAATTGTGGAAAAGCTCAGTTTGTAAACTTTCCGGAACGAATCGACTCAATCGCTGACTATGCTTTTTCGGATTGTGCCGCTTTATCCGGAAGTATGATGTTGACTGATACGCGCCATATAGGATATCGGTCATTCATCGGTTGTTCGTCATTGACGGAAGTTGTACTGCCTGAATCGGTGGAGTATATCGGTGAAGAGGCATTCGGTCGATGTGGAAACTTGCAGAGAGTAGAGTATAATTGTATATCGGCGACAACCGGGACTGTGTTCCGGGAATGTGACATTCTTGCCGCAGTTAAAATTGGTAAAAATGTGGAAAAACTCGGAGATGGTCTGTTCAGCACCTTAAGCTCGTTGAATTCAGTTGAGTTTGAAGCCAATGGTATTGAAAATGATTCTGAAATTCCGTCTTCGTTTGAAATCGGTCAGCACTGTTTTTCTGCGTCAGGATTTAAAAAGATTGAATTGCCACGTAATACTACACTCATTGGAGATTATGCTTTTGCCGACGGAAAGTTTGCCGAAATCACTTTGCCCGCCATGATAAAGTATCTTGGGAAAGAGATGTTTAGTTCAAGCCGCGTAAAAAATATTACTATATTGGCTGAAGAAGTTCCTGAAGCCGGAGGTAATCTTTGGTATAGCGACGTGGAAGCACAGTCAGTGGTTTTCCATGTCCCGGCACGACTGATAAATGACTATCGCGATGCTGAAATATGGAAAAACTATCATTATGAACCGATTGAGAAACTTGTTGAAAAAATCGAGATTTCATCATCTTCGGTTACACTTGAAGAAGGGTCGACACTGACTCTCTCAGTCACTGTGTCTCCTGCGGATGCAGACAATCAGGACGTCGCGTGGAAGTCTGATAATGAAGATGTCGTGACGGTGGATAATAACGGTGTTGTGACGGCAGTTGCTCCCGGTACTGCAACGGTCACGGTATCGACACTTGACGGCAGTAACTTGTCGGCGACGTGTGAGATTCGTGTGGTTAAGCCGGTCGTACTTGTTGAGAGCATCACCCTCGATATCACAGATGCAACTCTTAATGTCGGCGATACGATGATGCTTACGGCAACGGTATTGCCGGAGGATGCTGATAACCGCGAAGTGACATGGATTTCCGGAAATGAAGATGTCGTGACGGTGGATAATAACGGTGTGGTGACAGCAGTTGCTCCCGGTACGGCGACGGTCACGGTATCGACTCTTGACGGCAGCAACCTGTCGGCGACATGTAATATTACGGTTGAGTCTAAAACCGGAGGCGTGGATGCTGTAGGCGCGGAAAGTATCAATGTAATCGCACGTGATGGCGTGATAATTATCTCCGGCACATCGGAAGAAGCATTCATATACAGCATGACAGGCATGTTGATACGTCGCACAGATGAGCGCAGAATCGAAGGTCTGGTATCAGGATGCTATTTCGTGTTTGTCGGCGGTCAGTCGTTCAAGGTTGTGATATAAACTCAAGACGCTACGTAAAAGATGGGGTTGTGTCAGAATCTTGATACAACCCCTTTGTATTTAAAGGATTATGCGCTTGATTTTGCCGCTGTCGGTGCGCGCGAAGCGGGGGACTGTGATGATTTGTTTCGGTACGCTGTAGCGGTCGAGTTTCTGATGTAGAAGTGACATGAGCCTCTCTTTGTCAACCGACATTGACTCGATGTATAGCACCCCCTCTTCTCCCCAGCGTTCGCTTTTGCGCCCGATGATATAGAACGGCGCGTCAATGATGGCGCTGAGCTGTCGCTCGATTTCTTCGGGATGCAGTTTGATGCCCCCGGAGTTAATCACATTGTCATATCGCCCTATCCAGCGGAAATGATGCTCATCGATGAGGTCGATGCTGTCATTGGTGACCAACCGGCGGAAAGAAAACTCCGGAGCGTCAATCACGAGACATCCCCGGTTGTCGGCCGACGCACTTATCCCCGGGAGCATGGTGTAAATGCCGTCGCCGGAAGTGATGTCGCGCAACGCCACATGGCTGCAGGTCTCGGTCATCCCGTAGGAAGCCCACGCTTTTATGCCGGCACGTGATATTTTTGACTCCTCCTCGCCGGAGAGCGGGGCGCCACCGATGAGCATGTTTTTAATATTGCCGATATACGGGCTTGACAGCAATCCGTCAAGTTGTGCCGGCACTATCGGCACAAGGTCGAGTATGCCGTAATCAATTTTCGCCGGATATGACGACGGGCGTTCTACAAATAGCCGAGCGCCGCTTATGAGCGCCCTTACAATCATCATTTTGCCCGCTATATATGACGGGGAGAGGGGCAGAAGCATACTCGACCCCGAGTCTATGCCGAAAAACCGGCAGGTTGCGGTTGCCGATTTTTTCATGTCATCCTTGAGAAGCCGGATTTCTTTGGGCTTTCCTGTCGAGCCTGAAGTGTGTGCCGTGACATAAGGTTGTGGCGAGCACCACTCTTTCAGGAACTCATCGGCGAGTCCTTCCGGGTCATGTATCAGCTGCGCCATCGGAGTTGCGGTAATATCCATTTCCCTTCAGGGTTATAGCGTAACACGTCGCGCACTTGCATGAGCGGTGAGTGTATGTTGTTGGTATACAGTTTTCCTGTGCCGAGACCTTGCGGCATAGTCGTGTCTTTGGTCGACACCCATTGGGCTATCGCGTTGAGTCCTATGTCGGATTCAAGCGCTGACGTAGCCCACCAGCCGATATCGTGTTTCCGGGCAACGTCAATCCATTCGTCAGCCGATCTGAATCCGCCGCATAGCGATGGTTTCAGTATGATATACTGCGGGCGTATCGAGGCAAGCAACTCTTCTTTTCTCCGGTGGTCCATGCAGCCGATGAGCTCTTCATCGAGTGCCACCGGTATCGGGCTTTCCCGGCATATACGCGCCATTTCCTCCCACTGTTGCTGTCGGATAGGCTGCTCTATGGAGTGGATGGCATATTGTGACAGCTTTTCAAGGCGTGACATGGCGTTTGCAGGCGTGAAAGCCCCGTTTGCATCGAGACGAAGTTCCAGCATGTCAGGCGTGAAGCGATTACGGATATAGCTGAGAAGGCGCAGCTCCTCATCAAAATCTATACCGCCGATTTTGAGCTTCACGCAACGGAATCCGTCGTGTAGTTTCTCGTCGATGCGCGACAGCATTTCTTCGGCGCTCCCCATCCATATCAGCCCGTTTATGGCGATTTCGCTTCTGCCTTCGCTCCAGATGGAAGGGTAGGGATGAAACGGGTCGCCGCTTACAATTCCGGCAATCGCTGTCTCCACTCCGAATCGGAGCGAGGTCAAGGGTGGCACGTCAATTTCATCTATTGACGTGGCTTTGGAGATATGCCGGCATGTCTCTTTAAGGATATCCTCGTAATCGGGGCGGTCGTCATCGCCCAGTCCGCGGAAAAGCGCACATTCGCCTATGCCGAATCTTTCCTCGGCATCATCCCATACACGTATATAATATGTGTGACGCTCGGTGAGAGTGTCGCGCGACGTAACCGCCTTGTTTTTGAAAAGCAAGGTGTAAGGGGCATATTCTGCTCTCATTATCAGCCCGGGAACTTGGGGAATTGCGAGAAATCGGGATCGCGTTTTTCGAGGAATGCGTTTTTGCCTTCCTGCGCTTCTGCCATGAGGTAATACATCAGAGTAGCGTCACCGGCAAATTCCATCATGCCGCGTTGCCCGTCAAGCTCGGCATTCATCGCGCGCTTGATCATCCTTATTGCCATCGGACTGCGCTTTAGTATCGTCTCACACCATTCCACGGTCTCGTCCTCAAGACGCTCAAGAGGCACCACTTTGTTTACCATTCCCATTTCTTCGGCTTCTTTAGCCGTATATTGACGGCAGAGAAACCATATTTCGCGGGCTTTCTTCTGACCGACACATCGCGCGAGATAGGAAGACCCGAATCCGGCATCAAAGCTTCCCACCTTGGGACCGGTCTGTCCGAAACGCGCGTTTTCGGAAGCTATGGTAAGGTCGCACACTACCTGCAGCACATTCCCGCCGCCTATGGCGTAACCGTTGACCATCGCTATGACAGGTTTGGGGATGGAACGTATCGCCTTGTGCAGGTCAAGTACATTAAGACGCGGCACACCGTTTTCATCGATATAGCCCCCTATGCCTTTCACTTTCTGGTCGCCGCCCGAGCAGAATGCCTTGTCGCCTGTACCCGTAAGCACTACCACTCCTATATCGGCTCTTTCACGGCAGATTGCCATCGCGTCAAGCATCTCGAAATTGGTCTGCGGGCGGAATGCGTTATATACCTGCGGACGGTTGATTGTGATTTTCGCTATACCTCCATACTGTTGAAACAGTATGTCTTCATATTCTTTTATCGTTTTCCAATCTCTCATAATACATATTTTTATGCAAATATAGTTACAATAAATCTCTCTTTGTCGTGAACAATGGCATTTTTGGCTGAAAAAAGGCTGTATTTTAGCTTTGTAACAAGTATTGTAATGAGATGTAATAAATATGTAATCTGGTTTGTTGCGATTAATATGCTGTAAATTAGATAAATGCAAATTAACGAGAGTTAAATATTTGATTTTAATGAAAATAATTACAAAAATCTATTGCAGTTTTAAAATATATTACTACATTTGCTGTGTAATCAATTTGTAACACGTTTGTGAATTGATTGCAATAATAAAACGGCAACTATTTACATTTAAAATTATCTATTATGGGTTCTTCTAATTTTCAAACCAAACTTTTAGGATTGCAAAGCAATCTTCTTAACTTCGCGTATCTTCTTACATCCAATCGCGACGACGCTTACGACTTGCTCCAGGACACAACTCTCAAGGCTCTTGACAATGAAGACAAATATGTCGACAATGTGAATTTCAAGGGCTGGGTGTTTACAATAATGCGCAACATCTTTATCAACAATTACCGTAAGGTGGTGCGTTCAGCCACTATCATCGACCAGACTGAGGATCTCTATCATCTGAATCTCCCGCAGGATTCCGGTTTCGAGACCCCCGAGGGATCTGTGGCAGCAAAAGAAATCACTGCGGCTATAAACTCATTCAGCGATGACTATCGTATCCCCTTCTCAATGCACGTTGCAGGATACAAGTATAATGAGATAGCTGAGAAAATGAACCTTCCTCTTGGCACTGTTAAGAGCCGTATCTTCTTCGCCCGTCAGCGCCTACAGCAGACTCTCAAGGATTATCGTTAACCGGCGGAGTCCTACCGATTAACCCGAATAGATTAAATTCTTAAAGGGGATGTATCGCAATCTTGATACATCCTCTTTTTATATTGTCTCTTTTAGGCAAGAGACTCGCAAAAAAAAGCGGCGGAGCCATGTCACACGACATAACTCCGCCTGTAATATTTATGAGAACCAATTTATGCGTTCTTTACCTTCTCAACGACTGCCTTGAAAGCGGCGGGGTTGTTGAGGGCGAGGTCGGCAAGCACCTTGCGGTTGATCTCTATGCCTGACTTATGGATAAGGCCCATAAGCTTGGAGTAAGAGAGGTTTTCCTCGCGGGCTGCAGCGTTGATACGCTGAATCCACAATGCGCGGAAATTGTGCTTTTTATCTTTGCGGTCACGGTAAGCGTAGGTAAGACCTTTTTCCCAAGTGTTTTTGGCAACGGTCCACACATTCTTACGGGCACCATAGTAACCACGGGTGAGTTTTAAGATTTTCTTTCGGCGTGCTCTTGAAGCAACATGATTTACTGATCTTGGCATTTTAGTAATGATTTTTGAATGTCAGCGGCTTGTCTTGCTCTTTATTGCTGTGCATTCGGTTAATAAAAAGATTATAAAATCACGAATTAAAAAACAGTGAAACCTTTACGTTACAGTGCAAGCAGATCTCTTACTTCGCGTTCGTCAACCTTGGCTACTGTGCCGAAGTGAGTGAGGTTTCTCTTTTGCTTCTTGGTCTTCTTTGTCAAGATGTGACTTTTAAAGGCATGTTTTCTTTTGATTTTTCCTGATCCGGTAAGGGCGAACCTCTTTTTGGCACCGGAATTAGTCTTTACCTTTGGCATTGTTTTAATTTTTAATTAATTCGAGTTATATAATTACCTGACCGGCAAGCCGGTCAATATTATTTCTTTTTCGGTGAGAGCATGATAGTCATCCTCTTTCCTTCAAGCACCGGCATCTGTTCCAGTTTCCCTATCTCCTCAAGGTCGTTAGCGAAACGGAGAAGAAGAACCTCTCCCTGCTCCTTGAAAAGAATTGAACGGCCGCGGAAAAATACGTATGCCTTTACCTTGGCGCCTTCTTTAAGGAAGCCCTGTGCATGCTTGAGCTTGAAATTGTAGTCATGGTCGTCAGTCTGAGGTCCGAATCGAATCTCCTTGACCACTACCTTGGTCGACTTAGCCTTCTGTTCCTTCAGGCGTTTTTTCTGCTGATACAGGAATTTTTGATAGTCGAGTATCTTGCAGACGGGAGGAGCCGCATTGGGAGAAATCTCAATCAAGTCAAGTCCCTGCTCTTCGGCAAGTCTGAGCGCTTCATGAGTCGAGTAGATGCCTGGCTCTACGTTGTCGCCTACGAGTCTTACCTCGCGGGCACGTATGCGCTCATTTATTGCGTAAGGATCTTTTTCTTTCTGCGGTCCTCTCCGCACATTGCCGCGTTGCGGCCCCTGATTACCGGGTCTGTTGTCCATTCAGTAGTGTTATTGATTTACCATTTTGTTGACCTCATCAGTCAAATATTCTGCAAAGGTAGCAATTTTCATCGTACCTTTATCACCTTCGCCCTGTTTTCTTACAGAAACTTCACCGTTTTCCGCTTCTTTTTCTCCTACGATGAGAAGATAGGGGATGCGCTTAAGCTCATTGTCGCGGATTTTCTTGCCGATTTTCTCGTTTCTGTCATCCACGATTGTGCGTACATCGGCGATGTTAAGTTCGCGCGCTACCTTGTGGGCATAGTCGTTGAACTTTTCGCTGATAGGAAGCACTACAGCCTGGTCGGGTACAAGCCAAAGCGGGAAGCGACCGGCGGTGTGTTCCAGCAACACTGCTACAAAGCGCTCGAGTGAACCGAACGGCGCACGGTGAATCATCACCGGGCGGTGTTTCTGGTTGTCGGCTCCGGTATATTCCAGCTGGAAGCGTTCAGGCAGGTTGTAGTCTACCTGGATTGTGCCGAGCTGCCAGCGGCGACCGATGGCGTCTTTTACCATGAAGTCGAGCTTCGGACCGTAGAATGCTGCCTCGCCGAGTTCGGTGCGCGCTTTCAGTCCTTTTTCCTCGCAGGCTTCGATGATTGCCTGTTCGGCAAGATGCCAGTTTTCGTCAGAGCCTATATATTTTTCTTTATGGTTGGGGTCACGCAGTGAAATCTGTGCCTCGTAGTTGTCAAACTTCAATGCCTTGAAGATATACAGGATGATATCCATTACTTTGAGGAACTCGTCTTTTATCTGGTCGGGCGCACAGAAGATGTGGGCATCGTCCTGAGTAAATCCGCGTACACGGGTAAGTCCGTGAAGCTCACCGCTCTGCTCGTAACGATACACGGTGCCAAACTCGGCAAGACGCATCGGCAGTTCACGGTAAGAACGGGGATATGCCTTGAATATCTCGCAGTGGTGAGGGCAGTTCATCGGTTTCAGCATGTATTCCTCGCCCTCTTCGGGGGTGTGGATTGGCTGGAACGAGTCTTTGCCGTATTTTGCGTAGTGACCGGAAGTCACATATAGATTCTTGTTACCGATATGCGGGGTAATTACCTGAAGATAACCGTACTGCTTCTGGATTTTGCGCAGGAACTGCTCAAGACGGTCGCGGAGAGCGGCGCCTTTCGGAAGCCACAAGGGGAGTCCGGCACCCACGTTTGACGAGAAAGCAAACAGTTCCATCTCTTTTCCGAGTTTGCGGTGGTCGCGTTTCTTCGCCTCTTCGAGAAGCACAAGATACTCGTCAAGCATCTTTTTCTTCGGGAAAGTGATACCGTAAACGCGTACAAGCTGATTACGCTTTTCATCGCCACGCCAATATGCGCCTGCAAGAGAGGTGATCTTCACTGCCTTTATCGGGGCGGTGTTGGGTATATGCGGACCGCGGCAAAGGTCGGTGAAATTTCCCTGGGTATAGGTGGTGATGTGACCGTCTTCAAGCTCGCTGATAAGCTCACACTTGTACTCTTCGTTGCGGTCACCAAACATTTTGAGCGCATCAGCTTTCGAGATGTCAGCTCTTACGATCGGTTCCTTCTTCTGGGCAAGCTCAAGCATCTTCTTCTCGATGGTGGGGAAGTCTGCGGCAGTGATGGTGTGTCCGTTAGTGTCGATGTCGTAATAGAAACCGTTCTCGATAGCGGGACCGATACCGAATTTCACACCGGGATAAAGCTCCTGAAGCGCTTCAGCGAGAAGGTGGGCGGAACTGTGCCAGAAAGCATGTTTGCCTTCCGGGTCATCCCACTTGAAAAGTTTGATTTCGGCATCTGCGTTTATGGGGCGGCTTATGTCCCAATCCTCACCATTGACTGTGGCGGCAAGTATATCCTGCGCCATACGGGTGCTTATGCTTTCGGCAATCTGCAGGGGTGTAACGCCCTCTTCGTATTGCCGTGTGCTTTTGTCGGGAAATGTAATCGTAATCATTTTATATTATTTTAGGCATTTGCTGATAAGGCGCAATTCTCCCTATCGGGCAAAAACGACTGCAAATTTACGCAAATATTTCAAAATCACAAATAAAAACATCAAAACGCCTGATGTGAATAAATGTTAATCAATCTATCAGCCGAGGTCTAATCTGCGCCTCTCCGTCTCAATCGTTTTCTTTATGTTTGATCCGAGATACTTACCCTTGAAAGTGCGGTGCCATGTCGCGCCGCATTCGGAACACTTGAAATTGTGAACGTCGCGTTGGTAAAAATCCGCACGTTTTGTGTGGGTATGTTTCTTCTCGATATTGTCGCCGTCGATATTGATTTCATCGTCATGACTTTGGCTGTTATCGGTGGTTATACCGCCGAAAGTGATGCCGTCAAGGGAGGTGCCGTCGACAGCATGACATTCCGGACACTTGAATGCCTGGTCGTAGAATAGCCCGGCGCCGTAGACACATGCGAGTACAATTACTAAAATCGGACCGAATATCGACAGGTATGTCATCGACAAAGCACCAAGAGGGAATGCAGCAGCTACAAGATTGATAAACAGCAGCGCTGTCGTGCCCCAGCGCCCTATGGCGCGGTCATATATGAGCATATTGTTTACTCGCGGGAGCGCGAAAAAGAATATCCATACTGTCACCGCGATATTTACCGGCACTGCGATGATGGCAAATATCGGATTTATAAGGACAGGAGTTGTCACGGCATTGGGAAGTGTGTAAAAGGCTATTGCCGAGGCTATCCACACAAGCGGGCTGTAACGGTTGTAGCGTTCTCCGAAGCCGGTGAATCCTTTATGCCATCTGCGGTATTTGCGCCATACATAGATGCCGGTGACGATGGCGAAGATTACGGATAGCATCGCGAATATATAAGCTAATGACGTGCCGACTTTTTCCACGCCACGATTGATACGCTCCTGTACCGACATGCGTGCCTCTTCCGGCTGAGTGCCTGAGTCACGTATCTGTTGGAAATGTGCAATCTCGGCTGCCGTTTTATCCGTTTCATTTCCGACATATTCGATATGACGTTCAACCCATTCCTCACGATTGAAAAATTCGTGAGTATAAGCTTTCAGCCAGTTGCCGTATTTATCGGTCTTGTCCTCACTGTAAGGATAGTGGAACTTTTCAAATCCATCGAGGAATATCCGCTCAATCTGCGGATAATATATTTTCTCGCCGGAGTAGTCGGCTTGTACAGTGTCAGTATCGGTACGCATCGGAAGCCATTTGCCTGACCCGTATTCTTTCGGTTCGTATGTCATTTCAGTCGACCAGGCGAGACATGCCGAGTCCGGTGCCCACCATGCAGTAAGAATCCTTGTTTGGGGATGGCTTTTACGGGTGTCTGCTTTGTATTTGCGCACGATGGTTATTTTTGCTACTTGTGGACTTTCCGGTGTCACTGACCAGAAATCTACCGGCGGAGCGGCATGGAGTGCCATGAATGTGGCACACATTGACAGAATCAGAATTGCGCACCTTGCTGAAATGTTGGTTCGGAGAGTCATTTTTTGTGTCATGGTCGGTCTATTACTATTATATATTAGATGTGTAAAATTTATTTTGTTTTCAATGCGGAGAAGGTGGCTTTACGCCGCAGATAGTAGGCTGAAATGATGTTGGGTGTTGAGGGCAGGAGGTTTGTATCGGGATGTTCGGTATATCGTCGAGCCATCTTCCTGAAATCCCGGTGGGCGCGGATTACGGCGGCTGCATTTTTGAAGTCGAATGAGGCTACAAACTTACCCCAGGCGGCGGTGTCATATAGTCGGCGTATAAACAGGCGACGCTTGCGGCATGAGTCAGGCAGGTTTTTGTGAAGCAGCAGAAGGTTATTGCGGAAATTCAGGTAGGTCTTGCGCGGATTGGATGCGGGAAGGGTGCCGCCGCCAAGATGATAGATTACGCTCTGCGGTACTGCCTCGATTTTGTAGCCGGCGAGTTTTATGCGCCAGCATAGGTCTATTTCTTCCATGTGGGCGAAAAAGTCGGCGTCAAGTCCCCAGACGGTCTCATAAATCGCAGTTCTTACCATAAGCGCGGCACCGGATGCCCAGAATATCTCGGCTACATCATCATATTGACCTTCATCGGTTTCCACCGTATCAAATATCCTGCCACGGCAATAAGGGTAGCCGTTGCAGTCCAGATAGCCCCCTGCCGCTCCGGCATATTCAAATTGTTCGGTGTGGTCCACTGCGCGTATCTTGGGTTGCACCGCTCCTGTCGCTGGATGTGATTCCATGTAGTCGTAGAGAGTGTTTATCCATCCGGCGGTTGTCGCTACATCGCTGTTGAGTAACACCGTATAGTGGTAGCGTGTCATGGCAATCGCACGGTTGTAGCCTTCGGCAAACCCGTAATTCCTGTCAAGTCTCACTACCTTTACATCGGGAAACCTTTCGGCAAGCAGCTGCAGGGAATTGTCGGTGCTGCCGTTGTCGGCTACGATGACATCGGCTATATCCGGGTCGGTTGTCTTCACGACCTCCGGCAAGAATCGCGAAAGCATCTTCTCGCCGTTCCAGTTGAGTATGATTACCGCTACAGGTTTATCCATTGTGTCTTGTTTCAGCGGGATTATTATCGGAATAGTTCACTTTGTTTTTCCAGCGGCGGTGGCTCCATAGCCATATCGAGGGCTGCCGGAGGATAGTGGTCTCAAGCATACGCGTGTATGTGTCGGTTATCGCAAACTGCGGCAGCGATGCTGCATTGTCAGTGATAAGACGTGCGGTTATGCGGTAATGTCCGCGGCTCAGTTTCTCCATGTCCCAGTATATAGCCACGAGGTCGAGCTTTCGCACGATGGTCTCTGTCCCGGTGATAATCGCGGTGGGATGATTGAGGAACTTGAGCACATGCACCGTGTCGTTGTGACTTGGCTTCTGGTCGCTCATGAAACCGGTGATAGACAACTTGCCGTCGCGGCGCAGGCGCAGCAGGTCGCGGAACACAAGTCGTTTGTCGTAGGACACGGAGCCGAAGCGGCTGCGCAGTTTCAGGAAATACGCGTCAAACCAATGGTTAGTGAGCGGGCGGTACACTTGGGCAAAAACTGTCTCCTCCGATGGCTTGTGACGGGTCCAGAGTGTAATCGAGGGTGCCCACTCCCAGTTGCCGCAATGTGAAAAATACATGGCGAGCGATCTTCCTTCATCAAAATAGCGGTCAATCATCTCTGTGCCGACAAATTCCATGCGGTGTCGCATCTCTTCGTCGGTGATATGCGCGAGCTTGATGGTCTCCACAAAATAGTCGGTGAAATGGCGGTAAAACTGTCTGATGACTTTCTTCTGCTCTTTTTCCTGCATCTCAGGAAACGAGGAAGCGATATTCTCTTTCACCACGTCACGGCGGTAACGTGCGATGTAGTACACGATTACAAACAGCACGTCGCTGATTATGTAAAGAATCCGGAAAGGCAGATGTGCCATCCCGTTAAGTATCCATCCGAGCGTGGTATAGTACCAGGGGTATTTCATAGTGCAATCTCTCCTTTTACATATTCTCCCGACGGGTCAGCATCGCCAAGTCTTACCGGCACGATTTTACCTGCAAGCGAGATGTCGGCGCTGACTTCAACCTTTATATAATTGTCGGTAAATCCGTTCATCGGTTTTTTCCCGTGGGGATGTTCCAGAAGAACCGGTCGCGTGGTGCCCGTGAATCTTGCGGTGAAATCAGCGAGCTTCTGTTCCGATACTGCTATCATCACATTGGTTCGGCGGTGCTTTTCCTGTTGGCTCACTACATGCTCTATCCCGAGTGCGCGCGTGTTAGGGCGCTCGGAATAGGGGAACACATGCAGGCGCGATATGTCGAGCGACTCCACAAAACGGCGTGAGGCATCAAACAGTTCGGCGGTTTCGCCCCTGGCGCCCGCAATGAGGTCAACACCTATGAACGCATGAGGCATCACGGAGCGGATATGTTCGATGCGGCTCCGGAACAGCGATGTGTCATAATGGCGTCGCATGAGGCTTAGCACCTCGTCGCTTCCCGCCTGGAGCGGTATGTGGAAATGGGGCATGAAGCGCTTCGACCGTGCCACCCATTCGATTATATCTTCAGTGAGCAGGTTTGGCTCGATTGACGATATGCGGTAACGCTCTATGCCGTCAACTTCATCGAGCGCTTTTATGAGGTCGTGGAAGGTGTCGCGGCGTCCTTTTCCGAAGTCGCCGATGTTGACTCCTGTCAGTACAATCTCTTTTCCTCCTTCAGCGGCGACAGCCGCAGCCTGTCCGACAAGCTCCTCGATTGTCCCCGAACGGCTTCTGCCACGTGCCATAGGGATGGTGCAATAGGTACACCAATAATCGCAGCCATCCTGCACCTTGAGGAAATAGCGTGTGCGGTCACCGCGTGAGCACGACGGGTCAAAGCTCGTGATGTCACGCGTCGGGGTGATGAATGTGGCATTTTCCTTGTTCTCTCGCCATTTGCGCAGATATTCCGGCAATGCAAGTTTACGGTCGGAGCCTGCCACGATTGCCACGCCGGGTATGGTGGCTATTTCTTCACTTTTCAACTGCGCGTAGCAGCCGGTCACAACTATTGCCGCGTCGGGATACGCCCGGTGGAACCGGTGGATCGCCTGACGGCATTTCTTGTCGGCGATTTCAGTGACGCTGCATGTGTTAATGACGACAAAATCGGGAGTCTCGCCTGTCTGGACACGGCGTATGCCATGCTCTGCGAATAGTCGTGCCACTGTGGAGGTCTCCGCGAAGTTGAGCTTGCACCCGAATGTGTGAAACAGCGCGGTGCCGTTGCCAAATGTCGTATTGTCAATCATACTGCAAAATTACTACAATATAATGTATTATTGTAAAAGAAGAGGATATTTTCTCGCGTTTGCAAATAAATGCGTACATTTGTGCATTCCGTTTCAAACTATTTCGCCCGGCGATTGTAATAATTTAAATTATGAATATTCCCGAACATCTCAACGATATATATGCTGCCGGATTCCGTGACAACTGGTCGCTTCCGGCAATTACCGACTATACTACCGGCAAGACATTTACTTATGGTGCGCTTTCTTATGAAATCGCCAGGATTCACATGACCTTTGAACTTAGCGGGCTGAAGCGCGGTGACAAGGTGGCGCTCATAGGGAAAAATTCTCCCGGCTGGATTCTCGTGTTCATGGCTACCGTGACTTACGGGGCAACGATTGTGCCAATTTTGCAGGAGTTCAATCCTACCGATGCCCAGCATATCATAAATCATTCCGAGAGTGTGATGCTATTTGTCGATGACAATATCTGGGAATCGTTTGAACTGGAAAAGATGCCTCGCCTGCGTGGAGTCATCTCTCTTAACAGTGGCAAAATGCTTGCTGAGGATCCGAGCAACGGGGGTGTGCTCACCAATGTCACGAAAAATATCAACCGCCGTTTCCGCCGCAAATATAAGGGCGAGTTTGTGCCTGAGTATGTTCGTTACGTGACTCCCGACGATGATGCCGTGGCGGTACTTAACTATACTTCCGGCACTACAGGCTTTTCAAAGGGTGTGATGCTTACCTACCGCAACCTGTGGGGAAATGTGAGCTTCGGCATATCCTCGCGTCTGCATTACCAGGGGTCGCGATGCCTGTCGTTCCTTCCGCTTGCCCATGCCTACGGCTGCGCATTTGACATGCTTGTGCCGCTTGCTGTCGGCACACATATCACCGTGTTCGGCAAACTCCCCACACCTAATCTTCTCCTTAAGGCTCTTTCACAGGTAAAACCTAATCTTGTGATATGTGTGCCTCTTATACTTGAGAAGATATACCGCAAGCAGATACTTCCCATGCTCACAAAGAAGGGTGTCAGATGGGCGCTTCAGGTGCCGGGTGTTGACAAGGCGTTTTACGCAATCATACGCCGCAAGCTTGTTGAGGCTTTCGGCGGTGAGTTTGAGGAAGTGATTGTAGGAGGTGCGCCGCTCAACCATGAGGTAGAGGAGTTTCTACACCGCATAAAGTTTCCCTTCACCGTGGGTTACGGTATGACGGAGTGCGGCCCTCTCATCAGTTATACACCTTGGCGGCAGTTTGTCGTAGGGTCGTCGGGAAGGACTTTGCCTCATATCATGCACAGCAAGATATTAAGTGATGATCCTGTCAACATCCCGGGTGAGATATGTGTGCGCGGAGTCAATGTCATGAAAGGCTACTACAAGAATATCGCCGCTACGGAAGCCGTGTTAGACCCGGAAGGATGGCTTCACACCGGTGACATGGGTACACGCTCCGATGACGGTACAATATTTATAAAAGGCAGGTACAAGACCATGATTCTGTCGTCAAACGGTCAGAATATCTATCCCGAGGAGATTGAGGCGAAGCTTAACAATATGCCATACGTCGCCGAGAGTCTTGTCGTGGAGCGTAACAATCGTCTCGTGGCGCTCGTATATCCCGATTATGAGGCTATGGATAAATTCGGCATAACCAATGAGCAGCTTCCCGAGGAGATGGACCGCATACTCGCCGACCTTAACAAACTCGTGGCACCATACGAGCGCGTCGACCGCATACAGCTGATTGCCAACGAATTTGAAAAGACTCCGAAACGCTCTATAAAGCGTTACCTCTACAACGCATAGACTGATTAGAACACGTATCCGAATCCGAAATTGAGATATATCGGATATAGATTGAAAGTCACGGTTTTGAACGATGAATTGAATATGTCGTTCAGTCCCCATGTGAGATTTGCGTTTACGACCAGATGTCTCAGCGCGAGCCATGAGCCTCCCGCCTGGAGTCCCCATTGAAAGAGACGTATATCATCGGAAAAATCGTAGGTAGCGTAGGCATCCCCTTCAAATGTCACTTTGTTGCCGGTCGGTCCTCCCTCCCTTAGATAGCCGTCATGGACCTCTCCGTTAAAGTCGTTGTTGAGTGCAAGAGCCAGGTAGGGACCGAAATTTACCTTCCAGCGATTGTTAATTTTGAAATTTGCCATTATCGGGAACGCAATCTGCTTGGAGTGATATACGGTGCGTACTTTCCCGGTCCAGTTGCCGCTCACGCTGTTTCCGTCCATCACGATTTCCATTCCATAGTTTTTGACTGTGGCGCGTGTCTTCATTCCTTTCTCCTCAAGCCGCAGACCGACCGATACGCCCCATCTCCGCGACGGGGTGAGCCATTTGGTTATCGTAGTGCCTATCTGCAGGTTAAGGTTTGGATTGTATCCGTCGATATGGCGTATCTCGGCAGGAAGGGGTATGGGCGATGCACCGCCGATATTGACTGCCGCATAGACTTCATATTCAAATCCAAGGTGTGACGACCATTGAAGGCTCTTGGGCTCATCGCTTTGAGCCTTTAATATCATGGATGTGAGCAATGCACATAGCAAAAGGCTGTATCTCTGGAGTTTCATTAATCGGTAAAATTATTGGTTTTCAATATCATCGCAAATAAGGCTCATTTCATCAATCTGGAGCTTGCTCCCAAGTGCCCCGGAGAAATAATCACCGTCAACGCTTGAAGAGCATACTATGCTGATGCTGTAACCTCCTTCCCGGAGTTTTTCTTTGTCAATCTCCTTGCCCGGTCGCGGGATGAAGGGAATGGAAAATCTGGTCCATTCCTCAACGGGGTCCTCATTGACCAAGACTGCCGTGGCAATTATGTTCGGGTTGTCTTCCGACATGAAGTTGGTGCCGTCGAGCATTTCCATGCCCGGTGTGACTTCAAAGAATACCGCTTTGATGCTGCATCCGTCTTTCTTACCTGGCACTTCTATCAGGTTGCCGCCGTCCGCTTGGTAGTAAGTCGGGCCGGGAGTATATTTGTAGTAGCCTTCAAGTATTTTGGGCTCATTGAAAAACGGCATTCCGAACTGTGTCGCTTCAAGGGGATGTGCCAGCGCGTTGGTGATGTCAAATTTCCCTATGAACACACTGCCTGCCGCCATGGGTTTCTTGCCAAGCTTGCCAAAAGCACCGGTAGTGCGGGTTTCCATGACAGCACACTTCCCGCTTACACCGTTGTCGCCCTGATAAGTCGGGAATGTCTCGGGACCTCTGCCGAGTCCGGTAAGGGCGAATCCGGCGTTGCCGCTTGCCCATGAAAAC
Source organism: Bacteroidales bacterium (assembly GCA_003150235.1). Taxonomy (GTDB): domain Bacteria; phylum Bacteroidota; class Bacteroidia; order Bacteroidales; family Muribaculaceae; genus Muribaculum. The sequence continues at coordinate 53,769 of QAMW01000001.1, forward strand.
GCTTCTGCGCCGTTGGTCCCTATCTCATAAAATACATCATAGGAATAGTTGCTTTTGCTCACCACCCTGACATTCTCGAAATCATAATTGAGATTTACCGTGCTCCCGGCTTGTACTGTGACCGTATATGCCTTGTGCTGTTCGCGGTCTTCTGATGTCACTACATAGCGTTGCGGCGTCGAGAAGTCGAGGATGGTGCCGCTCGGCGGATTTATCACCGCGCCGGGTGTGAGTTCAAATTGCGGTGACAGGCTGCGCACATTAGTCCCTGATTTTACAATAAATGTCACTTTATCATTGGTTATGATAGGTTCGCGGGTCAGCTCTACGCCTGGTAGAGAGGCTGCCGTTATGTCACACTCGGCATTCAGCGGTTCCTTGCTAATACATGAATTTAAAGAGAGGGCTATTATTAAAAATGTAGCCCATTTAAATGATGCCATTGCTTTTTGTATTGAGTTTGGTGGGCAAAGTTACCGATTTAATTTGATTAAACGTAGAGTTTGTTGGATATGATGTCGACAATGATATGATATTTTACCGATTTTTGATATTTTAGACGGTTTTTTATTTAACTTTGCGCCCGATTATAAATTTTATTGTCTCCTTCATGATATGATGTGTGATAGTTTTTTGTTTATCTAAATATAGTAATGGAAATGAAAAAGAATCTTTTATCACTTCTTTCGATGGCATGTGCGGTGTGCTTGTTTACCGCATGTGAAAATGATGATGATGCTCCGTTCACAGTGCCCTCGCAACCGGTAACCTATAAATCCGGGGAAGGACTGATTTTTACTTCTGCCGGTGAAATTGTTGATAATGCCCAGGTTACATTTATACCTGATGCTGTTAACAATTATCTCGGAGAAATCACTGTGGCATTGATTGACAACGCCCGTGCCGAGAGCCTGCAGGTTCTTCCCGGCTCGACTTCGGTTACTTTTACAGTGGAGCTTGAAGATGTTGTAAATGAGGATAAATTCGTTTTTTCCGGAAACGGCGAGACCGACTACTGTACCTATGATTATGACGGTAGCATCGAACGGTCGTCGATATATCTGAATTTTACCAACGTGACTAAAAAGGATGTGGACATCCCCGGTTATAAGACTACTTACACTGATGCCTCGGGACTGAAACTGACTTACAACGGCAGTGCGCTTCTCGGCAAACAGGTTGTGGTGACTACCGAGCCGGGCAAGACATCGGCGAAATTGGTTCTCTCAGGTGAGCCGCTCGATATCTCCGAGCTTATGGGTATGATACAGGCTCCGTCAAGCAAAGCTGACGACCCCAATCTGGATGCACTCATGAATATACCTACATGCGGTGTTATCCCCGGATCTGTGACTAATGAGCTGACAGTGGAGCTGAATGCCGACAATGAATTTAACGGTGAAGGAGAGACAGAATTTGTCACCTTCAGCTACGCCGGAAAAATTGCTGATGGTGCCTTGGAATTTAACATCACTGATGCAGCATTGAAAGATGGCTCCCTTGCCGGTTCAAAATGGGAGATTTATAATGAGCCTAACGCATGGTATGATCCGGAAGACCCCTCTGCCGGTCCGGCTGTAAACTACAACGGTATTCATGTGTTGTGGGAATCGGAAAAGAAAGCTGAACTGATGCCCGGCTTCGAGTTGCAGATGGGTGAACTTGTCACAATGGCTCTTGCTTTTGTAAGCATCGAGGGTCCCGACGGCAATCCCGCTTCAATCAACAATCTGCTCGGTATGGCATTGAAAGATGTTACTTTCCTTGCCGACGGAAATATCACCGCCACCTATCTTGACACTACTACCGGTGCCTATAGTTCTGCTCCGGTCAACCTTGCACAATATGTTGTGACAAAGGCAGGCGAGCTTAGCCTTTTCCTCAATCCCTCGGCTATTATCGCCAATGTCATAAATCAGGGCGGTAAGTCAAGAAGCGTCGACACCATGTCGATTCTCATGAATGTGGCGCAGGATGTAGTACCTTATCTCGTAAGCGGTTTCCCCGTGGTTTATGGGGCGGACAAAAGCGGCTATTATGAGAATATGGAATACTTTGCCCTTGGCACTGATTTCCTTAAGCCTATCCTCGTGGCTGTGTCACCGATATTCTCCGATGAGGAATTTATCCAGATGGCGATGGAGGCTATGAGCTCCGACCCGACATTCGGCTCTATGGCGTCAATGATGGAGCCTGTATTGCGCAGTCTCCCCGAGATTATCGAGAAGACCACTGTTATTGAGGTTGGAATCAACGTCAAGAAGTTGCAATAAGTAATTTATATAAATAACCGTCAAATGGGTTGTGCCGACCGGCACAACCCATTTTTTTTGTTGCCCGCGTTACGAGAGGGATGGTGTTGCCCGCGTTGCGAGTGAGTTGGTGTTGCCCGTAGGGCATCATCAAAACTTAGCTTCGCTCAACACCCCGGCTAAACACGGATTTTCCCCTGCGGGAAAAGATTTATCTCTCATCTCGACCTCCTATATAAAAATCCTGTGACAATTTTTGCGAATTTTGGCTAAAATTTTCTAATTCCAATAATTCTACGTATTTTTGTACATTCCGGACAAAGTTGTGTCTGTTTGTGCCAATTACCGGCAGATGTCGTGTGCTTGGTGATATGTTTAGATATATAACTAATCATTAATGATAATGGAAATAAGATTAGGAAGTTACGCTATGGCGTTGTCAGCCGCGATGTTGCTGGCGGCATGTTCGGGCGAGAATCCGTGGCAGGAGGCTGGTGGCGGAAAGGGTACGATTGTACTTAACCTCACGGCTTCCGGTGAACTGGGTAATCTTGCCTCCGGAGGACGAGCCGATGTGACGGCGGATGTACCCAATTTCCCGACCGTCGACCAATTCAGTATTCGTCTTACTCCCGTAGGAGGCACACCAGTTGAATATGCTACCGTGGCGGAGTTCGAGGAAAACATGGAAGCCGGTGTCAGGGCAGGTGCATATACCATCGAGGCATATTACGGCGACCCGCTCGACCAGGGCGACAAGCCTTACGTCTATGGTGTGCAGACACTGAGAGTGACCGAGCAGACTGTATCTACTGTCGACATGACGGCTACGCTTGCCAACTCTCTCGTAGAAGTGACTTATACCGATGCCTTCAAGAGCTATTTCAGAAATTATTCCACAACGCTGAAAAGCGATAAAAATACCGGGGAAGTGACCGTGACCGGAGTTGACGGCGCCACCAAATATGTTACCCCCGGTTTTATCAATGTCACTATGGCGGCTACCTATGTCAATGGCAAGGAGGCACATCTTAATCCAAAGAATTTCAGCGCGGAGGCAGCTTACCTGTACCGTGTTAAATATGATGTCAACGCCGGACAGGTGGGCAATCCTACGCTTTCAATCACTTTTGACGACAATATCGATGAGGTTGAGACCGTGGAGATTGACCTCAGCAACGACTTTTTCTCTGCCGCTCCCCCCGTGGTGACTGTGGAGGGATTCACTCCGGGCGAAACGCTGTCGGCAAAGATTGGGTCATACACCGGCGACCCGTTGAAATTCAATATCTCCGCCGACGGAAAAATTGCGGAAGCTCTACTTTCAGTGACTTCAACCAACACGGAAGCACCATACGCGCCGTCATTTGGCACATCGGTGAATCTCTTCAAGGCTGATGCCGACACTCAGGCTAAGCTGAAGGCGGAAGGTGTCACGGCATTGGGGCTGTTTAACAATCCCGACAAGATAGCGATGGTCGACGTGACTGAATTTGTCAAGCGTCTGCCCGAAGGTACTCACGAGATTTCGCTTATCGTGAAAGATGAGAAAACCCGTGTGAGCGAGCCCGTTACTCTTACTTACGTCACAATCCCGGTATCGGTTGAGCTAAGAGCGGCTGCCGATAAGCCCTACGACAAGGAGGAAGTGGCAGTCGACATCTATTTTGATGGCGATGACTTCTCAAAGATTTTGTTCAAGACCCGCTCGGAAGGAGGGCCCGAATCCGAATGTGTTACCGGTGCTCCGGTATCAAAGGGCAATAATATTTACACTTATACGCTCCGCTTGCCGGTTGACCGCCGCGCCGTTCAGCCCGTCGCATTATATTATAATGGTAAGGCGAAAGGTGAAGTGGAAGTCAAGGTGGCTTGGACCGAGCCGACAATCACCTTTGACCCGTTTGCCACTTGGGCGCGTGTCAAGATTGACGGTCTTTCCGCCGATTTTATGAATCTTGCAATCGAAAAGGGATGGTTTGAGATACCTACCAAAGATAAGAGTTATGTTCCGACCTACGATGCCACTAACAAATGGTTTGTTTATGAAGGATTAACCCCTGCTACCGGTTACTCGATTTTCATCCGAGAAGATTTGTATTCGACTCAATTCACCACCGAAGCCGCTACCGATGTCCCCAACGGCGACTTCTCGCAAATCCACGAAACAATAAATATGACAAATGTCAATGATGGAGGGACATGGAGAGCTACTGCATTAAGTAATCATCAAAATACTTCATCAATAGTGCGTTCGGAAGCAGATGGTTGGTCTTCTATTAATCAGAAGACTTGTTATGTCAATGCTACAAATAATACTTGGTTTCGTGTTCCCTCAACTTATGTTGAGAATGGAGTTTGTATAGTTCGGAGTGTGGCATTTGATCATGATGGGGTAGAACCTTCTCGTTCGGGAAATGCTGGTAATTCTACCTATTATTGTACCAATACTCCTACATTTAAAGATGAAGATAAAATTGCCGGCGAACTTTTCCTCGGAAGCTACAACTTTTCAGCACAAGGTGAAAGCAGGACTAATGGCATCTCTCATTCTTCGCGCCCATCATCATTCTCTTTCGAATATACCTATACTCCTATGAATGGAGAGAAAGGTGAAGTTACTGTAGAAGTTCTTGATGCAATTGGAGTCATATTGGCGTCTGGAAGTTTGGAACTTGATGCAATAGGAGAAATGACACAAAAAACAATTACTTTATCAAATTATTCTTTTGGATCAGTTGCAGCTACATTGAAAGTTAATTTTAAATCATCCAATGTTAGCAATCCTCAGGTGAACGTACCTACCGGTCGTGCCCTTGATGCTGGTGGACTTGGTTTGAAGGATAATGTGATTGCTGCGAATGCTTACAAGGCGGTTGCTACCGGCTCTGTTTTGACTATTGATAACGTACAACTTCACTATGATAAATAATTTGACGATGAAAAAACTTATATATATAATAATGTGTACTGCGGTTCTTTTCATGTCGCAGTCATGTAGTAAGGAAGCGCCATTTTCCGGTGAAGAAGAGACGATGGGTCAGGTGCTCACCTCCGACCTCCTCCTTGAGTTTATCAATGAGGACCTTCAGTCGCGCGCCGGCACGGAGGTGAATCTCGCCGATTTCACGGTAGCGTTCCGTAAAAACACTGAGCAAACGCCTTACGTCACATATAAATACAGTGAGATGCCGGAAGTAGTGTCGCTTCCCGCCGGACTGTATCGCGTCGAGGCATATTATGGTGAAGAGGTCAGTGCCGAGTGGGAGGCTCCCTACTATTTCGGTGAGTTGGCTGACCCGCTTACCATAACGGCTAAAAAGATAACGGCAATCGAGAAGCCTGTAAAGTGCAAACTCGCCAATGTAAAGGTGTCGGTGGAGTTTAACGATGAACTGAAACAACTGATGTCTGCCGACTCGAAGGTCGATGTCACCGTAGGTGCTAATGCGATGTTATCATTTACCAAAAATGAGAGTCGTAACGGTTTCTTCAAGGCGGCAAATACTATGATTGCCGATTTTCTCGGTAATATCAACGGTCAGGAGGCGAAATCCAACAAGCGTTATAACGATGTAAAGCCGGGCACACATTACCATATAATGTTTGTCTACAAGGCGGCTGAAATCGTAGGCGACGGTAAGATTGATTCTGCCGGCGGAATAAAGGTTAATGCGCAGGTGACCGTTACTGATGTCAACGAAGGCACTAACATCACGGTTGATGATGGCGATGAATCGCTTGAGGATGACCGTAACAAGGGCGGTGACGATGACGACGATAACCCCGAAAATCCTGATGACCCGACTCCTCCCGCTGACGGGCCCGTGATTGTCGGCGGCAACGAGGCTATTGTTTTGTCGGATGGTGACGCAACCGGTACATTGAAACCCGTGGTTGTGACCAATGATATGGAGTGCGTGATAAAGATCACCAGCACTACCGGTATCACTCAGTTTACCGCCGATATCAAATCGCCTAATTTGACTCCTGAAGAACTCGGCACCATTGGCTTGACTGACCATCTTGATTTGTGTGATCCGGGTGACTTCAAGGGAGCGTTACAGAATCTTGGACTTCTTAGTGGCGAGACCGTCAGAGGAGAAAAATCGGTTGAGTTTAATCTCACACAATTCCTCACGCTTCTTGGTGTATTCGGTCCAAATCAGCATAGTTTTGTACTGACAGTGGGGGATGAATCGGGAACTGTAGTTAAAACGCTGACTCTTAAATACGAATAGCGATGAAGACTAACATAACCATTATATCACTGATAGCCCTGGGCGCATCTTTGACAGGTGTGCTCGGCTCCTGCACCGCCGAGGCTCCGTTTGCCGGAGAAGGGGAGGGTGCGGTAAAGATGCATGTGGTGCTTAACGATAAGCTGTCACGCGCCGATGGCGATGCCGACATGCTTGCCGAAAACTGCAAGATTTACATCACTACCGGCGAAGGTTACAGCAATGTGCTTCATAAATGGACCGGTGTAGATAATCTTCCGGCAAGCGTCGCGTTGAAGTATGGCGTTTATCGTGCCGAAGCGTATGCCGGCGACTCTGTTCCCGCCTCTTGGGATAAGAAATATTATAAGGGGCTGGCGCCGTTTGAGGTAAGTTCCTCTCAGCCCAATCCGGAGGTACAGATTGTATGCAAGATAGCTAATGTCGCTGTCTCGGTTGATAAGAATAGTATTGACAATAACGTGATTGCCGATGACTATACCATTACGTTCCGTATCGGCAATACTAACAAGACTCTTGTTTTCGGCAAGACCGAAGTTGACAGCGAGTCTAAGGGCTATTTTATGATGCCGGTAAACCAGACAGGATTGAGCTACGAGATTGTGGCTAAGGACAAAGAGGGCAATAGCCACACTTATCCCGGTACAATCGACAATGTGAAGCCGGCTCACGAATACCGCCTGTCATTCAAGTACGGTGCTGATGCAAGCACGGCGGGTGGTGCGTTTATCTCCATCGAGATTGATGATGTCGAGCTTATCACCGACGAGATAATAATCGAGGGACCGCCTACTGTCTCCGGTACCGACAATCAGGTTGTAAATCTTGACGGCACATTTACCGATGAGGTAGTGTCGGTGGCTTCTTACGGCTCACTGAAAAGCCTTCAGCTCACGCTCCCGGCAACAGCATCGTCTCGCGCCGATGCGACAGCTGCGGAGAGTGTGGATGTGATACACATGAGTAATTATGTCAAAGACGACCTTGCAAGAAAGGGTATTGATTTTGATGAAGTGGTCGATGAGGCTACCGATGTGCATCTCTATCACATCAATTTCCGCGCCAAGTGGCTCAATGCTCTCCCCAAGTCTACAGAGCCTATAACAGTACCTATAGTCGCGGTTGACCAAGCCGACAATAGTGTGCGTCAGGAGTTCAGCGTGGCAAATACCGAAAGTGCCATTGTGATAAAGGATCCTCTTGTACTCAACGATATTTCGGTAAGTGATTGTCTTGCCGTGACCGGTACAAAGGCTGTGGTGACCCTTCGCGTTGTGACTCCGGAGGCGGGTACTCCGGTGTTGCGCTATCGCGCTGCCGGTACTGGAGCATGGCAGGATGCTTCGGGTACACTGTCGGGCGACATCATGACATTTAATCTTTCCGGACTTACAACCGGCACACGGTATGAATATCAGGCGACCGTAGGTGATTTCGTTTCCGAATCTAAATATTTCACGACCGATGAGGCATTTGTAATCCACAATGCAAGCTTTGAGGACTGGAGCACCTATAGCGCACAGACTATGCTTGGAAAAAAAGATGTCACCCTTCCATGGTCGGTAGGAGATAAGGGCGCGTCTTTCTGGGGTTCAGGTAACGAAGGTGCCGCTACTGCCAATATGACACTTACTAACAAGTCGGGCGATATGTTCCATTCCGGTAGCTCTTCGGCTCGTTTAGAATCTAAGTCAGCTCTTGGTTTACTTGCGGCAGGCAATATCTTTGTTGGCGAATATGTAAAGACCGATGGCACAAACGGTGTGCTCTCTGTCGGAAGACCCTATAATGGAAGCCATCCGGAGAAGTTGAAGGTATGGGTTAATTATCGTCCCGGAAACAAAATGAAAATTGAGGATAAGAATGCTGAATTTTTACCTTCCGGATTTAAAGACGGTAATGACCATGGTCAGATTTATGTCGCTTTAACTACGGGCGCTATCGAAATCCGTACCAATCCCAATAATCGCAAGCTGTTTAGTAAGGATGATAGCGAAGTGCTCGCTTACGGTCAGGTGACATGGACCGAGGCTTTCGGTCCTGATGGTGCGCTTCAGGAAGTGGAAATTCCTATCGAATATAATGACCGCGCGAAAACCACTAAGCCAACTCATCTCGTAATCGTGGTGTCGGCATCGAAATATGGCGATTATTTCTCCGGTTCCGAGGGCAGTGTCATGTATCTTGACGATTTCGAACTCGTATATTGATATCGTTCCATAGCTCTGAATGAACCGTATATTGGCAATCCTATCACTTCTTTTGGCTGTCATGCCGTCGATGGCGCAAGTCTTCGACGACATGGCACCCGATGAAGAAGAACCGGCTATCCAGGAGTTTCATCGCGAGGAAGAGTCGGTGGTGTTTGTTCCCAAGGGGCAATGGATTACCGGTGTATCGGTGTCATATCAGCAGAGCAATCAGGATAAGTATCAGTTTCTGATTGTGGAGGACCTCACAGGCAACACTTATACATTCAAGGTGTCGCCCATGTTGATGTTTGCTGTCAAGAACGACATGGCACTTGGCGGACGGTTTGCCTATACGCGCTCGCTTACCAAACTTGAAAATGCCGATATCGTGCTTGACCCGGAGACAGGCTATACGTTTGACCATCTCTACCGGCTCAGCCATAATTATTATGGCACGATAATGATGCGCAACTATTTCTCTCTCGGAAAGTCGAAACGCTTCGGATTTTTTAATGAAGTGCAGTTGCAGCTCGGAGGCGGTCAGACAAAACTGACCACCGGCGTCGGTACGACCTTGTCAGGCTACTATGAGCGTAATTTCTCGGCTGAAATCGGTCTGTCGCCCGGTATGTGCATATTCCTGAACGATTATTCGGCGATTGAGGTCAATGTAGGTGTCCTCGGTTTCAAGATGACTGACACCCATACTTATGCCGACCAGATTTATGAATCGTCGCGTTCATCGAAGTTTGCCAACTTCAGGATTAATCTGTTTTCAATCTCTTTTGGAGTCACATTCTATCTGTAAGCCTATGATGAGAAGATTGCTTTATATATTGATTGTGGCTGCGTTGGGATGTGTGATGACTCCTGTGGCACATGCCGATCTTCCGGTTGACTCCCTGGCGAAGATGATAGGGGGAAGATTTATATGGGTGCCCGATTCGATGACTTCTAAAGTACGTACAGTATTGAAAGGTGAGCCGGGACTTGACGAGAAGGTGATTCATAAGGGCGACACAATACCGATGGTGCTTAAAAGCAAGAATTTCGGACGCTTTGACCGCGGACTGTCCAATTATCTTTTTATACCAAAAGGGTCATGGGCGGCGGGTCTCACTGTGTCCTACAGTGAATTTTCGACAAAAGACCTTGAGGTGCTCGACCTGCTTAATGACATTGACCTGGGGGGATATATGTTTTCACTTAATCCATACGTGGCATATTTCCTCCGTAATAACCTGTCGCTTGGTCTGAAACTCGGTTATTCCGCATCAAAAGGTTCAATCGACTCGTTTAAGATTGATATTGACGAGGATATGAACTTTGACCTGCACGACATCTCATATGCGAGTAAGAGCTATTCCGCCGCGATAGCGTTGCGGCAATATTTCGGCATCGCGCGTCAAGGCAGGTTCGGCGTGTTTAATGAGGTCGACCTCCTGATAGGCTCCGGAAGCAGCGACTTCACGCGCCCTTACGACGGGCAGCCGAAGACTACCCATACCGATATCTCCAAGCTGGAACTGAACTTCATGCCCGGTGTAAGCGTGTTTATCATCAAGAGTGTCGCTTTCAATCTTTCGTTCGGTGTGTTCGGTTTTCACATGAGGAGCGAGAAGCAGGCGGTCGATGGCGAGCCGCTCGGAGAGCGGTTTACGTCCGGCGCAAATTTCCGGTTCAATATTTTCAACCTTAATTTCGGTATAGAGGCTCATTTCTGACCTCCCGCTTAATCAATGATGAAACGATTGCTACATAAAGTGCTTTTGCCTTTCGCCTGCATCATCATGACGGCGATTGTCACCGGTTGCATCCATAACGACCTCCCGTTTCCTCGTTTACAGCAGAATATAGTCGCTATAGAGGCTATGGGAGAAGCAAAGGTTGCCATGATTGATTCGACCAATCTTACCGTGACGATGTATCTGAGCGAGATGGTTGATATCCGTGCGGTCAAATTCAGTGTGTTTGACATTACTCCGGAAGCGGTCGCTTCACCCAATCTTGCTATCGGAGTGCATGACCTTACGCGCCCGATTGTGGTGAATGTGAGCCGCTATCAGGATTATCAATGGGTAGTGAGTGCCGAGCAGACTATCGAGCGGTGGTTTCGTGTGGAAGGGCAGATAGGGGAGACGGTAATCGATGATGTAGGTCGACGCATCATGCTGCGTGTTCCGGAAAGTGCTGATCTCTCGCAGTTGCGCCTTACTTCTGTCAAGCTTGGTCCGGCAGGCATCTCCACCATGATTCCCGACTTGCAGCCCGGCATTATCGACCTCTCCAGTCCGCTTGATGTGACAGTCACCTGCTGGGGGCGTTCCGAAGAGTGGACAATATATGCCGAGAAGAGCGAATTGACTGTGATGACTACCCGTGCCGATGCGTGGGCGCAGGTTATCTGGGCGTATGGTGACGGTCCTGCCGATGCCGCAAACACATTCCGCTATCGTCGTGTCGACAGCGAGGAGTGGATAGAGGTGAGTGAAGATGATGTCACCCGCAATGGTGGCGCGTTTTATGCTGCCATACCTCATCTTGAACCGTTGACCGAATATGTCGTTGTCGCTGTGAGTGGCGAGGATGTCGGAAATGAACTGCGTGTGACAACCGAGGCTACGCGTATTTTGCCCGACGGGTCGTTTGACCAGTGGTGGCTTGACGGCAAGGTATGGTGTCCGTGGGATGAAAACGGCGAGCGTTTCTGGGATACCGGAAACACCGGTGCCGCGACCTTGGGAGAAAGCAATGTGCAGCCTTCAGACCATACACCCACAGGCAGCGGACAGTCGGCGATGCTCGAGACCCGTTTTGTCGGGCTTTTCGGAATCGGCAAACTTGCCGCCGGGTCGATATATACCGGCTCGTTCCGCAAGGTTGACGGTACCAACGGCATCCTTGACTTCGGGCGTCCCTGGGAGCAGCGTCCCACTAAACTGAAGGGGTATTATCAATATACTACCGCGCCGATAGATTATACGTCAAGTGAATATGCCGGTCTTGCCGGTCGCCCCGACTCATGCCATATCTATATTGCGCTTACCGACTGGACAGCCCCGTTTGAGATTCGCACCAATCCGCGTAACCGACAGCTCTTTAACGCGTCGTCGCCCTCGGTGATTGCCTACGGCGAACTGATACGCGGCAGTAATACCAACGGTTATGAGGAGTTTGAAATAGTGTTGGACTATCGCTACACCGACAGGATTCCGACCTATCTGCAGATTACCTGTGCCGCCTCTAAATACGGCGACTATTTTACCGGGGGAACAGGTGCGATACTATATGTAGACCAGCTTTCACTCGACTACGACTACTGATGCAGCTGCAAAAAAGTTTGGCGGAGTGTGTGAAATTAGCTAACTTTGCAGCGCAAAATAATAAAACGTGCATTGAGTTATGATAAATCGAATTTTGATAAGAATGAAGGTGGTGCAGATGCTCTATTCATATCTGCTTACCCGTAGCGATTTCAATATTCTTCCCGCTCCCGAATCGCAGTCGCGCGACAAGCGGTATGCTTATTCCCTTTATTGTGACTTATTGCTGCTCCTTGTGGATCTGTCAGGATTCAAAATCAGTAATTTTGAGGGTCGCCCGCGTATCGAGCGCATTGAGAAGCGTCAGAAAAACGACTGTACTCGCATAGCGCAGGCTCTTGCGTCAAATGACGAGATGGCTGACATTGCTCTTGGTCACAAATCATTTTACGATGCGCTTGCCCCCATGCGCCTGAGACTTAAGACTGAGGTGCGTGAGTCTTCGATTTATAAAGAATATTCACGCAAGAAGACCCAGCCTGAGATTCAGGATGAGGTGGCGATGTGGAAGGCTATATTTTCAACCGTGTTGCTGCGCGACCCGCAGCTTACCGACCTCATTAAGAGTAATCCCGAGTTCACCCACGTAGGTTACGACCAGGCTCTTGCGATGTTTGACGCCACACTCGGCGATTATTCATCGGTGAGAAGCTCGCTTGTCGATGCGCGCCGTGGGCTTGAGATGTCGCTTGACAAGGCGTATGAGCTTTATCACAGCCTCTTCCAGCTGATGATTGATCTTACACATCTGCGTGAACTGCAACTTGACGAGGCGAAACATAAGTATCTCCCTACCCATGACGACCTTAACCCGAGGCTGAGATTTGTTGAAAATCAGTTTATCAAGTCATTGGAAGAAAATGAGGATATGCAGGAATATCTGAAAGATAATCCTATCTCATGGGTGGATGACGACGTGACATTGAAGCATTTGCTTGACAAGATACTTGAAAGCGACATATACAAGAAATATATGGACGCGAAGGTGACCGATTATGCCGCCGACTGCGAGCTTTGGTATCAGCTGTTCAAGAATGTGATTGTAGAGAGCGATGATCTTGCCGAGGCTCTTGAGTCGCAGTCGGTTTACTGGAACGACGACCTTAACATAATGGGTTCATTTGTGCTCAAGACCATACGCTCGTTTGCTTCATCGGAAGGCAAGCAGGTCAAGCTCCTCCCCAAATATAAGGATGCCGAGGATGAGCGTTTCGGTCCCGACTTGTTTGAGAAAGCGATTGCCAACCGTCAGGATTACCGCGAAATGATTGACGGTTGTCTGGTAGAGAGCCGGTGGGATCCGGAGCGACTCGCATTTATGGATATCGTGATACTCACCACGGCAATAGCCGAACTCCTTAATTTCGAGTCGATACCGACACTAGTCACTGTCAATGAGTACACCGAGATTGCCAATTATTACTCGACTCCGAAGAGCGGTCAGTTTATAACCGGTATGCTCTATGCCATCATCAATAATTTAAAAAAGAGTGGTAAGCTTGTGAAAGAGTAAAATCTTTTTTATATTTGCAATATATTTAACTAACCGAAACAACATAGAAAAGTTATGCTCAACAACTTTATAACCCTTCAGCAGGGTGGCAATGCCGGTGTGATGAATCTTGTGATGATTGTGGCTCTTATCGCCATCTTCTACTTTTTCATGATTCGCCCGCAGCAGAAGAAACAGAAAGAAATCAAGAAGTTCCGTGAAGGTCTTAATGTAGGCGACCGTGTCATTACCGCAGGCGGTATCTATGGTAAGATTCGCGGCGTGAAAGATAACACTATTGTGCTTGAGATTGCCGACAATGTGCGCATCACCATTGACAAAGGCTCTGTTTATCCCTCCGCAGCGCAGGCGCAGGAAGCTGTCAAGGAATCGGACAATACAGCAAAGTAACATTTCCGGTCTTATCCCGGTCATAAATTTATAAGAATGCCCGTACATTCCGGATACTCCGGCGATGAACGGGCTTTTGTTAATCCTACAGCTTATGAAGATTGCGGCACAAATAAAAGTCCTTTTTAACAGGTTACATCAGCTTGTCACTTCAGCGCGTGGCAAGGAAGTGCTGTTGTTCCTGCTCTTTCTTCTCATTTCTTATATATTTTGGCTGCTTCTCACGCTGAACAATGAGATGCAGGAGGATCTTGATGTGCCTGTGGCTATTACGGATGTGCCCGACAGCGTGACCCTTATCTCCGAACTGCCTCCGGCAGTGAAGGTGAGTGTACGCGATAAAGGCTCCGTGCTGTTGCGTTACAAGTGGGGTAGCTCAAAAGTAATGAAAATAAACTGGAAGGACTATACCGAGACAAACAACAAGCTTTTGTTGAATAAAGCCGACCTTGCCGCACGGCTCAGGGATTATTTCGGGGGAGGAAGCCAGATTGTGACCATTATTCCCGATTCGATACGTATAAACTATACTACCAGTCCCGGAAGAAGGGTGGTGGTGCGCGTCAATGCCGACATACATCCGGCTATGGGATATATTGTAAACGGACCGATCCGTTCCAATGTGGATTCCGTATGGTTATATTCGGTCAACGACCTTCCTCATTCGCTGACATCGGTTGAGACCGTGCCCGTAGTGCGTGGCGGTCTTAACGACACTACTTATATCGAGGCACGAATCGATCCGATACCCGGTGTACGCATAATCCCAGACCATGTAAGGCTGGCAATACCGGTGGAGCCGCTTATCGCGCGCAAGCAGAAAGCTCCTATTGTGGTAAAGAATCTTCCGGAGTCGATGAGCATGATTACATTCCCGTCGAGCGTGGAAGTAAGCTATCTGGTGCCGATGAGTTCATACAACAGTGAGCCGTATGAGGTGAACGCTTACGTGGATTACAATGATCTCTCCCGCTGTACCGGCGGAAAGCTTCCCGTCACATTGTCGCTTCTCCCTGACTTGTACCATAATACGGAGATGTCGCCCGACAGTGTCGAATATATCGTTGAACATAAACATTGATTTTTCCGATGGCAAGACTAATTGCGATAGCCGGCGGCATAGGCAGCGGCAAGTCGGTTGTATCCCGTATTTTGCGGGCGATGGGTAATAAAGTGTATGATTGCGACACTGAGGCGCGTCGTTTAATGGACAATGACGAGAATATTAAGTGCCGTATCAAAGAGTGTATCGCCCCGGAAGTGATACTGGCTGACCGCTCAATCGACAGACGCCGTCTCGCAGCGATTGTATTCGCCGACAAAAAGATGCTTGACTCCCTTAACGGTATCGTGCACTCGGCGGTGCGCGACGATATATCGCGTTGGAAAGCGGCTAATGAAAAATATGGCACTCTCTGGGTGGAAAGTGCCATAATATATGAGAGCGGCATTGACGCGATGGTCGACGAGGTGTGGGATGTCACAGCTCCTGTGGAACTGCGCATAGAGCGTGTAATGTCGCGCAATTCGATGAGCCGCGAAGAGGTGATGAGACGAATAGACGCTCAGTCAGCAGTCAACTACGAGCCACACCCTCGTGTCAGAACAATAGTCAACGATGAGATTACGCCGCTGCTTCCGCAGATTCAGCAGCTGATTGCATCGTCTGCGTTGCCTGCCTAAAATTCCGAAGTGAAGTGAAACTTGATTTTCAGGAAGTCGCTTTGAGCCATCTGCAGCACATAGTTTGAATCGGCGAGAAACACGTCGCGTCCCTCGCGGTCAGTCGCCATAAACTGATGTTTGCGCTTTTTGAAGGCGGCAAGCGCTTCGGGGTCGTCGCTTTCTATCCAGCAAGCCTTGTACAGTGACAGCGGTTCCCAACGCACTGTCGCGCCATATTCATGGAGCAGACGGTATTGTATCACTTCAAACTGCAGCTGACCTACTGTGCCTATGATTTTTCTGCCATTGAACTGGTTGGTGAACAGCTGGGCGACACCTTCATCCATCAGCTGCTGGATGCCTTTTTCAAGTTGCTTTGCCTTCATCGGGTCTGTGTTCTCGATATATTTGAACATCTCCGGCGAGAAGCTGGGCAACCCCTTGTAGTGCAGGTTTTCACCTTCGGTAAGCGTATCGCCGATTTTGAAGTTGCCCGTATCGGGTATGCCCACGATGTCACCCGGAAACGCCTCGTCGACAATATTCTTTTTCTGCGCCATGAAAGCTGTCGGGGCGGCGAAGCGCATCATTTTGCCGGAGCGTATGTGCTTGTAATTGGCGTTACGCTCGAATTTTCCGGAACATACCTTAACAAACGCTATACATGAGCGGTGGTTGGGGTCCATGTTGGCATGAATCTTAAACACAAAGCCGGAAAATTGAGGTTCATCCGGTGTGACCGTACGCTCTTCTGCCGAAACAGGGCGTGGAGATGGTGCGATTTTCACAAAGCAGTCGAGCAGTTCCTTTACTCCGAAAGTGTTTAATGCCGACCCGAAGAATACCGGTGCCACTTTTCCTGCAAGATAGTCGTCGGTATTAAGTTCGGGATATACACCTTCAATGAGTTCAAGGTCTTCGCGAAGCTTAGCGGCGTCTTTTTCGCCGACAGCCTCGTCGATACGGGGGTCATCCACCGAGTCTATCTCCACGCGTTCGGTCACCTGTGTCTTACTCGGAGTGAACAGGTCAAGCGAGTGCTCGTAAATATTATATACGCCCTTGAATTTCGCGCCTATATTGATCGGCCAGGAGAGGGGACGCACGGCGATTTTCAGCTCGGCTTCAAGTTCGTCGAGTATTTCAAAGGGGTCACGGCCCTCGCGGTCAAGTTTGTTTACAAATATGATTACCGGAGTGTTGCGCATACGGCACACCTCCATCAGTTTGCGTGTCTGTTGCTCCACGCCCTTTGCCACGTCAACTACTATGATTACGCTGTCTACCGCAGTCAGTGTGCGGTAAGTGTCTTCGGCAAAATCCTGGTGACCGGGAGTGTCAAGGATATTTATCTTGTAGTCGCCGTAGTTGAATCCCATTACCGAGGTGGCGACCGAGATACCGCGCTGTTTTTCTATTTCCATCCAGTCGGAAGTCGCGGTCTTTTTTATCTTGTTGGATTTTACAGCACCTGCGACATGTATCGCACCTCCGAAAAGGAGGAGTTTTTCTGTAAGGGTGGTCTTGCCGGCATCAGGGTGAGAGATGATGGCAAATGTGCGCCTGCGGCTTATTTCGTCGTTAAGTGTTGCCACGTCAGTAATATATTTAGTTTTTTGAATTATTAAGTATCTCGATACATTTTTCAAGACTATCCATCCAGTATGGTGTCTCGACACTGAAGGTTGCTTTTATTTTTGATGTGTTGAGCACACTGTAGGATGGTCTTACGGCGGCAGTGGGGTAGTCTTCCGTCGGTATAGGCTTTACATTGCACCCGGTAATGCCGCTTATGCGGTGAATTGCTTTTGTGAAATCATACCATGATGCCACGCCGGAATTGGTGTAATGATATATGCCCGGCACCCACTGGTGAGAAATCAGGATTTTGTAAATCGCCGTGGCAAGGTCGGCGGCGTAGGTAGGTGTGCCTATCTGGTCGGATACCACTTTCAGCTCGTCGCGCTCTTTACCGAGACGCAACATTGTTTTTACGAAGTTATTGCCGTATGGTGAGTAAAGCCATGCGGTACGTACAATTATACTGTCGGGAGCAAGAGCTATAAGCGCTGTCTCGCCCTGTCGTTTTGTCGTGCCGTATTGCGACACGGGATTTACCTTGTCGCTTTCAAGATAAGGGCGGAATGCCTTCCCGTCAAACACATAGTCGGTCGATACGTGCAGTATTTTCGCGCCGATTGCGCTTGCCGCGTTGGCAAGATTACACACTGCATCGACATTTATCTTTGAGCATAAAGCCTTGTCCTCTTCGGCGCGGTCGACCGCTGTATAGGCTGCACAGTTTACTATGTGGGAAAATTCATTGTCTATGACAAATGTCTTCACCGCTTCTGCGTCGGTAAGGTCGAGTTGTTCAATATCTGTGTAGGTTGTTTTTCCCGGGAGCTTTTCTTCAAGGATGGTGCGCATCTCTTTTCCGAGCTGTCCGTTGCAACCGGTAACTAATATTTTCATTCTGCTAACCAGTTTGATTTTGGCGACTGCAAAGATACGAATTTTAATGCGCACAGCAAAATCAACCTGACTCATGAAAAAAGAGACTGTCTAACAAGTTTGGGCAGTCTCTTTTTATAGTCTAAACAGGTAAAAAAATAAGGCTTTCATGCTGAAATTCAGTGCGAAAGCCTTTGTTATGTCATAGATTTTCAGTATATTTGTGTTGCGAATAAATCACTAATAATCAAAACATAACATGGCAAAGTTAGCGATAAAATCTGACAATAGGAAACAAAATCTACTTCTTCCGCCATCGCTGGATGAACTCGTGCCCGAAAACCACATGGTGAGGGTTGTCGATGCGGTCATAGACCGTCTTGACATCAGCGATATCCTCTCGACCTACCGGGGCGGGGGCAACAGTGCCTTTAATCCCA
>QAMW01000006.1 GCA_003150235.1 Bacteroidales bacterium
CAGTTCCACGCTTCGTGGTTTTAATTGCACTTATGGTAACTGAGGTGCGCTTATGTCAAAATATGAAAAAGATAATCGTCTCCCTTATCTTCGTTTTGATTGCTGTATGTGCATACTCTCAAAAAGACGTAACGCAATTCCTCGGCATTCCTATTGATGGCAGTAAGTCTGCAATGATTCAGAAACTAAAAGCGAAAGGATTTCGTGCAAACTCCTATAACAAGGATGTCTTGGAAGGAAAGTTTAACGGCATGGATGTAAATCTCCATATAGCAACAAATAATGACAAGGTTTGCCGTATTATGTTGTGTGATGCAAATCCTGTCGATGAGCGTTCAATACAAATAAGATTCAATAATCTATGTCGTCAGTTTGAGAAGAATACCAAATATATGTCTTTGGGAAACGAACTCATACCTGATGATGAAGATATATCTTACGAAATTAGTGTGAAAAACAAGCGTTATGAGGCTATTTTTTATCAACAGCCCACAGAATTGTCCGACACAACCCTCCTGCTTGAGAAGTTAATGCCCATCATATTAGAGAAATATTCTCTAGACGAACTTGCGAATCCAACAGATGAAGTTCAAACGGAATTAATGAAAATGTCACTTGAATACATGATGGAATTATGCTCCAAAAAGCCTGTATGGTTTATGATTTCTGAAATATACGGCAAATATTACATAACCATGTTCTATGATAACGAATATAATCGTGCGAATGGAGAGGATTTATAAATACGCCTACATAAGCGTAATTTCCACATTGGTAATCTTTATGTTGAGTGGGTGCGCATCTATGCGCCCTCCTGTAATCCACACTTACGATGACTCAATTGAGTATTATCGTTATTTCTATATATCACCCACAGGCGATTATACATCAAGTTCCGGAGTGTACGGAAATCAATATGGCGTTTACGGAGGAACTACCAAATCTATAAATCCGGCCTCCCTAATATCGGGTATTCTTTTTAAGAATGGATTTATCCAAGTCAATGAGGTGAACCCTAACAACGCAAAGGAAACAATGATTGTGAACTTTGGAGAGACAGGTCGTAGAAATGTCAACCTCGGATATTCCATAGAGGTTACAATTCAGTTTGTATCTGCATATACACAGCGTCCAATTTGTAGCTGCACGGCAGAGGGTCAAGGTGAAACAGAAGCTGATGATGTTCGGAAAGCCATCCAAAGTGCCCTAAAACCATTATTCAATTCAAAAAAATAGCATATGTATCCAAGCGATAATATATTCAGCATATATTATAACATTGGCAAGCGAACTCCATTTTTGGTAAAGAGGTGTGAGTTAGGTTTAGCTCGCTCTTCAAGCGAAGAAAGACGCATGGATCCTAACCGAGATAGAACATTTTTAGTTGAAACAGTTAAGCCTCGCGGAAAATACGGTAAGGCATACGGAAAATGTTTTGTGGATGGTAAACCGAATGATAGTTATAGACAAGAATGCTATCCAAATATAAAAGATGAGGAGATTCCTTGTGCGGGATGTGGCGAATGGGTTCTTCTTGATGTTCCCGGAGTTGACATGAATGAAATATTCCCCATTCGTCATACTGACTATGTAATTGAATTTGGGAAATATAAAGGAAAGACAATAAAAGAGGTATATTCTCAAGACCCAAAATACATCTTTTGGTTAATAGAAAAAGACCCTTACTTTCGGGTAGATTTCGACCAATTGTTAAACATCCCGGAAAACACATCGGATAGAGAGCGTATTATTGAGGGCGAAATAAATCGAGTTTTTCCAAAAACAACTCCCGATGATGTGATTTATTTTGGCAAGTATAAAGGAAAAACATTTCGAGAAATTTTTGCAATCGATTCAAGTTACATTGATTGGTTCTTGCGAAATAATCAGACATTGGACATAGATGTTAGTGCGTTTGTTTCAATGATGAGAAAGTAACGGTGGTGGATTCCAAAGGTTGACCTTTGGCATATTCGGGATATTTTCAGCGTTGCTTCGGCAATGCGGCTCGGGAAATTCCGATAGCGGTTGTCTATAATGACATTGCTATTGAATATGTTGACGAAATTTCGTAATTTTGCAACGATAAATCATTCTGACAAGTGACCACGATAGACATAATATTGCTGATAGTAATCGGCGCATCCCTTGTACTCGGACTTTACAAGGGCATCATCTCGCAGATTGCTTCAATCGGCGGTGTGATTCTCGGCATAATCGCATGTCGTTTTTTCTCCGATGATGTCGGAGGGCTGTACATGTCATGGTTTCCCGACACATTCACCAATGCCACCCTTGCAAACATAGCCGGCGGCATCACGGTGTATCTGGTGGTATATTTCGGTATCGGCGCATTTGCATCGCTTCTGCAACGAATTACCGACACCATTATGGCAGGATGGCTTGACCATCTGCTCGGCGGAGTGTTCAGCGTGTTCAAATGGCTGATACTCCTGAGTGTATTCCTCAATCTCTTCTACATGATAGCGCCTCATTGTATCATATTTCACTCCTCCTCCCTTGCCTCCGGACGGCTTTTCATATTCGTGATGCAGCTTGCGCCTAAACTCTTCGGTGTGATGGCGGGTCCGGTAGGCGACATGATTCACAATATTACTTAAAGGGTCAACATTCAACCACCGTGATTGTTTTCACTTACACACATATATACCCAATATATCAAGCGAGAAATGATGAATGAAGATAACCAAAATATAAAGCGGCAGGACGATGACGATATTATAAAAAATGTGACCGGTGACGATTACAAATACGGATTTGTCACCGACATCGACACCGATGTCATACCGCGCGGACTAAACGAGGATGTTATAAGACTTATCTCGAAAAAGAAAAACGAGCCCGAATGGCTGCTTGAATTCCGATTGAAGGCATACCGCTACTGGCTGACACTGGAAATGCCGCATTGGGCGCATCTCGACATCCCCCCTATCGACTATCAGGCTATCAGCTATTACGCCGCTCCGAAGAAAAAGGAGGGACCGAAGAGCCTTGACGAGGTTGACCCGGAACTGCTTGACACATTCAACAAACTCGGCATACCGCTGCAGGAGCAGAAAGCACTTTCCGGAATGGCTGTCGACGCCGTGATGGACTCCGTGTCGGTAAAAACCACCCACAAGGAGAAGCTTGCCGAATTAGGAGTAATTTTCTGTTCATTCTCCGAGGCTGTCAAAGATTATCCCGACCTTGTGAAACGCTATCTCGGAAGCGTGGTGAGCTACCGCGACAATTTCTTTGCCGCGCTTAACTCGGCAGTGTTCTCCGACGGGTCGTTTGTCTACATACCGAAGGGCGTGAGATGCCCGATGGAGCTGTCGACCTATTTCCGTATCAACGCCGCAGGCACGGGACAGTTTGAACGCACACTCATCGTTGCCGATGATGACGCATACGTGAGCTATCTCGAAGGATGCACCGCACCGATGCGTGACGAAAACCAGCTTCACGCCGCTATCGTGGAAATTGTGGTCGAAGACCGCGCCGAAGTGAAATACTCCACCGTCCAGAACTGGTATTCGGGCGATAAAGACGGCAATGGCGGCGTGTACAATTTCGTGACCAAGCGCGGACTCTGCCATGGCGACTACTCCAAACTGTCATGGACCCAGGTGGAGACCGGCTCCGCTATCACGTGGAAATACCCGAGCTGTGTGCTCCAGGGCGAAGGCTCCACAGGCGAATTTTACTCTGTTGCCGTGACGCGCAACTACCAGCAGGCTGACACCGGCACGAAGATGATACATGTAGGACGCAACACGCGTTCGACCATCGTGAGCAAGGGTATTTCGGCTGGACACAGCCAGAACTCCTACCGAGGACTGGTGAAAGTGCTTCCCCAGGCTGACGGTTGCCGTAACTACACGCAGTGTGACAGCCTGCTGCTCAGTCCGACATGTGGTGCGCACACCTTCCCGTATATCGACGTGCTCAACGACACCGCAGTGGTGGAGCACGAGGCTACTACCTCGAAAATCAGCGAGGACCAGGTGTTTTACTGCAATCAGCGAGGCATACCCACAGAGGAGGCTATCGGACTCATAGTCAACGGCTATGCCAAGGAGGTGATGAACAAGCTCCCGATGGAATTTGCAGTAGAGGCACAACGGTTGCTTCAGGTGACACTTGAAGGTTCGGTAGGATGACACCCTCGGGTATCGCGGACTACCGCCATTGATTCAATAACAGAAAAAAACATAACCGAAATGGATAAAAACATATTACTTGACATTCACGACCTCCACGCATCGGTCGACGGTAAAGAGATATTGAAAGGCATCAACCTTCAGGTGCGCGAAGGCGAGGTACACGCTATCATGGGACCAAACGGTTCCGGTAAATCAACCCTTTCGATGGTGCTTGCCGGCGCACCCGGTTACTCCGTCACAGAAGGTAGCGTTGATTTCCACGGTAAGCACCTGCTTGAGCTTTCCCCGGAGGACCGCAGCCACGAAGGACTATTCCTTTCGTTCCAGTATCCGGTAGAGATTCCGGGAGTGTCAATGGTAAATTTCATGCGCGCCGCCGTCAACGAGAAGCGCAAATATTTCAACGAGCCGCCGTTGTCGGCAAGCGACTTCCTGAAGCTGATGCGTCAGAAGCGCGCCATCGTCGAGCTTGACAACAAGCTTGCGTCACGCTCCGTCAACGAAGGATTTTCAGGGGGTGAGAAGAAGCGTAACGAGATATTCCAGATGGCTGTGCTTGAGCCTCGCCTGTCAATACTTGACGAGACCGACTCCGGTCTTGACATCGATGCGCTCCGCATAGTTGCCGGCGGTGTCAACAAACTGAAGACCGACCGCAACGCCACTATCGTCATAACCCACTATCAGCGTCTGCTCGACTACATCAAGCCTGATTTCGTGCATGTGCTCTACAAGGGCAGAATCGTGAAGACAGCAGGTCCGGAGCTGGCGCTCGAACTTGAAGAGAAGGGTTACGACTGGATAAAACAGAACGAAAATCACGATTGACCATGAGCAGTCTCTCACAATACACAGATATCTACCGCGACCACCGGGAGACTCTCGACGGCCACTCGGCTCCGGTAATCAACGCCCTGCGGCAAGAGGCATTTGACGCACTGAAGGGGAAAAGCCTCCCCGACAGAAACACCGAGGGTTATGAAAAGACCTCGATAGAGGAGATGATGGCTCCCGACTTCGGGCTAAACATCAACCGCGTCAATATCCCGGTCGATGTGGCGGCATCGTTTCACTGCGGAGTGCCCAACCTGAGCACACTGCTCGGCATCGTGGTCAACGACGAGTTTCACCCCGTAGGGTCGCTTCAGTCACGTCTACCCGAAGGAGTGATATTCGGCAGTCTTGCCAAAGCCGCCACCAAGCATCCGGAGCTTGTCGGCAGATACTACGGAAAAGTAGCATCGCTCGATTCCCCCACCACCGCCCTTAACACGATGCTGGTAGAAGATGGCGTGATGATTTATGTGCCGAAGGGCGTGACACTTGAAAAGCCGCTGCAACTTGTCAATATATTCAGTTCCCCCACTCCTCTCATGGCTGTGCGCCGCGTGTTGATAGTGATGGAGGAGGGCGCATCGGCACAGCTGCTTGTGTGTGACCACACCCAGGACTCGTCGCAGAAATATCTGTCGTCGCAGGTAGTCGAGATTGTACTCAACGCCAATTCGCGGCTCGACTATTACGATCTTGAGGAATCGGGCGAAGGCACCTCACGCTGCTCGTCGATATATGCCCGTCAGGAGGAAAATTCATCGCTGATTGTCAACGGCATGACCCTCAGCTGCGGAACCACCCGCAATGACTATAATATAGAAATCACCGGCAACGGATGTGACACCCTCCTTGCCGGGATGGCAATCGCATCGGGTCACCAGCATATCGACAACAACTCGTCGGTCAATCATCTCGGCTCTTATTGCCATAGCCGCCAGCTGTTCAAATATGTGCTTGACGATGACGCCTCCGGTGCTTTTGAAGGAGGAATCACGGTCAATGAAGGAGCAGTCAAGACCGAAGCATACCAGAGCGACCGCAACCTGCTCGCATCGACAGGCGCGAAGATGCATACCAAGCCGCAGCTGCTCATATACTGCGACGACGTGAAGTGCAGCCACGGAGCCACGACCGGACAGCTCGACCAGGAGGCATTGTTCTACATGCGTTCACGCGGTATCGGCGAGAAACTTGCGCGCACGATGCTCATGCAGGCATTTATGTCGGAAGTGATTGACACCGTGAGAATGGAAGGACTGCGCGAGCGCCTTCACCTTCTTGTCGAAAAGCGTTTTCAGGGACAGGAATCATTCTGCGGTGACTGCATGACGAGCTGCCTCTCGGCAAAAAAACAGTAAATCATGGACAATTACGATGTAAACCGGCTGCGTTCCGATTTTCCCGCCCTTGACAGGAAAATCTACAAGCGCCCGCTCATATATCTCGATAACACCGCCACATCGCAGACACCGCGTCAAGTGGTGGAAAGCATCGAAAACATCTACTACAACACGAAGGCAAACGTGCATCGTGGCGTACACACCCTGTCGCAGGAGATGACATCGCTGCAGGAAGCGGCGCGCGAAAGGATACGGGGATGGATAAACGCTTCCTCGATCCAAGAAATCATCTTCACGCGCGGCACCACGGAGGCAATCAACCTCGTTGCATCGTCGTATGGCGGCACATTTTTCCATGACGGGGATGAAATAATCATCAGCGTCATGGAGCACCATGCCAACATAGTGCCGTGGCAACTGCTCCAGAGCCGTGTCAACGTGAAGCTGCGTGTAATCCCGATGGATGACAGCGGTGTGCTTGACATGGATGCCTACCGCAAACTGTTCAACGAACATACGGCGATGGTCTCGATAGCCCATGTGAGCAATGTGCTTGGCACGGTCAATCCGGTAGCGGAGATAATCAGGGAGGCACACGACCATGGTGTGCCGGTGCTGGTCGACGGTGCGCAGGCAGTAGCCCATCAGCGTGTCGACGTGACGGCGCTCGACTGCGACTTCTATGTGTTTTCATCTCACAAGATGTACGGTCCTTCGGGAGTGGGAGTGCTTTACGGCAAGCGCGGACTGCTTGAGAAGATGCCCCCCTATCAAGGCGGAGGCGAGATGATTGGCAATGTGAGCTTCGAACATACCACCTTTGCCGAACTGCCGTTCAAATTTGAGGCGGGGACACCCGACTTTGTGGATATCGCCGCGTTCAAGAGTGCCATCGACTATCTGGAACCGATAGGCATGGAGGCAATTGCTGCCCACGAGCACCGGTTGCTTGAGTACGTGATGCCGCAAATGATGGAAATTCCCGGAATGAGGATATTCGGCACCGCTCCCGGAAAAGATGCCATAATATCGTTTCTTATCGGCAATGCCCACCATTATGACACGGGGATGTTGCTTGACAAACTTGGCGTTGCCGTGCGTACGGGTCACCACTGCGCGGAACCGCTCATGCACCGGCTCGGCATCGAAGGCACTGTGCGCGCATCGTTCGGGTTGTATAATACCATCGAGGAGTGTGACGCGTTTATCGCCGCGCTCAAGCGCGTAGCAGCGATACTGGAATAGAGTTGTCAGTTGGGAGTTGTCAGTTGGGAGTTGTCAGTTGTCAGATTTCAGTCGTCAGATTTCAGTTCGTAAGGGATACAGAAGGACAGAGGGGCAGAAGTGACAAAGTTTTTTTGAAGTTGCCCAAGAGTAGGGCTGTACCTTGGTGCAGCCGTCTTTGCTCCGTGATGATTCCTCCGGAAACATCTGCGCTTGGGCTTGCTTTCCGTCGGTATCGCTTCGCTCAACCGACGGCTAAATAGGGATTATCCCCTGACGGGGAAAGAGTTGTCAGTTGTCAGAGGGCAGTTGTCAGTTAGACGGGGTCATTAGTGACCTTAGGGTCGTTAAAGGCGTTAAGGACAGGACAATAAGCAAAAAGGGTGTATCGAAAAATTCGATACACCCTTTTATGGATAATAAATAATGTTGATTACTTAACTAGGACTTTGCTTACCTTGTTGCCCTGACGTACAACATAGATACCGTTTGCGGGGTTGACAACCTTCACCCCCTGAAGATTGTAGTACTCAACAGGAGCATTCTCCTCTACAGCCACGTTGTCGATACCTACAGTAGGACTCTTGGCAGGAACAAGATCGATTTTAGTTACAGTAATATTTTCACCTACAAACATAAGGCTCTGATTAGCTGTAGCGTCAGTAAGTTCCTTTACATCGTCTTCACCAAGTGTAATTGAAAAGACTCCTGATGCTTCTGAAATATTAACGGTACCGTATTGTTCCTGAAAACCTTCACAAAGTGCAAAACCGGGAAGAATTGCCTGATCCCAATTAGCGAGGAGCAGTTGGACCTTAAGATTGCAATACTTTTGAGCAGCAGCATCTCCGGTATTTACATAAGACACTTCCAATTTATCACCGGCTTTAATTTTTGCAGCGACAAAAGAAGCAACCGGTATCTTGATTGCGTTTTCCCACCAGTCAAGTGCCTGATCACCCGACCATAATTCTTTAACAGCATCCGGGTCTACAACAGCAGCATTCTGAAGATAGGCAGCCTTAAGAGTCACTGTCCCGGCTTTTGAAGACTGTACATAAATCTGCTTTACAGAGTTTTTGATATCAGCATTGAGGGGAGCAACTATTTTTGAAGCTCCGGCTGTACCCATTGTAGCTTCTGAAATACCTTCAGTACCACCTTCCGCTATTGCATTATATTGTATTACTACTTGAATATCAAATTCGACCGGCTCAAATTCCACAACAACTTCATCGTAAGCACTGTAGTCAACATCACCAAGCCACCAGCCACGACCAGACCAGTCGCTGTCATAAGTAATAGTCTTAGTCTCGGCATCATAAGAAGAACCCCAGCCTGCACCGAGATCCGCCAATGAAAGGTCAAGAGTCTCTGCATTAACAGATGATACTGCAAGAGCTGCGACAGCAGCAAAAGAGAGTAAATTTTTAATCATAATGTTTGATTTAGGTTATTAAATTAGGTTAGTTAATTATTTTTTATGTTAAGGTCATGCAAATATAATCACAAATTGTGCGCGTCTATGATACTATTTTATCCCATTATGGTACTTTATTTCATTCGTATATAATTTAACAATCCAACGCAATAGAGTTTGTCGGCTTAATATTTTTGAATTACATGCCGTTTGCCTAACTTTGCATATATCCATATAATAACATACATCATGCACAACATCAATATTCACATCAATCGTCTCGGACCAATCGAAGGGCCGGTAACAATCGGGCTTAAACCGTTCCTTATCTTTTCCGGGCCGTCGGGTGTTGGCAAAAGTTATCTGTCTCTGCTTGTGCATTATGTCTACCGTATTATCACGGGGGAAGGTCTTCGGGAAGTACTTGAAACCCATAAGATAGACTATGAGCGGCTCAAGAACGAGCTTCCCGATGACACCAATCTGCTTTACCGAGTCTCTACCGGTGAACTTGTAAAATGGATAAATGAGTGTGGCATCGACTACCTGCGACAGACTCTCGGCGACCCCAACCTGAAAGCTGATTTCAGAATTGAGTTTGCAGGTCTACCCGAAAATTTTTCATTTACCCTGAAAAGAGGTACAATGAGCCTTGGCTCCGGTGAAGTCATTGATCATATCGAGACACTTAACCTGATTGAGCTGGACGACCCTATCAACCTGCCCACCAACGGAGTCGCGTGGAAAAACCTTCCGTTCCGCTTCCTGATAGCCCATTTCCTCCGGCGTCTCTATGACATCGACATCACGCAGACATTCCTTATGCCTCCGTCGCGAGGCAGTCTGCTTGCGTTGCCTGAGAGTGCCAGGGCAATGATTAGCGGTATGTATCGCGAATTTATAAACGACCTCGCGATACTAAAAAGCATCTCGCCGGCTCAACCTCGGTCAAAAGAATCAAATGAAGAGATTGAGCAAAAAGTGCAATCCACGCTGAAGGAATCAATACTGCACGGCGACATATCAATAGTTGACGACGAGATTGTGTACAAACTCGCCGAAGGACTCTCCATACCTATCACAGCAGCGGCATCGTCAATAAAAGAGCTTACCCCGTTTGCAATAATGCTGCAGAAAGGATACCTCGGACAATGCTCGACCCTTTTTGAAGAACCGGAGTCGCATCTACACCCCGAATTACAAGTAAAAGTAGCCGAACTGCTCTGCTATTCAATAAATGCGGGTGCGCATCTGCAGATAACCACCCACAGCGATTACCTGCTGCGACAAATCAATGACCTGGCTCGCCTCGGCATAATGCGCGGTATCATGAATGATACCGACAGATTCGCAGAATATTGCTCACAGCTTGGATTTGACCCCGAAGCCGCACTGCCTACAGGCAGCATAGGGGCATATTACATCAAACCGACGCGCGCCGGTCGTTCCATGGTAAAGGAACAGGACACAAGCATGGGAGTACCGTTTGACACATTTAAGACTGTCATTGACGAGACCATGCAGCGAAGCGCAAAGGTTTACGACGATCTTGAGGATATAATTGAGTCACACCGAGACCCCGATAACGATGAACAGGATAATAACTAATTTCAATAAACTATACCCTGCTTTTGCAGCAAAGCTTGTCAGCGGTTCCGATGTGGTTATTTTCGAGCATGAGAACATAGGTAAACCTAACACCTTTCAAAAATTAACGGTAAAAAATGTGACCGGATGGAGTTTTTCAAGAGATTTCCTTGAAAATACCAAATCATTTCACTCAAAAGCCCAAAATGGGGTAACAGCCGACCTGGAGTGTCACGACATCATGACGCGAGAGTGTGACGGTCTCTTTTGCCGTGAGGAGGGCGATGATATCGTATTTCATTTCTTTGAACTTAAAAGCTCATTTGAAGTCGACAATCTTTCAAAAGCCAAGAATCAGATAGTGGGGAGCTATCTGAAAATGCTTCATCTGCTTGCTCCCCTGCAACACTTCGGCAGTAAAAATATAACCATGCAGGGACATATAATAATTTACGAACCTACCCCCGAAAAGCTGTCGACATTCAAAGACCTTACCGACCATAAATCGCGTTTCTGCCTGAGAATACATAATGACAAGCGATACGAGATGCCGGCTGATAAATGCTCGCGTTTCTGGCATCCACTGACCTGTCCCGATATCTTTCTCAACCTTACAGAACTGCCCTTCGGCACAATCTCCCACCAGATTACACTATAAATATGGATGATGCCCTGTCGGGCAACGTGGCAGCGGGCGGTCGCGGGCATGACTATGACTGCCATCGGGACGCGGGCGGCCTTCCGGCAACCCCTACAGCTACGCGGTGGCTTTAAGGACTTTAAGGTCGTTAGAGTCGTTAGGGACCTTAACGACTCCGACAACGGAAAACTACTCCGGTCGACTTTCGCTATTTTTTTCACCGAATATTCTTTGTATATGTGGCTTAAAAAATTGGCTTCGCCAACGCGAACCGACCTTCGGTCGACTTTCGCTATTTTTTTCACCGAATATTCTTCGTATATTTGGCTTCGCCCAATATACTCTCGCTCGGTAATGCCAAATAAATTTGGCATTACACTCGGCTTATTCGTATATTTGCAATAATAATCGTGTGTGGCAGGGATTGAGGGATGTACCGTCATGAGAGCCGACCGATTTAAAATCCGCAATAGATGAAAAAGATTGTTATACTGCCTGCGGCGCTCGCAATGGCGCTAAGCGGACACCCACAGGTCAACTCGCCCAATCCGGAAGGGTTTGTAACCCGGGGCGAACTGATGTATCGTGACAATAATTATACGGGAGCCATCGACCAGCTTACCTCGCCGGAAACCGGGCTTGCATCACCCGACGACATCGAGGCTGCTGCCTACACGGCGGCACTTGCCTATCTGAAATCAGGGTCGATTGAAGAGGCGAGACGGGAGCTGGTAAAGTTTGTCGACGAGTATCCCGCATCGCGCTTCAGGCTTGAGGCAAAGACGGGAATCGCCGACTGCGACTTTTTTGACGGCAATTATAAAAAGGCTCTCGCGGGCTACCGCATGATAGACAAGGGCGGTCTTAACCTGACGGCTCAGGAAGATTACGACTACCGTACCGCCTACTGCCTGATGATGCTCGGCGACTACGATAAGGCTCTCGCAGGATTCCGCCGGCTGCAGGGAGTCGACCGCTACGCCGGTGCGTCACGCTTCTATCAGGGTTATATCTATTACGCGCAGGGAGCCTACGCAGAAGCGAAGAAATATTTCACCGAAGCTGACACCCGCACCGCACCCGGCAACCGAGCACCCTATTATCTCACCCAGATAGCCTACATCGACCATGACTACGACAAGGCACTCGCACTTGCCAAGGCACACATCAACGACATCCCGGAATACCGCTCCGAGATGCAGCGCATAGCGGGCGAGTCGCTCTACAACCTCGGCGATGAAGCCGGGGCGTTGCCTTACATAGCGGAATATACAGGCGACGTGACCAATCCGAAACCGTCGGCAATGTACATACTCGGTGTGTGCCAGTACAAGGACAGCGACTACGAAGCCGCCATACACACCTTGCAGCCGGTGACGGCATGTGACGACGCGATGGGGCAGTCGGCATACCTTTATATAGGTCAGTCATATCTGCAGACAGGCAACGTCAACGCCGCCCTGCTCGCACTTGAAAAAGCCTACCGCATGGACTATGACCGCGAGGTGCAGGAAACGGCATTCTACAACTACGCCGTGGCAAAAGCCGAAGGCGGACGCACACCGTTTGGCAGTTCGGTGAGCATGTTTGAGGATTTCCTGAAGCGTTACCCCGAATCGCGCTACGCCCCCGAAGTGGAGGAATATCTCGTGACCGGCTACATGACCGACAACAATTACGAGCAGGCACTCGCCTCGATACAGAAGATACGCCGGCCGTCGGCAAAGATACTCACCGCCAAGCAGCGTGTACTCTACACCCTCGGCACCCGCGATGTAGCCGCAGGACGAATCTCGCAGGCAATAACCCGGTTTACCGAGGCAAAATCGCTTGCAGCCCATAACAAGGCAATCGCCACGGAATGTGACCTCTGGCTCGGTGACTGCTACTACCGTCAGGGCGAATATGCCCGCGCGGCAAGAGCCTACAACGATTATCTGAAATCGTCGCGCGCCAATGATGCCAACCGTCAGCTCGCCTACTATGACCTCGGCTATGCCGAGTTTGCCCAAAAGCGTTACAACGATGCCGCCGCCGATTTCGCGCGTGTGGTGAAAAATCCCGGCAATCTTGAGCAGAGCCTTGTCGCCGACGCTTACAACCGTCTCGGCGACTGCCGGTACTATCAGTCGGACTTCACCGCTGCATCGACCTATTACGACCAAGCCTACAGCCTCAACCCCGAGGCAGGCGACTACGCCCTTTTCCAGAAAGCGATGATGAAGGGGCTCGTAAAGAATCACCACGGAAAAATCGAGTCGCTCGATGACATGATGGAGCGTTATCCCACATCGGGACTCCTCCCCGCCGCCATGCTTGAAAAGGCGGAAAGCTACGTGGCACTCAACCGTCCCGGCGACGCGGTGGTCATCTACGAGTCACTTGTGAAACGTTACCCGACGACCGCGCAGGGCAGAAACGGATATCTGCAGCTTGCCATCACGCAGCTTGCCCAGGGCAAGACCGACCGGGCGATAGAGTCGTACAAGACGGTGATACGCAACTACCCGACGAGTGAGGAGGCGCGTGTGGCGTCAGACGACCTCAAGCGTCTCATGGCAGACGAGGGGCGGCTCAGCGAGTTCAGCTCATTCATAGCGGCTGTTCCCAACGCACCAAAGTTCGAAACCTCTGAGCTTGACGCGCTCACCTTCCAGGCAGCCGAACGCGCCTATCTTAACGACAAGAGCAAGACCACGCGTCTGAAAGACTACATAGCCCAATATCCGGGCGGCAGATACGAGACTCAGGCATTGACCTATCTCTCGCAGTCGTCGCTTGAATCGGGCAATCCCGCCGAAGCGTTGAAATACGCGACACAGCTCACCGAGCGTTACCCCGACTCGGAAGCCGCCGAAGATGCGCTTGCCATCAAGGGCAACGTGGAGTATGACCTCGGCAACGGAGAAGCCGCCCTCGCCACATTCCGCAAACTGGAATCGCGCGCATCGGCGTCACGCAACATAGTGACCGCACGTCTCGGCATTATGCGCGTGTCGCGTGACATGAACCGCCACTCCGACGTAATCGAGATGGCTGACCGTCTGCTCAAATCGACCGCCATCGGCACCGCCCAGAAAAACGAAATTATCTACTCACGCGCCTACGCCCTGTCGCAGACCGGCAAAGCCGACGAAGCGGTAAAAGAGTGGGAAAAGCTCGCCAAAAACACCGACGATATCTACGGTGCGAAATCGGCATACTATCTCGCCCAGCACTATTTCGACACCGGTTCGACCAAGAAAGCAAAAACCACAGTCGAGAAGCTGATCGACTCCAACACGCCCCACGACTACTGGCTTGCGCGAGGCTACATACTCCTCAGCGACATCTGCCGGAAGCAGGGAAGCGACTTCGAGGCGACCGAATATCTCAAAAGCCTGCGTGACAATTACCCCGGCAAAGAGAAAGACATATTCATGATGATTGACGAGCGATTAAAGTAATCCACCACATCCAAGCAACATACAATGGCACATAACATATATAATATAGCCGCAGCGGTAATCACGCTCGGCATATCGGCGACAGCTGCCGCCGACGACCTCACCAAGGAAATCACGGTGGAGAAAGATATTGTGGTGCAGGAGCGCGAGGCGCAGAAACTCTCACAGCTTCCTCAGTTTAACCTGCCCGCGATTGAGACTAAGAAACTCAGCTGGACCGACCGGGGCGTGGCGGCGCCGCTCACCCACGACATCACCCTGCTCCCCCCGTCTGCATACGCCGCATCAATCGCTAAATCGCCTTACCGGGGCTACATCGATGCCGGATATTTTCCGACATTCGAGCTTGGAGTGTCGGCAGGTTACAGGATAATCGACAATGACGCCACACGCCTGGGCGCATGGCTGCAATATGACGGCAGCGACTACAAGCGCAACAACCGCGAAGGCGACAAGCTACACATGCGCGACCACACAGCCACCATCGGCATGAATCTCCGTCACAGCGTCGGGGAAGCGGGAACGCTTGACGCGCATCTCGCCTACTCGCTGTCGGCGTTCAAGTCGCCCGCACTCACAGGAGACCCGACATCGCAGACTGCCAACACCGTCCAAGCCGGCATAGGATGGCAGGGAACGGCAGGCAGTTTCCGCTATAATGCGGCTGTCGACTACGGATTTTTCAACTTTTCGGAAGGGATGTCTACCGGAAGCATGGGTGGCACCAATATCAAACCCCTCACTGAAAACCACGCCACAATAACCCTTGGGGGAGTCTACGGGCTGAACGAAAACAACTATATAGGAGCAGATATCAACACGGCATTTGCCGGAGCGACAAACACGGTGAAAATCATCAGCTCCGGCGCGATTTTCTCACATGAGATGCGCGGCAACTACAACCACGGCTATGTAGCCCTGACACCGTATTACCGCCATGTCGCTTCCTCCTATTCATTCAAGATAGGCCTACAGCTATATGACACATGGGGAGGCGACAACGGCTTCAGGGTAGCACCCGACATCCGCGCCGACTGGCATTCGGGGGACAAATTTGCCATCTACGCCCGATTTACCGGGGGCACACCGTCGCTCAACTCGATGTCGTCGCTCTTCGCCGTAAACCATTACATCAATCCGTCGCTCGCCTACGGTGACAGCTGGAGGCAGTGGAATGTAGACGCCGGATTCATCATCGGGCCATTTTCCGGCGCAAGCATCGAGGCATGGGGTGGTACCGGTAAGGCAAAAAACTTGCTGATGCCCGCTCTTTTCACCAACTTTGACAATCTTGACGGCATGTATTCCGCCATCGATTTCACCAATCTACACTACGGCGTGGCGCTCAACTACAATTACCGCGACATGGCAAGCCTGCGCATAGCCTACGAAGGCGCTCCTCAAGAGTATGACAAGGGTAACGCACTATGGCTTGACAGGGCAAAAAATGTGCTTGACGCAACCCTCACCGTCACCCCTATAAAGGCACTTGATCTCTCGCTCGGCTATGAGCTACGCAACGGCAGGGCGACCTACGAGGTATCGCCGTCGGGAATCGGACAGGCACAGTTTGCCGACAACCTCTATGTTCAGCGTGTCAAGCTCGGTGATGTCAGCAACCTTCGATTCGGCGCATCATACAAAATCACTGAAGCATTTACCGTGGGCGCGCAGCTTGACAACCTGCTCAACGAAAAGTGGGACACCTTCTACGGCATTCCCGCCAAAGGCATCAGCGGGCTTGTCGGCATAGGATATAAATTCTGATAACACAAAATACACAACCTAATCACTAACACGATGAAACTGACAAAACTACTCGCCACGGCACTGATAGCCGCCTGTGGCAGCACTGCACTCCATGCCGCGCCGGTGATACCGCGTGATGAGGCGATGGAACAGCGTATCGACAAGCTTCTGAAGAAGATGACGCTCGATGAAAAAGTAGGGCAGATGGCAGAGCTTACACTCGGTGTGCTTGGCGGACCATTTGACCCCGCGACACGCTCCGACTTCACCATTTCCAAAGATTCGCTCGACAAAATTCTCGGCAAATACAAGGTAGGCTCAATACTCAACGTAGCCGACATCGCACTTACCCCCGAGCAATGGTACTCGATAGTGTCACAGATACAGGCTTACTCGATGGAGCATATCGGCATACCGTGTATCTACGGTCTCGACATGAATCACGGTGCAAGCTACACCATGGGTGCCACCCTCTTCCCGCAAAATATCAACATGGGCGCTACATTCAACCGCGAACTCGCACGTCGCGGAGGCGAGATAACCGCCTATGAGACCCGCGCAAGCGATGTGCCCTGGACCTACAATCCGACAGTCGACCTCGGTCGTGACCCGCGTTGGCCTCGTATCTGGGAAAACTATGGCGAGGATGCCTACCTGAGCGCACAGATGGGCAGCGCGACAGTGCTCGGTATGCAGGGTCCCGACCCCAATCATATCGACCGCTACCATATAGCATCCAACCTGAAGCACTTCATGGGCTACGGCGTACCGGTGAGCGGAAAAGACCGCACCCACTCGTCGATCGGCGAGCAGGAGATGCGTGAGAAGCATTTCGCACCCTATCTGGAAGCAATACGCAACGGCAAGTCGCTCTCGATAATGGTCAACTCGACCACCAACAACGGTGTTCCCTTCCACGCTAACGCCAAATATCTCACCCAATGGCTGAAGGAAGAACTCGAATGGGACGGCATGATCGTGACCGACTGGGCGGACATCAACAACCTCTACACCCGCGAATATGTGGCAACCGACAAGAAAGACGCTATACGCCTTGCCATCAACGCCG
This sequence comes from Bacteroidales bacterium, assembly GCA_003150235.1. Classification (GTDB taxonomy): domain Bacteria; phylum Bacteroidota; class Bacteroidia; order Bacteroidales; family Muribaculaceae; genus Muribaculum. The sequence continues at coordinate 17,479 of QAMW01000006.1, forward strand.
GTATCGACATGGCGATGGAGCCGTATGACGTGGATTTCTGCACACTGCTGAAAGAGCTTGTGGAGGAGGGAGAAGTGCCCATGAGCCGTATCGATGACGCGTGTGCGCGCATCCTACGTCTGAAAATGCGCCTCGGACTCTTTGAGTACCCCGACACCAAATGGACCGACTATCCGCTTTTCGGCTCAAAAGAGTTTGCCGACGCATCGCGTCAGGCAGCAGAGGAGTCAATGGTATTGCTGAAAAACGACAACGCACTTCTTCCTATATCCACCGGCAAGCGCATCCTCGTCACCGGTCCTAACGCCAACTCCATGAGATCGCTCAACGGCGGCTGGACCTACACCTGGCAGGGGCAGTTCACCGACATGATAGCCGGTCATCACAACACCATCTACAAGAGTCTCGCCAACCGCTTCGGTCAGGAAAATATCGTGCTTGAAGAGGGCGTGAAATATCTTGACTACCAGTGGGGCGGCAATTTCGGACCGGAAGACGCCTCAGGCATAGCCAAGGCGGTTGAAGCGGCAAAGAATGTAGACATCATCGTTGCCTGCGTAGGCGAGACAAGCTACTGCGAGACCCCGGGCAACATCAACGACCTCAACCTGTCGGCTAACCAGATAAAGCTCGTCACCGAACTGTCGAAGACCGGCAAGCCTATCGTGCTTATACTCAACGAGGGTCGTCCGCGCCTTATCGGTGAAATCGAACCGCTTGCCGGAGCAATCGTCGACATCATGCTTCCCGGTAATTACGGAGGCGAGGCACTTGCATCGCTGCTTTCGGGTGATGCCAACTTCAGCGGTCGACTCCCCATCACATATCCGAAGCACAGCGCCGCCCTCATCACCTACGACTACAAGAAGGGCGAAAGCTCACAGACCATGTCGGGTGCTTACAACTATGATGCCGTGGTGGATGTGCAGTGGATGTTCGGTACAGGATTGAGCTACACCACTTATAAATACTCCAATCTGCGCGTCAACAAGCCGGAGTTCAAGGCAGGCGACACACTCATATTCAGCCTTGAGGTGACCAACACCGGTAAAATGGCTGGCAAGGAGAGCGTATTGCTCTACTCAAGCGACCTTGTTGCCTCGACTTCGCCCGATGTGCGCCGTCTGCGCCAGTTTGAGAAAATCGAACTGCAGCCGGGCGAGACCAAGACCGTCAGCCTGACTGTACCCGCCAACGACCTCGCGTTTGTAGGATATGATGAAAAATGGGTGCTTGAAAAGGGTGATTTCCGCATTCAGGTAGGCGACCAGGTAATCAACGTGCGCGCCACCGAGACAAAGAAGTGGGACACCCCCAACCGCGACTGACCCTCCCAACCGGAAAATGTATAAGGATGATTTGCGCATCAAAGTCGCAAATCATCCTTTTTATATACGGAAGAATGTATTTTCGGGGAAGACGGAAAGTTTTTTCTTTTTATATGTGTGATTTTGATGGATTTTTCGTAGTTTTGCGAGTCTTTTGTTGCTGTTGTGGACATTTACTATGTGTTTTGATAGCAGTCACAACATTGATCACCTATATAACCCGTGAACTTGAAATCACCGAGACAGTACGCGTATCACGCAATGCACTCACTAAATCAATCATTATATGTTAAATTTTACACCTTTTATCCGGGCGTTTGCCACAACAACCGCACTGATTTCAGCATCGGCTATGACCGGTGCGGAATTCACACCGGCAGCCCCCGGAAACCTGCAGGGACAATCCCAGGCAGGAAATGTCTATCTCACATGGAACTGGGGCAACGAGGGTCCTGTAATATTTTCATCCGGTTTTGAGGATGAAGAGTTTCCGCCTGAAGGCTGGGGCACGACCGACTGTGCGCTGGATCCTGTAGGGAACTGGTCGCGATTTGAAGGCGACTCGGAGGAAGTGCCGTTCTTTCACGGGTCGGCATCTGCCATTCTTCAGTTTGCCGAGGAGATTGTCGATGACGATCCCGAGTCGATTCATCAGGACGAATGGCTTGTAGCAATGCCTACACCCGGAGCCACATATCTCGACTTCTGGTATTATATCCATCCCCAACTGTTTGAAGATGGCAAATGGAGAGACTTCCCCGACCACTATTACGTGATGATTTCCCGCGACTGCGGTGAAACATGGACCGAATTATGGGATGCCCGTTGGGACATGGGCAACGTAGACGCGATGCAGCAGGCATCGCTGTTTCTTGGCGAGCCCACTGACGAAAACACGTTTGTTGCCTTCCGGGGACTCAGCGGTGAAACAGAGTCACTGTATTACGTATGGTTTATCGACGACGTGGAATTTCGCGGTATAGATGAAACAGCGAAAAAAGCGCCACAGCTCACCATGAGCAAACCGGGCAACCGGCCGGCATTTCCCGCAGGCATGAAGACTCATCGCCAATTCACCAGTAAGTCCAAGGTGAAAGCAAAGACTCTCCGCAGCACACCGGAAGAGGAATGGCTCAACGCAGGTCAGACCACTTTCCGCGTCTATTGCGACAATGAGATGACGGGCGACTACATCAAGACAAGATATTTCACCGACACGTCGCTCAAGGAGCCGGGCGTACATACTTTTTCCGTAATGGCATGGAACGAGGCGGAAGATATAGAATATGAAGCCTCTACAATTGACGTGGATGTAGATGTTGCCACATTCAACCCCGTGACTAATCTCAAAGTCTCCTATGAAGAAACAGGTAACGGCCGCTACAATGTCAGCGCCCTATGGGATCTTCCGGAAGGGAAGCGTGTACCCGCATATTACCGCGTGTATCTCAACGGCAAGTCGATAGGATGGATTGACGAGAGTGAAGAAAATGAACGTGCCATAACTCAGTCGGGGCTGTATAAAGGTATATACACTTTCGAAGTCGAGGCAAATTACTATGGGCCTGACGGAGCGGCTGAACGTGTCAGCGCCACAGTCACCCCCGGAACCGTTGCATCCGTCGAAAATCTCGTTGCCGACATCCAGGGCAACAATGTCAGCCTCTCATGGAAAGCACCCGAAGCAAGCGGAGTGACTTACGATGTCTACCGCGGAAGCGAAAGAGTGGGCGCCAACATAAGCGAGACAAGCTTTGTCGACGCGGGTGTTGATGACGGAATGTACCGCTACAATATTCATGTAGTGTATCCCGACGGTCAAATATCGCTGCCTGTCTATGCCGATGTAGAGATAGGCGACATAATGCCGGTGTCACTCCCTGTTGTCGCCGATTTCAATGACGGACACCTTCCTGCAGGCTGGATGATTGAGCTGATCGACCCCCGTCAAAACGTCAAGGAGATGTATGCATGGCGTTTCGACAACTGGTTTGAAAGTGAATTCCCCGCCGAACTCGGACATCAGGAGGGCTTTGCCTCAGTAAGCGGTGTTGCAGCCGCCATGAATAAACTTGAGTGCCATCTTGTAACACCGCTGATATCATTCCCCGCTGATTCACAGCCGGAAGTATCATTCATCAGTTTCTATGGTGAGGAGAAACCGGGACCGCTGGGATCGGCAGTTTTTGAGTTCCGCTATTGTAAGGAAAATGAATCGGAGTGGACGGTGATTAAAGATCTCGCGGCTGTTGAAAACGGTCGACAGAGCTATCCTCTTTCCGTCCTTGCAGGAAGTAACGCCCAATTATGCTGGAGTTTCCTCTCATGCAATTCGGGCTATGCCTTGGTGGATGACATACATATCAGTAATGCTGCCGGTATTGACACTCCGGAAATGTTACCGGCAAGCGGCTTAGCTGATGTATATACCATAGACGGCAGGAAAGTGCTGGAACAACAGCCTGTCGAATCACTTTCATCGCTGCGGGGCGGCATATATGTGGTCAAGGTCGGTGACGTGACCTACAAACTGCTTTGCAAATAATCGTGACCTGACTTGAATAAATACAACTAAGAGAGGGTGCATCGGAAATCCGATGCACCCTCTCTTAGTTCTTACTGATTTCAGAGGGGATATTGGTCGAAGGCGTAGAGGAGGGTTGAGAGGTAGCGTTCGCCGGTGTCGGGAAGAAGTGCTACGATGGTCTTGCCGGCGTTTTCGGGGCGCTTCGCAATCTGCTCGGCGGCATACATAGCCGCGCCCGAGGAAATGCCTACCAGCAGACCTTCGAGGCGCGCCAAATTTCGGGATGCCTTTATCGCATCGTCATCCGTTACGCGTATTATCTCATCAACGACCGATGAATCGTAATTGCCGGGGATGAATCCGGCACCGATACCTTGAATCTTGTGAGGTCCCGGCTTGTCGCCCGACAAGACTGCGGAACTGTCGGGCTCGACGGCGATAGCCTTTACTGCCGGATTCAGCTCCTTGAGCCGTCGCGCTGTGCCGCAAAGAGTGCCTCCGGTACCGACACAAGCCACGAAGAAATCAACCTTGCCATCGGTGTCGCGCCATATTTCCTCAGCGGTGGTATGGTAATGACGTGCGGGATTTGCCGGATTCTCAAACTGCTGCGGGATGTAAGAGCCCGGAGTAGCCTGATTGAGTTCATCGGCACGGCGTATAGCCCCTGCCATCCCTTCCTGACCGGGAGTAAGCACAAGAGTGGCACCGAGAGCCTTGAGAAGATTCTGACGCTCGACACTCATGGTATCAGGCATCGTCAGTATAAGTTTGTAGCCTTTCACGGCAGCCACCCATGCAAGTCCGATGCCGGTGTTTCCGCTCGTCGGCTCAATAATCGTGGCACCGGGAGAAAGCAGCCCGCGTTTCTCGGCATCCTCAATCATGGCAAAGGCTATGCGGTCCTTCACGCTCCCGCCGGGATTGAAACTCTCTATTTTTACAAGCAGACGGGCGTGGAGGTTGTCGGTTTTCTCGATATTGGCAACTTCAAGCAACGGGGTATTTCCGATAAGTTCGGTAAGTGATTTATAAACCTTAGCCATAATGAATGATATTTAATGATTTTGCAAAATTAGTCGCATAACGGTTATCATGCAATAGCATAAACGCAATAGCGGTGACTAATTGTTCAGAAAGAGATGCGATAAGTGTCGTAAATCACTGAACGCCCCCCAAATTCCTCCTTGTGAGCAACCATGCCTTCATTAAGATACCAGCCTCCATCCTCATTGGATGTGCCGAAATCAAAATATGAGGCATCTGTGAAGCGGTTAAATATCACATCATGATAGATGACATCGGTAGCATATATCTCCTTGCCTTCGGGAGTGGCGGCGGCATACTGGAGATGAAGCACCCCGTTACATATATAGATAACGGCACCGGCGACCACCTCACTCTCATGACGCGCTACAAAGAAGCGTATTTCCGCCGGGAACGCCTTGTGCAGACGCTCAAGCTCGGAAGCGGTATGCACCGGCACAGTGTTATGTCTTACCCGGCGGTCATCGACAATAATCTGCCAGAAAAGATTGACATCGTCCACTTCCTCAACCGATATGCCGAAGCGCCGCTGACGCTTCAACGCGCGCTTGCCAAGACGGCTTGAAGGCACGGGATTGCGCAAGTCAACCGCAGTGGCAAGATTGCGCACCGTGAGAGCCGCATCATTACGGAAAAGCGCGTAAAGATCCTCATCGGAAGGCTGACGATGATATATGTGGGGGACAGGCTTGTAAATCAGCGCGGAAAATCCCTGCTCGCGGCAGTATGCCTTCACGGCATCAAACCACCGGAGCGGGTCGACACCCGATGTGGTGTCAGTCATCACGAATCCCCCGTAGGTAAGTCCCGTATGAGATGACAGCACGTCACTCCCCACAGTCGCCGGAAGAAGCGTGACAAGTTCCCCCGAGTCATCATAGAGCATCAGGGAGTGGTCGGGAAAACGGTCGGCATGATAGTCCATATAGTCACGTTTCAAAAGAAATGTGGCGTTTTTGGAGCGACCGACAAACGCGTCCCATACCTCCTTGTCGGCGACAGAATAGCGGACTACGCGCATCAGAGCATCAGTTTATAAATCTCTTCCGTGTCGGCAGGGGTGAGTTTCACATATCCACCAATCGGGTTACCCTTATGCTCGTGAAGTTTCGCCACAAGACGGTCGATGTCAGGTGACTCTATACCAAGTTCACCAAGCGTGACCGGCATACCTATGCTGCGGTAAAAATCTTTCAAGCGGGCTATGCCCTCTTCCGCAATCTCGCGTTCACTGCGTCCGGCAGCCCCGACTTTCATCACGCGCTCGGCAAACTGCGCCACCTTCGACGGATTGGTGCGTATAACCCAAGTCATCCAGGCGGGATTGACCACGGCAAGCCCGGCACCGTGAGCCACATCGTAAATCGCACTCAGTTCATGCTCGATAAAGTGAGATGCCCAGTCCTCGACACGACCGGTGCCGCACAGTCCGTTATGGGCGAGTGTCGCGCTCCACATGATGTTGGCACGGGCATCGTAGTCAAGCGGATTATCCATTATCTTATGCGCTTCAGCAATGATTGCCGTGAGGAGTCCTTCTGCCACGCGGTCAGTGGTCTCGCATCCGGACGTATTGCTGAAATAACGCTCGAAAATGTGAGCCATCATGTCCACAATTCCGCAGGCGGTCTGATAAGGCGGAAGGGTAAAAGTAAGTTCCGGATTCATCACCGCGAAACGGGGGCGCAGGGCACTCTCCGTGCGGAGGCTCAGTTTGATAAGCCCGTCTTTTTTAGTGATGACCGAATTACCTGACCCTTCGCTGCCGGCAGCCGGAATCGTCAACACGACACCCACAGGCATCGCCTTCTCAACTATCTTCTTTCCACAATAGAAATCCCAGAAATCACCCTCATAAGGCACACCGCAGGCAATACCTTTCGCGGTGTCAATCACCGATCCGCCTCCTACGGCGAGCAGGAAATCAATGCCATGAGCGCGCACAAGCTCTATGCCTTCATATACACGGTCGTCGGTAGGGTTAGGGCATATGCCCCCCATTTCCTCCCATATCACGCCCGCATCGTCGAGCGACTTTTTCACCCGGTCAAGCAGACCGCTGCGCACCACCGAGCCGCCTCCATAGACAATGAGCGCCTTTTTGCCGCCAAACTGCTTTACGAGGTCGCCGGTAAGGGCTTCCGTGTCACGTCCGAACACAAATTTCGTAGGACTCCAAAATGTGAAATTATTCATGGATAAAAGTTGTTTGATTATAAAGAAGGTAGCTAAAATAGCCGGTAAAAGCCATCTTAGCTACCTTTGTTATTGTTGATTAACGGCGGTTACCTTTCTGACGTTTCTGCTGTTCGCGCAGGGCTGCCTGCTGCTGACGCTGAGCCTCCTCAAGACGAGCCATGAAGCCCGATTTCTTGCGGGGTTTCTTTGCTGCCTCAGCCATCTTGGCGCGCATCTTTTCCTCACTTACCACATGACGGAACACGTAGGTCTGGATGATGGTAATCAAGAGAGAAAGGAAGTAGTAGTAGCTAAGACCGGCGGCATAATTGTTGAAGAACACAAGGAACATCAACGGCATAAGATACATCATCCATTTCATGCCCGGCATAGCGTTGCTCGATGCCTGACTCGCCATCGTAATCTTGGTATAGATGATGTTGGTGGCGGTCATCAACAGACAGAAAAGCGATATGTGATTACCGAAATATTCGGTGACAAGCGGTATATTAGCGGTCCACGAGATTATCGCATCGGGAGCCGAGAGGTCTTTCGCCCAGAGGAACGACTCGCCACGCAACTCTATACATGAGGGGAAGAAGGTGAACATGGCAATCAGCACCGGCATCTGCAGCAACATCGGCAAGCATCCCGCCATAGGATTGGCACCGGCACGGGAATACAGCTCCATGGTCTTCTGCTGACGGGTCATCGCATTTTCCTGACCGGGATATTTCTCGTTGATAGCCTGAATCTCGGGATTGAGCAGACGCATCTTCGCCTGCGACATATAGCTCTTATAGGTGAAGGGGAAGATGATAATCTTTATAAATATGGTCAGGAGCAGAATGATGATACCGTAGTTGGTAAACCACTTGCCGAGTATCTCGAACACCGGAATCACAATCCAGGTGTTAATCCAGCGGAACAATGTCCAACCGAGCGGGATAAGACGCGTGAGATTGAGGTCGTCGCCCGGCTGAAGGTCGTCGGAGAGATCGGAAAGCAACGGATAGAGATTAGGCACCACGAGAATGTCGAATGAAGCCGGATTACTATTTGCAGCTGAATAATCCACAGAAGCGACAGCATCCATCTCTTTCAGATATTCAGGATTGAGCTTGTCGAGTACCTGTGATTTCAAGTCGGCACGGTTGAAGTGGGTCTTCGCGACAAACGCCATCGAGAAGAACTGATTCTTAAAACCAATCCATTTTATACGCTCATTGACCTCCTCGTCGTCATTTTTAGCCTCGCTGAGGTTTTCCACACTTCCACCGGCATACTTATAATATATAGCGGAATTACGCTCTTCAAACATGCGACCTTTCTCCTGACGTATCATCTTCTGATGCCAGAGGAAATCCATGGTCACTACACTTGAAGGAATCACCGACTCCATACCTTTCTGCACCACGTCGAGTTTTACGACATAGCTGTCGGGAGCAAGGGTGTAGCGGAGTCCGAACGAAGCGCCTCCACCAAGGTCGAGTGACATCAACACAGTCGAATCACTCTCCTGCACGGGGGTGAAGTAGAAGTCGCGCGTATCAAACTCGCGGTCTGTGGAATTGAGGATAAATGAATAGTTGTCATTATCCTTGTTGCACACCACGACATTTCCACCCCGGTAAGAATCATATTTCTTAAGCTCGGCACGTGCAATCATGCCGCCCTTGGTCGAAAGGTCAACCGCGATAAGGTCGTTTTCAAGCTTCACACTTGTATCGGTACCCTGCAGATAACGGGCAAAACCGCGATACTGCGAAAGATCGCGCAGACGCGCCTTTACCGCAGCTGCCGCACGACCCATCACCTGAGGCGAGAGCGGCTGAATGGAACTGAGTTCCGGAGTAATCAGATAATTGATATTTATATCAGTGCTGTCAACCTTGACATATCCCTGAATATTCCTGCCATCAGACGACAGCTGCATATCAGGAGCGGTAAATGTGGCACGACCGGTGGAGTCGGCAACGCCAAATTGCTTGATAGCACCGGCAAGCATATTGTACTCAGCCACTGTCAGGCTGTCAGCAGGCGATGCAAGCTCATTGTCGGTGACAGCTTTTTCCTGTTCGGTCGTAAGCTGTTCCTGAGGCATCGGGCTGTTAGGGTCGACTTCAGGCTTGTTGAGCCACATGAAGCCGAGGATGACTGCTCCCATAAGGAGGAGTCCGAGCATCGTATTTTTATCCATTATTTCTGTTTATCGTGTTTGTATGCGATTGCTGCTTTAATAAAATCAAGGAATATGGGATTGGGTGAAAGTACCGTGGATGAATATTCCGGATGGTACTGTGTCCCGATAAACCAACGGTGACCTGGCAACTCGACAACCTCGACAAGATGAGTGTCGGGGTTCTCTCCCACACACTTCATGCCCGCTTCCTCGAAGCGTTCGCGGTAGTCGTTGTTAAATTCGAAGCGATGGCGGTGACGCTCCTTCACCTCGGTAGTGCCGTAAGCCTGTGCCGCGCGTGAGCCGGGAACGAGCACACAGTCGTATGCGCCGAGACGCATCGTGCCACCCTTGGCGGTGACCGACTTCTGTTCCTCCATAAGGTCAATCACGTTGTGGGGTGTATTAGGCTCCATCTCGGTAGAGTTTGCCTCGGTAAGTCCGAGCACGTCGCGGGCAAACTCAATCACCATGCACTGCATACCGAGGCATATACCGAATGTAGGCACGTCATGTTCACGACACCATTTAAGCGCCACAAACTTGCCGTCGATACCACGGTGACCGAAGCCGGGGGCGATAATCACCCCGTCCATGCCGGAAAGTTTCTCTTCGACATTTCCGTCATTCAGTTTCTCGGAATGTATATATACAAGATTCAGTTTATGGTCATTATAGGTAGCCGCCTGGAAAAGGGCCTCATTGATTGACTTATAGGCATCCTGCAGCTCCACATATTTACCCACAAGACCAATAGTCACGGTCTCTTCCGCCTTGTTCATACGGTCAAGAAAATGCAGCCACGCCGCCATGTCGGGCTCTCCTTCGACAGGTACGCCCGTCTTGCGCAACACTATCTCATCGAGATGCTGCGAGTGCATCTTCAAAGGCACCTCATATATTGACGGGAGATCGGGCGACTGGACCACGGCATCGGGCGACACATTACAGAACTGCGCTATCTTGCGGCGCATGTCGGCAGGTATCTCATGCTCGGTGCGCAATACCAGTATGTCGGGCTGGATACCCACTTCCTGCAACTGCTTCACTGAATGTTGCGTGGGCTTTGTCTTCAGCTCCTTTGCCGCACGGATGTAAGGCACATAGGTAAGATGTATGCAGAGGGCGTTCTGCCCGAGTTCCCAACGGAGCTGACGCACAGCCTCCAGATAAGGGAGCGACTCGATATCACCCACCGTGCCGCCGATTTCGGTAATCACGTAGTCAAATTTACCGGTGTTGCCGAGCAGTTTCACGTTACGCTTGATTTCATCGGTGACGTGAGGTATAATCTGCACTGTCTTGCCGAGATAGTCGCCGCGTCGCTCCTTGTCAATGACGCTCTGATAGATGCGTCCGGTAGTGACATTGTTGGCACGTGTGGTAGGCACATTGGTAAAACGCTCGTAATGCCCGAGGTCAAGATCAGCCTCATGTCCGTCGACGGTGACATAGCATTCGCCATGTTCGTAAGGGTTCAGCGTACCCGGGTCGATGTTGATGTAAGGGTCAAACTTCTGAATGGTAACGCGCAGACCGCGAGCTTTAAGCAAGCAGGCAAGCGAGGAGGAGATGATTCCTTTTCCTAAGGATGATACCACTCCTCCGGTCACAAATATATATCTTGTTTCCACGCCGGTTGGTAGTTTTTTATCAAGCCGCAAAGTTACATATTTTAATCCATAATCTGAAATAAAAAACGCCACTTTGCAAATTCCGACAAGTAAACATCAATCGCGCTCCGTGATGATTCCCTGTCGGGAAACATTTAGATGGAGCCTGCCTCCCGTCGGTATCGCTGCGCTCAACCGACGGCTACATACAGATGATGCCCTTCGGGCAACCCGTAATCCTATCGCTTTCAAGGAGTGAGAGGGTGTTGCAAAATCATAGTTCTGCAACACCCTCCGATATAATAGCTAATTTCTATCTATGATTTTAGTTTACTGCGGGATTGGCAAACTCAATATCAGGATTATTCATAGCCTCGTCATTGCCCCACTGATTGTCAACGGTGACATTGACAGTGACATTGGTGCCGGCGTCAAGGAGCATATTGCCGTTGACGTTGTAAACGACATTAACCTTGTCGAAAAGGAGATTTTTCACGGAAACTTCCTTAAATGTCACATCGACATCATTAGATACCGGGGTGAGCGTAAAGGTTTTCGCTGTAGCCTGCTTCGGCAGATAGATGCTTGCCAATGTATTTGCTCTGTCCTGCCAATCAGTTATTGTAGCGTCAATATTGCCATAATTAGATGTGCATGGATTATCGCTCCACAAATCTATACCGCTATAATAGCTGCCTACTGAAATTTTGAGAGACGCAAGGTTGGCGGTAGAAAAGTCGGAACCCGTGACATTAAAATTGACTTTACTTACGGCACGTTTCAGCGTAATAGATTGCGTGGCATTTACATCGGTCTTTTCAAAAACCACTTTCTGTTTCCAACAGTCGTAGATATCATTGAATACATTTACAATACCTTCGGATGTGTCTTGTCCCATACTGACAACAAATTGGAAATTATCACCGTTTTTATAACCTACAGCCCCTAAATCGTATGGCACTTGTCCTCTTATGTTACTTGCCTCTCCCGCCTTAACATAATTGCAAAAAGCACAAAGAGCATATTTTCCCGGTTCAACCCCGGTAAACCTGATAGGAACACCCACCTCGTAGGGAGCAACCAACGTCTTCATTTTTGCCTTGTTGGTTTGTTGGGCATCTGCTATCGGGGTGCCCTGGTCATCTACAGCGACAAGATACAACACACACCTCAGCACCCACCCGTCGGGTACAGCGCGCGACATTGACATATCACTTTCAGGGACAGCCACATTCACACTCACACAATCGCCGATGACCGGCTCTTCGGGGATAAGCGACTCCTCGATGTCGGTCGACGAACAAGACGCAGCAAACAACATAGCGGAAGCCGCGAAAAAGCTAAACAATTTTGTTTTCATCTTTACTACTTTTATTATTAATTATTTACTTACTTTTCACATTGATATATCGGCATCTATATCTATGGTGCCGTCCCACTCAGTGTCTATGGAAATCGACCCGCCCACCTCATTGGTGAGGAAATCGCCGGTGACTGTGGTCAAACGTCCCTTCTGCAGCGGCACGACAATACCGGACACACGCGACACCGGGACAAGATATTGGTCAAACATAGTAATCGTCAAGCTCACATCGCTGACATTATCACCGGCAAAGAGCCAGTCAAAACCGATAAGCAGCAATCCGTCGGATGCCAACGAAAAATCAAGGGGCACGTTAAACTCCACCTCGTTGGCGTAGGCGCCGACAGCCCCTGACCACAAATCATAAGACCACGGCATAATCCCGTAAGTGAAGCGCATAGTGTAGCCCCCTCTTCCGGCACGGGTCTTTGCGCTTCGTGACAAAAACTCATCCACATCTGAGGCGATGATGCGGTATTTTGCCTGCGGGCGGCTCATCTCCACCGGCACTGTGACCGAAGCATTCCACTGATTACGCCAGGGTCGCAGGTCAAGAGAAGTGACTCCCCGGAAGCATTGCCGCTCATCGGTGCATCCCACATAGGGTGTCTTGCAGGCAATATCATACAGGTCGGAAGCATCATAGCAGAGCGGATTGTGACCGGTGCCGAGGACAAAATCGCCCCATACGGCAACATTATATTCAAGCGCATGAAGCTTGACCGAGACAGGCAGCTTCAAGTTGCCGGAGCTGACTGATGCGGGGTCGGTAAATGTCTCTACGCGCTCCACAACCTTGCCGTCGCGGGTAAACTCAACTATGAAGCGGAGCATGACCTCCTTTGACTCCGAACGCGAATGATGCAAGACCGCAAACGGTTCAAGCGAAAGGTCGATGTCGAGCTCCATGTCAACAGTGACAAGCGTAGGGTCGATGCCGACAGAGCCGTCGGGATTCACCCCGGGAAACTCCCTGACGCATGACGAAAGAGCCATGACAAGAAAAATAATGTATATGCTGACACGACGCGCCAAAGTGTTCATGATTATCTGGATTTAAGGTCTATGACATAACGGAGCGACACACCGATGCGGTCGATGCCGAAATAATTGGTGACACTCCTGTCGATCAGGGCACCGTCAGGAATATTGTAATAACGGTTGTAACGCATGTTGACCCATCCGAGTCCGAGCGTAAACTCCATGCCGAAACGCTCGCAGAGCTGCAAGGCGTAGCCGTAGCTCGCGCCGATGCCTAACAACGGACGTCCTACCCACTGGTAACGGTTATCTCCGTTTCTGAGATTGAACCAAGCCACTGAGGCGTGTATGCCTACAAAATGTCCGTAGCCTGCCGCTTTACCGCCAAACCACCTGCGACATTCGGGCTGCAGAGCAAATGATTTTACCGAGCGGCGCGAACTGATGTTCCACGGACACCATAGTACCGGGACCTGAACCGTAAGGTGACGTGACACCTGCACTTCCGGAGCCAGATTGACGTGCATTCCCGCCCAGGGGACCAGATTGGTGGAAATGGAAAAATATCGCGGCGCATCACCGGAGCCGTCAGGCAACGCGACGGCGCGGTTTACCCCGGCGACAGAAAAAGCGGTCACCGCCATGACGAGCAGCAATATCAGTCGTGTGGCGCGATAATGTGATGAGATTGATTTCATTTCACAAATGTAGATATAAAAATTTTAGCCTACCATTTCAACTGATAGACAATCAATAGATTTCGCTGTCTATTATCCGGGATATGGCATAAAAAACGGGACAACGCAAATGCGCCGTCCCGCTAAAATCGTTCAACACGTGATTACTTGGTAGCGGGAGGAGTGATGCCCTCGTCGGTGGCGCGCTTCTCCATGCGCTCGATGCGCTTGTCAAGATCGGGGTGAGACGAGAAGAGCTGATTAATCTTGCTGTCTTTTTTCGCTCCCGCTTCTTCCTGTATGGATTTCAGCTTCTTGAACGACAAAGCCATAGCCCAGGGATTTTTACCGTGGCTCTTGAGAAACTCATAACCGTAATCATCGGCTTCCTTTTCCTGCTTCTGCGAGTAAGTGGCACCGGCAAGCGCCTCGCCGAGGTCACCAAGCTGCGAGTCGGTAAGAGCGGCGGCAGTATTGCCTGTCGAGCCGATACCGTCTTTAAGCGCGGAGGTAAGAAGCGACTGCTTGAATGCCTTCTTCGAGTCATGGTGTGCTACATGACCGATTTCATGACCTATTACGCCAAGCAGTTCCTCGTCGCTCATGATATCCATCAGCGCGGCAAACACGCGTACACTTCCGTCAGCACATGCGAAAGCGTTGACATCAACCACCCAGTAAACCTTGAAATTCAAGGGTATGCCTTCAACGGAAGTAAGCCCTTGGGTAAGGCTGTCAAGACGCTGTGTATAAGGATGGTCAGGTTCACACACCTTATTATGGGCATCCATCCAGTCGATGTACTCCTTGACATAGGCTGTCATCTGTGCATCGGTAAGTGTCACAGCCTGCGCCGCCTTAGTGGCCGCACCGACCGCCTTCTTCAAATTGAACTGCGCCATCACCGGCATAGAGCAAGCGATGCAACATGCCAGGCTAATAATTTTTACAAGTCTGTTCATAATTTTTTTAAGATTGCTTTTTCAAAAATCGATGCAAAGAAAACTAAAATCGCGCTAACTGCAAAATCCCGCAGGATATTAACAATTTCACCGCGAACAGTGTTATTAGATAAACGACTAACATTTACCGCTATGATGAAAATAAAACTTGGCACGACGCAACTGCACGTGACCTACACTGACGACGAACTGAAGACAAAAGTGCTCGGTTACATAGACTCCAAAGATGACGGGGTAGGATTCCGCGACATCTGCGACAATATACTGACTTTTGCCGAAGATGAAGGCAAACTCTCACAACCTGAAGCAGAGCAATATCAGTGGATGGAGCTTGACCGCGCCGACATATTAAGGATTGACGCCATACTTAACGACGCCATAGCCGAGCGCCGGATAATGATCGACTTCAACACGACCCACTATCAAGCAGCCGACACATATTTCATAAAGCGCTGACCGGCAATAAACCCTCAACCATAAACTATAAACCATAAACCCTAAACCGTAAACTTACAATCATACATGAACAGAATCGTGATTATGGGTGGAACCTCAGGCATAGGTCTTCACCTTGCCGAGGCATACGCCTCTATGGGATGGAAGGTCGGTGTCGCCGGCCGTAAAGAAGCACCCATGAAAGAATTGAAAGAGATGTTTCCTCAACAGGTAGAATGGCTGAAAATCGACGTGACCAAGAGTGACGCGCCCCAACGGCTGCTGGAACTGATACGTAATCTCGGCGGCATGGATGTATATCTGCACACAGCGGGCATAGGTTACGAAAACGACTCGCTTGATGTGGAAAAAGATGTTGCCACGGCTGAGACCAATGTAGTAGGCTATACCCGCATGGTAGACACCGCCTACCGTTTCTTCCGCAAAATGAGCGAAAAAGGTATCGGAGGGCATATCGCCGTGATATCATCGGTAGCGGGCACAAAAGGCATAGGTAAGCTTGCAAGCTATTCGGCATCTAAAAAATATCAGTCGACTTATCTTGAAGCGTTGGAACAGCTCGCCCACACCGAAGGAGTGGACCTCGCCTTTACCGACATCCGTCCCGGATGGGTACGTACACCATTACTTGAGGATGACCGGATATATCCCATGACCATGAATGAAGAGGAAGTAGTACCTCTGATTATCAAGGCGATAAAACGCCGCTCAAGAATTGCGGTCGTTGATTGGCGCTGGGCTGTAGCGGTAGCGTTCTGGCGTCTTATTCCCGGCTTCCTGTGGGTAAGGATACCCCTGACCATATCGCGCGAGGCGACACCCGAACAGACCGAAATCGACGCGGAACTCGCAAACGAATAATTTCGCCCCCTAAACCTTTATATATAATAAACGCGGCTTACATTCGTTATGATTAAGTAATGGATGTAAGCCGTACATATAATAAAATACTCGCAGTGGTGATGCTGGTGCTGATAGCAGCGGCACTGCCCGTGTCTGCGCAACAACGCAACGACAAGTTGCTCAACCGCCCCTACTCCGACCTTCGCCCGTGGCATCTCGGATTTTCAATAGGCGTACACACCCAGGACCTGCAGATTACCCATAACGGGTTCGTGACCGAAAACGGCGAGACATGGTTCATGGAGCAGCCGGCATTTTCGCCCGGTTTCTGCGTGAACGGACTCCTTGACCTGCGGCTCAACAACTATTTCAGCATACGCTTCACCCCCGGAATGTATTTCGGCAACCGCGTCATAAAGATGCACGATACCACCGGCGGAGGCGTACAGCAGCAAAACCTCAAGACCAACCTGGTGGTAGTACCGGTCGATGTGAAATTTGCCTCGATGCGCTATCACAATGCCCGTCCCTATCTTGTGGCAGGTGCAATGGTGACCTTCGACGTGTCGAAACGTCGTCCCCGCGACCTGTTACAGCTCAAGAGTACCGATTTCCTTCTCACGGCTGGATTTGGCTGCGACTTCTATCTCCCCTTTTTCAAGCTATGTCCGGAGCTGAAGTTCTGTTTCGGTCTTACCGACGTGCTCAAACATGACCGCCCCGATTTCGTGGATGACCCCGACGGAATCAAATATACCCAATCAATAAAGAAAGCCGTCACCCAGATGGTTGTGCTCACCTTTTATTTTGAATGACCCGACCTATGGCAAGGAAATCATATACACCGCTACTGCTGTTGCTTTTATGCGCCCTGATATTTCCTGACCGCGCCACGGCGCAGGTCGACGCGCAGTTCACGCAATATTTCGAGGTGCCGTCATATTACAACGCCGCCGCTATCGGCACATCCGACTTCATCAGGATACGCGGAGGGTCGCGCCTGCAATGGGTAGGTATCCCCAAAGCACCCAAGACATTTCTTGTCACCGGCGACATGCCGTTCAAGCTCATGAACAAGCGTCTCGGCGTGGGACTCATGATGCAGCAGGAAAGCATGGGTCTTTACAAAAACATGACCATAGGTGCACAGGCGGCATACAAACTCAAACTGTTTAAAGGCGAACTCAGCATAGGCCTGCAGCTCGGATTTATTGACGAGTCGTTCAAAGGCTCGGAAGTGATACTCCCTGACGGCGACGACTATCACCAGGGAACCGATGAAGGCATACCGACGACCGATGTTCACGGCACATCGTTTGACCTCGGTCTCGGTGTATGGTACACCCACCGCTACTTCTGGGCGGGACTATCCGCCACACATCTCAACGAACCCACCGTCACGATGTCGACCGACGGCACCGACGGCAAGGAATATGAGTTCAAGGCGGGGCGCACGGTTTATTTCATGGCGGGTAGCAATATTCCCATAAAAAACACGTTATTTGAAATACAACCGTCATTCCTTGTGAAAAGCGATTTTACATTCACCACCGGTGAAATAACGGCAAGAGTGCGCTACAACAAGTTTCTCACCGCCGGAGTGGGCTACCGCATCAACGATGCGGTGTCATTGATACTCGGAGCTGAATTTAAAAACTTTTTCCTCGGATACAGCTACGATTACGCCACCTCGGCGATATCGAGAGCAAGCAACGGAAGCCACGAGATATGGGGCGGCTACCGCCTCAAACTCGACCTTGGAGAGAAAAACAGGCATAAGCATAAAAGCATACGCATAATGTAACCAATCAATATGAGACGAAATTTGAAATATCTGTTTATAACCATATTCGCCTGCGCCATGCTGGCGTCATGCGCGGTAGGCGGCAGAAGCAGCTCGGGCGGCGAGGTCACGGGAGTGGGTGGCACTTCCTGGGCGGAACCGACACCTTACGGCATGGTACTCATCGACCGCGGGTCGATGAAGGTGGGTCCGTCGAAGCCTGACAGCGCGTGGAACCTTCGCGCCGATGCCCGCGGTATCTCTGTCGACGGCTTCTGGATGGATGAGACCGAAATCACCAACAGCAAGTACAAGCAGTTTGTCTACTGGGTACGTGACTCCATAATCCGCGAGCGTCTTGCCGACCCTGCATACGGAGGCAACGAGGCTTACAAGATTGAAGAGGACAAGGAGGGCAACCCGATAGGTCCGTATCTCAACTGGAGCAAGCCTATTCCCTGGCGCAATCCGGGTGAAGACGAGGCGCGCGCCATCGAGAGCCTTTACCGCACAAACCCCATCACCGGAGTCAAGGAGCTTGACCCCGAGCAACTCACTTATCGCTACGAGGTATACAACCACACCGAGGCGGCAAAACGCAAAAACCGCCTCAACCCGGCTCGCCGCGAATATGACACTGACAAGCCCGTGCCTACAGAGCTGCCCATCATCTCCAAAGACACGGCATATATCAACGACGAAGGGGAGATTGTACGCGAGACCATCACCCGCGCCCTCACCGGCGATTATGATTTCCTCAACACATATATAGTAAATGTGTATCCCGACACTACAGCCTGGATAAACGACTTTGACAATGCCTACAACGAGCCTTATGTGAGACTCTATTTCTCTCACGGCGGCTACAACGACTACCCTGTGGTGGGCGTGAGCTGGGAGCAGGCAAATGCCTTCAGCAACTGGCGCACCGACTTCCTGCGCCGTTCGCTCGGTAAAGACGGCATCTACATCGAGCCTTACCGTCTGCCGACAGAGGCAGAATGGGAATATGCCGCCCGTGCCGGAAACGACGAGAACATCTATCCCTGGGAAGGGGAACTTCCTCTTACCGAGGACAAGGGGTGCTTCTACGCCAATTTCAAGCCGGCGGAGGGCAACTATGTCAGGGACGGACATATAATCACCTCGCGTGTGGGTACATACGCCCCCAACGATTTCGGACTGTATGACATGGCGGGTAATGTGAGCGAATGGACCTCGACCGCCTACACCGAGAGTGTAGGCAAACTCACAAGCGACCTCAATCCGGAATACCGCTACGACGCGGCTGTAGAGGACCCGTACCGCATGAAGCGCAAGATTGTGCGCGGCGGCTCGTGGAAAGATGTGGCTCACAATGTCAGGAGCGACATACGCATGTGGGAGTATCAGAACGAGCAGCGCAGCTACATCGGCTTCCGCAACGTGAGAACCCAGATAGGCTTCGCCAAAGGACAGAAGAAATAAAACCGTTATCACATACCAACAAGAGCAATGGGAAAAATCAAAAGATATAAGAACAGTGTAGAGCGTTTCCTCTCCGGAGAGAAGGGACAGCGCTTCTTCAACTTCGCCTACTCCATCGGTGCCGCGATTGTAATCTGGGGCGCCCTTTTCAAGATACTTCACCTGCCGGGGGGCAACATGCTTCTGTCGATAGGTATGGGCACGGAGGTACTTATGTTCGTGCTCACGGCTTTTGACCGCCCGCCGCGCGAATATCACTGGGAGGAAGTGTTTCCGGTGCTTTCCTCAAAGAATCCGGAAGACCGCCCCGACTTCAACGGCGACGGGGGCGTGAAGATTGTAGGAGGCGGAGTGGTATCCGGTCAGATGGAAGCCACTATCGGGGGGCAGATACCTGTCGGCGCAGGCGGACAGCGGGGCGCCGTAACTGAGGTATTGATACCCGATGACGCAACTCCTTCGGAGCGTTATGCCGCGCAGATGACCGCGCTTTCCGAGCAGATGGACCAGCTGCGCAAGACCACCGAATCGCTCAACCATGTTTCGGAGGTGCTTCTGGAATCATATCGCGCCATTACCGAAAACTCGGAGAATATCACCCGCAGCTCAAGCGGCTATGTTGAAGAGATGCAGTCGCTCAACCGTAACATCGCCGGTCTAAATACCATATATGAGATTCAGCTGAAGAGCGTCAGCTCGCAGCTCGACTCCATCGACCGCGTCAACAAGGGCATCAAGGATATACGCGACATGTATGAGAAATCATCGGCAATGAGCGAGCGCTACTGCGAGGAGACCGAGAAGATGGTGCGCTACATGCAGCAACTCAACCAGGTATATGAAAAGATGCTCCACGCGATGACAATCAATATGTATCGCCCGATGGGTGGAATGCCCGAAGGCACCACAGTATCAAACGAGGTAAATGGGAAGTAACAATACACGCGGACTCTCACCCCGCCAGAAAATGATTAACCTTATGTACATCGTCTTGACGGCGATGCTTGCACTCAATGTGTCAAGCGATGTGCTCGAAGGGTTCAGTCAGGTCGAAGAGGGGCTTTCGCGATCCAATAAAAACATATCGGAACGTAACGAGGTGCTTTACCGGCGTCTTGAAGCCTTTAACGAACAGAATCCGGGCAAAGGCGGCGTATGGTATGACAAGGCTACCGATGTGCGCCGTACCACCGAAAGGCTTTACCAGCTTATCGACTCCCTGAAACTCGCCATCGCAGTGCGCGCCGACGGAAAGGAAGCCGATGTAAAGAACATCCTGAACCAGGATGACCTTGAGGCGGCATCGGTAGTGATGCTCGGAGCGGTATCGCCACAAGGCGCCCATCTTAAAAAAGAAGTACAAGGCTACTCCGACTATATAGCATCGTTCATGACCGACTCGGTCAAAAGCGACAACATACGCAAAGCGCTATCAACAGCCGATGTCACCCGCAAAGGCACGGTTATTCCCGTGTCATGGGAAGAGGCGATGTTTGACAGCAAGCCTGTAGTGGCGGCAATCACGCTGCTCACCAAACTGCAGAGCGACGTGCGCTACGCCGAAGGCGAGGCTCTCGCCACCCTGCTCTCCAACGTCGATGCGGGCGATGTGCGCGTCAACGAGCTGAACGCATTTGTCATCCCGCAGTCACGCAACGTGATGCGCGGCAGCAAATACTCGGCAAATATTGTGCTTGCGGCTGTCGACACCACACAGCGCCCTCTCATTTTCATCAACGGCAAGCAGCTTGACAACGATCACGGACTATTTGAGACCGTTGCCGGATCAACAGGCACGTTTGACTACAAGGGTTACCTTGAAGTGCCTCATGGCGACGGGTCGGTGACGCGTCATGACTTCGAGTCAAGCTACACGGTAATCGAACCGACGGCAACCATCTCGGCGACAATGATGAATGTACTCTACGCCGGCATCGACAACCCAATGAGCATATCAGTGCCGGGAGTGGCGCCGGGAGCTATATCCGCCACCATGACCAACGGTACGCTTACCCGCCACGGTGACGCGTGGATTGCGCGCCCGGCAAAGGTAGGGACAGAGGCGGTAGTGACCGTCTCCGCCAATCTCGACGGTCGGCAGCAGACAGTGGCGTCCACGACCTTCCGTGTGCGCAAGCTGCCCGACCCTACCCCGTATATTGCATTTACCGACTCCAAGGGCAATCCGGAGCGTTACAAAGGCTCCAAACCGTTTGCCAAGACGCTGCTACTTGCCGCGCCCGGCATTGAAGCGGCAATCGACGATGACCTGCTCAACGTGAGCTACAAGGTGTTGAGTTTCGAGACAGTGTTTTTCGACTCGATGGGCAACGCCATACCGGAAGTGTCATCGGGGGCACAGTTCTCGCAACGTCAGAAAGACTCGTTCCGGCGCCTGTCACGAGGGAAGCGATTCTACATCTCGCGTGTGAGAGCGGTAGGACCCGACGGCATCGAGCGTGATCTCGCCCCGATGGAGGTAATTGTTAACTAAGCTAATAAACAAAATTGTCATGAGACTTTTACGACATATCCTTTTCATTCTGACGGCAATGACAATCGCCGTATCGGCGACGGCACAACAGTCGTCAAGTTCTTCTGTCGTGCGCAAAGGCGGCAGGGACTCCAAGAAGGAGAACACCGAAAAATCGGCGCGTGTCACCGACCGTATGCAGCAGTTTTTCAACGAGCCGGAACGCAGCGACGCCGATGCACAATGGATGAAAATCGTCTATCGCCAGATTGACCTTGACAAGGTGAAAAATGCACCCCTATACTACCCTGAGGAGGTGATTGACGGGCAGGAAAACCTCTTCCGCATAATATTGCGGCTGCTTGCCGACGGCGAACTGAATGCCTATGAATATCTTGACGGCAGGGAGGTGTTCACCGACCAGTACAAGGTCAATGTGCGCGACATGCTCGACCGTTTTCACATACTTTACACCGAGGCAAAAGGGTCAACCGAGAAAAAACCGCGTTTCGCCATAGAGGAGAGCGACGTGCCCGCCAATGAGGTACTTTCCTACTACCTGCTCGAACGCTGGGAGGTGGACAAGCGTTCCAACCGTATGCGCACCACCGTCGAGGCAATCTGTCCCGTGCTCCACCGTTCCGGCGATTTCGGCGGCGAGGCTATCAAGTATCCTATGTTCTGGATGAAGATGGATGCCCTCCGCCCCTATCTCACCCAGCAGTCGATATTCATCGACGACGACAACAATCTCGCCAAATATAATTACGACGACTTTTTCCAGCTCGCGCTATACGAAGGCGACATCTACAAGACCCGAAACCTGCGCAACAAGTCGATGATGCAGCTCTATCCTGACCCCGACTCCCTGAAACATGCACAAGACAGCATCCAGAACTATCTGGTCAATTACGAAAAAAAGATGTGGGTGCCTACACGGGAGGAAATCATCGCACAGCGGGAAGAGCGTGAACGCCTTGCATCGGGCGACACAATCGCCACCAGGGAAGATAATGCCGAGGTAAAGAAAAGTGCCGCCCGCTCGTCAAGAGCAAGGAAGGCGACAAAGACCAAAGCGCCAAAGAAGGTGAAAGAGGCAAAACCGAAATCATCGCCGTCAAGCTCGGCTACACGCTCGGTGCGCCGACGCAAATAAATATTTTACGGTTGTGCTTGGATATTACATACAAATATCGTAACTTTGTCACGACCAATTTGAGGTGCGTTAGTTCAGCTGGTTAGAATACGTGCCTGTCACGCACGGGGTCACGGGTTCGAGTCCCGTACGCACCGCCAAGCAGCTCCTCCACGGGGCTGCTTGATTTTTATACAGGTTTTCATAAGCGGGAATATCTATGGACAATCTACAATCCGCAGCAGTCAAGGCTAAAAGCGAGCGGCTCTGGAACAGAAACTATATAAAGGTGATGTGCAGCAACTTCCTGCTGTTTTTCGCATTTTATATCCTTACTCCTCTGCTTCCGCTATACCTCAACGAACAGTTCAGCGCCGACAAAGACATGATCGGCATCGTATTGTCAGGTTACGTAGTGGCGACACTGCTTATCAGACCCTTCAGCGGATTTTTTGTCGACAGTTTCAATCGCAAGAAAGTGCTGATGATATGTTTCTTCTCCTTTTTCATACTTTTCGCCGGATATATCGGCGCGGGGACATTGCTTATGTTTGCAATCGTGAGAACCATGCACGGCATCCCTTTTGGAGCGGCAACAGTCGCCAACAGCACTGTGGCAATCGACGTACTCCCGTCGTCGCGGCGCAACGAGGGCATAGGATTTTACGGACTTAGCAACAACCTCGCCATGGCAATCGCCCCCTCGGCAGGCATCTACATCCATGCTGCCACCGGCAATTTCAGCTCCCTTTTCTGGATAGCCCTCGCGCTGGCACTTGCGGGCTTCTGCTGCGCCTCGTCAGTGAAGATTCCGCAACGCGAAATCGTTCAGAACAAGCCCAAAATCAGTCTTGACCACTTCTTTCTTGGCAGGGCGTGGCTCATGGCGATAAACATCTGCCTGTTTGGTCTCTGCTGGGGAGTTATGAGCAATTATGTCGCCATCTACGGCAAAGAGGAGCTTGGCATCACCGACGGCACCGGAATTTTTTTCGCAATACTTTCGTTCGGTCTTTTCTCATCGCGCCTCTACGGGTCACGCGCCTTGCGCGCGGGCAAACTTACACAAAGCTGTGCCACAGGCGTAATACTGTCGCTTGTCGGCTACACGCTTTTCGCCCTCTCTATAAACCAATGGACTTTCTACGCTTCGGCACTT
Source organism: Bacteroidales bacterium (assembly GCA_003150235.1). GTDB lineage: Bacteria > Bacteroidota > Bacteroidia > Bacteroidales > Muribaculaceae > Muribaculum. The sequence goes on from QAMW01000006.1 coordinate 41,653, forward strand.
TTCGTGGGTCTCGGCAACGGACAGATGTATCCCGCCTTCCTAAACATGTTTATAAAAGTGGCGCGCCATGACCAACGTGGCACCGCCAACTCATCGATACTGATATCCTGGGACCTCGGCATGGGCATAGGCATCCTCATCGGCGGATTTCTTGTCGAATATATCAGTTACTCGGCGGCATTCTGGGTGACAGCCGCAATGCAGGCTGCAGGCGCACTGCTGTTCCTGTCGGCGACCCGATACTTCTTCATGCAGCGAAAACTTCATGATGATTAAGAGATTGTCTAAATTTAGTCAATCTCCAAGCCATACGCATTTTCACAACGGTAATTTAGCCCTGTTTAAAAATTTTTTGTAACTTTACGCATTGATTGTTAGTAACCGCCTAAATCCTTCTCTATCATGAAACGAATATTCTTCACACTAATAGCAATCGCGACATTGTTAACTGTCAACGGACAATCGCGCGTAATTGAAATCGACAACCCTTCGATGCGCGTATATCTTCCCGACCCGTCAATCGCCACCGGCAGAGCCGTGGTAGCTTGTCCGGGAGGAGGTTACACTCATCTCGCCAAAGACCATGAGGGCTACGACTGGGCACCATTTTACAACAAGCAGGGCATCGCCTACGCGGTAGTGTGCTACCGTTTCCCGAAAGGAAATCCCGACCTGCCCGTATCTGATGCGACAAATGCAGTAAAAATCATGCGTGACAGCGCGGCAGTGTGGGGCATAAATCCTCACGATATCGGCATAATGGGGTCATCGGCAGGCGGTCACCTCGCCTCAACAGTCGCCACTCATGCCGAGAAATCGGCGCGCCCCGATTTTCAGATACTGTTCTACCCGGTCATCACCATGGACAAGAGCTATACCCATATCGGTTCGCATGACAACCTGATAGGCAAGGATGCCTCTGCCGCCGCCGAGTTGCTCTACTCTAATGAAAAACAGGTGACTGACGAGACTCCACGCGCGTTTATCGTGTTCAGCGACGATGATGATGTAGTGCCTCCGATGAACGGCATCAACTACTACGCCGCACTTCACAACAACGGCGTACCTGCGGTAATCCATATATACCCTTCCGGCGGTCACGGATGGGGAATCCGCGAAGGATTCAAGTATAAAGCCGAAATGCAAGCCGACCTGAAAGCATGGCTTGAAAGTTTCTGAATCGCCACTTGTAAATCCATCCGACCATGAATTTCCGACCGACCATATTATCATTGCTTGCATGCACCGCCATGATTGCCGGTGCTGAATCACGAACCGTCAATGTCACAGTGACAAACGCCCTCTCTACCGACCGCAAGGCTCATCCGGTAATAGTAGATCTTGCCCGACATGCACCGGGCATGAACGTGAGCCGCGCTGTCGCAACAATCAACGGCAAGGAGATACCCTCACAGATTGACGACCTCGACCATGACGGCATTCCCGATGAGCTGGTAATGGTAATCGACCTCCCGGCGAAGAAGAAAACGCCGATAACCGTTACCCTCGACACGGAAGGCACACAAGCGCAATATGAGCCGATGACCAACGCCTATATAAAACTGCGCGACGAGAAAAAAACTCATGTAAAAGTAAATTCGATCTCCTTCCCGGGTGATGTAAACACAAAAACCACCTACAACTCGATTTACGGTCATGGAGCCGTAATGGAGGGCATCCACAATGCACTGCGCATCTATATGGACAACCGTCAGAGCATCGACCTCTACGGCAAGTCGACTCCGCGTCTCGAACTTGAAGTGACGGGATTCTACACTACTCCCGAACAGCTTGCCGAAGGATACGGCAGAGATATACTTTGGGCGGGGAAATCGGTTGCCGCAGGTTCATTCCGGGGATATCAGGACGGCAATCCCTGCACAATCGACACCGTGGCGTCACGCGGACAGGAAATCATAGTCAGCGGGCCGCTCCGCTCAATCGTCGAGGTCACCGACCGCGACTGGACCTATAACGGCAAGCGCCATCAGATGAAACAGCGCTATACGATCTATGCCGGTCGCCATGACTTTGATGTAGAAGTGACCGTCAGCAATGTCGGTGACGGCGACAAATTCTGTACCGGAATCCAGAAACTCGAAACTGACAATCAGGGATTCATGTCACCGGACGGACTTGCGGGAAGCTACGGAAGCAACATTCCCGATAAAAAAGCGCCCGAGCTTCCCGAGACGCTCGGACTCGGACTGCACGTCAATCCGGCAAACAACGGCGGTATGGTCGAGGATGAGTACAATTATCTTGCCATGCTGACACCCGATGCCGACGGCAAAATACGCTATTCGGTCAATATCGGAGCGGAAAGAGAAGCCGATGGTTTCAAAAATGCAGAAAAGTGGTTTGAAAATCTCCATAAATGGCATAAAGAATTATCGACACCCTGTAAAACAGAAATAAAATAACCCGTTAATCCAAAAATCATCATAAAATAAATCAATCGCAATGGTAAATTTCTCATTAGAAGGAAAAGTGGCACTCGTAACCGGTGCCGCTTATGGAATAGGTCTCGCCATCGCCCGTGCATACGCGGAGGCAGGTGCAAAAATAGTGTTCAACTGTTCGCGTCAAGAGACCGTTGACCGCGGCATGAAGGCATACAAGGAACTTGGTATCGATGCAAAAGGCTATCTCTGCGACGTCACCGATGAAGAAGCAGTAAAGGCAATGATAGCTGACATTGAAAAGACTGTAGGCACAATCGATATCCTTGTCAACAACGCCGGTATCATCAAGCGCATACCGATGGAGCAGATGGCGGTTGAGGATTTCCGTCGCGTGATTGACGTTGACCTCGTGGCTCCCTATATCTGCGCGAAAGCCGTGATTCCGGGCATGATCAAGAAAGGTCACGGAAAAATTATCAACATCTGCTCGATGATGAGCGAACTCGGTCGCGAAACAGTATCGGCATACGCCGCAGCAAAGGGCGGACTCAAGATGCTCACCCGCAATATATGCTCTGAATATGGCGAATACAATATCCAGTGTAACGGTATCGGTCCGGGTTACATCGCCACAGAACAGACTGCCCCGCTCCGTGAACTGCAACCCGACGGAAGCCGTCATCCGTTCGACCAGTTCATCATCTCCAAGACTCCCGCCGCGCGTTGGGGTACACCTGAAGACCTCATGGGTCCCGCCGTGTTCCTCGCATCTGACGCTTCCGACTTTGTCAACGGACATGTATTATATGTTGACGGCGGTATTCTCGCTTACATCGGAAAACAGCCTAAATAATGGAACAGGTATTTTCCTATATCATAGGTCTGGGCGCGGCGGTGATGATGCCTATCATCTTCACCGTGCTCGGACTCTGTATCGGCATCAAGTTCGGCAAGGCACTCAACTGCGGTCTGAAGGTAGGTGTCGGCTTCGTGGGACTGTCGGTAATCACGGCGCTTCTCACCTCATCGCTCGGCCCCGCACTCAACAGTGTCGTCGACATTTACCATCTACAGCTGAAGGTGTTCGACATGGGATGGCCCGCTGCTGCCGCCGTGGCATATAACACCGCGGTAGGTGCATTCATTATCCCCGTGTGTCTCGGTGTCAACATCGTGCTACTCCTTCTCAAAGGCACACGCACAGTCAACATCGACCTTTGGAATTACTGGCATTTCGCCTTTATCGGCGCGGTGGTGTACTTTGCCAGCGGCTCGCTCCTCTGGGGCTTCTTCGCCGCCATCATCTGCTACATCATCACTCTTGTCATCGCCGACATGACAGCCGACAAATTCCAGACCTTCTACAAGGATATGGAAGGCATATCTATTCCGCAGCCTTTCTGCGCCGGTTTCGCTCCTTTCGCATGGTTTATCAACAAGATTCTCGACAAGATTCCCGGTATGGAACGCCTTGAGATAGATGCCGAGGGACTTAAAAAGAAATTCGGTCTGCTGGGCGAACCATTGTTTCTGGGAGTGGTCGTGGGTATTGGCATCGGCTGCCTCACCTGCACCTCGGGCGAGCAGCTTGTCGACAAGATACCCTACATACTCGGTCTCGGCATCAAGATGGGTGCGGTCATGGAACTCATCCCGCGTGTCACCGTACTCTTTATAGAAGGCTTGAAACCTATATCCGATGCCACCCGCGAGCTTATTGCCCGCAAATTCCAGGGAGCTGAGGGTCTGTCGATAGGCATGAGTCCCGCTCTTGTAATCGGACATCCCACCACGCTTGTGGTATCGCTTCTGCTCATTCCGGTGACTCTCTTCCTTGCCGTGGTGCTTCCCGGAAACGAGTTCCTGCCGCTTGCCTCTCTTGCCGGCATGTTCTACGTGTTCCCTCTCGTGTTACCTTACACCAAAGGTAATGTAGTGAAGACATTCATCGTAGGACTCGTGGTAATAGTGCTTGCTCTGTTTATGGTGACCAACCTTGCCCCCGAGTTTACCAAAGCCGCCCAGGATGTGTATGCCAACACCGGCGATGCCGCCGTGGCAATACCGCAGGGCTTCGAGGGGGGTAGCCTTGACTTCGCCGGCTCACCGCTTGCATGGCTGATATTCCAGTGCAGTTATAACCTTAAGTACATAGGAGCCGGAGTGCTGGGTGTCGCCACGATAGCACTTGTCGTATGGAACCGCATTAAGATTATCAACGACCAAAGAGCCGCTGAAAATCTGAAATAACAAATAATCACCCTGATTTGAATAAAAATGGCATATCAGTAAGGAATAAACGCCGTAACTTTGCCATAACAAAAACTTTAACAATGAAAAAAATAATATTATCACTCTCAATCGCAATGGCAACACTTGCTATGTCGGCACAAAAGCCCGAATATTCAATACAACGCGCATGTCATCCCGAAGACGTGAAACACTACGATACCGAACAGCTTCGCTCACGCTTCGCAATGCCCAAGGTGATGGAAGCCGACAAGGTGCTTCTCACATATTCCATGTATGACCGCCTCGTGTTTGGCGGCGCGATGCCCGTGACCAAGGAAATCGTGCTTGAAACCATCGACCCGCTGAAATCGGAATATTTCCTTGAGCGCCGCGAGCTTGGCGTGATAAACATAGGCGGCGACGGCATCGTGACTGTTGACGGCAAGGAATACGAGCTGCACTTCAAGGATGCTCTTTATGTAGGAAGGGGCAATAAAAACGTGACTTTCCGCAGCAAGGACGCTGCAAATCCCGCGAAGTTCTACCTCAACTCCACTACCGCCCACAAGGCATACAAGACACAGCTTGTCACCATCGACGGCAGAAAAGGTTCGCTTAAAGCCAACTCCTTCGCAGCCGGAAAGATGGAGGAGAGCAACGACCGTGTAATCAACCAGCTCATTGTCAACAACGTGCTTGAAGAAGGTCCCTGTCAGCTCCAGATGGGTCTTACCGAGCTGAAGCCGGGAAGCGTATGGAACACAATGCCGGCACACACCCATGACCGCCGCGTGGAGGCTTACTTCTACTTCAACGTGCCGGAAGGCAACGCTATATGTCACATCATGGGCGAACCTCAGGAAAACCGCATGATATGGCTTCACAACGAGCAGGCAATCATGTCGCCCGAATGGTCGATACACGCCGCTGCAGGAACATCCAACTACATGTTTATCTGGGGTATGGGAGGCGAAAACCTCGACTACAGCGACATGGACAAGATTTCCTATCTTGAAATGAAGTAAACGATGAACGAAATCCGCGAAATAGTACATTACTCGGAATACACGGCAGAATTGCGCATATACGCCCCCTCTGTCGCAAAATCGTGTCGTCCCGGTCATTTCGTAATCGTAAGATTCGCGGAAGACGGCGCACGTATTCCGTTCACAATCGTGGATTCCGATGAGGGAAAAGGTACGATAAACATCATAATCCATAAAGCCGCAGGACTGAGCGAGGCACTTGCCTCGCTTAAACCCGGCGACTCGCTGCCCAATCTTCTCGGACCGCTTGGTCAGGCTATCGAGATAAAGAATTACGGCACAGTCGTGTGTTGCGGCGACGGCGCGGGCTTTGTGCCTCTGCTTCCGGTGGTAAGAGCCTTGAAGAAAGCGGGTTGTCACGTCATCTCGGTATTCTCCGAGCAATCGTCACAGACCGCATGTCTGCAAGGGAAGGTGAGCGAATACAGCGAGGTAATCGATGTGCGCGACCGCAATCCGATGGAAGTCATCGGCGAGATTATCGACAGCCGCAAAATCGACAAGATGTTTATCTCCGGCCCCACCACATTGTTGAAAGACATTTCCGGACTGACTCTCACACATTCGATTCCGACTGTGTGCATCCTTAACATGATTATGGTTGACGGCGTAGGGTTATGCGGCATCTGCAGGGTCATGGTCGACGGAGAGCGGAAGCTCACGTGTATAGACGGACCTTCGTTTGACGCCCACAAGGTAGACTTCGACCAGCTTCTTAACCGCCAACGACTATACGTATAATTACTGACATGGCAGAAAGCATCACCAACCGTAACGACGCATGGCGCGAAGAACTCCGCAGCCGCCATACGACCAAGCAGCGCACATCGCTTCCACGCGTGAAAATGCCGGAAGTTGACCCTACATACCGTGTCACCTGCGTTGACGAGGTAAACCAGGGGCTGAGTGTCGAGCAAGCCGTGCTTGAGTCACGCCGATGTCTTGACTGCCCTGACCCCGGATGTATGAAAGGCTGCCCCGTAGCCAACAATATACCCGGCTTCATAAAAAATATCGAACGCCGCAATTTCGCGGAGGCATTGCGTGTCATCAACGAGACAAGCGTTCTTCCTGCAGTATGCGGAAGAGTATGTCCGCAGGAAAAACAGTGTGAGGCTTCATGCGTCTATAATAAGATGAAGAAGCAGCCCGTGGCAATCGGTCATCTCGAACGCTTCGTAGCCGACTTCAGCCGCGAAAGCGACCGGCAGAAAGCCCTTGCAGGCGAAAACTCCGGCAACGACACAATACAGACCGCACCGCAGCCGCTTGCCATCAAAATCGCGGTAATCGGTTCAGGTCCCTCAGGACTCGCTTTTGCCGGAGACATGGCAAAACGTGGATACAAGGTGACTGTGTTTGAAGCGCTTCACACTTTCGGCGGGGTGCTGAAATACGGAATCCCGGAATTCTGTCTTCCCAATGAGATTGTCGATTACGAAATCGAGCGCCTTAAAGGTCTCGGAATAGAATTTGTAAAAGACTGTTTTGTCGGTAAGACATTCTCATATGAGGAATTGCAAGAGGCGGGATTCAAAGGCATATATATCGCTACCGGAGCGGGCAAACCGCGCTTCATGTGTGTACCCGGGGAGAATCTTCCCGGTGTGATGACAGCCAATGAATATCTTATACGCCTAAATCTGCTTGACTCGCAGGCATACGCTAAAAATCCGACATCTCTTGCAGGAAAACGTGTCGCCGTAATCGGTGGAGGAAACACGGCAATCGACGCTGTACGCTTCGCACTCCGCATGGGAGCGGAAAAGGCAATGATTGTCTACCGCCGGAGCGAGGCGGAGATGCCCGCGCGCTCCGAGGAGATACGTCATGCCCGCGAAGAGGGTGTCGAATTTGTAACGCTCAGTAACCCTGTCGAATATCTTGCCGATGAAAATGGATTTCTCAGCACTATGCGCCTGCAGAAGATGGAACTCGGCGAGCCCGACTCGACCGGTCGCCGTTCACCCGTGGCAATTCCCGGTGCCGTGGAAGAAGTGCGTGTTGACCTTGTCGTAGTGAGCGTCGGGTCACTCCCTAATCCTCCGACTACCCTGCCCGACCTGGAAATGACACGCCAGGGAGGTATCGTGGTCGACAACTCATCAATGAAATCGTCGGCACCGGCAATATATGCCGGCGGCGACATAGTAAGAGGTCCCGCGACCGTCATCCTTGCGATGGGCGACGGCAGGCGCGCCGCCAAAGCGATGGCGGAAGCGTTTGAGCGTCGGCTTCAGTCTCTCCAACTGTAAAATACTAATCCATATTGTTACACTTATAAATCAATTTATCACATGAAAATCATCACTTTAGGCGAGATTATGCTCCGCCTCTCACCGGCTGGCAACAACCGTTTTGTACAAGTTGACAATTTTAATGTTATCTGGGGTGGTGGCGAAGCAAACGTAGCTGTAAGCTGCGCCAACTACGGTCACGAGGCTTGCTTTGTAACCAAGCTTCCGAAGCATGAAATCGGACAGGCTGCACTCAATGCGCTTCGCCGTTATGGAGTGAACACCGAATATATCGCGCGCGGCGGTGACCGTGTAGGCATCTATTATTGCGAGACAGGAGCATCAATGCGTCCCTCAAAAGTAATCTATGACCGCGCCAACTCAGCAATCGCCGAGGCCGACCCGAGCGATTTCGACTTCGACGCTATCATGGAGGGCGCCGACTGGTTCCACTGGAGCGGTATCACCCCCGCTATCAGCGACAAGGCTGCCGAGCTTACACGTCTTGCCTGCGAGGCTGCAAAGCGTCACGGCGTTACCGTATCCGTTGACCTCAACTTCCGCAAAAAACTCTGGACAAAAGAGAAAGCACAGTCTATCATGCGCCCGCTTATGAAATATGTAGACGTATGTATCGGCAACGAGGAAGATGCAGAACTTTGCCTCGGCTTCAAGCCCGATGCTGATGTAGAAGGCGGTAACACCGACGCAGAAGGCTACAAGGGCATCTTTGCGGCAATGATGAAGGAATTTGGCTTTAAGTATGTAGTATCGACCCTCCGCGAGTCATTCTCAGCTACCCACAACGGATGGAAGGCAATGATTTACAACGGCAAAGAGTTCTATCAGAGCAAGCGCTACGACATCAATCCGATTATCGACCGTGTAGGCGGTGGCGACTCATTCTCAGGCGGTCTTATCCACGGACTACTCACCAAGCCTAACCAAGGCGAGGCACTTGAATTTGCTGTCGCAGCTTCAGCATTGAAGCACACTATCAACGGCGACTTCAACCTTGTTTCTGTCGAGGAGGTTGAATCACTCGCCGGCGGTAATGCCAACGGTCGCGTTCAGCGTTAATCATCATAATGAAATTATAAACAGGAAAACATGGCAAAATTTGATAAGCAAGCTGTATTGGCTAAAATCGGCGAGACCGGTATGGTCCCCGTTTTCTACCACTCCGACGTTGAAGTTGCCAAGCAGGTTGTAAAGGCATGCTACGACGGCGGTGTACGCGCATTTGAGTTCACCAACCGTGGCGACTTCGCCCATGAGGTATTTGCCGAAGTGGTTAAGTTTGCAGCCAAGGAATGTCCCGAAATGGCTATGGGAGTAGGTTCTATCGTAGACCCCGCCACCGCAGCACTCTATCTCCAGCTCGGTGCCTGCTTCGTAGTAGGCCCGTTGTTCAATCCCGAGATAGCAAAGGTGTGCAACCGCCGTCTCGTACCGTACACCCCCGGTTGCGGTTCAATCTCTGAAGTCGGTGCCGCACAGGAAGTCGGCTGCGACCTCTGCAAGGTGTTCCCCGGCGATGTACTCGGCCCGAAATTCGTCAAGGGTCTCAAGGCACCGATGCCCTGGTCTAAGCTCATGGTTACCGGCGGCGTAGAGCCTACTCAGGAAAATATCACCGCCTGGATTAAGGCAGGTGTATATTGCGTAGGCATGGGCTCGAAGCTCTTCCCCGGCGACAAGGTGAAAGCCCAGGATTGGCAGTATGTAACCGACAAGTGCCGTGAGGCTCTCGGCTACGTAAAAGCCGCCCGCCAGTAGTATTAATTACTAACAATCCACATAAAAGGGAAATGTCAGCAATGGCATTTCCCTTTTTTAGGTCTTAAATGACTACTCAATGAAAAGAAAAAGGCGACGCCTCACAGCGTCGCCTTAAAATTATGATTGAAGGTAAGTTAGAAAATGATTTCTTAGTTTTTGATAAACTTGATTGTCTGGCGGTCAGTACCATTATCAATCACAAGTACATATACGCCGGGAGCGGCATTTTCAGTCACTACACCGGGTGTACCGTGACCTGTAGCAACCACGATACCTGTAGCGGCATCAATCAAGGTGACATCGCCTTCGGTGATATTGGCGTTGACAAGCGCATCATCAATACCGGCAGCCTCCGGCTTGGACTCTTCGTAACGCTGAGCGACTTTTGCGGCACTCATCGCACCTTCATAGACATACAGTTCGTCAATCTCACCCTTGAAAGGATTATCGAAATTGACATTCACGTTACCGATTACAAAGTCTTCATTATTGTCAGCGATAGCACCGGTATTATCGGTTGCATCACCGGCAAGCGCGCCATCGATGTAGAGTTTCAGCTGCTTGGTCATACCGTCGCGCACACATACGACATGATGCCATGTACCATCGAAACATTCAGAGGCGGCAGCCGAAGCCTCGCTCTTTTGCTTGTCGTCGTCGATAGCAAAACGGAGGTTACCGTTCTTATACTCGATACCTACCCAGTTGCCGGTAGCACCGGTAGAGGAGTTTGCGCCAAGACTTCCCTTGTGAAGCATGTAGGCTGCAGAAGTTGTCGACTTAAACCACAGTTCGATAGTGAAGTCGCGGTCGCCAAGCTGAATCTTGTCGTATGCCTTCTGCTTGAGATATGTACCGCCGGCAAGTGACAGTGCGTTGCCTTCGACACCCTTTACAAGAGTAGCGGAGCTTCCGGTAACAGTTGCTTCACCCTCGATTTCATTAGGTGTGGTTTCACCAAGTGTCTCAAACCTATATCGGGCAAGCGGCACCAGATTTACCTTGGCAACAACATTGATTGTCAGTTCCAGACGGGTCTCGGCATTTTCTTCACCCGTTGCGACAAGAGTCACATCATAAGTGCCGATTTCTGTCGGAGTACCCGAGATGGTGAACACGCCGGTATTGTCGTTGAAATCAAGAGTCACTCCATCAGGCATACCGTTTGCCACAAGTGTATTGGTAGCGATTGCCTGACCGGTAATATCCTGAATCGGATCGCCTACCTCGATAAGCTGCTTCACGCTGCCCGACTTGATGGTGAGGCGCGGAGAGTTGGAGAAGCGGTCGGCAAGATAATAGCCGAGATGAGGCGGCTGGTTATAAGCGACATTCTGCCATGCGATAGCCATGCGGTAGTTGTGGTCCTGCATAAGACACGGCACACGGTATTCGGAAGGGATTGTGGTAGTGAACAGCAGGAGGTCGGAACTGTTTTCGCCATCCCACAAAATGATTTCCTCACGCCAGTCACCAAGGATGTCGGCGGTAAGACACGGAGTAGCCTTGGTCGTGTTACATGACTGGGCATTCCATTTGTTGAATGACATTAGAGTCGAACTGCTTGTTAGGGCAGAATTACGCTTTTCGATTACCGGGAATGACTTTTTGCTGTCTTTATTATATTTACCGTCAAAAAGCTCGTCAAGAAGGTCACCGTCCCAGTAAATGCGGAAACAGCTTGAAGGCACCTTGCCATCGGCGGCAACATTACCCTTGCAATCGAAAGTAGCGTTTACGCGATTGCCCTTCACAAAACGTGATCCCGGCCATACCTCATAACCGCGCCAGTTTTCGCTGAGGTCACCTACCAGACCGCGACCAATGTCATTTCCTGACTGAGCCTCACCCCAGATGATTTCACCGGTTGCGGCATCACGGAACTCGCAATCCCATTTGTAAGCCGACGACTTCTCCTCATGAACCATAAATACTTCCAATCCTTCACGGTCCGGGTCAAAGTCACCGAGATGAAGCGCATCGCCATGTCCCGCGCCTGTGCGGTAGAGCAGATTACCGTCATGGTCGATACAAGCGGAGCCATAGACGATTTCGTCACATCCGTCACCGTCAACATCGCCGACAGTCAGGGAGTGCGCGCCTTCGCCGTAAGCACCCTGTCCCTTGGTAGTCGACGCGTGAAGCCAACGCTGCTTAAGCTCCTTGCCGTCAAAATCCCATGCGCAAAGATAGCTATGGGTATAATATCCTCGACAGAACACCGCGCTCGGTTTCTTTCCGTCAAGATATGCCACACAGGCAAGATAACGCTCGCAGCGGTTTCCGTAACTGTCACCCCAGCTGCTCTGCACAGTACGCAGAGGCACATAGCTTGTAGTAGTGATTTCTTCGCCGGTTAATCCGTTGAACACTGTGAGATATTCCGGACCCTTGATGACTATACCGTCGGAATTACGGTAATCATCGGTCACCTTGTCATCACCCATCAGCACGGCTTTCCCTTTTCCGTCGATAGTACCGGGAGCTGTCTTGCACATAAGCTCAGCCCTGCCGTCGCCGTCAAAGTCATAGACCATAAACTGAGTATAATGGGCACCGGCACGGATATTCCTGCCGAGGTCCACACGCCACAGTTTCGTACCGTCAAGCTTATAACAATCGATATAGACGTTGGAAGTATAAGCTTTCAGGGAGTTATCCTGTGAATTGGATGGATCCCATTTCACAAAAATCTCATATTCACCGTCGCCGTCGACATCGCCTACAGAGCAATCGTTGGGACTGTAAGTATAATCGTCCTCCACAAGATTGACAACCGCACCGTTTTTATAAGTTGTAAACTTGTTGTTGCCCTCGATAGTACCGCCTGCCGGACGGTCGAGTTTGATGCGCAGATACGGGTCACCCCACGGAGTTGTCTCTTTGCTCGATTCATCCTTGTCAAGACGCTTCACAACATATTTAGAGGTCGCCGTGCCTTCGGCATCAAGCAGATTAGTGCCCCCCTTTACAGGCTCGGCATTAACCTTCACCCCGTCACGGTACACGTCAAATGTCGTCGACTTGCTGTCGTCGGCAAGACTGCGCCACGATACGAACACACCATTGTCGGTCTTGACGGCTACGACACCACGGTCCAGTGTCTCCGCCTGTTGGGCGCATACTCCCATTGACATGCCAAGGAGCGACAATACTAAAACAGATTTTTTAATCATAGCGTTTTTGGTATAGATTACAGTTAATAGTTTCTTAAAGTACAAAATTTCACGATACACAAAGTTATAAACATTCTCGCCGGAAAAAATGGATTTTTCATCAAAATTCCGTCAAAAATCTCACCTCCAGTCAACATTCTGCCGACAAAACACACTGCAAGACAATTTTTACAGCATGAAAAGCAATAAATACCCGCATAATTCAAGATGTATTTACTAACTTTGTTTTGCTAACACCAAAATTAACTTTAAACTATACTTTACATGAAAATCTTTTCATCATTTATGCTATTTATGCTGCTGGCACTCGGTGTGACGGCACAAGAGCAGTGTGACACGATAACCGTATTCATGATCGGCGACTCCACAATGGCAAACAAGCCGCTTAAAGATGAGAATCAGGAACGAGGCTGGGGGCAGATGTTACCGATGATGCTTCAAGGGAAAATACGTGTCGACAACCATGCCGTCAACGGCAGAAGCTCACGTTCATTCATCAATGAAGGACGATGGGATAAAGTGATTGAAAAGATGGGCAAAGGCGACTACCTGATAATCGAGTTCGGACATAACGATGAAAAGCCGGGGGAGAAACGTCACACCGACCCGGGAAGCACGTTTGACGACAACCTGCGCATGTTTGCACAGAAAGCCCTTGAAAAGGGAGCGACGCCGATATTGATGAACTCCATCGTGCGCCGTAATTTTCCGGCATCAGTGACTGAAAAAGCGGAAGACCGCGATGACAATCCGCCGACAGCCGTGGGTCCTACAAAAAATAAGGAAGAGGGCGATATCCTCGTTGACACCCACGGAGCATACCTCATATCACCGCGCACAGTCGCAGCGGAACTCGGTACTCCGTTTGTCGACCTGAACGCGCTAACCCACAGTCTTGTACAGAGCCTCGGCAGAGAAAAATCGAAGGAACTGTTCATGTGGATTCCGGCAAACACATACAAATTCTGCCCCGACGGAAAGATTGACAATACACACCTTAATATATACGGAGGCAAGGTTGTTGCGGCAATCGCGGCAAAAGCCATTGCCGAGACCGTGCCGGAGTTCAAGCAATATGTAAAGCCTGGCATTCTCTCCCTACCTACAATAAAGTAACCATATAATACCCTCTATATCATGACACATAGATTAAGTCCCCGCAAAACGATTGCGGCAATATGCGCTTTCTCGGCAATCACGTCGACAGCCGCCGACTTCAAAATCACCGACTACGGGGTGACAACCGACAGCACCATAGTACAGACCCGGGCGATACAATCGGTCATCGACGCGGCTGAAGCTGCAGGCGGTGGCAGGATAGTAGTGCCGGAAGGGACATTCCTTACCGGTGGTCTATTCTTCAAGCCCGGTACCACGCTCCATCTTGAAAAGGGGGCTGTTATAAAGGGATCCGATGACATTGCCGACTATCCGCTGATACCATCCCGTATGGAAGGCAGAAGCATATATTATTACGCCGCCCTCATCAATGCGTATTATGTCGATAATTTCGCCATCACCGGTTCCGGAACTGTCAACGGCAATGCCTTGAAATTCTGGGAAGAGTTCTGGGCACTCCGCAAGGTGAAACCCAAATGCACAAACCTGGAAGTACACCGCCCGCGCCTCGTGTTCCTGTGGGGATGTGACGGACTCCATATCGACGGTCCTACATTATGTAACTCGGCATTCTGGACCACACATCTCTATCAGTGTAACAACGTACTTATAGAAAATACCCGCATGGAAGCGCCCCGTGAACCGGTAAGGGCACCAAGCAGCGACGCGCTCGACCTCGACGCATGCCGTAACGTGACAGTGCGCAACTGTTACCTGAACTGCGATGACGACGGTGCTTGCCTGAAAGGAGGCAAGGGTGTCTTCGCACATATCTCACCTGAAAACGGCATTGTGGAAAATATCCTTGTAGAAAACTGCACTTTCGGTCCTAACCTGCATGGAGTGCTGACACTCGGTAGTGAATGTATCCACGCCAAAAACGTGACTGTGCGCAACTGCAAGCTGCAGACCCGCTGCTCGATCCTGCGCCTGAAGATGCGTCCCGACACATACCAGACCTACGAGAACATCACGGTACAGAACATCACCGGCACGTGTGCCACAGTCATCGAGATGCGTCCCTGGAAACAATTTTTCGACCTTGAAGGCACTGATGAAAAGCCTGTCGGCATAGTGCGCGACATACTTGTGGAAAATATAAATGTGGACTGCAAGAGCTTCGGTCATATCGCAGGCAATCCCGACGATACTGTAAGCAATTTCACGGTGCGCAATGTCAATATCAAAGCCACTGACCCGAACTTTGTATGCGCCTATCCGCAGATTGTATTTGACAACGTGACAATCAACGGCAAGAAGATTGAAAATCCGGCAAAATAATCTCCAAAATTGAAAATATATGCGATATATACTTACAACAGTACTCGTTGTTCTGGCAGCGATTCAGATGTACGCCGATGACAACCTGCGTCTTGTATCTTCAACACCCGCCTCAACATGGGTGGAGGCATATCCGATAGGTAACTCGCGTATCGGCGCGATGATATACGGGGGCATTGCCTCCGATGAAATCCAGCTCAATGAAGAGACATTCTGGTCGGGAAGCCCGTATAACAACAATAATCCCGAGGGCGTCAAGCATCTCGGCGAGATACGCCGCCTCATATTTGAAGACAAGTTCAGCGACGCTGAAAAGCTTATCAACGAGACCTACATGACGGGCATCAACGGTATGCGCTATCTCCCCTGCGGAAGCCTGCATCTTGATTTCGGCGACAAAGGCAATGCCACCGGCTACTCCCGTGTGCTCGACCTCAACGATGCCACCGCCACCACGCGCTACACAATCGACGGCGTGACCTACGAGCGCACTGCATTCTCGCCGCTCAACTACAATGCTATCATCGTGCGTCTTACGGCAAGCAAACCCGGCGCATTGAATTTTAACGCCGGATATAGCTCACCACTTCCCGTAAAAGTGACAGCAAAAAGCGGCACACTCGTTGCCCGCAGCAACGGAGCCGACCATGAGGGTATAAAAGGATGTCTGCGCGAAGAAACGCGCGTAAAAGTGGTGTCTGACGGAAAAGTTTCATCAAAAGATGGTCATGTCACAGTCAGCGACGCAAGCGAAGCGACTCTCTACATCACAGCTGCCACCAACTTTGTGAACTATAAGGATGTAAGCGGCAACGAGACCAAGAAGACTATCAGCGCGATAGCCGCCGTGGCAAAAGTACCGTATGAATCGCTTCTTGCCGAACACATCAAAGCTTATACGGCGCAATTTAACCGTGTCAGCCTTACTTTACCCTCGACATCCGACATTACCGAGACACGCGACCGCCTTGTAAATTTCGCCAACGACAATGACCCGGCACTTGTGGCGCTTCTATTCCAATACGGCAGGTATCTTCTTATCAGCTCGTCGCAACCGGGAGGCGAACCGGCAAACCTGCAAGGAATCTGGAACGACCGCGAACATGCGCCGTGGGACAGCAAGTTTACCATCAACATAAACACGGAGATGAACTACTGGCCTGCGGAAGTCACGGCACTCCAGGAAACCCATGAACCGCTGTTTGAAATGGTGGAGGAACTTTCCCGGACCGGCGCGGAGACAGCAAAGACACTTTACAACGCCGACGGCTGGGTGGCTCACCATAACACCGACCTCTGGCGCGCCACCGGTCCGGTAGATGCCGCACGTTACGGAATGTGGCCTAACGGCGGGGCATGGCTAACAACCCATCTATGGCAACATTATCTGTTTACCGGCGACAAGGAATTTCTGAAACGCTACTATCCCGTGCTGAAAGGAGCAGCCGATTTCTATCTGAGTCATCTTACCCGTCATCCCGAATATGACTGGCTGGTAACAGTACCGTCAATGTCACCCGAACATGGCTATGGCAACTCATCCATCACTGCAGGTTGCACAATGGATAATCAGATTGCCTTCGATGCCCTATCCAACGCACTGCATGCCGGCGAGATTCTCGGGATAGCAGACAAAGCATATTCCGATTCGCTCCGCAAAGCTATAGAGATGCTCCCCCCGATGCAGACAGGCCGCTACGGTCAGCTCCAGGAGTGGATTGTAGATGCCGACAACCCCAAGGATCAGCACCGCCATGTGTCGCATCTTTACGGACTCTATCCCTCAAACCAGATATCGCCCTACTCGACCCCTGAAGCATTCCGTGGTGCAGTCAATACGCTTACACAGCGCGGCGACATGGCTACCGGATGGAGTATCGGCTGGAAAGTAAACCTATGGGCACGTCTACTCGACGGCAACCACGCCTATAAGATTGTCAAAAACCTCATGAGTCTGCTGCCCGATGACAGCCAGGCAGAGAAATATCCTGACGGTAGACTTTACCCCAACCTGTTTGACGCGCATCCGCCATTTCAAATTGACGGTAATTTCGGACTTACCGCCGGTATCGCGGAAATGCTCCTGCAAAGTCATGACGGTGCGATACATCTGCTTCCGGCACTACCCGATGTATGGGATAATGGAGAAGTCAAGGGATTGCGTGCACGTGGCAATTTCGATGTCGACATGACATGGGACAACGGGCAGCTTGCCGCTGCCGAGATAACTTCACAGTCGGGCGGCGTGCTGCGAGTACGCTCCTACGTTCCGCTTACGGGCGAGGGATTGAAAGAGGCAAAGGGCGACTGTCCGAACCCGCTATACGCCCGTGCCGATGTAAAACCGGTAAAGACGAGTCCTGAAGTGGCACGGCAATGGCCTGTAATCAACCGCGTGTATGAATACGATATCACGACTACACCCGGACAGATTGTAAAACTTTATCGAAAATAAATGACTCCGAGAATCGTCATAAGCATTGCAGCCGTCGCAATCGCCATGATTGCGACGGCGCAGTCACGCGACATACCGCGCGACACGTCGTTCACCATGTATTCCACCAACATCAAGGTGTTGAAAAGCCATCCCGAGGCTCGCCTTGTACCGGCTGTGCTCCCTGCCGGGGTGAAAGCGAATGAAAACGTGGTGTACCGTACATTAAAGGACACTCCTTTCGGAGAGCGTCAGCTTCACGCCGACATATACCGACCCGACGACGGCAAACGCTATCCCGCTCTAATCATGATTCATGGCGGGGGCTGGCGGTCTGGCTCGCGCGAGTTGCAACGCCCGCTTGCCATGAACATAGCCGCAAAGGGTTATGTGACTGTACCGGTAGAATACCGTCTCAGCCTTGAGGCGAAATATCCTGCCGCATTACATGACATAAAGGCTGCCGTGAGATGGCTCCGCGCCAATGCCGACACCTACGGTATCGACCCTGACCACATCGCGGTGTCGGGATGTTCGGCAGGTGGTCAGCTTGCCGGATTGACCGGCATGACCAACGGCTCGGCACGTCATGAAGGCGACGGCGATTTTCCTGATGTGTCAAGCGACGTGCAGGCAGTGGTCAACATCGATGGCATAGTGACCTTCGTGTCGCCGGGCAACATTGCCGATGCCGCCGAACGTCTGCGAAAAAAGGGGGAGATGCCGGTAAATGCGTTCTGGCTCGGAGGAATGTATGATGATGCGACCGAAAACTGGAACGAGGCTTCTGCAATCCTGTGGGCTACCCCCTCGTCAGCACCGATATGCTTTATCAACAGTCAGCTGCCACGCTATCATGACGGGCGTGACCAGCTCTGCGAGATACTTGACGCTCTCGGAGTAGACCACGAGACCTACGAGCTTGATTCCGATATACATCCGTTCTGGTTTTTTGAACGATGGTTTGAACCGACTGTCAGCCATGCCGTCGCCTTCCTTGACCGCCAGCTGAAATAACAATCCGGCATTCCGGCACGTTATAAGAGTGTATGACTGACGTGATGACACCGGAACAACGCCACCGCTGCATGGCGGCTATACGCGGCAGAGACACCCGACCCGAAATGATCGTGAGACGGTTTCTCCATGCGCGTGGACTACGCTATCGACTGAGCGACCGACGGCTTCCCGGCTCTCCCGACATCGTACTGAAGAAATACCACACGGTAATCTTCATCGACGGATGTTTCTGGCACGGGCATGAGGGATGCAGTCAGTTTAAATTGCCCAAAAGCAACAGCGACTTCTGGCGGCACAAAATCAACATGAATATCGCACGTGACTATCGCGCCAACGTGGAACTACGGCTACTCGGCTGGCGCGTAATCCGTGTGTGGGAATGTGAAATCCGCAAAAAATCCCTTCAAGGCAAACGCCTCGAAGCATTATACCAAAGTATCGTCAACCCGGGTTACACCACCGACACCCCGCACCCCGTCGCCGCCGAGCCTCCCGCGCCCTACGAGTAATCATAACCTGGCTACTGACGCATCACCGTAGATTGTGTTAATCCACATACCAAAAAGGCGGTCGGTAACGGAATAACGGCGGTCGGTAACAGTCACGTAATCCATCTCAAGCAATTTTTTAAGTGATGCCTGAACCGAGCTTGCCGACAGCAGATGATTGTTTCTGACAAATGCTGCCGAGGTAATTTTCTCTACCACCCCTTCACGGGCTATGGCATACAGCAATTCTTTCTGACGCTCGGGAATGTTGGACAGAATTTCACGGAAAACCGTATCATTAGCGGCAAGCATATCATCCAAAGATTTCTGCGCCGTCGAAATCTTACATACATCTCCGACAGGAGTATCGGCATAAGCTCCATTGAACACCCGCTGCATGTAATAGGTATGTCCGCCGAAAAGTTCATACACCCGTACGATAACATCAGAATCCACATTCTTGCCATTTTCCGCAAACAGAAGTGTTACAAATTCAGAATATATCGGCAGCGGTATTTCTTTTAGCTCAAGTATATCGGCACTGTTATAAAACGGGCGCGATGAAGCGGAAAACATTTCCTGCATTAGATGACGCTCACTACCGGCAAAAATAAGATTGACATTGGAAGAACCTTGTATATGTGACCGCAAAATCGCCTCTACATTTTTCTCAGGATATTTGGTAATCTGCTGAAACTCGTCAATTGCCACCACACAAGGCATATCTGCCGACGAAAGATATTGAAATATTTCCGCAAGTGTGTATTCAGGGCGGTCGATGTCGCCAAGCTGCAGATTGAATGTCGGTGTGCCGGATAAAGCATCAAAGCCGAATTTCCCGTTTATCGACTTTAACATCGACAGAAACTGTCGCATCATTTTCTGACTTCTCGGAAGAAGATAGCTAAAGATCTCACGACCGAGAAGATAGATAAATTCGCGCAAACTTGATGTCTGGAGTATATCGATAAAGAATGTGTAATAATTGTCTCTAAGCACCGGCTTGTCATAGCAGAAACGTATCAAGCCGGTCTTCCCCATGCGTCGTGGAGAAATCAACACAAGGTTATTACCATTTGTCACCGTCTTTATCAGTCGTTCTGATTCGGCGACGCGGTCGCAGAAATACTCCGGCTGAATCTTTCCCGCAACTATAAAAGGATTTATATGTCGTGCCATCTCACCATTTTTATGCAAATATAATTATTCAAAATGAATTATTCAAATTAAATAATTTATTTTGAATAATTACAATTCCGCTTTTTCATATTAATTTAGAGATGGGCGCCCCGTAGAGTGGCATTTAATCATTATGCCTGAGGTATTTTGAGAACTGTCGCGGTGACATGCCTACCTGATAGGCTATCTCGCTGAGGGTAGGTTTTACATGCTTACCCGTGGCTTGCTCAAGAAGCTGCCGGCCCTTTTTCACTCGTCTCTCCCGCAGATATTCAAGAGGCGACAGTCCAGTGATAGCCTTGACTCGCTTATAGAGATTGCTACGGCTCATCCCGGCAAGATGCCCCAACTCTTCAATACTGAATGCGGCATCGGCAATATTCTCATCTATTATTGAATCTATTGACTTCAACCATGCACTGTCTGCCTCGGCTTCCGCTTCTGCATCAACAGCAATATCGGGCTGAGATATCGGAGGCATCGCAGGAGTGCCAACACTCTTTCCCGCAACCCGATTGCGTAAAAAATACATCAACAACCCCCCTGAGAAAATTATTCCGATTACGACATATATCCACCACGGAATCCTTACTTGCAAACCACCGTGGGCTTCTTTTACCGGATTATCATCGGAACTTATCACCGCTACAGCACCGAAAGCACCGGCAAGAACAGTGCCATCACCGGTATCAAACAGCGCATATTTCCCCAAGCGCAGACCATCCAATTTTGCGAATACCTCAACACGAGGCAGCTCATAACGCACATCAACATGATACACTGCAGAATCAGTGCTGCACCATAATGTGCTGTCAGGAGAACTCTCCAACGCAATCAGAGGTATTCCATTCAAAGCGACCTTAGTTCCATTACGGTCGGTCAACCCGTCAGGGGTGGCAAAATACAGTGTGCCATCGGTCGAGACTGCAAGCTGATCAACCACGATACGCTCATCACCGGCAGCCGACGTTTCCAGTTCCAGCGATGCGCCTGAAAGAGCGTCAAAAGCATAAACCCCGTAATGAGTTGCAACAAAAATGCTGTCGCCACACGGCGATGAACAGATATCGGTGATATAATTTGTTTTCAAGGCGGAATTGGAAATATCAAATTTGTCAGAATTTCCTGTGGCAAAGTCATAACGAATCACCCCATTAGAAAAAGATGCTATCCACAACTTCCCGGAAGAATCAAAAGCCATCGCCCGACACCGCGAGACCTCGCTGCCAGAACCTAAATTCGGGACAGAGACGGCGTTTAAAAGCGTGTCAACCTTAAATATCCCGCCTCCATAGCTCGCCGCGAGCACATTTCCGTCAGGTAGTGTCAGAAGTTTTGTAACAGTGGAGCTTGGCAATGCCGTAAGCACGGTATCATTACCAATATCTATACCCGCGCCATCGTATGCTGTCCAAATTCGCCCTTTTCCATCAATAGCGAATGAGGATATATTCTCTTCGATACCGGTATGTATCGTTTCCACATCCGACAGGACAGGCTTTGAATAATATATCCCGGAATGATATATCGAGGCATAGAGACGACCACTTCGGGTATCGTATGCGACTGACGATATGTGATTACCGGGAATCGATGCAGCATCATCCAATGAACGGCGCATGTTTATCAGACTTCCTGTAGAGCGGCGATATAGATAAATCCCGTCACTGTTTGTCGCATACGCCTTCCAGCCATGCCTTAGAGCAGCCATATCTTTAACTATCTTATCCTGAAGGGGAGCGGGTACGTTGCGGGGTACATACTCATGACTTACAATCGTATCACAAAGCAGAACAGAATCACCTTCGAGCAGATAAGAACCCATAAGTGTGCGGACATATATACTTACGTCCAGAATTTCTATGCGGTTTACCGTAGGCTGCCGCGAAGCTTTGTCCTGGAGTTTAATGTTACGTATTTCATCCCCGTCAGCCGCCACATAAAGCCCCTGAGCGGTACCAATAAGAAGGCTGCCGACAGAGTCAACCGACAAAGCATAAACTTCCGAGGTCGGTAGCGAAGCGTTTCCTTCCCAGGCATGCCATTCGGTTGCCCGGCAGATAGCCGAAGCGATACATAGCATGATTAAGGTGATGAAACTTTTCATATCGCAAATATCGTTTTTTATTGCGAATCGTGCAATACCGTGAGCGCAAATCGTTCATAATTGCGCACATAAGGGTAGATGAAACATTTGTGCATATCGGCGAAACATTCAAGCATACACGTCTCTGCCGATGTAATATAATTTTGCACCGAATCAATCTTTTAACCGATGAAAAAATACATTTTATTACTCATGGCGCTTGGACTGCTGCTCACCGCGCACGGCGCCACAACAAAAGTGACCGTAAATCTCTGGAGCGGAGAAGTTGTCATGGGCAACTGGTCAGGTTACGTTGTTCTCAGTGCCGAACAAGTAAGCTCGCTTGAACCCGGATGCCGGGTACTCGTAAGCGTGAAAGATGTCGACAGTTCGGCAGGTACACCACAAGTCTATCTTCAGAAGAGCAACTGGACCGACTTCTCTCCCGCAGTGAAGAGCATTGTAAAAAATGCAGGTATTGAATCCTTTGACATCACCGATGAACTCTTTGCCGAAATCAACGGCAAAGGCCTCGTAGTAAAAGGATGCCACGCCACACTTACCAAAATCGCAGTGCAAAAAGAAGTGGAACTTGGTGAGGGCGGAGATTTTGACTCTGCCGTGACATGCGTGTGGGAAGGAGATACATTTATAAGTTGGGAAGAGCCTGACAAAGGCTGGGGTGTAATAAGCTCCGATTGCTTCAAAGATGTAAAATCAGGCAACGTGTTACGCTTCGGTATGACAGACGTACGCCCCTGGGCACAGGCAAGCATCGTAGATGCATCATGGAAATCTTTCGCCGATGCCCCAATCAAGACTGTGGGTCTGCCATTCTATGAGTACACCGTCACCCCGGCTATGCTCGAATCCATACAGGAAACCGGATTAATCGTGAGCGGCAACGGCTACCGCCTTACTTCAATCGACGTGGTAGACCCGGCAAAAATGCCCGCATTCACGGCACAGCTTGCCGAGGGCACTTCAAAACTGTGGGCAAAAGGCAGTGAGGCTTCTGTTACATTGGAAATCCAGAATCTCGGAGCTGAAAAACTTACTGTTCCTGTAAAAGCCATTTTGAGCCGCGACAACGGCGAAGCGTATGCCGAGATTGACCAGACTGCGATAGCTGAACCCGGCGCGACATCAGAAGTCACACTCGAACTGGGCAAGTTGGAAGCAGGCATGTACAGGCTGGCAATTATAGCAGGCGGAGGTCTGGTAGAATCCTTCAACATAGCCTGCAATCCGGAAGGAATTGCCGCAGCAAAAGATGCACAACCCGACTTTGACTCATTCTGGAATGAAGCCCTTCAACAGCTTGCAGGCATAGACCCGTCATTCAAGATTACCGAACTTCCGGAAAAAAGCGGCTCCAAACGCAGATTGTACCTTGTAGAAATGCAATCAATACCCGATGGACTCACAGGAGAGCCGGTGACAATCCGCGCATACTATGCCGAACCTGTCGGCGATGGCAAATATCCCGTTGTAATCACATACCAAGGCTATGACAGTGCCGCATACGGTCCCGACGGCAAACCCGTCGACCCCTATTGCCCATCCGGCGACCAGGGTGAATGGGCGGAACTGATACTCTCGACACGCGGACAAAGCATCAACAATCGCGAGCCGTACACAAACACGTACGGCGACTGGTTTGCCTTCAATTTCGGCGACAAAGAAAGCTATTACTACCGCGGAGCTTACATGGACTGTATCCGCGCCATAGACTTTGTCTCATCCCGCGATAAAGTGGATTCATCGGCAATCTTTGCCCAAGGACAAAGCCAGGGCGGAGCATTTACAATAGCCGCCGCGGCACTTGACCCCCAGAAGAGACTCAAGGCAATTGCTCCCGCCGTACCCTTTATGGGCGACTTCCCTACATATTTCACCGTAGCTGCATGGCCACGCTCCGTCGCTGTAGCACAAGCCGCTCAAAAAATCATGAGCGAAGCCGACATGTACCGTTTCCTGAGCTATTTCGACACAAAAAACCTTGCCGGTACAATCGAATGTCCCGTCATTCAGGCAATAGGGCTTCAAGACCCCATCTGCCCCGTCCCCACCAATATGGCACCCTTCAACAATCTTAAAGTGCCAAACCGCAAACTTGTCGTAAACGAAAATGAAGCACATTCGGTGCCTTCCGGCTGGTATGGGCAATATATGGACTGGTTCAAACAGGCTATCGAAGGAATGCCTGACTACATGGAATTGACAAGCAATATATTCCGTGGCGACTTTCCGGTACAATGGAGCGCACTCACACTCGATGCCTCCAAGTTCAAATATGTCAAGGCAGGCGATGTCATGAAGATAAACATCAGCAGTATTGCCGAAGACCGCACTTCATGGCCTCAACTCAAAGTCACAGACTCTTCAGGCAACGACATCTGGACACCAACCGCCCTGTATGACTCGGAAAAAGGTCTGCCCGCACCTTATAGTGCGGAATTTGAAATCGATGCGGACAAAGCCAAGCTGTTACAAGCCTCCGGCTGTAAAATAAACGGTTGCGCGTTCACTCTGGCATCAGTTGACCTGACAGGCACAGCGGAGATTTCAACCGTGCTCAAAAATCCGGCAAAAGCAATCAGCACGGTATGGGAAGGTTCGGAACGTATTTCATGGGCAAGCGACGATACCAAAAACAGCGTTCTTATTGACAAATCAGCTTTCACCGATATAAAAGAAGGCACCATTGTACGCGTCAGCATGAATGAGGTCGCAAATAATGCGCAACTGCGACTGCAGGCAAACTATACCCAATTTGACCCGGTAAGCAACACCCAGCTCAAGGGCGCTACATCAGTCGACATCACTTTTGATGAAGCAATGATAGCCCTGGTAAAAGAGAAAGGTCTGCGTCTTACCGGCTGCTACTACACCCTCGACAAAGTAGAATTTATTGATGCATCTCAGATACTGCGCACACAGAACATGATTGCCACTTCATGTATTAAGGCGTGGGAAGAAGGAGAGAAAGCCATCGGAGTAGTTGATATCCAAAGTCTTGAGGCCCATGACTATAATGTGACTATTACAGCCACGGTTTATTCCGACCTCGACAAGACATCACCTGCAGCAACCATCTCCAAAGAAATCACGCTGCCTGCGCGCTCCCTTGTAACCGCCGAGGTCGAGCTTGGCGATTTTAATCCCGGATTTTACACACTGTCGATGGATGTAAACGGCTCGGCTGCCGGTATATATAACATCGGTTTCAACCCCACACAGATTGAAATATCTTACGACGGACAGCCCGATTTCGATGAATTCTGGTCAACTGCCTTGAATGAGCTAAAAAATGTCGCGCCCCAGTTCAATATTGTCAGCGAAGTCACGGAAAAATCCACCTCCACACGCAAGGTATGGTATGTAGAGATGCAATCAATCGCCGACGAACCCGACGGTACTCCGGTAATCATCTCAGGCTACTATGCCGAACCGGTTGCAGAAGGGACATATCCGTGCCTTATTCACTTCCAGGGGACTGATGGAGGTACATCAACCCCTTGGTGCATGGACGGCGACTCCAATCCTGAATGGTGTGAGTTCGTACTCTCGGTACGCGGACAGATGCTTAACAACCGTGATCCTCATAAAGACCGCAACATCTACACTCTCAACGGCATGAGTTACTATACTTACGGACTCGCTGATGACGACTATAAACACAAGCACTACTATTACGGCGCATATCTTGACTGTGTAAGGGCAATCGACTTCGTTGAAAGCCGCACGAAAGTTGATACCAACAATATATTCTGTGAAGGCGGAAGTCAGGGAGGCGCATTCACCTATGTCGCGGCTGCTCTTGCCAATGACAGGGTACGCGCTGTCGCACCGGGTATTACCGGACATGCCGATTTCCCTGTCGATTTCAAGGTAGCGGCATGGCCGGCAAACCAGATTCTTCCCCTCGCGGAAGCAAACGGCATATCCGAAACCGACATGCTTGCCCGTCTGTCATACTTCGATGTCAAGAATTTCGCACACATGGTCAAATGCCCTGTCACAACCAATCTGTCGCTTCAGGACACGACCGATCCCGCCCGTGTAGGATTCGCGCCATTCAATCTTCTTGATGTAGAAACAAAAGAGTATCTTGTTAATCCTCTTCTTGGACATGCCACTGCTCACGACTGGAGCAAGCGATACATGGAGTTTTTTGAGCGTCACAAATATGACATTTCCACTTCTATATCCGGCCCTGAAAGCATCCCTTTCCTTAACGTGGAAGGGCGCATGATAAAAAGCCGTGATGAGATTCATATCAATGTCTACAACATCGCCGGATGTCTAATCGCCGATGGATACGGGACAGTCCTTATTCCGTCGCCCGGAGCTTACATTGTTAAAGCCGGAAACAGGACGGAAAAAATAATCTGCCGCTGAAAATTATCACCTGTCACACAATGAGGCTGTATCAATCCTGATGCAGCCTCATTATTGTTTTGAGTAATGAAATTGGGAGAAAAACAAAAAAGGTCGAGCCTCGCGGCCGGACCTTTTTTGAGCGGAAGACGAGGCTCAAACTCGCGACCCTCAGCTTGGAAGGCTGATGCTCTATCAACTGAGCTACTTCCGCAATTATAATAGTAGTAGCGTGGGCGAAGATGGATTCGAACCACCGAAGGTATAAACCAGCAGATTTACAGTCTGCCCCATTTGGCCACTCTGGTATTC
>QAMW01000021.1 GCA_003150235.1 Bacteroidales bacterium
TTGTAGGGGCGAGTGGAAGCTCGCCCGCATCCTCCCTCGCGGCGCAAAACGGTTCGCGTCGGACAAGTCGGACCGGTCAGACCCGTCAGACCCTCTGAAAACTGACAACTGACAACTCCCCTCTGACAACTCTCTTCCCCGACAGGGGATAATCTGCGTTTAGCCGTGGGTTGAGCGTAGCGATACCCACGGGAAGCGAGTCTAAGCCGAGGTTTCCGGAGGAATCATCCCGGAGCAAGATTGATGATTCCCTACGGGAAACATTAAAAGGGGAAGCAATCTTTCCGGGGGTTTCGCTCCGCTCAACCCCCGGCTAAATTTTGATGATGCCCTGCGGGCAACATCACCCTCGCAGGGCGGGCAACACCACCTCCCTCGCGGCGCGGGCAACATCACCCTCGCAGGGCGGGCAACACCACCTCCCTCGCGGCGCGGGCTGCCTTCCAGCAGCCCCTACAGCGCGGACAACATCACCCTCGCAGCGCGGGCTGCCTTCCGACAGCCCCTACAGCTACGCGCCACTTCCGCCGAGAGGAAGCGGCTGCACCATGGTGCAGCCCTACCACCGGGCAAATCCCAAATAACTTTGTCACTTTTGACCTTCTGTCAATCTGTATCTCTGAAAACTGACGACAACTCTCGTTAGCCGCACTTGGAGGTGCCGCAGGAGGTGCATATGAGGCATCCTTCCTGGTAGACGAGGGTCTCGTTGCCGCAGTTGGGGCATCGCTGACCGCTTGCCTTTGTGCCATTGGGGAGATATTTCTTCAACGCGCGCTCGACACCCATCTTCCAGGTGTTGATCGACTGGCTATCGAGTTCGAGGCTGCTCACGAGCTTGAGCACCTGCGGGATAGGCATACCGTAGCGCAACACACCGGAAATAAGCTTGGCGTAGTTCCAGTATTCAGGGTTGAACTTGTCGGAAAGTCCCTCGATGGTGGTCTTGTAGCCGCGCTTGTTGATAAACTGGAAGTCGTAGCGCTTGTTGCCCTGCTCATCGACCGCCTTGATAATCTTACCGTGGGTAACGCTCTTCGGGCAGAAAATGCCGTCGTCATCATCGGCGAGACCGGTGAATATCTCATAAGGCTCACCGTCGACCAGACCGACGAAGGCAATCCACTTCTCCTTGTTGTTCTGGAAGCGCACGACATCGGCTTCGAGTTCGACAGGGCGTTTCACCACATGGGCATCGTCAATCTTGATTTTCTCAGCCGGCTTCTCCTCCTTTTTCTCAACCGAGATAAGCACACCGGAACGCGACCCGTCGCGATAGACAGTACATCCCTTGCAGCCGGAGCGCCATGCCTCCACATAAAGGCGGTTGACAAGCTCCTCGGTGACATCGGAAGGGAGGTTGATGGTGACAGAAATAGAATGGTCGACCCATTTCTGCACCCTACCCTGCATCTTCACTTTCTCAAGCCAGTCGACATCGGCTGAAGTAGCCTTGTAATAGGGCGACTGAGCCACAAGCGCGTCAAGCTCCTCCTGAGTGTAAGAGTCTTTGCGGGGAATACCGTTGATATCCATCCATGTAAGGAATTTGGGATGGTAGACGATAAACTCCTCAAACGCATCGCCTGACTCGTCGACATAATCTATACGCACTTCGGGGTCATTGGGATTGACCTTGCGGCGGCGCTTGTAGACGGGCATGAACACAGGCTCGATACCGGAAGTGGTGCGTGTCATAAGGCTGGTGGTGCCTGTAGGCGCGATTGTCAGACAGGCGATATTGCGCCTGCCATGCTTCACCATATCCTCATAAAGAGCCGGGTCGGCATCGCGCAGACGCGCTATGAAAGGATTGTCTTTTTCGCGAGCGGCATCAAAAATCTCAAACGCACCGCGCTCCGAAGCCATCACAACCGACGAGCGGTAGGCGGCAAGAGCAAGGGCGCGATGCACACGCTCGGAGAAAGCTGTTGCCTCGGGAGTACCGTAACGCAATCCGAGTGCGGCAATCATGTCGCCCTCGGCGGTAGTGCCGACACCTGTACGGCGTCCTTTGAGAGTCTTGGCACGTATTTTTTCCCACAGGTGACGCTCGGTCTGCTTCACCTCGGCACTTTCAGGGTCGGAGTCAACCTTGGCGAGAATCGTGTCGATTTTCTCCATTTCCAGGTCGATGATATCGTCCATGATGCGCTGTGCCTTGGCGATATGCTTCCCAAACAGGTCAAAGTCAAACTCAGCCTGCGGGGTAAACGGATTTTTCACATAGCTGTAAAGGTTCACGGCAAGAAGGCGGCAGCTGTCGTAAGGACACAGCGGAATCTCGCCGCAGGGATTGGTGGAAATGGTACGGAAACCGAGATCGGCATAGCAGTCGGGCACCGACTCGCGAATAACCGTATCCCAAAACAGCACACCCGGCTCAGCCGACTTCCAGGCATTGTGGACTATCTTTCCCCATATAGCGGCTGCATCCACCTCTTTTGTCACAACAGGCTCCGACGAGCCGTCGACGGGATAGGTCTGCAGATAAGGCTTCCCCTCCACGGCAGCCTGCATGAATTCATCGTCGATGCGCACCGAGACATTCGCGCCGGTCACCTTTCCCTCGGTCATCTTGGCATCGATAAACGCCTCGCTGTCGGGGTGCTTGATGCTTACAGTCATCATCAGCGCCCCGCGCCTGCCATCCTGCGCCACCTCACGGGTAGAATTGGAGTAACGCTCCATAAACGGTACAAGTCCGGTCGATGTAAGCGCCGAATTTTTAACGGGAGTGCCCTTCGGACGGATATGGCTGAGGTCATGCCCTACCCCGCCGCGGCGCTTCATGAGCTGCACCTGCTCCTCGTCAATCTTCATGATGCCTCCATAAGAGTCGGGACCGCCGTCAAGACCGATTACGAAACAGTTGCTGAGTGAACCCACCTGGAGATGATTGCCGATACCGGTCATAGGGCTACCCTGCGGCACGATGTAGCGGAAATCTTTCATCAGGTCAAACACCTCATCCTCACTCATAGGGTTAGGATAATTGCTCTCAATGCGCGCAATTTCGCGGGCAAGACGACGGTGCATGTCGTCGGGGGTCTTCTCAAACAGATTTCCGAAAGAGTCTTTTAGTGCATATTTTGTAACCCATACCCTTGCGGCAAGCTCATCGCCGTCAAAGTACCGGACCGAGGCCTCATAAGCCTCATCATAAGTATATGTATTATTTTCCACGAGGTGATAATTTTTGTTTGCCGATACAAAGATACGCTTTAAAATTGTATATTCGCAAAATAAATGCAATTCTAAAAACAGTTATACGACATGGATATCGACCGATATTTCGCCAACCGGCGCACAGTGCGCCGCTACACGACGCAGGAAGTAGCCCCCGAACTGCTGACACAGCTACTTGAAGAGGCTACACATGCCCCCAACACCGGAAACATGCAGCTCTATTCAGTGATAGTGACGCGCTCGGAAGAGGGCAAGCGCGCACTTGCCCCGCTACACTTCAACCAGCCGGCGGCGACAGGCTGCAGTGTGCTGCTCACCTTCTGTATCGACATCAACCGCTTCAACCTGTGGTGTAAAGAGGGAAATGCCGACGCGGGCTTCGGCAACCTCCAGATGCTGCTTGCCGGGGCAATAGACGCATCGCTGTTTGCGCAGCAGTTTAACACGCTTGCCGAGATGCACGGACTGGGATGCTGTTACCTCGGCACCACCGCCTACAACGCGCCGGAGATAGCAAAAGTGCTGAATCTGCCCGATGGTGTAGTGCCGCTTGTATCTCTCACAGTAGGATATCCCGAAGGTGAGGCACCGCTATCGGACCGCCTCCCATTGGAGGCAATCGTGCATGACGAGAAATACCGTCAATTCACGCCGGAACAGATTCGCGAGATATATGCCGGGCAAGAAAACAGTGGCGACAGCAAGCGGTTTATCGAGGAGAACGGCAAATCGACGCTCGCGCAGGTATTTGCGGAGGTGCGCTATCCGAGAGCTACCAACGAGGCGTTTTCCAAGACGTTGCAGGAGTATCTGGAAAAAGGATTTTTTGAGTAGGGAGTATTGAGTATTAAGGGGGACCTTAAGGACCTTAGAGACCTTGGAGACCTTAGAGAGCATGATACTATATAAAAAGCGAGGGCTGTGCCGGTCGGCACAGCCCTCGGTGTATGGGGGTAGATGGGATTATTCGGCGGGATCCATTACGAATACGCGGTAGTTGTTCTGCTTCATAAGTTCAGCCATGAATGCCTCTACATCAGCCTCGGTGATGGCGTTGATGGTGTCAACGGCTGTAAGGAATGTATCGACCGGAAGTATCTGATAGCCGGTCATGCCCGAGAGCCAAGCCTGGTTTTCAGTCATGCCACGGGTAGCCTCCTTAACCATGAATTCCTTAACCTTACCAAGTTCCTCGGCAGAGATGTTTTTGGTCATGTCGTCAAACTGACCTGCGATAATCTCCAGCACCTCATCTTTCATCTCGGGCTTCATCGGGAATGAAGTCTGGAACATCACAGGATTGTCGGAGATGCGTGAGAGCTGACCGTGAGCACCGATTGAATACACAGCTCCTTTATCTTCGCGGACCGTCTTAAGGAGACGAGCAGAAAGTATCTGACCGGCAATCGAGGCGAGCTTCTGATTTTTAGCAGTGTAAGGCATATCGCCGGTCACCACGATTGCTGCGTAGGTGGTAGGGGTATCCATCTTCTGCTTCACCTGCTCGGTAGAAGAACCTGCCTCAATACCGAGGCCTGCAAGCTTGACAGAAGCGGGCTTCCCGGCTTTTGCGGGGAGTGTGGCTATATACTGCTCGACAAGAGGCTTGAAAGCGTCAATGTCGATATTTCCCACGAAATAGAATGTATAGTCGGCGGCATTCGCGAGCTGAGAACCTACAATCTCCAGGATGCGGTCGCGGCTTGCATTCTCAACCGTAGCGACATCAAGAGCATAAGAACGCGGCGACTTGAACAGGTATTCGAGCAGCTGCTTGTTGAACTGATAAGTCGGTTGAGCCTCCTGGTTTTTAAGAGCACCGGTATATATGTTCTGTGCCGACTTAAAGTCGTCAGGGCTGATTGCAAATCCGGTAAATGTAGCGTAAATAAGCTCCATCAACACCGGAAGGTCCTTGGGAACCGTAGAGCCGGAGACCTCGCGGTCGTAAGCCGACAGCTCGATATCGCAACTTGCCTGCTTTCCGGCGAGATATTTTTCCAGATCAGAGCTGCTATAAGTTCCCAGACCATGTTGACCTATGGCATAAGGGAGATAGCGGAGATTCATGTCATCCTCGGCACCTAAAACCGATGTGCCCCCCAGAGCGAGAGCATTGAAAAGGATTTCATTTTCCTTGAAATCGGTCTTCTTCACAACGACCTTCACACCGTTGGAAAGAGTCCATTCCTGAGTGTTGTAAAGCGGATTTTCAGTAATCGCCACAATCTTGCCCGGTGCGGGAAGCGCCTCGATAAGCGGCTCGCTCTTCACCTCATCGACAAACGCCTCAATCTCCTCGGCATCGACACGCTGCATAGCCTCGGCGAGCTGCGCCTCGGTAGGCACGGTGAAACCTTCAGCCTCAGGGAGCATGGCAAGCACGATTACATTCTCGTCGCCGATAAGTTCGGGCAACGCCATGTTAATCATCTCGACAGGGAGCTGATTTGCCAGCATACTCATCATGGTAAACTCATTCTCAATACCGGGGATAGGCTCATTGTCAAGGAAATGATTTACATACTCCTCGACAAGAGAGGTGGAAGTGGTAGTGGCACGGTTATTGTAAGCCTTCTCCAGACGGGAAAGATACTCGCTTCTCGTACGGTCATACTCAGAAGAGGTGAAACCGCCGCGCTTTGCACGGAGCACCTCGCGGTAAACCGCCTCAAATGCCGGAATCAAATCATCACCCTTGGGAAGTGCCGCAACAGTCAATGCATCGACAGTCTTCGACAGCATATATTGACCGTAGCCGGCATCGGCAAGCGCAAACACTGCATCGGGCTTGCTCGACATCTCCTGGAAACGCGCATTAAGCATGGCATCAATCATGTTGACGGCATATTTCCCGATAAGATAGTCAAGATTGCCCTTCAACGAGTCGGGTGTTGCCTCTGACTTGAACATAATCTGCACAACGGCATTCCTCAGTTCAGGATCGCTGCCCACGGCAAAGATGGTCTCCTTATTGTCAGGAACAGGGAAATAAACACGCTCAGCAGGATTGTCAGGCATCTTGACATCGGAGAAAATCTCCTTTATCTTAGCCTCGATGCGGTCAACATCAATATCGCCGACCACAACAATGCCCTGCAAATCGGGGCGATACCACTTCTCGTAATAATCGCGGAGATCCTGATAGGGGAAATTGTCAACGACCTCCATAGTACCGATAGGCAGACGGTGAGCGTACTTGCTGTCGGGGTATATCGTGGGAAGCAACTTTTCAAGTATGCGCATCTGCCCTACATTGCTGCGACGCCACTCCTCGTGGATGACACCACGCTCCTTGTCAATCTCGGCATCTTCGAGAAGCAGCCCGTCGGCCCAGTCATGAAGAATGAGCAGACATGAATCCTGCACACTCTCGCGAGCCGTCGGGACATTACATATATTATACACAGTCTGGTCGGTCGAAGTATAAGCGTTAAGATTTTGTCCGAATTTCACGCCTACAGTCTCCAGCCATGACACAACCTCGTTGCCGGGGAAATTTTTGGTGCCGTTGAAGCACATGTGTTCCAAAAAATGAGCGAGACCGCGCTGATTGTCTTCCTCCTGCATCGATCCAACCTTCTGGGCAATGTAATAGTCAGCCTGCCCTTTGGGATACTCATTGTGACGAATGTAATAGGTCAAACCATTGTCAAGTTTTCCAATCTTTACATCAGGGTCAACCGGAATGGGCGGCATAGCCTGCGCCATAACGTAGACCGGGGCTATCGCCGCTGCGACCAGCAGCAACAACCTGGTAAAATACTTTTTCATTGCTAAATTTTGATTAAATTTTTCAATTATCACACAAAGATAAAGAGATTATCCGAAATAGCAATAAAAGTGTGTGTTTTTCATAGTATATGAGATACCACAATAAAAATCTAAAACAGCGACAGCTGTACCGGCACGTGTGGTGCGGGCATAAGAATGACCGAGCGGTCATGACTCCAGCCCTGGCTTGAATTGCGCAGACGCAACGTGACAAGCCCGAGACTGCCGGTGACAGCACGACGTACCTGACATAAAATATCGGAAAAAGAAGTTAAGCCGCTAAGCCTCAATGAGGCAAGCTGCCTGCCGTGTTGCGACAGGGTAGCATAGATTATATCAGAGCTGTTGATTGTTCCCATAGTGGTGTTTGCCTTAAAATTACAAGGCAAATGTAGCTCACCACACGGGCGACATCAGCGCACAGCAATGTAAATGTTTGTTAATAGCTCAACATTTGAACATAGCTTCGATCTTCGAGAGATCCTCGCGCAAAGCTGGCTCCATCGAAAGACGCTCCTCAATATTGCGGCAGGCATGAAGAACAGTGGCATGGGTGCGCGAAAGGCGTGTGCCTATCGCGGTAGCGGGCATCTTGGCATCGCGGCGCGCAAGAAACATCACCATCTGCCGCGCATCGGAAATCTCGCGCTTGCGGCTTTTCGCAAACAACGCGTCCTGATCGATGTTGTAATAGTCGCTGACGCTCTGGGCAATCATCTCGAAATTGATTGACTTCTTGTGAATCTTCACGGCATTGCCAAGCACAGTGCGGGCAAGGTCGACGGAAATCTCACAGTTAAGTATCGTGGCATGAGCAATCAGTGACACGATAATTCCCTCCAGTTCACGGATGCTGTCAGTGACATTTGACGCGATATAGTCGAGTACCTCTGCAGGTATCTTCAAGCCATCCTGCGACGCACGACGGGCAAGCACCTCGCGGCGCAGGCTCACATCGGGCTTTTCAAGCTCGGCGGTCATTCCACACTTGAAACGTGACAGAAGACGCTCGTGCATATCCTTCATCATCGACGGCGGACAGTCGCTCGACATGATTATCTGCCTCTGGTTGTGATGAAGATGATTGAATATGTGGAAGAAGGCACCCTGAGTACCGGGCTTGTGCATGAGATCCTGAATATCGTCTATTATAAGCACGTCGATAGACTGATAGAAGTTGATGAACTCATTGACACGGCTCGGTTTTGCAGTGGCTGCAGCGGTGTACTGGCTCTCGAAAAGACGCGCCGACAGATACAACACTCTCGCTTTTGGATCACGCTCCTTTATGCGGATACCGATAGCCTGGATCAGATGGGTCTTGCCTACACCCGTGGGACCGAAGATAAAGAAGGGATTGAAGGTCTTAATCTCCGGATTGGTGGCGATAGCCTCGCCTATAGCGCGCGCAATCTTATTGGAAGGGCTGGCGCAATAATTCTCGAATGTATTCTTAGGGTTAAGCCCCGAATCGAAATCCTCCACGACTTCAGTCACGAAAGGATTGCCGGAACGCTGACGCACGGCGGGACTCGGATTGACGCTCTCTATAGCCACAGAGGTATCAGGGTCGGAGCCTATCTGATTGTATTCATAAAACAATTTCACCCCGGGACCATACACCTTATGAAGCGTGTAAAGCAATATTCTTGCATACTGCTCTTCAAGGCGCTCCACAAAAAACGATGTGGGCACACGGAGACGAAGCTCATTCCCCTCAAAACTTTTGGAAGTGATAGGCTTGAACCAGGCGTCAAACTGCTCGGCAGGAAGATTATCCTTAAAGATTTTCAGGCAATCTTCCCACAACTTAAGGTGAGATTCTTTCATGAAAATGTAATTTTATGGCTATATGTAGGCTTAACTTTTCTATGCAAATTTCCCCAACTTTTTTTTGAAAAACAATCGAAAAAAAATTTGGAAATTACAACTATTATGCAACATCCCTGTTTCTCAATAGCTTATCAAACCATTAACATTTGGTCTTAAATTTAGCAAATCCAATCCGGCATAAAGCTATATTTCAACACATTACATCCATATCACAAAGTTAATACAACTTAGGGGCTTCGCGTGAAACCCCTAATTATAGCTATGGTAGCACAACTTCAGCTGTGGAACATCAGCAGCAAAAAGTTATCAACTATTTAGAATCAATCTAAATAGCGACGTATTATCAGAACACCTTAATCGGCGGGATGTAACGCTTGGGATTTTGCTTGAGATCGATAAGTATAGAATCAAGCCCTCCTGCGACACCGTTAAGATGATCATAAAGCTGACGGTCGTTAAGGAGCAACCCTACAGAATTGTCGGGTTCGTTCATCTTGCGTGTAATAGCATTGACATTTGCAGTAAGCTGATTTACATTATCCATAGTCTCCTGCAAAGGCAATTTCTTAAGTTCCTCCGACATCACGGCGAGATCAGCCGTGATAGAGTCAAGATTGCCCGCCACACCGTCGACAGTCTTCATTGTCGCAGGCATACCGGCGAGAGTGCGGTTAAGATACACTGTGGTCGCCTGAAGATTGGCGGTGATGGCGTCGAGACGCTTAACCGACAGCAACAGCGCGGAGTCACTTACAAGGTTGTTGACAGAAGTCAGCAAAGTATCTATCTTCGGGAATACCTCGGCGACACGCGGCATAAGTTCACCCGTCACGCCATCAAGCATCGACGGCTGACACTCGCCGATAAGCTTCGACCCTACTTCATGACTCGACGACGACTGAGAAAATTCAAGTATTATCGAAGGGGTGCCGAGGAGGCTGCTCTCGATAATCGCCTTGCTGCCTTCAGGCACCCGCAACTGCTTGTCGAGGGAAATCTCAACAAGTATATGACCGGGATTATCATACTCGTATGTAATATCGCGCACCTGCCCTACCTTGAATCCGTTGATGGTGACGGGAGCCGACACGGTAAGTCCGTTGACATTAGTGTAAGACACGTAATAATAATTAGCTGCCTTAAACAGGTTGATACCTTTCAGATAGTTGATACCAAAAAACAGCACGAGTGCGGCAATCAATACAGAAAGTCCTATTATCAACTCTTTTGAATAGCGTTTCATATTGCTTAATCAGGTTTTTAATATCTTTAGTGTAACTCTATTTTATACGTTTACCATCGCGGGTAGTTATGATGAAAGCATCGGAAAATTTCTTTCTCACTTTTTTCATCTCGCTTTTTGCCTCGTCAAGAGATTCAAAACTGCCCACAGTATATTTCCACATATTGCCGTCGCGATAGCTCTCGACATTTTTCAATCCCTTGAATTCCTTGGCATTATGCTTGAATTTTACAGGATGAGACATGAACTGGACCTTATAGCGCAGCCCTTCGCCCATCATTTCTCCACCGTCAGCGGCATCAACGGCATCTACTTGTATATCCTCTTCAAAGACGGCAGGCTCAATGTCCGCAGCGACCTCCTCATTATCAGTCTTTCGGTCCTTTTTCTTATCCTTACGCTTATCCTTCATCACTCCCGATTTGCGGTCGTAAGAAAGCTTATATGACTTGAAGGCGTTGAATATGGATTTTGCAAATTTGGTCTGGCCGTTTTCTGAAGCGAGAAAAGCCTCCGATGTGGGATTACATATAAATTCAAGCTCAATCAACACTGCAGGCATCCCGGTCTTCGCAAGAACCCAGAAACCGGCTTGACGCACACCGTTATCCTGTCGGCCGGCTGTAGTGACCATCTCAGCCTGCACCTTGCTTGCAAAGTCGATACTCTGCTCCATGTGCTGATTCTGGCTCAGCTCGAATATTATGTAAGATTCGGTGGAATTAGGATCAAAACCGCAATAAGTGGTCGAAAAATCATCCTCAAGCATCATCACGGAGTTCTCACGTTTTGCAACCGCGAGGTTTTCGGCACTTCTGTGAAGACCGAGTGTATAGGTCGCGGCACCCTTTATTGTAGTGCGCCGCTTGTTTTTCTTGTCAACTGAATTGGTATGTATCGATATGAACAGGTCGCCATGAGCCTTATTGGCTATCTCGGCGCGCTCCTGAAGCTCCTTGAAATAGTCGCCGTCGCGGGTATATACTACCTTGACATCATCCATATTCTTTTTAATCAAGTCGCCAAGTTTAAGAGCCACACCGAGGTTTATGCTCTTCTCATTGGTCTTTTTACCGATTGCCCCGAAGTCATGACCGCCATGCCCCGCGTCGATAACCACGACAAAATCTTTTGCCGGGAGAAGCAAAGCAGACGAAAGAGATATTATGAGGATTAGTGCAATCCGTAAAAAACGATACATATATAATATAACCGAATATCTTTGCAAAATTAAGAATTTACGATGTATTTTTGCTAATTCACAACGCTTTTTTATCCCATAAGCACAGAAATCATGCCGTTTTGAACAACCGCGGTGATACTTTCACCATGAAAATACGTTACTTTTGCATAACCAAAACAATTAACACCGATGAAGTCATTATTGTTGGCAGCCTGCGCCTCCATTATCATTGCCTTTACATCATGTGGCGACAATAACCGCCGTCACGCGCCGTCAGACGCACCAAGAGTGAAAATAACGCGTTTCGACCGCGACATAGCAGCCTATCCGCAACTTGACAGCATACGTAGGGTGCAATTCCGCGACCGCTATGCGGGTGTGCTTATGATGACAGTAGGTCCCGACACGATTACTGACGAAGCTGTAGCCACCTATGCGCGAGGGAGAGGCGTGACAATGTTTGTACCCGACATCAAGGAGCGATTTACGACACAGGACTCCATCGAGAATGTACTCACCGATGTGTGCTATCATCTTTCCGGGAAACTCCCCGAAATGACATGGAAAGAGATTTACGGTGGAGTGTCGACCTACAACCAGTCGATATTAATGACCGACACCATAATGCTTGTAGGGCTTAACCATTATCTTGGCGAAGACTATCCGGCATACGCATATTTCGAGCCTTATCAGCGGGTGGTGAAAACAGAGCGTCATCTTCCGTATGATATAACTGAAGCGATGATAATAGGACGATACCCGTATGTCGAGAATGAAAGTTCGTCACTGCTCAACCGTATGTTATATGACGGAGCCATCACATATATATTGATGACATCATTACCGGGAGCCGACCTCTCTGAAGCCATGGGGTACACTACAGAACAGACGGAGTGGATGATGAAAAATGAAGGAAATGTGTGGCGGCGCATAATCGAGCAGGGGTATCTCTACTCCACCGACGGGAGCATGGCATCGCGCCTGTGTCGCCCCGCGCCGGCTTCGCCGGCAATACATCCCGACGCCCCCGGCGCAGCATGCCGCTTCATAGGCTATCGCATCGTTGACGCTTACATGCAGTCACATCCCGATTTCGAGGTGGCGAAGCTGCTCTCGCCTGAGTTTTACAACTCCACCTCATCGCTCGTTAACGCCGGCTATTCGCCGAGGTGACCTCAATTAACTATCATTCCGCCAAAGTGACGGTCGACACGCGCGTCGTAATGATATGAGCGTGCAAACTGTCGTATCAAGGCGATCGTAAGCCTACTCGGCAATACATCGTCTCCTGCAGAACGGCTGTCGCGTTGTTGCAACGCATATTTGGAAGGTGTAGACTTTTTATCCATAGGCAAACCCGATTATTTTGTTGCGTGTATATCTTTAACGCCACAACCGGGCGGTTTAGTATATCGCCTGGTCACAATTATATCAATAATCCGGAAAATAAGTAAACAAGCATTAATTTAATGCGCCTAACTACGTTTTAGCGCATTTATTGCATCAAAATAGCAAAAAATCTATAATTTGCTTGTTTTTACGACATCTATGTGATAACTTTGCAGTGATAAAATTTAAACAATAACCTCATAAACCTTACTGCCTATAGCTTGACATTACTCTAAACAATAATATCAACACAGTAATGCAAAAATTGACCAATCTCACCGACGAACAATTAGTGAGGGCCTACGTCGACGGAAACAATGCTGCTTTTGACACACTGCTCCGCCGTCACCAATCAAAGCTATTTTCTTACATTCTGAGAATCGTAAAGAACAGGGACATAGCCGACGATATTTTTCAAGAAACATTTGTCAAGATCATAATGACCTTGAAGCAGGGTCGCTATGCTGAGTCCGGCAAGTTCGGCGCATGGCTCACCCGCATAGCCCACAACCTTATCATTGATCATTTTCGGCAGGAAAAATCTGAAAACAGCATCTCCACCGACGATGAGGAAGTAAATCTGCTCAACCGCCGCGACCTCTGCGACGAAAACATCGAGGACCTTATGGTCAACGACCAGATACGTACCGATGTGCGCCGCATAATCGAGGCTCTTCCCGAAGCACAGCGCGAGGTGCTCATGATGCGCTATTACAGCGACATGAGCTTCAAGGAAATCGCTGATGCCACAGGAGTAAGCATAAATACAGCACTCGGACGTATGCGTTATGCCATCATGAACATGCGACGCATCGCCGAAGAAAACAACATTGTGCTCTCGGCGTAAGCCGCCGGGACAAATATTAGAGTACCCGTAGGCATATCGTCTGCGGGTACTTGTTAAAACACATAATTCATTTTTCCACTACCTGTCGCAGGCAGCATTTTAAATGCTAAAATCAATGCATTAGCGGTCTCGCATCACGCGAAACCTTTTCCTATTAAATCAGTTGTTGTCAGTCTGGTTGAAACCGGTGTCTTCTGCCGACCAGGATTTCCATTTACATTCACCAACTTCCATCTCTGAAAACTTTGCAGTGAAAGAATGGTCTACGGGACTTGCAGCGTATATGCCAAACGAAATTTCATCATCGCCTTTAAACATGTGAAAAGTGCGCATCTGCCGGAAATCCATCCCATCAACACTTGCCTCGATATAAAAATCACTGCCACGACGGCTCAGGCGATACCACATTTCTTTTATTGACGATGGAATATCCTGTGTCGCCCAGTCGGAATAACCGTTGTTGGTAACTACACTTCCAAGCCGCTGATAATCCTCGTTTTCATATTCTATCGACGCTTTCATCCAGTTATCGCTATCGAGATATAGAGCAATACCACACTGGTCAAATAGAGCAGAACTGTTAAATTCAGTCTTTACCGTAAACGAGAAATATTTACACGAAGTCTTCATTTGAAGCACGGGAGCGTTGTCGTTGCTAAACCCGTAATACGTGCGTTGCCAAAGATCAGTGTTGGGAGCCGTCTGTATGGTTATCACAGAATCGGTGATTGTGTACTGTTCAGGCTCACGGGTCCAATAAAGATTTTCCTTTACAAATTGCTTCATAATCGTATCATTACTTTCTTTTACTATTGTTTCCTCAATTTCAGCAGCCTTGTTATCGGGCTGCTGTTTCTGCGTACACGAACCTGTGATTCCGGCAAGAATCACCGACGAGATAATGATTGCTTTTGTGTTCATATAAATAAATTGTCTGATTAATTTATAATTAGTAACTTTAGCGCAAAGTTAGCCACTACCCACTTCTCCCACAATGGTAAAAAATAACCAATTAAAAAATGAAGGAACACGAAAACAGGCTGAAAGCACTGCTCATGGGTCAGCAATTTGATGAATATGAAGTGAAATCGAGTACATTAGAGACCGCGAAAAAATGTGCGCATGCGTATGCCATAGCTACCAACGGCATTGCAGTCTTATCTGATTTCCAGCAAAACATCTGCTATATCCATTCAGGTAAATTAGGTATCACGCTCGGGTTTCCTGAACATTTTGAAGACAGAAACTCAGCTTTTGAAAACGCAATATTCAATGCTATTCCTTCCGATGAGTTGCTTGAACGCCATATACTTGAATTAAGATTTTTTCATTTTCTGAAATCTATACCGGCAAGCGAAAAGACCGACTACAAAGCCACATGCCTTATACATTTTCAGCGTGATGACAATGACCCGCTTCCTATCCTCCACTCTACGCGCTACTTTCACTGTCACCCCAATGGCACGGCATGGCTTGGATTATGCACCTACGCCCCTTTTCCTCAATCCGGCTGCATCGTGAAAGCTAACATCATAAACACCCGCACAGGAAAGACCATGGCACCGGAGCAGTATGAACGATATGACGCACAATTACTTAGCAAGCGACAGATCGAAATACTGTCTTTAATCGCAAAAGGATACGGGAGCAAGCAGATTGCCGAGAAACTGTGCCTATCAATACACACAATAAGCCGCCACCGTCAAGATATTTTATCGCGCCTAAACGTCACAAACTCTACTGCGGCAGTCGAAATCGGAATGCGCATGCACCTGATATAATACAAATGCAATAAAACTTTTTATCACCGTAATGCTTTTGTCTCAATATTTTATTTAACTTTGCAGAGAAACAATAGTTATGATTTATTCCGAAATCAGCCAATATTATGAACAAAATTCTTGAGAAGGAGCATTTTTCAGAGAAAGTTGTCAAACTTATCGTTGAAGCTCCTGCCATTGCCATGTCGCGCAAGCCCGGTCACTTCGTAATCGTGCGCGCCTGCGAACATGGCGAGCGAATCCCCCTGACAATAGCCGACGCCGACCCTGAACGCGGCACTATCATGCTCGTGGTGCAGGATGTAGGCGTCTCATCCCATAAAATATGTTCTCTCGAACCGGGAGAATACCTTACCGATGTGGTAGGCCCGCTCGGACAGGCGACCCATATCGCCAACGTAGGCACCGTGGTATGTTGCGGCGGCGGCGTTGGCGTGGCGCCTATGTTACCCATCATCAAGGCAATGAAGCAGGCAGGCAACCGCGTCATAACCGTGCTTGCCGCCCGCACAAAAGAACTGATTATACTCGAAGAGCAGGTAGCGCCCTGGTCAGACGAAGTGATAATAATGACCGACGACGGCAGCTACGGCAACAAGGGTCTTGTGACCGCCGGAGTAGAAAGCGTAATCAAACGCGAGAAAGTAGACCAGGTTGTTACAATAGGTCCGGCGATAATGATGAAATTCGTTGCACAGCTCACAAAAAGCTATGACATCCCCACGATGTGCTCTCTCAACACGATTATGGTAGACGGCACCGGCATGTGCGGCGCATGTCGCATAACGGTCGACGGCAAGACACGGTTTGTATGTATTGACGGACCGGAATTTGACGCCCACAAGGTCAATTTCGACGAGATGCTTACGCGCCTGCGTTCCTACAACTAATCTTTCTTTTATCACACATCACAAAATTAAAATGTCAGACAACAACATATCGACATCGGCTCCACGCGACGCACAATGGCGCGAAGAGCTGCGCAAGGCAACTCCTGTCAAGGAACGCACATCAATCCCGCGTGTCAAAATGCCGGAACTTGACCCGGCATACCGAGTAACATGCAATGAAGAGGTCAACCAGGGACTGCCGGAAGAAGCGGCTGTGATTGAAGCTCGCCGCTGCATGGACTGCCCTGACCCGCAGTGCATGACAGGATGTCCAGTAAGCATAAACATTCCGGGATTCATCAAGAATATCGAGCGCAAGGAATTTCTGCAGGCTGCCGCCGTGCTCAAGGAGACGAGCGCACTTCCTGCCGTGTGTGGCAGGGTATGTCCGCAGGAAAAGCAGTGCGAGTCAAAGTGTATCTATCACAAGATGAAGAAAGAGCCGGTGGCAATCGGGTATCTTGAACGCTTTGCCGCCGACTATGCCCGTAACTCCGGAGAAGCGGGTACTCCATCTGTCGCACCGCTAAACGGCATCATGGTAGCAGTAGTCGGCTCAGGACCTGCCGGACTTTCATTTGCCGGCGATATGGCGCGGCGGGGCTACGAGGTCACAGTATTTGAGGCTCTGCATGAAATCGGCGGCGTACTCAAATACGGCATCCCGGAATTCAGACT
Source organism: Bacteroidales bacterium (assembly GCA_003150235.1). Taxonomy (GTDB): domain Bacteria; phylum Bacteroidota; class Bacteroidia; order Bacteroidales; family Muribaculaceae; genus Muribaculum. The sequence continues at coordinate 16,808 of QAMW01000021.1, forward strand.
CCCCAATGAGGTCGTGGATGTGGAAATCGACTCACTTGCCCGTATGGGTGTGAGATTTGTAAAAGACTGCATCGTAGGCAAGACATTCAGCTACGACGACCTGCACGAGATGGGATTCAAGGGAATATTCGTGGCATCCGGAGCGGGTCTGCCCCGTTTCATGGGCATACCGGGCGAAAATTTCAACGGTGTGATGTCAAGCAACGAATATCTTACCCGCATCAACCTCATGGGTGCAGGACGACCGGGCTATGACACCCCGGTGCTTAAAGGAAGCCGCGTGGCTGTAATCGGTGGCGGCAACACTGCGATGGACTCGGTGCGCACGGCAAGGCGCATGGGCGCGGAACGAGCCATGATAGTCTATCGGCGCAGCGAGGCTGAGATGCCCGCACGTGTGGAAGAAGTCAAGCATGCCAAAGAAGAGGGCGTGGAGTTCCTGACGCTACATAATCCGGTGGAATATCTCGCTGACGAGAAGGGGCGCGTGAGGGCAATGCGTGTGCAACGCATGGAACTTGGAGAGCCTGACGCTTCCGGTCGCCGGTCGCCGGTCGCAATCGAAGGTGCAATCGACGAGATTCCCGTCGACCTTGTAATCGTGAGCGTCGGTGTATCGCCCAACCCGCTTATCCCGAATGCCATCAAGGAGCTTGAGGTGTCGCGACGCGGCACAATAGTGGTCAACGAGGATACCCTCCAGTCAACCGTGAGCGACATATATGCCGGAGGCGACATAGTGAGAGGCGGCGCGACCGTGATTCTTGCCATGGGTGACGGACGACATGCTGCAGCGGCGATGCACGAACGCCTGTCGCAATAACCATCATCAACGCCTACCGTTAATGAAGAAAAAATTTAAGCCAGGACTCCTGCTGCAAATTATCATCGCCATCGCGACCGGTATTGCAGCAGGATATTTCATGCCCGTGGGAATAGCGAGGATATTCGCCACGTTCAACGTCATATTCAGCCAGTTCCTGCAATTTCTCGTGCCACTGATTATCGTGGGCTTTGTCACGCCCGCGATAGCCGACATAGGCAACAAAGCCGGGAAAGTACTGGTGGCGACCGCACTCATAGCATACGCCGCCACGTTCTGTTCAGGCATCCTCTCCTATTTCACAGGAGTATTGACCTTCCCGTCGCTCATCACCCCGAGGTCGCTTGACGCGCCCGCGGGCAGCGGCGTTATCGCAACACCATTTTTCGCCATAGAGATTCCGGCAATGTTTGGCGTGATGACAGCACTTGTACTCGCGTTCATGCTCGGCATAGGCATTGCCTACAGCAAAGGGGATGTACTACGAAATGCCGCAACGGAATTTCGCGACATAGTGGCAAAAACGATACACTCCACAATCATCCCGTTGCTGCCGGTGTATATATTCGGCATTTTCCTGAGCATGACAATGGCGGGAGAAGTTGGCGGCATAATCGCGGCATTCCTAAAAATCATAGTGATAATATTTGCCCTTGCCGCAGTGTTGCTCATAATACAATACTGTATCGCGGCACTATTTGTAAAGCGGAATCCGTTCAAGCTCCTCTATACCATGCTTCCCGCCTATTTCACCGCACTCGGCACACAGTCGTCGGCGGCTACAATTCCTGTGACATTGCGTCAGACAGTAAAGATGGGAGTAAGCGAGGATATAGCCGGATTCGTGATACCTTTGTGCGCCACCATACACATGTCGGGCAGCACACTGAAGATTGTGGCGTGTGCGCTCGCACTGATGATGATGCACGGTATGCCTTACGACTTTTCTATGTTTGCAGGATTTATAGCGATGCTGGGGATAACAATAATCGCCGCGCCGGGCGTACCCGGAGGCGCGATAATGGCATCGCTCGGGCTACTCGCCTCAATTCTTGGTTTCACGGAGAAGGATCAAGCTCTCATGATTGCCCTGTACATAGCCATGGATAGTTTCGGTACCGCATGTAACGTGACGGGCGACGGATTTATCGCCTTGATAATAGACAAATATTTCGGCAAACGCAGCCCTGAAGAAGCAGAGCTTGACGAAGAGCTTATCGGAAAGTGACAATCTTATTGTAAACATAGTTGGTAAGCGTGTAAACCACGTTACCAATTAATGTGGCGATACCGTAACCAGACATAGTGAAAGCGGCTATAGGCAATTCAAACTCTTTCAACGGAGTCTTGTAGCTCAACAGCCACACGACGAGAAACTGCAAACCGTAACATATGAAGAATCCTACGGCAAATTTCACCGCTTCACGGTAATAGTGACCGGAAGTCTTGAACACCCAGTTCTTGTTCCACAGGAAGGAATTTATCACGCCACACACATAGCCGATGGCGTTTGACACAAGCGGATTGACACCCAGCAATGCCTTGCATACATATATCACGCAAAGAGTGACAAGAGTGTTGAGTACGCCTACACAGGCATACTTGACAAACTGTAGCATTGTATTACGGCTTAACGTCATGTTGTTCATGAAATGCAATTTTCAAGGTTTATTTTTCTTCACTTCCTCTACAAGCACGGGTAACGACCACCCGTAGCGCACCGCAAGGAGGCGTATCACAATGACAGTAGCGGCACAGGCAAGCCCCTGCGCCATCACCGATGTGCCGGCAAGAAGCATCATCCAGTACACGAGTCCACCGGCTAGACACGCAGTGGCATATATATCTTTTTGAAACAGAAGCGGTTCATTATTGACAAGAATGTCGCGTATCACACCCCCGACCGCACCGGTCACGACACCCATAACAATCGCCACCCACATGGGATAATCGACATCGAGTGTCTTCTGGATGCCTATGACCACAAACAATCCAAGACCAATCGTGTCAAACACAAATAGTATCTGAGTCTTTACGAGCACCTTGCGGAAAAGGATTACAAGTCCCAGTGAAATACCCGTCACAGCAAGATACCACCATGTCTGCATCCAGAACACCGGAATGTCAAGGAGAATGTCGCGGAGCGTACCGCCGCCAATCGCCGTCACAAGACCGACTGTGTAAGCACCAAACCAGTCGAAATGCTTCGCCGCCGCCATACGTATTCCGCTTATGGCAAAGGCTATTGTGCCTATGACCTCGATTACAAACAGGAATGTAAGTTCAACATCCATACAGAGTGCCTGCTTTTTATTTGTTTTCCTGACGATAGTACCGGCACACGCCTGTCAGCCCGCAGTTAAGGCAGTCGGGGCGACGCGCCTTGCACACATATCTTCCATGCAGTATCAGCCAGTGGTGGGCTTTCGGGATTAGTTCTTCCGGGATATTGGCGCAGAGCGTTTTCTCTGTCTGCAACGGCGACTTGCTACCGGTGGTAAGACCGATGCGCTCGCTTACGCGGAACACATGGGTGTCAACAGCCATCGCAGCCTTGTTCCACACGACCGACAGCATGACATTTGCCGTCTTTCTGCCGACTCCGGGGAGACTCATCAGCGCATCCATGTCAGAAGGCACGTCGCCATCAAACTCCTCAACAAGTTTTCGCGCCATGCCGAGAAGCGACTTCGCCTTGTTGTTGGGATAGCTGACAGACTTTATATAGCCGTAAATATCGTCGAGCGAGGCAGCAGCCATTGCACGTGCGTCAGGATAAGCCTCAAACAGAGGCGGAGTGACCATATTGATGCGCTTGTCGGTGCATTGAGCCGACAATATCACAGCGACAAGGAGCTGAAACGTATTGGTATAATGCAACTCAGTCTCAGCCACCGGCATCGCGGTCTTAAACCACTCTATCGTAAGCCTGTAACGCTCTTTTACCGTCATTTATCAGTGAGCGGAAGTAAATTCTTCAAGGAAGCGGGTGTCATTCTCAGAGAACATACGCAAATCCTTGACCTGATACTTAAGGTTGGTGATTCGCTCTACTCCCATTCCGAGGGCGAAACCGGTATATTTCTTCGAGTCTATGCCACATGCCTCAAGCACATTGGGGTCAACCATGCCGCAACCGAGAATCTCGACCCAACCGGTATGCTTGCAGAACGAGCATCCCTTTCCACCGCAAAGATTGCAGGAAATATCCATTTCAGCCGAAGGTTCGGTGAATGGGAAATAACTCGGGCGAAGACGTATCTTCGTCTCCGGACCAAACATTTCCTGTGCAAAATAAAGAAGAGTCTGCTTCAGGTCGGCAAACGACACATTCTCGTCGACGTACAACGCCTCTACCTGATGGAAGAAGCAATGGGCACGTGCCGAGATAGCCTCGTTGCGGTAGACACGTCCCGGGCAGATTATGCGTACAGGGGGCTGTGTCTTCTCCATGACGCGTGACTGAACGGAAGATGTGTGGGTACGGAGCAGCACATCGGGGTTACGCTGGATAAAGAAAGTATCCTGCATGTCGCGGGCGGGATGGTCGGCGGCAAAGTTGAGCGAAGAAAACACATGCCAGTCATCCTCGATTTCCGGGCCCTCGGCGATTGAATAACCGAGACGCGAGAATATCGACACAATCTCGTTGCGCACCACTGAGAGCGGGTGACGAGTACCGAGCCTTATGGGCGATGCCGTGCGGCTCATGTCAAGGTCATTCACCTCACTCTCCTTGTCGGCGAGAGCTTCGCGGAGAGCGTTTATACGGTCGGTGGCATAATTTTTCAATTCGTTGAGAGGCGCACCGAGAGTACGCTTGTCATCGGGAGAAAGAGTGCGGAATTCGTTCATAAGTTCCGAAACGGCACCTTTCTTGCTAAGATATTTGATACGTAACGCCTCGACTTCAGCGGCACTCGATGCGGAGAGACCGTCTATTTCAGCCTTGAGCGCATTTATTTTTTCTAACATAGCTCTGTTCTGTTTCTTTATATCGGCAAAATTACAAAATTTTTCTTATTCGGGCAAATTGGCTGATTGTCAGCAGAGTTTGAGAAGGCGAGTGCACAACTGCGGATATCCTGACATTGCCCCATCACCAATTTGTAATCCCACGCACAAAAATACTCAAAATTTTTGGAACATCGCAGCATCGTATTATGAAATCCCGCAGTAAATTTCCGTGGATATAATTACCGGATTAGCGGTCGAGCCACTGTTTCAGGCGCGTGACTTTATCCTTGCCTACAACAATCTCTGCATCAGGGTATTCTGTCAGGATTATCCTGATCTTGCGGTTGAACCAGTTGGAAATCCGCCGGACCGACGATATGCTCACTATATGCCGGCGGGTCGCCCTGAAAAACTGCAACGGATCGAGCTGAGTGTCAATATCGTCAAGTGCCATGTCGATGTGATATTGCCTCTCGTTTTTAAGATAGATGCGCGCCAGTCCGGATTCAGCGGAGATGTAGCTTATTTCGGATACAGGCACAGTGATATATCCGTCTTTCTCCGCTATAAGAAACCGCTGGCGATATACCTCCGGTTTCCCTTGCAAAAGCCGGTATATCTCCGCTATCTCCTTTGTCGCCGAGGGGGTAATCATGCGTCTGCTTTTCTCGACAGCCTCGACAAGTTCTTCCTTATCAACCGGCTTCAGAAGATAGGCGATTCCATTGTAATGAAAGGCTTTAATGGCATATTCATCGTAAGCGGTAGTGAAAATGACGGGTATGTCGCCGGGAATATCTTTCAGCGCGTCGAAACTCAACCCGTCGGAAAGGCGTATGTCGGCAAGAATCAGGTCAATTTTTTCCGGTTCATTAAAGAATCGGCGTATATCGGCGATACTTGGCAGAGGTCCGTAAACCGTGATGTCGTCGAAGCTGCTGTTGAGTAATCTTGTGAGCCTGTCGGCGTTATGTCTCACATCTTCTATAATAAGTACATTCATAACCGTATTCTTTATAATAATGGAACGCCGACAGAATAAAAATGGTCGCTGTCTTCTATCTTGATTTCTTTTGAACTCAACAATAAATATCGGCTTGCGATATTTGACTGCCCTACTCCGGTGGATTCAGCAGGATTTTCCAACGGCTGTTTCAAATTTCTGACCACAAGATAATCCTTTTCAGCCCTTATGTCAACAATCAGAGGTTGCTCAGGAGAAAAGGCGTTATGCTTTATCGCGTTCTCAACGAGCAGTTGCAATGAGGCGGGAGGAATCTTATAACTCGAAGTGCGCAAACTATTGTCAATGTTTACCTTGATACCCTCTCCATGACGTAGTTTCATCAAGTAGGCATAGGAATCAATGAATTTCAGTTCGTCGCGCAAGTCTATGAGGTTGACATTCAGATTGCGCACGATATGCCGGTAAACCTTTGACAGATGTGAAAGAAAGTCACTTGCCGTTTCAGGGTCGCTTTCGATAAGCTCAGAGAGTGTGCTGAAATTATTGAAAAGGAAATGGGGATTTATCTGGAGTTTCAATGAGTTTAGCTGGAACTGCAACGCGGTTTCCTTTTCTTTTATAAGGGCAATCTCAAGCTTCTGTTTCTCGTCCTGCGCTTTCAGGTATGATTTGAGATAGAATGAGTGGCATATACGCTTGATATGAAGGTCGCAATCATGGCAAACGTATAAGCCCCTTTCATATTTATCAACTCATTATATACGGCGTTACTGTCTATATCGCCCCAGATAAGACAGAAAAGCGATACCATGCCAAAGGCTACGACATTATTGATTATCAGAAGTCCTGAGGCATAGATAATTGTCCAGAGATAAGATGTCCTGAATGGCAGGAATTTAAATAGCAAATAACAAAAACCGAGCGAAATATAGGTGAATAAAACACATAGCGAAAAATCAAACAGATAATCAGACCAGATCATTTCAGGCAGTTGTTTAGATGTTTCATCGTCAAGCAACAGCCAAATTATCAGATATAAAGCATAGGATACGGCAGAAAGAAGAATGCCGTTTTTCCAGTTCATTATGTTAGTGCCCGGGCTTACCATCTGTCAATTAATTTATTAGCGCAAAGTTACTCATTTTCCCGCAAAGGTAGATAATGACAACGGAGATTCATAGGGGAAAGTAATCGAGCCGGACAAATCAAAGGTTGAAGCGGACAAAACGATAAATAAAGCGGACAAATCACCCATGCCGATTCAACTGCCGAATTGTCCGTTTCATCGCCCATTTTGTCCGGCTCACGCAATTTATCCTTTTATGCGTCATACCGGAAAAATAATTTTGCACCGCAAAAAATATAATGTCATGACAACTACAATAACAACAGAACGCCTCTGCCTGCGTCCCTTCATGGAAAAGGATGCAGCCGCATTGCTCACATATCTGGGAAATCCGCGTGTAAACTGCTTCAAAGACCAACAGTTGTCTGCAACGGAGGATGCATTGCGATATATTGCCGAAAAACAGAAAAACGATCTATGTCTCGCAATTTGTCTTAAAGATACAGATGAGCTTATCGGGGAACTGTTTGCCGAGAAAGAAGAACCTGACACATACGGTGTTGGCTGGCACCTAAACCAACTTTTCGAGGGCAAAGGATACGCCTTTGAAGCCGCCCGTGCTTTCATCTCGTGGCTTTTCGATAGTGAAGGCGCGCGTCGGGTATATGGATATGTCGAAAGCGACAATCTCCGCTCACAAAATCTGTGCAAGCGTCTGGGCATGCGGTATGAAGGGTGTTTCAAGGAGTTTATCTCCTTTGTCAACAACCATGACGGAACCCCCAAATATGAGGATACCTGCATTTATGCCATATTGAAAAAAGAATGGTCAACTAAAGAAACCAATCAACATAACTGATGAATATTCGTAATATAATAAGTGTGGCTGTATTGTCGGGCGCTTGCCTCCTGCAGCTCACCGGCTGCAAACAATCAACAGAAGAGACGGAAACAGTGCAATCATTACCTGTGGCGATAGTGTCGGAACAACCCATAGAATTGACCGAGACTTTCTCAGCATCTATCCGCGGCAGGCAGGATGTTGATATAATTCCACAGGTTTCGGGTCGCATAACGCGCCTGTGTGTGAAAGAGGGCGAGCGAGTGAAATGCGGCCAGGTACTTGCCGTCATTGACCAGGTGCCATACAACGCAGCATTGCGCACGGCTGTCGCCAATGTAAACGCGACTAAGGCGCGAGTCGAGACAGCCCGCATAGAACTGAGCGGGAAACAGTCGCTGTTTGACGAAAATGTGATATCCGATTACGAGCTTTCAGTAGCCCGCAATCAATTGACTGTGGCACAGGCAGAGTTAGAGCAGGCAAAAGCACAGGAGGCGGATGCCCGCAACAATCTGTCGTACACTGAAATCAAAAGCCCGAGTGACGGAGTCGTAGGGACTCTTCCTTACCGTATAGGCGCACTGGTCAGCCCGACAATCGAGCAACCGTTTACCGTGGTATCTGATAATTCGGAGATGTATGCCTATTTCTCCATCTCTGAAAACAAACTGCGTCAGTTGGTAGCGCGTTATGGTTCTATCGACAAAATCATAGAACAAATCCCCCCTGTCAACCTTCAGCTTAACGACGGCACAATCTATAATCAACCGGGGAAAATAGAGACTATCAGCGGCGTGGTCAATCCTGCCACAGGGGCAGTCCAGATAAAGGCACTGTATCCTAACCCGGACAGAGAACTTCTCAGCGGTACAATCGGAAATGTAATCTTTCCCGGCTTAGACTCGGAGGCGATTGTCGTTCCAATGACCGCCACAGTCGAGATACAGGACAAAATCATTGCCTATCGTCTCAGAAACGGCAACGCGGAAGCAGCCTATCTCACTGTCGAGAAATTGAACGACGGCAACAACTATGTGGTAAAAAGCGGTCTGGCTGTCGGTGACACCATAATTTCCGAGGGCGTGGGACTGATAAGAGAAGGAATGTCTGTCACCCCTAAAACCGAAAAAAGATGAATCTGCGATTTTTCATAGACCGGCCGGTGTTTTCCGGAGTGATTTCAGTGGTGATTGTCCTGATGGGAATAATCGCAATATTTTCGCTTCCCGTCGAACAGTATCCCGATATCGCCCCGCCTACCATCAACGTATGGGCGACATATCCGGGGGCCAATGCCGAGACGGTACAGAAGGCGGTGATTGTCCCGCTGGAGGAAGCCATCAACGGTGTCGAGGACATGACCTATATGACATCCACCGCATCCAATACCGGTGATGCGTCAATAATGATTTATTTCAAACAGGGCGCCAACGCCGACATGGCGGCTGTGAATGTGCAAAACCGTGTCAACGGCGCATTGAGCCAACTTCCCGCCGAGGCGACAAAGACCGGTGTCCTGACTGAGAAACAACAGAATGCCGAGCTTCTGACCTTTGCGTTATATTCTCCCGATGACCGCTTCGACCAGACTTTCCTCAACAACTATGTCAAAATCAATGTCGAGCCCAGACTGAAACGCATCAGCGGCGTGGGCAAGACACAACTTTTCGGATCCAACTACAGTATGCGTCTATGGCTACGCCCTGACAAGATGGCGCAATACGGTCTTATCCCCGATGATATAACCGCAATGCTCGCAGGACAGAACATCGAGGCTGCAACCGGCTCTTTCGGAGCAAACCATCAGACAGCGAATGAATATACCATGAAATATCGCGGGCGCCACTCTACCGCCGAGGAGTTCGGTGAACTGGTAATCAAATCGCTTCCGGGCGGTGATGTGCTGCGCCTGAAGGATGTGGCGGATGTAGAGCTTGGCGATGAATATTATAATTATTCATCGGAGGTGAACGGACATCCCGCCGCCATGATGATGATAAATCAGAAAGCCGGGTCAAACGCATCAAGCACAATCAATGAGATACACGAGGTGCTTGACGACATCAAGGAGAGTCTGCCGGAGGGCGCGGAATTTGTGGTGCTTACTGACACAAATAAGTTCCTCTACGCTTCTATACATTCGGTGATACGCACGTTGCTCGAAGCCATATTGCTTGTGGTGATTGTGGTTTATGTGTTCCTTCAGGATATAAAATCGACGCTGATTCCAACAATTTCAATATTTGTTTCGATTATCGGTACATTCGCTGTCATGTCGCTGATTGGTTTCTCGATTAATCTTCTGACGCTTTTTGCCCTTGTCCTGGCTATCGGAACCGTGGTCGATGACGCGATAGTGGTGGTAGAGGCGGTGCAAGCAAAATTTGATGAGGGATATCGCTCCCCGGTGCTTGCCGCCGACGATGCCATGAAGAGCGTGTCATCAGCTGTATTGACCTCCACCATCATATTTATGGCGGTATTCATACCTGTGGCGATGATGGGAGGAACGTCCGGGTCGTTCTACGCCCAGTTCGGCATCACGATGGCAGTGGCGGTCGGTATATCTGCAATCAATGCCTTCACACTCTCCCCAGCTCTTTGCGCACTGTTGCTCCGCCCTTACACCGATGAAGAAGGCAACGCGAAAAACAATTTCGCTGCACGTTTCCGTAAGGCGTTCAACGCAGTGTTCAGCCGCATGAGCAGCCGATATGTGCGTGGCGTCCTTTATGTGGTCCATCGTAAATGGCTACTATGGAGCGTAATCGGTGTCTCACTCGTGCTGTTGGTAATTCTCATGAACATTACCAAGACCGGTCTCATCCCTCAAGAGGACACCGGCACTGTCCTGGTAAGCATGAACACCAAGCCGGGGTCATCAATGGCACAGACCCAAAAAGTGATGGACAGGATAAACCATAGCCTTGACAGCATAGGCGAGATTAAATATAACGGAGCTGTTGCCGGTTTCTCGTTCAATGGTTCGGGGTCGTCGCAGGCAATGTATTTCATGACACTTAAGGACTGGAAAGAGCGTAAAGACGAAGGACAATCGGTCGATGATGTGATTGAGAAAATATATGCCGGGACTTCCAATATACCGGATGCGACGGTGTTTGCCATGTCGCCCCCTATGATTGCAGGTTACGGAATGGGTAACGGTTTCGAGCTTTATCTTCAGGACAAGTCCGGCGGAGATATAAACACCTTCAAGAAAGAGGCGGACAAGTTTGTTGGGGCACTGTCCCAACGTCCTGAAATCGGTGAGGTGTATTCCTCCTTCGCCACGGATTATCCGCAATATTGGGTGGATATCGACGCGGCAAAATGCGAGCAGTCGGGCGTTTCGCCGTCAGAGGTGCTGTCCACCCTGTCGGGCTACTATACCGGCGGCTATGTGTCAGACTTCAACCGTTTCTCCAAACTTTATCATGTTACGATGCAGGCACCGTCGGAATACCGTATCAATCCGGAATCGCTGAATATGATGTATGTGCGCACTTCTGACGGCTCGATGGCTCCGCTAAACCAATTTGTAAGTTTGACAAAGACCAACGGGCCTTCCGACCTAACCCGCTTCAATCTGTTCAATGCCATAGCCATCAACGGCACTCCGGCACCCGGCTACAGCTCCGGTCAGGCTATCAAGGCTATCGGCGAGACTGCGCAGGAGGTGCTTCCGTCGTCATGCGGCTATGAGTTCGGAGGCCTCTCACGCGAGGAGAGCAAGACAACCAACAACGCCACGCTTATCTTCATTTTATGTTTTATACTGGTATATCTGATATTGTGTGCCCTCTACGAAAGTCTTTTCGTGCCGTTTGCGGTGTTGCTTTCCGTGCCATGCGGACTGATGGGCAGCTTCCTGTTTGCATGGCTGTTTGACCTTGAGAACAATATCTATATGCAGACCGGTCTTATCATGATTATCGGACTTCTGGCGAAGACGGCAATTCTGCTCACCGAATATGCCGAGAAGCGCCGAGCCGAAGGAATGTCGCTGGTAAAGTCGGCATACAGCGCGGCAAAGGTGCGTCTGCGTCCGATTCTGATGACAGTTCTTGCAATGGTATTCGGACTTGTGCCGCTAATGCTTGCACACGGGGTAGGAGCAAACGGCAGCCGTTCTCTTGCCACAGGTGTAATCGGGGGCATGATAGTGGGTACACTGGCACTGCTGTTTCTTGTACCGTCGCTTTTCATTGTATTTCAACATATCCAGGAACGAGTAATGCGTAAAAGATGAAAAATACTGTATTGATTATATTGTCACTTCTAATGCTTACCGGGTGCGGCACTTACAGCCGTTATACCAGACCGGAGGTATCGACCGAAGGACTTTACCGTGATTTACCTGCAGGAAACGACACTTCGACAATCGCTTCATTGCCGTGGCGCGAGATGTTCGCCGACACCTGTCTCCGGTCACTGATAGAGGAAGGATTGAAAGCCAACGCCGATTTGAATGTCGCCCGACTGCGTGTGGAAGCGGCGGAAGCTTCTCTGGGAGCGGCAACACTGGCATATCTTCCCTCAGTGGGACTTACAGCTGAAGGCGGGGTAAGCCGATATGACGGCAATACTGCAAAAACCTATAATCTCGGTGGCGGAGCAAGCTGGGAACTTGACATATTCGGCAAAATGACCGCTGCAAAGCGTGGAGCTGCCGCCGCATTGCAGGGAAGCCGGGATTACAAGCAAGCGGTGCAGACGCGCCTAATCGCAACAATTGCAATCGGCTATTATACACTTGTCATGCTTGACACACAGCTTGAAATCAACGGCAGAACTCTTGACAACTGGCACAACACGGTAAAGACTCTTGAGGCGTTGAAAAAAGTCGGCATGTCCAATGAAGCGGGAGTGTTGCAGGCAAAGTCAAGTGTAATGGAGCTTGGAGCTTCACGTCTGACAATCCTCAAAAGCATTTCAGAAACGGAAAACGCCTTATCCTCCGTTATTGCCATGCCTTCGCAGACAATCAGACGTGGAACTTTGGAGGATGCGTATTTCCCGGATACCATTTCAATAGGAGTACCCTTGCAGTTGCTTTCCAACCGACCCGATGTAAGGAACGCCGAGATGAATCTCGCGCAGGCTTTTTATGCGACAAATGTGGCGAGAGCCGCATTTTATCCGAGCATCACACTTTCAGGCACTCTCGGATGGACAAACAACGGAGGTGGAATTGTAACCAACCCCGGGCAGTGGCTGCTTAATGCTATCGGCTCTCTTACACAGCCATTGTTCAACCGTGGCACCAATATCGCAAATCTGAAAATAGCCAAGACACAACAGGAGGAAGCACGGCTGCTGTTCCAACAGTCGCTGCTCGATGCCGGCAAGGAAGTGAACGATGCATTGACCACATGGCAGACGGCCAAGTCACAGATTGAGATATCAGCCCGTCAGGTGGAAACTCTAAATGAGGCTGTACGCAAGACCCAACTGTTGATGCGACACTCCGACACGACTTATCTTGAAGTGCTGACAGCCCAGCAGACACTTCTTGATGCCGAAATGGCCCTTGCGCAACGACGCTTCGACCGCATACAGGCTGTCATAAATTTATATCATGCCCTCGGTGGCGGGATAAATTAACAACAGGCAGTCGCCTATTTCCGCGAACTTTTCACTACATTTGCCTCTATGAATGATTTTATCGGAAAAGTAAGCGGCTGTATAGAACGCAACAGACTCCTTCCTCATGCCTCAAAAGTGATTGTGGCACTGAGCGGGGGTGCCGACTCGGTAGCCCTTCTTGTCGTGCTTCATGAATCGGGATATGACTGTATCGCCGCCCACTGCGACTTTCATCTTCGCGGCGAAGAGTCGGAGCGTGACCGCTGCTATGCCGAATCGGTCGCATCGCAATACGCATCGCAATACCGGGAGACGCATTTCGACGTGAACACTTACAAGAAAGAGCATGGTGTATCGACCGAGATGGCTTGCCGCGACCTGCGCTACGAATGGTTTCGCAAGCTTTCGGAAGAATACGGCGGAATACCGGTGGCAATCGCCCATCATCACGACGACAATATCGAGACTCTCCTGCTAAATCTTCTCCGGGGCACCGGAATCACCGGGCTTACAGGCATGAAGTACCGCAACGGCATCTTTATCCGTCCCATGCTTGACTGCAGAAGAAAGGAAGTCGAGGCTTTCCTTTCCGATAAAAAGATTCCGTATGTGACCGACAGCACAAACCTTATAAGCGACGTGAAGCGCAACAAGCTCCGCAATATCATACTGCCGGAGCTTCGCCGGGAATTTTCCGATGCCGACAAAGGGCTCGCCACGACACTGCACAATCTCCGCGACACCGCCACGCTATTTGACACGCTTGTCAACGATGCCGCATCACGCTTCATAAACGGCAACAGAATCAGCATTGCCCGACTTGCAGGTGAATTTCCACAAGCCCCGGCACTCCTTTTTGAAATGCTGAAACCATACGGGTTTAACGCCACTCATGTAAATGACATGATGGAAGCCGTCAACTCACTGACAGCTTCCGGAAAACAGTTTTTCTCCTCGACCCATCGTGCCACCCTCAACCGTGGAGAGCTGATTATAGGAGAAAACAGAATGCATCCTGACACAAAACTGACAATCGACCCGGCGGATTCAATCTCTCTCCCTGAATGGCTGACAGCGGAATGGATTACCCCCGACCACTTCAAGCCCGACCGCACCGGCAACACTTTGTATCTCGACTCATCGGCACTCGAAGGGTCACCTGTGTTTACGCTGCGCCACCGGAAGGAAGGTGACAGAATCGCACCTTTCGGCATGAAAGGCTCACGACTTGTAAGTGACATATTTTCCGACGCCAAGCTTCCGGTTAATGAAAAGAACACCGTATGGCTGCTGACGCGTGACGACACTATACTCTGGATTGCCGGAATGCGTGCGTCGCGTCACTTCGCAGTTACCCCATCGACACAACGCATCCTCGCCCTGCGCTACCATCCCCTCAAAGACACAGAAAACTTTTGGGGAAAGTAATGTGTTTAGACTCAGAAAAGTATTATATTTGTCATCTTAAATCATTCGACTACAAATATGCATAAAAGCCTGATTCAGTATATACAGGATTCAATCCGCAATAATTGGGAAAATCTCGCACTCACCGATTTCAACGGTGTATCATATCAGTACCGCGACATCGCGCGCAAAGTTGCAAAATTACACCTGCTTTATGAACATGCAGGCATAAAGCGCGGCGACAAGATAGCGCTATGCGGTAAAAACTCGTCACAATGGGCTGTAGCGTTTCTCGCGACAATGACCTACGGAGCGGTGGCAGTACCCATACTCCATGAGTTCAAGCCCGACAATATACATCATCTCGTGTCACATTGCGACGCAAGACTTTTTTTCACCGATGACGCCATCTGGGAAAATCTTGACCCCGCATCCATGACAAAATTGGAAGGCGTCGTCAACCTATCCGACTTCTCGCTTCTCATGTCGCGTAACACGCGGCTTAAAGAGGCACGTCAGCGTCTCAACGAGCTTTTCGGCAAAAAATATCCCGAACGCTTCACACCGGAAGATGTAGTCTATTCCAAGGAGAAAGAAAGCGATGTTGCCGTAATAAACTACACGTCAGGTTCAACCGGCTTCTCGAAGGGAGTCATGCTCTCGTATGAAAGCCTTTGGAGCAACATACGCTTCTGTATCGACGGCGTGACATTCCTGAAGCCGGGCGACGGGATAGTGTGTATGCTCCCTCTCGCCCACATGTACGGATTGATTGTAGAGTTTATCCATCCGTTTGTAAAAGGATGCCATATATATTTCCTCACGCGAGTCCCGTCGCCCAAGATAATACTTGACGCGTTTGCCACAGTGCGTCCGAAGCTTATAGTCACCGTGCCGCTCATCATCGAGAAGATTGTCAAGACAAAAGTATTCCCGCTTCTTGACAAACCGCTGATGAAAGTGCTGCTGCATGTACCGTTTATCGACGACAAGCTGCTTGAAAAGATAAAGAAAGGGCTTACCGAGGCATTCGGAGGAAATGTCCGGGAAATCATTATCGGCGGGGCGGGTCTCAACAAGGATGTCGAGACATTTTTGCGCCGCATAGGCTTCCCCTACACCGTAGGCTATGGAATGACTGAGTGCGGGCCGCTTGTGGCATACGCCCCCTGGGATATACAGCGTATGGGGTCATGCGGCAAGATTGTCGACCGTATGGAATGTCGAATAGAATCTCCCGATCCGGAAAACGCCCCCGGCGAACTATGGGTCAAAGGCGCCAATGTCATGAAAGGATATTTCAAGAATCAGGATGCCACCGATGCCGTGATGAAAGACGGGTGGATGAATACCGGCGACCTTTGTACGATGGATAAAGACGGATATATCTACATACGCGGACGAAACAAAAACATGATACTCGGTCCGTCGGGACAGAATATCTATCCCGAGGAAATCGAGCAGAAGCTCAACAATATGCCTTACGTAGCCGAATCAATCGTAATCGACGGCGACGGAAAACTCGTGGCACTCATATATCCCGACATGGACCAGGCAACTAAAGACGGCATACCTATGGACAACATGGAAAATATCATGAACGAGAATATCAAGACTCTCAACAAGGAGCTTCCGGCATATTCCCAGCTGTCTAAAGTGAAAATTTACTATCAGGAATTTGAAAAGACTCCGAAGCGCTCCATAAAGCGCTATCTCTACCAACGGGCGAAATGACACGACATATTGTGGCGATACTTTTAATATTCATCACTGCGTTCACGTACACACTTAACGCGGCAACCCCGATATGCGGCGACCTCGAAGTAAGCGTCGACAGGATGTATGAATTTGTAAGAACCCACAATAAGAGTTTTCCGCGTGAAATCGCCGAGGCTTACTACAATATAGGTAAAAAATATGGTGTGAGAGGTGACATCGCCTTGTGTCAGGCAATCCTGGAGACAGGATGGTTCCGATTCGCCGATGACACGGCAGTCACCTCCGACCAATATAATTTCTGCGGACTGGGAGTGACTGTCAACAAGGAGCGCGGTCATGCTTTTGAGAGCATCGAGGAGGGAGTCACGGCACAGATACAGCACCTCTATGCCTATGGAAGCCGCGATGAACTTCCCGCAGGAGAAACAATAATAGACCCGAGGTTTTCTTATGTCAGCCGAGGCTCGGCATCGACCTGGGAAGACCTTAACGGGAGATGGGCTGCAAACAAGCATTATTCCGACCGGATACTCAGCCTTTATTACCGTATGGCACAGCGGACAATAGAGATAATAGAGGTAGACATCCCCGACGAATACTGGGAATCACACGAATAACCGACCTAACTTTAACGCATCAGGTGCGTTATATTTATAGTTATTATTTATATCTGTATAAATTATTGCACTTATGACACATACCGCTATCACACCTGAAGATGAACGATTCATGGATATCGCCTGCGAACTTGCCGAACATAATGTGAAAAACGGAGGAGGACCGTTTGGCGCCGTAATAGTGCGCGACGGTGAGATAATCGCGACCGGTGTCAACAATGTCACGCGCACCAACGACCCGACCGCCCACGCGGAGATGAACGCGATACGTAGCGCATGTCATGTGACAAACAATTTCCGTCTTGAAGGATGCGTTGTCTACAGTTCCTGCGAACCATGCCCGATGTGTCTCAGTGCGCTCTACTGGGCGGGCGTGAAACGCATATATTATGGCAATACCAAATATGATGCCGACAGAATAAATTTCAGCGACAGCTTCATCTACAAAGAAATAGACAAGAAGCCTGATGAACGTGCCATACCATGCATCCATGTAGCAAGAAAGAACGCCATCAAGGCATTTGAACTCTGGGCGGAAAAGAACGATAAAATCGAGTATTAGACATCCTTGTCCCTCAGCTGCCTGTAACCGATAGCAAAATACTCGCGCTCAAACTCCACGGGACGTAACAGTCTCTCACCGTATTCCACGATATCAATATCGATAGGCACTATACCTGTCAGTTTTGACTCAGGGGTGCGCCCGGCACTTCGTTCATATTCTTTCAGCATGACGTTAAGCGTATCGGCATCAATCGCTGTCGTCCCTTCGGCAACACAATTAAAATAAGCCGGGTATCGTCCGCTGTATTCAGGAGTCTCATATACGCAGGAGAATCTCGCGCCGACAATCACAGTCGCCAGCCATTTCATAG
The DNA here is from genome assembly GCA_003150235.1 of Bacteroidales bacterium. GTDB lineage: Bacteria > Bacteroidota > Bacteroidia > Bacteroidales > Muribaculaceae > Muribaculum. The sequence continues at coordinate 34,669 of QAMW01000021.1, forward strand.
CCCCCGCCATGCGTTCTTCTCGGTCAGGAGCATTGCTGCCGAGGCTTACAATCACGGTTGTCATCCCTGCGGAATGCCTTTCATGGTTAATGCTATGCGACCACGCTCATAATCAATGTCAATAACCTTGACGCGTACATGCTGATGGAGCGAAACGACCTCGGCAGGATTGGATACAAAACGGTCACAAAGCTGCGAAATGTGTACGAGCCCGTTTTCATGCAGTCCGAGGTCGACAAAGCACCCGAATGCAGTGATGTTGTTAACGATACCGTTGAGTTCCATGCCTATCGAGAGGTCCTTGATATCGCGCACCTTGTCGTCAAACTCCATCACTTCCACCGTTGCACGCGGGTCTCTTCCAGGTTTTTCAAGTTCAAGCACAATATCGGTCAACGTGGGAAGCCCGACATTCTTGTCCACATAGGGAGTGAGGTCAAGCTCGTTCAGCAACTTCGGATTTTTGACGAGATTGTCAACCGTGCAACGATTGTCGGATGCTATGCGTCCGATAAGTTCATAACGCTCCGGATGCACCGCCGTATTGTCAAGGATATTCTCCCCTCCGGGTATCCTGAGGAATCCGGCACATTGCTGGTAAGCCTTCTCCCCCATTCGCGGCACATCAAGCAAATCTTCGCGACGTTTGAAATCGCCATGTTCGGCACGATAAGCGACTATATTTGAAGCAAGCGACGGACCGATACCCGACACATAGGAAAGCAACTCTTTCGAGGCTGTATTTACATTTACCCCGACCGAATTTACACAACTCTCCACGGTATAGTTGAGAGCCTCCTTCAGCTTTGTCTGGTCGACATCGTGCTGATACTGTCCTACCCCGATAGATTTAGGCTCGATTTTCACCAATTCGGCAAGAGGATCTATGAGCCTGCGCCCGATTGAAACAGCCCCGCGTACCGTGACATCATAGTCGGGGAATTCATCGCGCGCTATCTTAGAGGCGGAGTAGACCGACGCACCATTCTCACTAACCACAAACACCTGTATTTTCCGTGGATAGCGTATAGATGACAGAAAGTTTTCAGTCTCCCGACTTGCCGTACCGTTACCGACAGCAATGGCATCTATACGGTAGGACTCCACCAGACGGCTCACTTTAAATGCCGAACCGTGGAAATCATTCTGCGGTGGATTGGGATATATGACCTCAGTGTGAAGAAGATTGCCCTGTTCGTCAAGGCACACCACCTTACATCCGGTACGGAATCCCGGGTCAATGGCAAGCACACGCTTGTGACCCAACGGCGGAGCAAGAAGCAACTGGCGCACATTGTCGGCAAACATGGCAATCGCGCCGTCGTCAGCCTTCGCCTTTGACAACGCGAGTACTTCAGTCTCTATCGACGGGCGTATAAGTCGTCGATAGCTGTCTTTTACGGTTGACTTTATAATTGCGGCAACCTCCTCGCTCGCTCCCGGTTTTACAAAAAGGCGCGACAGGCGGTCAATCATCTCCTCATCATCAATAGAGACATTCATCTTCAGGAATCCTTCCGCCTCTCCACGCATCACGGCAAGCAGACGATGGGAGGTGACCATACGCAGCGGACTGCTGAAATCGAAATAGTTCTTGTAATTGCTGCCCTCGGTTTCCTTTCCGGCGACAACCTTAGCCGACACAACGGCATTGCGCTGGTAACGCGACCTCACTATGGAGCGCGCCTTCTCACTCTCGCTCATCCACTCGGCAATTATATCTTGCGCACCTGCCACCGCTTCCTTTTCATCGGCAACCTCTCCTTTGACAAACTTCTTCGCAGCCTTCGCCACACTGTCGAGATTCTGCGCCATTATCATGCGGGCAAGCGGCTCAAGCCCTTTTTCTGCCGCCATCACCGCACGTGTACGCCGATGAGGTTTATAAGGGAGATACAAGTCCTCAAGCACCGACGGGTCAAGTGTCTCTTCAATCTTCTTCTGCAACTCCGGAGTAAGCTTTTCCTGCTCTTTTATCGTGGCGAGTATCACCTCTTTTCTCTTCATGAGCGCCGACAATGCCTCATAACGGAGTTGAATATTATGTATAGCCACTTCATCAAGACCACCTGTAGCCTCCTTGCGGTAGCGGCTTATAAAAGGTATTGTGGCTCCGTCGTCAAGAAGTTTTACTGTTGCCGAGACCTGCTTGCGGAGCACACTCATCTCTCCGGCTATAATAGAAAAAAGCTCACTGCTCATGTTTTATGAAGAAGATAATATGTATATGTTTTTATTTATGCGTCTTTTTCAGGGTTATGACCGTAATTTCAGGTGTCGCGCCTATACGCGCAGGGATGGCGACTGTGCCAATCCCGATATTGACATAAAGTTTATGCCGTAGCGTACTGTCATTGTATTCACCGCCCCATGTAGGATAACGCCAAGCCGCAGGTGATACACCGGCAACCTCCATCTGCATGGCATGGGTGTGACCCGACAGAGTAAGCCCGATATTTACAGTATCATTATCAGCGATTTTCTCTACCCAATGGGCTGGATTATGGCTAAGGAGCAGTTTGAATGTGCTGTCGCTTTGCTGCGGATATGCCAGGTCGAGGTCGCCATATACCGTGAAGGGAGGGTCACCCCAATTCTCAACGCCAACCACAGCTATCGAATCACCGTCGCGGCGTATAAATTCAGTCTCGTTATTAAGCATGCGCCATCCCATTTTTTTCTGCAGACGGCACATTAAGTTCATATTGTCCTGCTTTGCAGCATCGCTCTCCCACGTACTGTAATCACCATAATCATGATTACCCAGGATAGAATATACCCCGTCCGGTGCATCAAGGCGTGAGAGAACGCCGGTAAAAGGCAACAGCTCGTCAGTGCGGCGATTCACGATATCGCCTGTAAACATTATGGCATCGGCACCCTGATTATTAATCACGTCGACAACCTCACTGACAAAGGTTGTATCAGTGCCATAGGTTCCTACGTGAAAATCGGAAAATTGCGCTATGCGGTATCCGTCAAACTGCTCCGGAAGATTGTCAAACTCAGCCTCAACATAATTTATTTGCACAGACGTGCGGTTAATGAGAGCCGCCCACCACATAACGGCAAAGACAACCAACGCGACAACCGCGCCGGTGATTGACGCCCACCTCCATCTCCTGCCGTGCCAAAGCCTCGGCAGATAATCGATAAAACTTATGAGGCAGAAAAAATATTTGGGTATATAAATCGAGAAATAAGCATACAACATCCACATTATACACACCAGCATCCCGTCGCTGCCGCTACGTCTGGGCAAACATACCGTCACTATCAAAAACAGGAGGCAAAGAAGCGAACTCCACGCGTATGCCACGCCCCAGAAACGACGCCGCGCCACGGCAGTTATACGACGCCAGATATAATAGTCAACAAACACGTTGACTATCATAAGTATAATCATAATCAATAACGGCAACCTCATAGTGTCATATCATCCAAAGAATGTCAGGTCTCTCACTTACCGACCGTATCAGGTCCGCAAGATTCAGCATAAATCTTGTTTTTTAGCGGATTTGCATACATTGTAAGCATCATTTCGTATAAGAAACCATTATCCTCCTCGGTTAGTTCAGGCACATCGACTTTTTCAAGTTGCGATTTGATGTAACGCTCAAACTCGTGTTCTTCTTCAGGCGTGTACTTGTCGGCAAACTGCTTTGTATGGCAAAGTTTATCGAAAGCGATATAATTTATGGGGAAAATCATGTAGCCTGAATGAATCTGACAGTCGACAATATGACACACATCACGCGCCACTTGACTCTTGTCGGCATCATCCGGAATCGCATCAATCATGGGATTCACCGGACTGCCTACGGAGAAATGCACCCTGCCCTTCGGCTGGAGAAGTCCGGTCTCCATCGCAAACAGGTCGTCGCGCTGAGTCTTCTTGAATTCCGGGTCGTTGCGACGCAACAGGAACTCACGCGCCTTAAGATAGTCGTTAGGGTCATACTCGTAGGAGATAGACACCGGAAGAAGATTGATTTCCTTGAGATTATCACGGAATTCACCATCACCGGCAAGACCGAGCATCTTTATCAATGAATCCTGCGCGAGGTCGCTCGAGTCTTTGCTCCTGCCCTGACGTTCGGCAATCCACACTGACTGCTTTTCCTCGCCTACGGTATAATGAATGTATCCCGACAGTTCCTTTGCCGCCTCAAGTGCTTTCACCTTGGGAAGGTCGCGCTTCACGATAAAGCTCTTATTAAGTCTCACCAAATCGCTTATCCACTCATAAATCAGCAGGTTATTACCAATCGCCACCTGAGTTGTAGGATAACCGGCACGTAAGAAACATAGATTCAGAAATGACGTATCGAGCACTATATCACGGTGATTGGTGATAAATGTATAAGCCTTATCCTTATCTATATGTTCTATCCCGTCGATGGTCAGTCCCGAAGTGGTCTTATCGGCAAGCATCTCAAGGAATGGCCACATTATCTTATGCTGGAATGTATCTTTATCCTGTACCTGAAGGAGATTGTCACACAATTCCTTGAAATCAACCTGGGGTAACACCCATTTTACGGCATGTTCAAATCCCGGCTCCTTGACAAGATGCTGCATCTTCTCGTGAAACATACTGTCGGGATATGGAGCTATGTCCTCAAATGGTTTTGGATCCTGTATCATAACTATATTATTTTTTCTGTTTTTCTGAGTCAATAATTAAATTCAATAGGTTAATCAACCTCAGCGCAAATCTACGACTGTTCGGTAGTGTCGTATTTACGCCAACGGTCTATAAGCGCGGTCATGTCATCGGGAACGGGAGCACTGAAAAACATCTCCTCACCGGTAGCGGGATGCACGAATCCGAGTGTACGGGCGTGGAGTGCCTGACGCGGACACACGGCAAAACAATTAGCTATAAACTGCCTGTATTTAGAGGAAGTGGTACCGCGCAACACCACATCACCTCCATAACGGGCATCATTGAACAGCGGATGACCGATATGCTTCATGTGAACGCGTATTTGATGAGTCCGTCCGGTCTCAAGTACACATTTCACAACAGTGACATATCCGAGCGGCTCTATCGTCGTATAATGAGTCACGGCATGTTTTCCCTGGTCACCGTCGGGAAAGACAGCCATCTGCAATCGGTCTTTGGGATTTCTGCCTATGTTACCCTCAATCCTGCCATCGGGAGGCGCAGGGCGCCCCCACACGACTGCCACATACTCGCGCTTGGTGGTCTTGTTGAAAAACTGCTTGCCGAGGTGGGTCTTGGCATCGGGGGTTTTCGCCACCACAAGCAGTCCTGAGGTATCCTTGTCGATACGGTGTACAAGCCCCATACGCGGGTCGTTGACATCGTAGTCAGGATTATCCTTGAAATGCCAGGCGAGCGCATTGACCAATGTGCCGTGATAATTGCCGTGACCGGGATGCACGACAAGTCCAGCGGGCTTATTCACAACCAACAGATGTTCATCCTCATACACAATATCAAGAGGTATATCCTCGGGGATTATCTCAAGTTCATAACGCGGACGATCCATCACCACAGTGACGACATCGAGCGGCTTCACACGATAATTAGACTTTACCGGCTTACCGTTGACAAGGATGCACCCCGCATCAGCAGCCTGTTGCACCCTGTTACGCGACGACTTTTCAAGTCGCGCCACAAGGAACTTGTCGACACGCAGCAACTGCTGTCCCTTGTCGGCAACAAACCGGAAATGCTCATAAAGACCGTTTCCGTCATCCTCGGTCTCGTCATCATCTAACGGCGCGAGGCTGTCGGGAACGCCTTCATACAGCGTGTCGGGCATAATAATCTCCTCTTCCATATCGACCGGTCGCGTTTATTAATTGATATCGAGTTCAGCCGCCTCCTCATCACCGAGTATCGCCTCGGCTACAGTCAGACTGTCGGTCTCCCCGGCAATGCCCTCCCCTACCTCGAGAGTCACGGTCGCCGAAGCCGGAATACGTGCCCCGGGTTGAAGGGTTATGCCGTTAAACTTGACGGCAAGCACCAGGTCACGGTATTCGCTGACAACATAATGCTCGCGTATATTCTTGATGCCAAGACCTTCAAGCGTAGATCGCGCCTGGCGCAACGACATGTCGGCAAGGTCGGGCACTGAAATCATTTTAGGAGTGAAAGCGTTTACGGTAAGGTACACCGTACGACCCGGTTTAACCTTGGTGTTTGCCCTCGGCGACTGTTCAAGCACAGTACCGGGACGCGTCTTGTCATCATATATCGAGTCGGAAAGCTCCGGCTCAAGACCGGCAGTACGCAATGCAGTAGCCGCCTGTTCGTAAGAAAGCCCTTTCATGTTGGGAACCACCTCATACTTTCCGTGGTCGGTCCAGATATCGAGCCACACAAGGGTAATCCATACCACCCCGCATCCGGCAAGCAATATCAGCAGAAAGTTAAACAATATCGGATGTTTCTTTATAAAATTCCCATTATTTTGTTTTGATGACTCTTCCACTATATCAAATCTTTTTTAGTTAATCGAAAGTATCGCGCCATGCAATACTATACCAATCAAGCGCAAAATTAATTAAAAAAGGCGAAACAAGGGTTGTCAACATCCAAAATTGTCGGTCAAATTGAGTTAAAAGAAGATGTCAGTCAAAAAAATGCCCGTTTTTTACAAAATCACGCGATTTATTATTAACTTTGCAGCTTGAATATTCGATAGCATATATGCGTAAATACATTTATATAACACTTTCACTGCTGATGCTCTCCGTCGTGTCGTCATGTGGCGAGTATAACCGCATTCTTAAGAGCACTGACAACGAGGCAAAGCTTGCATACGCCCGAAAGGCATTTGACCAGAAGAAATATACCCAGGCAGCAACCGTGTTGCAGGACATAGTCGCTACCATGAAAGGGACAAAAAATGCGGAAGAATCGCTATATCTGCTGGGACTCAGCCTGTATGAGAACAAGGACTACATCAACTCGTCGGCATATTTCCATACCTACTATACCCGCTACCCAAAGGGTAAATTTGCTGAAATGGCACGTTTCTATTCGGGTTACGGATGGTATCTCGACTCCCCCGAAGCACAGCTCGACCAGAGCGGCACAATAAAGGCAATAGAAGAGCTTCAGGCTTTCCTTGACTATTTCCCGAAGAGCGACAAGGTGCCCGTGGCTCAAAACGCGATATTTGAGCTTCAGGACAAGCTGACGCTTAAAGAGCTGCAGAACGCCCAGCTTTACTATAATCTCGGCAATTACATGGGCAACAACTATGAGTCGGCGGTAATCGTTGCACGTAACGCGATAAAGAATTATCCCTATTCAAAGTACAAGGAAGAACTGGAAATGCTGATTCTGAAATCACGTTACCAGGAAGCTGCACAGAGCGTCGAGGAAAAGAAAGCCGACCGCTTCCGCGAGGTAATCGATGAATATTATTCATTCATCAACAACTACCCCGACACCTCCAACCGCAAGGAAGCAGACAACATCATGAAGATTGCCAGCAAATACGTAAACGAATAAATAATTAATATAATGGACTACAAGAAATCCAACGCACCTCTCACAACCACCACCCGCGACCTCACCAAGATGTCGCAGGACACCGGCAACATCTACGAAACAGTGTGCATCATCGCAAAGCGCGCCAACCAGATAGCCGGAGAAATGAAGCATGACCTTGAAAAGAAATTGCAGGAGTTTGCTTCACTCAATGACAACCTTGAGGAAATTTCAGAAAACCGTGAGCAAATCGAGATTTCACGTTACTACGAAAAGCTCCCCAAGCCCACACTTATCGCCACACAGGAGTATATCGAAGGCAAAATCCATTACCGCAATCCGTCGAAAGACAAAAACCTTGACTAAGTTTTTGACATTTCAACAGAAATGACTAACTTTGTGCGCTCTTTAGAGCAACTGTATATTTATTAACATTTAATTTCATTAAGAATGCACCTAAATTCTGAAGAAAAAGTAAACATCTTTGAGAAATACGGTAAGGGCAAGACTGATACTGGCTCACCTGAAGCTCAGATAGCATTATTCTCGGTTCGTATTGCTCATTTGACTGAACACCTCAAGTCAAATCACAAAGATTATACTACTGCGCGCGCTCTTAAGGCTTTGGTAGGTAAGCGTCGTCGCCTCCTTGATTATCTTATCAAGAAGGACATCAACCGCTATCGTGCCATCATCGCCCAGAAAGAGCTTGGTATCCGCAAGTAAGCCGCTGTTTACTTAAAGATTACAAGAAAGGGATGTGTCGAATATTCGACACATCCCTCTTTTTATTGCCTATTCGGTTCGAGAAAACTTCCGGACTTCTTAAATCAAACACCCGGGGAATAGTCTTAAATGACAAAGGGGCGGTATATGCAAATACCACCCCTTATTTTCTCAATTAGAATCAAACTGCTTATTTCTTGAAGAAACGGTTGTAGAGACCCTGGAAGCCCTGTCCATGACGAGCCTCGTCTTTTGCCATTTCGTGAACTGTGTCATGGATAGCGTCATGACCGAGTTCCTTTGCACGACGTGCGATACGCATCTTGTCTTCGTTGGCACCAGCCTCGGCAGCCATACGCTTCTCAAGGTTAGTCTTGGTATCCCAAACTACCTCGCCAAGGAGTTCAGCAAACTTTGCAGCATGCTCAGCTTCTTCAAAAGCATAACGCTTGAATGCCTCTGCGATTTCGGGATAGCCTTCACGGTCAGCCTGACGAGACATGGCAAGATACATGCCTACTTCTCCACACTCACCGTTGAAATGAGCGGTAAGGTCCTTAATCATCTCCTCGTCGCAACCCTTTGCTGAACCGATTTCATGCTCGGTAACGAAAACGAGGTCAGCAGTCTCATCGAGTTCTTTGAACTTGCTTGCGGGAGCACCGCATACCGGGCACTTTTCAGGAGCGTGATCACCTTCATGAACGTATCCACATACAGTACAAATAAATTTCTTTGCCATTTTGTTTAAATTTAGATAGTTATACGAATTTGGTTAATTAAAGTCTGTTTCTTTAATTCATGACGCGGTGCACTTACCACATACACCGTGGTAGCAAACATCGACATCCTCAATTACAAATCCTCCCATATCGGCAGCCTGCGACATCGCAACCGGTGTCATTGCAAGCGGCACGTCGTAAAGATTGCCGCATTTACGGCAACAGAAATGAGCGTGAGGCGACATTATAAGGTCGTAACGCGAATTGCGGGTATCGACATTCAGCATCGTCACAGCACCGGTGTCGACGAGCACCCGCAGAGTGTTGTACACCGTGGCAAGCGACAATGTAGGCATCTCCTTTACAAGTGCGCCATGAATCATTTCTGCAGAAGGATGAACCGGATTTTCCATCATGAAACGCGTCACGGCTATACGCTGGGCAGAGGGTCGCACCCCGTGTCGTTGCAAATATTCAGTAGCTCGTGTTGTCATATCCATAATAGAAAGTCTATAATTTTTAGAATTATTACAAAGTTAGAAATAATATTGATATAAACAAAATTTTTGCAGAAAAATTTTCATTTCAGACAAAAAAATATCCCTGCCGCCTCACGCAGCAGGGATATTTTATATCTACAGAATGGCTCCTGATATTATGCAATGATACCGTAAGCCTTGAATACTTTCTGAATCTTTTCAAGCGCAGTCTCGACCTGTGCCTTGGTATGGGTAGACATAAGGCTGAAGCGGATGAGAGTATCCTGAGGCGCAACGGCAGGCGAAACAACAGGATTGACAAATATACCCTCTTCGAGAAGGTCGCGGGTGATTGCGAAAGTCTTGTTATTGTCACGGATGAAAAGCGGGATAATCGGAGTAGATGTGTGACCGATCTCGCAACCCATCTGACGGAATCCGTCAAGAGCGAAATTAGTCAGTTCCCAAAGATGTTCCTGAATCTCAGGTTCACTCTCCATTATGTCAAGAGCCGCCATCACTGCCGCAGTCGAAGCGGGAGTAATCGATGCGGTGAATATGTAAGAGCGTGAATGATGACGAAGGAAATTGGTAATCTCCTTGTCGGTCGCAATAAATCCGCCGAGCGACGCAAACGACTTGCTGAATGTGCCCATAATCAGGTCTACGTCGTCACTTACACCGAAATGATCACATACACCGCGACCGCCACGACCGAATACACCGATACCGTGAGCCTCATCGACCATGATTGTAGCATCGTATTTCTTGGCAAGACGCACAATTTCGGGAAGATTCGCAACATCGCCTTCCATGGAGAAGACACCATCGGTAACAATCAGTTTTACTTTGTCAGGCTCACACTTCTTAAGCTGTGCCTCCAGCGACTCCATGTCATTGTGCTTGTATTTCAAAGCCTGCGAGAATGAAAGACGCCGACCGTCGATTATCGATGCATGGTCCTGCTCGTCAAAAAGTATGTAATCTTCTCTTCCAGTAAGAGTAGACACGACGCCGAGATTAACCTCGAAGCCTGTAGAGTATATCATGGCATCCTCCTTGCCTACGTATGCGGCAAGACGCGCCTCAAGCTCTTTATGAATGTCGAGAGTACCGTTAAGAAACGGCGACCCGGCACATCCGGTACCATACTTCTTTATAACTTCTATCGCAGCTTCTTTTACCTTGGGGTGATTCACAAGACCTGTATAGCAGTTAGAGCCGAACATCAGCACTTTCTTGCCATTGATCAGCACTTCGGGATCCTGTTCGCTTGATATTGCACGGAAATAAGGATAAATGCCTAAAGCCTTGGCTTTCTGCGGTTCCTGATACTTGTCAAGTTTAGCTTGTAATAGCTTCATAATTATCTAATAGTAGCTTTTTGCGTTTACCTGCGCAGAGCGGCAACTGCCTGTCTCACAATTTTGCAGGCTGCAAAGTTAGTAAATATTCGGCAATAAACGCCAAAAAACCTTAAATTTAACGGCACTATAATTTATAAAAAGTCTTAATGAGGCTCATTGAGCAGAATCATGAGGCACTGCCGCTGCCGGCGGTTCAAGCCCGTCATTCTCTTTCACTCCTTTACCATCTTTCATCTTCAGCTTTACCATGTCAAATCCCTGACCATATACACCGTTCACATTTGCCTGAGTTATAAATGCATTCTTGTCAATCGACTTGACTATACGGAATATGGTCACGGACTCAATCTTACGGCACATGACCAGAAGCACCTTAACCGGATGTTTTGAATACCAGCCCATTCCCTCAAGCACCGTACACCCGCGACGTGCCTCATTATTGATGGCATCGGCTATCTTTTCCCAATGTGCCGAGATTATTGTGAACTGGACAGCCTGACGGGTGGTATTGATAATCTGGTCAGCCATGAACGAGGCAAGGAAGGTCACCACAAGACCATAGACCACATTGTCTATCTGATGGAAGATGAGGAAACTTGACGATATGATAAAAAAGTCGCAGTAAATCATCATTCTGCCTATCGAAACATTACTGTGTTTCGACACCATGGCTGCGACTATATCCGTGCCACCGGTAGAACCGTTATGGGTGAACGCAAGACCTATGCCTACACCACAAAGCACACCTCCTATAATTATGTTCATGAAAGTCTGCTGCGCGATGAGAGGTTCCGGGAAAAAGGGCTGAAGTACACCTATAAAGAAATTTATGACAGTCGCCCCGAAGATTGTGCGTATCACAAACTGTTTTCCGACAACCCTATAAGCTATGGCAAGCAACGCAAGATTGCAACCATACGAAGTGATTGCGACCGGTATGCCCGTGAGGAAGTAGACTATTGAGCCGAGACCGACAAGTCCGCCTATAACGACTTTTTCAGGAAGCACGAATGCACAGAAACCGAAAGCATATATCAACAATCCGAAGACAATAATCACATAGTCCTTGGATGACAGCCAGATACTGTTAGGTGAAAATTTCATTGCCGTATGAGATAGCGTTTATTATTTATTCAGCCACAAAATTACGTCAATCGTCAAAATACACAAAATAATCTTGACAAAAAGGATAAATGAATTTTTAAACACAACACACCCCGGCAGCAAAGCCGCCGGGGTGTGGGAAACAAGTATCTGTAGTGACAGATTAATCTTTGAGTTTAGCCTTGATGAACTCGCGGTTAAGACGGGCGATGTTGCTGAGCGAGATGTTTTTCGGGCACTCTGCCGAGCAAGCACCGGTGTTGGTACAGTTACCGAATCCAAGTTCGTCCATCTTCTTGACCATGGCACGGGCACGACGGGCGCGCTCAACCTGACCCTGGGGCAGAAGGGCAAACTGGCTTACCTTAGCTGACACGAACAACATTGCCGAGCCATTCTTACAAGCAGCGACACACGCACCGCAGCCGATACATGTAGCGGCATCCATAGCGAGGTCAGCGTTTACCTTGGAAATGGGCAGACAGTTGGCATCCTGTGCGCCGCCGCAGTTGAACGACACGTAACCGCCTGCCTGCTGAATCTTATCAAATGCGTTGCGGTCGACCATAAGGTCCTTGATTACCGGGAACGCAGCTGAACGCCAAGGCTCGACAGTGATTACCTCTCCGTCGTGGAAACGGCGCATGTAGAGCTGACATGTAGTGGCACCGGTAGCGGGACCGTGGGGGTGTCCGTTGATATAGAGTGAACACATACCGCAGATACCTTCGCGGCAGTCATGGTCAAAAGCGATAGGCTCTTCATGCTTAGCCACCAGTTGCTCGTTGAGTATGTCGAGAGTTTCAAGGAAAGAGGTATCGGTGTCGGTCTCAACCGTATAAGTCTTGAACTCGCCTTTTTCCTTCGGTCCGGCCTGACGCCACACCTTAAGTTGAACAGTTATATTTGCCATTTGAGTTTACTTTTCTTAATGTTGTGAAAATTACGACTTATAGTTACGGGTCTGTACCTTTATAGCCTCATAGTGGAGCGGCTCTTTGATAAGTTCAGGAGCCTTGTCGTCGCTTCCCTGGTAGTCCCAGCACGATACATAGAAGTAGTTCTCGTCGTCGCGCTTAGCCTCGCCTTCCTCAGTCTGATACTCTTCGCGGAAATGACCGCCGCAGCTCTCATTACGGTTGAGCGCATCGTAAGCGACAAGCTCGCCCATGGTTATGAAGTCGTTTAGGCGGAATGCCTTGTCAAGCTCGATGTTCATGCCCTCGGCAGTTCCGGGGACATAAAGATTGGTCTGGAACTCCTTGCGGAGAGCCTTGAGCTTTTCAAGCGCAGTGGTAAGACCTTCCTTGGTACGTGCCATACCCACATATTCCCACATGATGTGACCGAGTTCCTTGTGGATTGAGTCGACAGAGCGGTTACCCTGAATCTTCAGGAAGCTTTCCTGAGCCTCGATACACTTCTTTTCAGCCTCGTCAAACTCAGGAGTATCGGTAGAGAAACGAGGAACGGTAATCTGGTCGGAAAGATAGTTCTGGATTGTATAGGGGAGCACGAAATAACCATCGGCAAGGCCCTGCATGAGGGCTGACGCGCCAAGACGGTTGGCACCGTGGTCGGAGAAGTTACATTCACCGATAGCGAAAAGACCCTTGAGAGAAGTCTGAAGCTCATAGTCAACCCAGATACCACCCATAGTGTAGTGGATGGCGGGGAAAATCATCATCGGGTTGTAGTAAGTCTCTCCGTTGATTTCCTTGCCGACTTCACCGGGGTTAACATCGGTAATCTCCTCATACATGTCGAAAAGGTTGCCGTAGCGCTGACGCACTGTGTCAAGACCGAGACGGTTGATAGCATCGCTGAAGTCAAGGAACACGGCAAGACCGGTATTGTTAACACCGAAACCCTTGTCGCAGCGCTCCTTGGCAGCGCGGGAAGCCACGTCACGGGGAACGAGGTTACCGAATGCCGGATAACGGCGCTCAAGATAATAGTCACGGTCAGCCTCGGGGATATCGGAACCCTTGATTTCGCCCGACTGGAGTTTCTTGGCATCCTCAAGTTTCTTGGGCACCCAGATACGACCGTCGTTACGGAGCGACTCCGACATAAGCGTAAGCTTAGACTGCTGGTCGCCGTGAACGGGGATACAAGTAGGATGGATCTGCACGTAAGCGGGGTTAGCGAAATATGCGCCCTTGCGGTAGCAAGCCATAGCCGCGCTACAGTTACATCCCATGGCGTTGGTCGACAAGAAGTAAGCATTGCCGTAACCGCCGGTGGCGATAACCACTGCGTGAGCGGCGAAACGCTCAAACTTACCTGTAACGAGGTTCTTGGCGATGATACCGCGAGCCCTGCCGTCAATCATCACTACATCGTGCATCTCATAACGGTTGTAGCTCTTTACCTTGCCGAGATTAATCTGACGGTTGAGCGAAGAGTAAGCACCGAGAAGGAGCTGCTGACCGGTCTGACCCTTTGCATAGAAAGTACGCGACACCTGTGCGCCACCGAATGAACGGTTGGCAAGCAGACCGCCGTATTCACGTGCGAAAGGTACACCCTGTGCGACACACTGGTCGATAATATTGTTGGACACTTCGGCAAGACGATATACGTTTGCTTCACGGGCACGATAGTCACCGCCCTTTACAGTGTCATAGAACAAACGGTACACGGAGTCGCCGTCGTTCTGATAATTCTTGGCTGCGTTTATACCACCCTGTGCAGCGATGGAGTGAGCGCGGCGGGGTGAGTCCTGAATACAGAAGTTAAGCACGTTGAAGCCCATCTCGGCAAGAGTAGAGGCGGCAGACGCACCTGCAAGACCGGTACCGACAACAATGATATCAAGACGACGCTTGTTGGCGGGATTGACAAGTTTCTGATGAGCCTTGTAGTTGGTCCACTTCTCAGCGACAGGACCTTCCGGGATTTTTGAATCAGCCGGATTCATCACTTTCACGTTTTCTTTAGTTAAATCCATATCGCAAATTAATTTTCAGGTTGAACATTAACGGTAGTAGCGGGAGTGTCTTCAAGATAGTCAAGGAGGCTGATTACCGGCTCAAAACGGGCAATCTCGGTGTTAAGCATTTCCTCGGTGGCACCTACCTGCATAGCCTGCTGCGGCTGAGCAAGAAGCCCCTGAAGTTGTGAGACATGCTCACGAACCGTGGTTGAGAAATCATCATATTTGAAGCGGTCAACAGGTATGCCTACCACGTCGCCCATCACTTCCTTGTACTGTTCACGGAGAGTGGTATCCTTCTTATAGAAATCGTTGTTGGCATTGACTGTGAACACGATAGCCTGTGCAATGAAGACAAGCACAACGATTGAAGTCCACCAGCAGGCAATCTTCTTAAGGCGGGGAAGCCAGGTAATGTTATTCCATCCTGCCGACTGGAACATCGACCAGAAACCATGATTCATGTGGAACCAAAGTGCAACGAAACCGATGATGTAGATAATCGGAGTCCATACGGAGGAGAATGCCTCCTGGATGAAGAGTGTACCCATTGAAGGAGGAAGCACGCCTTCAGCACCACGGATTTCCTGAAGCTGCATCTTTGCCCAGAATTGAATCAGGTGAACGACGAGGAACGCGAGGATCACGATTCCGAGCACGAGCATGTTTTGAGACGACCACTCTACTGTTGCGGGTTTCTTTGACACATTGTAACGGTCGTTACCACGTGCCTTGCGGTTTTGCAGGGTAAGCCACACAGCATAGATAATGTGCAAAATGAATAGCAGGGCAAGACCTGCGGAAGCAATCAGCGCATACCAGTTTGCCCCGAGGAACTCGCATATCACGTTGTAGGCCGACGGATACACGATTGCTACTGCGTTCATCAAGCAGTGAAAAGTAACGAATAGGACGAGACATGCACCGGTGATGGCCATGACCAATTTACGCCCTATAGATGAGCTTGTTAACCACATAGTAGTTTTGAAATTAGAAATTAATATATTAATGAATTTTTATTGTAGCTATTGTTCACCATGCAAATTTAAGGTTTTTTACTTACTGCCACAAGCCATTAAGGAAATTTTTCCATAACCGTCACATTTGTTTTCACGCTGACTGCCACCATGCCGGGCGGGAGGCTATTAAGTCGACAACCATTTTGACTGTCACGTTTCCTTCAACAGGGTATTTTTGCACCTATATTTTACCGTAAAACATGTTTTTAAGCATAAAATGAAAAATTAATGCAATTTTATTATGCAAATCAAATCAAAATAGCTATACTTGCGCAATGAAATTATACAAACCTCAATGTTAATACAACTCAACTATTAATTTTCTAAGCATTCAATAGAATCCATCATATAATAGTAGATAGATTTCTCATGAATGGAAGGACGGCAGAGCTTGTGACAAGTAATGCCGTCTGTTTTTTTGCGGTTAGGCGACAATTCACTAATTTTACACCTTAATTTATATATTTATTTACTTTAGCTGATGAAATCAATCATTGCATGCCTGCTGCTATTTTCGCCCTTGGCTCTCTTCATGGAAGGATGCAGTTGCTCGCGCACCGATGGCGCCGAGTCGCCTGAAGTGTCGTCGCCCGAAAACACCGACTACTTCTCACATTTTGACTCGATGCCCGACGGAGGATGCGTGAAAATGAAAATTAACCCTATCGGTGGCTCTCTCGCCCGCGTGTTCAACGACAGTAATCACGTGCATCTTGTCGAAGCAAAAGCTATCGGCATAGACCCGATTGACGGAGCGGCAAAGGCATGGAACCTGAAACGCGGCATCAAGAGGATTGAGAGCTGCCGTGAATATTATGTAGACAACCTCACACATTCCGTACCGTTTCTTATACCGGAAGCCGCCGACCTTCTGAAAGAAATAGGCTCACGATTCAACGATTCGCTCCAGGCACGCGGAGGAGGCGACTACAGGTTGAAAGTGACCAGTGTGCTACGTACCGAGGGCGCGGTGAAGAAATTGCGCAGGAGAAACATAAATGCCACACAAGAATCGGCTCACCGTTACGGCACGACATTTGATATCAGTTACGCTAAATTTATCTGCGACTCAGTAACAGTGGCGCGCACTCAAGAGGACCTGAAAAACCTTCTCGGGGAAGTACTGAAACAAATGCGTGACGAAGGAAAATGTTATATCAAATATGAGCGCAAGCAAGGGTGCTTCCACATCACCGCGCGAAAACCTAAAAAACTACAGTCATGAGCGAGAATAAAAAGCCTAAAAGCATATTGCGCCGTATCGTAAAATGGGTAGCATGTATAGCAGGAAGTATCGTTGCGCTTATATTGATACTTGTCACTCTCATGGTGTGGATTCTGACACCGGGACGACTCACCCCGATAGTCACTGACATCGCCAATGAAAATCTAAATGCCGAAGTGACACTATCGCGCGCCGAGCTTACATTCTGGAAGACATTTCCTACATTATATATAGAGCTTGACTCGCTGACCCTGAAAAGCGGTGCGTTTACGTCGCTTGATACCGCGCAACGACGCGCGTTGCCGGAATATGCCGACACGCTGGCTCATGTCGGATATTTCCGCGGAGGAGTAAATGTGCTTGCACTGCTTGCCGGAAATATCAGTCTGCACGATGTGGAATTGTCAGGCTCGCGCGTCAACGCTGTCGCCTACGACAGCACGACTGTCAACTACGACATCGTGCCTCCAGGTGATGAGAAAGAGAACACCGAGCCATTATCGCTGCCCGACATATCCATCAACCGCTTTGTAATAGCCGACTCGCTCCCGGTAAGATATATTTCTCTGGCTGATTCCATCAACATAGGGCTTACCCTCCACCGCTCCGATGTCATTTCGTCGGAAAAGCCTGCCTACCGGCTTCAGCTCAACAGTTCGGTAGCCGCGTTGCTTCCTCCTGATGTCAATATAGACTCGATGTCAGTAACTGTTGACGGCAACATTGAATGGGAACATGGGACCCCGGAAAAATTTTTATTCAAGGATTTTACCATTGCGATGACACCCGTCAGCGCAATTATAAACGCGGCAATTTCCCTCGGCACTCCTGTAACAATCGAAGAACTGCGCATCAATATTGACCGATTGCCTGTCATGGAGACATTAGCAATGATACCGCAACAGTGGCGTCCCGACCTATCAGGCATCACCACAAGAATGACAGCCGACATTGCCGTTAACCTTACAAGTCCCTATCCAATCGACAGCAAGGGACTTCCATGGGTAGATGGCACCCTTGAAGTGCCGCAATGCGACGCAGTCTACGACGGATACGAGTTTTACCGCATCAACCTCAGCGCATCGGCGTCATTCAACGGCGACAACCCCGATGCCTCGACAGCTACACTCGCAAAGCTGTCGGTCGCCGGAGAAGGTGTAGGAGTGGATATCAACGGCAGCATCGCCTCTCCGATTTCCAATCCTGCCATAAAAGGACATATCAAGGCAAATGTCAATCTTGCCAATCTGCCCAAATCTCTTCTGTCAATGTTTCCCGGTACAGTGAAAGGCAGGATACAGCTCGATACCGACGCACAGCTGCATCTAAACGATCTCACCCCGAAAAGATTTCACAAAATACTCCTAAACGGCGACCTCGACCTGAACGATATCGACCTCTCCTCTTCCGATATAGGAATAGATTTATATACCCGCAACGCATGTATCAAACTCGGAACCAACAACGGATTTGTCTCTGACAACAACCGGGTTGACTCTCTCCTTACCGCCTCGGTACGCATTGACACCCTTTCGATGAATATCGAGGGCATTGACGTGACGTTACGTGACCTTAAGGGTGGTATCGGTTGCTCCAACAAGGCATCGTCCGCCGACACCACCGCCATCAATCCTATCGGCGGCACAATCAATATCGCACGGCTGCGATATTCCGACCCCGATTCCACAAAGGTGTTTGCGCGCGATTTATACGCTCACGCATCTCTTCAGCGATTTGAGGAGCAGGCAAGGCTGCCGTTGATGAATGTCGGTGCCGGGATAGGCTCCATTTTTTACGCTGACTCGATGAATCGCGTGATTCTCCGTAAAGGCAACATCAATGCAACCGCCCACATGCGACCGGTAAAACCAATGAATCCGCGCATGAAACAACGATACGACTCCATAGCGGCACTCAATCCGGACGCCACCCCCGACTCAGTAATGAGAATCATGCGCAGATCCATGGCACATAACCGCAGAATGGAGATGAGTCAGTATGACGTGGTGGACTTTGGTGTCGATACCTCAACAAAGCGTTTGTTGAGGAAATGGAATGTCGCCGGCAGCATAACTGCAGAACGCGGCAGACTTTTTACACCGTATTTTCCGGTGCGCAACAGGCTTAGCCACATCGACGTGAAATTCTCCACCGACAGTGTGATTCTGAACGATGTGAAATATCGCGCCGGAAGCTCCGACTTCACCATCAACGGCGGAGTACGCAACATGCGCCGCGCCCTGACGTCAGGAAGACCGCTGAGAGTTAATCTCACAGTGAAGAGCGACACACTGAACATCAATGAGCTGGTGCAGGCATCATATAAGGGAGCGGCATTTGCCGACCGCATAAAAGATGGTTCGGTAAAACTCGCACCGATAGACTCGGAAAGCGACATAGACCATCTTACCGACTCGGTGACAGCCGACGGAATGACAGCGGCACTCCTTGTGCCGGTCAACATCGATGCCGACATTTCCATGGAAGCCGACAACATCATATATTCCAATATGTATATGTCAGACTTCAACGGTGAGCTGCTGGTAAAGGATGGCGCGATTAATCTGCGGGACCTGTCAGCCAAGTCAGGAATCGGAGATGCCCGCTTCACGGCACTATACACCGCCCCGACAAAAAAAGATATACGCTTCGGTTTCGGACTTGAACTATCGGAAATCAACATAAAGGAATTTATCGGCATGATGCCGGCGGTAGATTCCCTTATGCCGCTTCTTCAGTCGTTCCAGGGAAAGATTGACGCCGATATTGCCGCGACCGCGAAAATCGACTCGGTTATGAATATCGAACTGCCTTCGCTGAATGCGGCTGTCAAACTTGAAGGCAGAGACCTTGTACTGCTCGACGCGGAGACTTTCCGCACTTTGTCGAAGTGGCTTCTGTTTAAAGACAAGAAGACCAACGTGATTCCTCACATGGCGGTGGAAATGCTTGTAGAGGATTCAAAACTTGAAATGTTCCCGTTTGTATTTGACTTCGACAGGTATCGCCTTGCGGTGATGGGCTCCAATGATCTCGCCATGAATTTCAAATATCATGTATCGGTATTGAAATCGCCTATACCGTTTAAGTTTGGTATAAACCTCTCGGGAAATGCCGACAAGATGAAGGTGCGGCTCGGCAGGGCGAAATACAAGCCCGATAAAGCCGGCGAGACATTTGCCATTGTCGACACAACCCGCATAAACCTACTGAAAGAAATTGACAATGTGTTCCGGCGTGGTGCCCGCAATGCGCGTCTTGGTGCGCTTAGACCCGAAAAGCGTCCTGACAATGTAAACTTTGATGAACTAAATGACACGATATCTCACGAAGATTCCGTAATGTTCATAAATCAGGGATTACTGCCCGCGCCTCCCAAGCCGGAACCGGTTGAGGAAGTGCCGGCAGCCAAAACAAAAGATAAAAAGAAGAAGAAATGACCGAGCAAGATGCTATAATGAATTATATGAGGCGTAACGACCTTATGAGTTTCGCGCCTACCGCCGCCCTTATCGACATGGACGGCACTCTCTACGACTCGATGGGTCATCACGCTGACGCATGGCACCACATGATGTCGGAAATCGGCATCGACTGTGACCGCGATGAATTTTTCATGTATGAAGGGCGTACCGGAGTTGATACCATCAATATCCTGTTTCGCCGTGCCTACGGACACGATGCCTCACCTGAACAAGCAAAAGAGCTTTACAAGCGCAAGACAGTGCTTTTCAGCGAGATGCCCCCGGTGATACCTATACCGGGGGCACAACGGATGGTGAAAGCTCTCCTTGACAGGCACATCGCCACTGTGCTCGTGACCGGATCGGGACAGAACACGCTGCTAAGCCGTCTTGACACGGACTATCCGGGCGCATTCCCTCCCGGGATGAGAGTGACCGGACACGATGTCACCAAAGGCAAGCCTCATCCCGAACCATTCCTGAAAGGAATGTCGCTTGCGGGGGTACATCCCGAAAACTCCATCGCCATTGACAATGCTCCTATAGGGGTGATGGCGGCTGCCGCTTCCGGCGCTTTCACAATCGGGGTGACGACCGGGCCTATTCCCGAACAGGCATTATGGGATGCCGGAGCCGATATCGTGTACCCGTCGATGGACTCCCTCGCCGACAATATCGGCAAATTTATTAATCCTTTTAATATGTCAATCTAATATGAAACATCAGGATATACTATTTACCAACGATGTGGCGGCGGCTCTTGACAATATAATAATTGGCGCAGGGTCACCGCTCACATTCATACTCGTTGACGAAAATACCCGTCGCTATGTGCTCCCATCGCTTATAGACAGTTCTGCCCTACTTGCCGATGCAAAAGTAATCACAGTCAAGCCGGGTGATATCAATAAGAATCTCGACTCTCTGGCACATATATGGACTGAACTGCAAAAAGGAGGAGCCAACCGTAAATCACTGATGATAAATCTCGGCGGAGGCATGGTGACCGACATGGGCGGATTTGCAGCATCAACCTTCAAGCGCGGAATACGCTTCATCAATGTCCCCACGACGTTGCTCTCGGCTGTTGACGCGGCAGTAGGCGGCAAGACCGGCATAAATTTCAACGGGCTGAAAAATGAAATCGGTGTATTCAATGAAGCCGACGCTGTGATTATATCAAGCCGCTTCTTCGTATCGCTACCCGTGGAGGAGTTGCGGTCGGGCTACGCTGAAATGCTCAAGCACGGGCTTATCGACAATGCCGACAATTATAACAAGCTTCTCGGCTACCGAGTGGAGGAAGCCAATGCAGAGCGGCTCCTCGCCCTGCTAAAGGAATCGGTGATGGTGAAGCGACGCATCGTAGAGGAAGACCCTCATGAGCATGGCATACGCCGTGCCCTCAACCTCGGACATACGGTCGGTCATGCCTTTGAAAGCCTGGCAATGCGGCGTGGCAACCCTATTCCTCACGGTTTCGCCGTGGCATGGGGATGTGTTGCCGAGCTTGTGTTGAGCCACATGAAGACGGGGTTCCCCTCTGCTGAGTTGCAACGGTTTGCCCGGTATGTATATGAAAGCTACGGGACATTCCCAATCACCTGCGACGACTATCCGGAACTAATCGAGCTTATGCACCACGACAAGAAAAACATGAGCGGCGACATCAATTTTACCCAGCTGAGCGGTATCGGCGAAATATTGATTGACCGCATCGCTACAGAAGATGAAATAAAAACCGCCCTCGACATATTCCGCGACCTCACCCACCAGTAAACCACGGCAAAAGTACCCATGACAATGAAGCCCCGGCATTACGCCCACTGTCAGGTTACAACACGACATACAAACGTCAGGTATGGAATGAACCGGGAGCAACCGTGACCACCAATTTCAATATGATTTCGGGAGGCAACAATGTGCATCCGATCACTACGCGCGCCCTGACTATCCGGGAGGCGTTGCGCCTGCAGAGTTTTCCAGATTCATTTAAGCTGACAGGAAAGGAAGGTGCGATAAGAACGATAATCGGCAATGCGTTTCCACCACTTCTTGCATATTACTTTGCTCGGCATATCAAAGATTTAATAATACCTCAAATTCCTTGAAATAATTTGATTTCAGATTAAACTGAAGTTGGGTCGGATGCTGTTTTTGACCGCCACGATGCATTTGAATCACTCCACAGCGCGGAACTTGATGCAATATGGATTGGACTCTTTGTATTTTCCTTTTTTCACTCGATACAAGGTACACGCAAATGACGAATATTTCCTTGACCAATATTCCGATGTGGCAAGTTTTAAGAATACTCTATCAGCGTTTAGTCCAGGTAACTTTCACGCCGTTATTGAGAGCATTCAGCAAAGAGTCGCCCTCCATCCATACTTCAGAAAGTATCATACCATTTTCGGAGACCTCAGCATATACTGCCTCATAATAGTCTGCCAATCTGTCGCATAATTCTTTCCTTAATGTAGAAGGATCCACACTCAAACGATAGTTCTTATTTATGGTTTCCAGTAAAAAGCTCCCAGGGTCAGCCTCAAATCGATAAGCAAGTAGATCGTAAGTCATCCTGATAGTATCATTTCGAAGAACCCACGAACCTTGTATGCCGGATTTAAAATCCAGGTTACATTTAATCAAAGAATCTTCCCGGCATAACCGCAGTCTGTTTTCTATTATAAAAGATGAATCAACTGAAAATTCTATGTATTCAACACCTTTTATCCCTAAACTTTCATCGGTAATCGAGCGTATCCATCGACCGGAGACATCAAATTTTGAAATACAAGATAACAAAAATATATTGAAGACACATGCCAATAACACCTTGAAAGTAAACCTAATCATAGACCAATACCGGACAAGAAATTATCCATACCTTCTTCCATTCCATCCATCACCGAGTCAAGCCATGCGCTCCCGGTAGCATGATTTGCCGTAAGTCCAATTTCGGTTCCTGAAGAGGGAGCAACGACACGCCACACGCCACTTATTTTCTGACACATCCCGGCTAAGGAAAAATCAATCAGTCCCGGTCGTGTTATAAACGGAACGATATAAAAGCCGCCTATAGCATTTTCAGGAATCATTCCAGGTATATCATAGATACTCTTTTCTTCAGTAAAGTCACAATCCATCGGTATTATCTCAAAGGTCGCCAATATAATTTCAGAATCCTCAGTCGGGGCGTGGTCGGCACATACCCAGAAAGTAAACCCGCGTTGATGACCTTCTCTTGCGATAAGACTCATGCCCGGTTCTTCAGACCCCGACATAATATAAAGTCTATTAGCCTGAAGTTCGGTCAAAGCATCAGTATCAAAATCTATTATTTCAAATTCCGTTCCACCAAGACTTCGTACTGCGGTTGAAGAAAGAGCAGGCTGGAAGCGGTCATTTTTAGAAAATGACTTTTTAATCCATGGGCGCACGGTCTCTCCTGAGATAAGGAATGAGTCATCGCCAATCCGAACCGCAAGATAATAATTCCTCTCCCAATACTCCTTTTCAGGAGCATTTTTAATCTCCCCTTCATTTTCATCGACAAGCTGATAATCCTGTCGTATAAATACGATCGCGCCATTAATTGACCGGATAACTATATTTTCAAATATTCCTTGTCCTGCTTGCGCGTTTATAGATATAATCAATAGCAGAATAAATAACGCTTTTTTCATAATTCTCAATTATCTTATTTTAGTGTTTATTATGACTAATTACATCAAATGCAAATCTATAAACCTGCCGACGTTTATTCCAGTCCTTATTGTTTAAAATATAAGAAGGCGCAGTATCATTGTATCCCCACTTGAACCTAAGTATCCCTGAAGTATCATATAACCTCGTGAAATCTGAAACCGGGGTATAGAATCTCACTCTACTTGACCAGTTGTCACCAATCGGTTCAATGTAAAGCTTTTCTACAGGAAAATATGAATTAAAGTTTCCGACACTCACCTCTACTGAATCAAAAGATATGGGTTGGGGCGTAATCAATGAGACTGTAAAAGTCACTGTATCGGAAAATGTAGTCAGCACAATGTCACACTCCATATCTTTCAATGCCTGCGTGGTTCCGTCACGCTTTATTTTATGTGGTTTAACGAACACCACAGTTCCATCAGGCGTCGTCTTTGTAAAAACATGTTTAGACAGATTTTCTGCATGCAAAAAAAACGAGAAGAGCAATATAGCCGTCGCCGCAATGAATATCCGTCGTCTTACACTCATAATATCATGATTAAGAGTCAATCATTAATTATACCGTTTACTGGCAACTTTGCCATTATATCATCTAAAAACACCCCGCAGCCATAATAACCAAAATCTGCCGCGGGGTTATTTCAAATATTATCAATCACCGTAAACGATTGTGGTTGACGAAGCAAAGATACCAAGTACAGATGTTTTCTTTACATCCACGTGGGAAATCTTTTTAATGCCGGCTTTCTTTGCCGCAAGATCAATACTTGCATCACCGGTTGCTACAAGACCAAGGATATTAGAAGCGCTGGACTGACCAACCTTCTTCCCGAGAGGATTAGAGGTAACACTTTCACCTGATGTAACACCGGTGTAAAGGACGCCCATACCGGCAGGTGTTGAAACGACAGCGCAACTGCTGACAAGCAGTGCTAAAGCAGCCGCCACAGAAAGACATACTTTTTTCATGCTGAATTGTGTTAATTAATTAGTTATTAGTTTGTATTAACATTATATTAATGTTTTTTACAAAGTTAGGCATATTCGATATTTCCTATCAATCCGGCTGTTTCATTAATTATACAAAATTGTACAATTAATGGACTCCGTCACTTGTCAAGCTGGCATCTTATCATATCTATTATATGCTGCGGCAGACCGCTTAAATCAATCTCCTTATGAGTAAACGGAATGGCTAAAAATGGCTTATCATCATATGACATCAAATTATCACTGCATATTTCAGCTATAAAATCATGATTAAGTACACGGCTTATCTCGATAAGACGACATACACTGATGTCACGACTATTAAAAATATGATACAAAGAGGAACGCGAACAATTAATTGCCCTTGCAAAATCAGAATAATTCCAATGCTGTTCTTCTACCTTACGGCGTATTCTGTCCCCAATATCCAAAGGTTTCATAACTCATCGATAGCTTGTCATCTTATCCTGCCACATTGCCTATGGCAGTCATAAAAAAAGAGCGTGGCAATGTTGCAACTTATTTTCAAGGAGGCATCGCCAAACGCCTTAGTAGAAATAAGCAGCCCACCCCACGCCTTGACGCTATCTCTACCCTTCGGGTGGATATACGACAAGCATGAGCGCCCGGAACTGCATAATCCCTCTACTGATAATTTTGGCGAATTTCCTTGAAAGGATTAAGCACAAACGCTTCTAAAAAAATATGTACACGACAATGCAAAGATTTCATTGTCGCGTACAAAGATAATGAAAAAACGATAAGAACAAAAATGTCTTGAGACGGCTCAGCTATTCTGGTGGTTGAACATCAGGGTTAGTGACTTGAACCTGAGGGTCGGCGCGGTTGATGACGTATTGTTCGTAATAGGAGAGTAGGAGTGTGGTGAGCGGGAGGGCGATTATCATGCCGATGAGTCCGAGCAATGTGCCCCATACCGATAGCGACAACAGGATAATGGCGGGATTAAGTCCCAGTGCCCTGCCCATAATCTTAGGGGTAAGCACATAATCGCAGATACATTGACTCACCACATACACAAGCAGGCATTTTCCAAGTTCAGGGAAGAAGCCGACCGTGCCGCCGAGCGAATCGATAAAGCACACAATAGCCACCGGTATAAGAGTGATATACTGGAAATAAGGAATCAGATACAGGATTCCGACAAGAATGCCGAGCACTATCGCAAGCGGAATACCGACAATAGAGAAGCCGATACAGTAAAATACAGCCGCACACAGCGCTATCAGCGCCTGTCCGCGGAAATATTTGTTCATGCTGTTTTTGATATCGTCCCCTACCTTATAGG
Source organism: Bacteroidales bacterium (assembly GCA_003150235.1). Taxonomy (GTDB): domain Bacteria; phylum Bacteroidota; class Bacteroidia; order Bacteroidales; family Muribaculaceae; genus Muribaculum. Next base: position 61,203 of record QAMW01000021.1, read on the forward strand.
CTATCGGACGGAATCGCGGAGGCACAAGCAAGCGGAATCCTTTCATAAGCTGCTGATAGTCGATAAGGATAAAAATCACATAGATAAATGTAAGAAGCCATTCAAGCCAGTGGAGGACCATGCTCACCGACTGCGACAGGAACGATGTGCCTTTGTCGAGAATTGCCATCACATGCTGTCCGTCAAGATATCGGGTCAAGTCATCGAGATTAAAACGCTCCACAATATAGTCATGGAGAGCCTTGGGGATGAGCGGGGAGGTCAGGTCTTTGTCGGAATACTTGTCAATGAGCAGTGACATCTGATGAATCTCGTCAATAACAGACGGGACAAAGAAATAGCAGAGCAACGCGATGACAAAAGCCACCTCAAAAAGAGTGATGAACACGGGAATCACACGACCTTTAAGATGCAACAACTTCTGGGTGAACTCCACCATAGGCTCAAGGATATAAGCGAGAAGACATGCCAGGCAGAATGGCAGAAGCACGTCTTTGAGAATGTTGACCAGCCATACAAAACCGCATATAAGCGCGACAGTGATGATGATACGCACCACCCGGTCAAAAGTATAAGGTCGTCGAGTTACCCGCATAGTTACAATCAGTGATGAATTGACATCATTTATATTATAATAACATTTTGCATAAAAAAGTTTTGAGCCGCACACCAAATCTCAGGCATGCGACTCAACGTCAAGTGTGGAATAGAAAATATAGTGTAATCTTTTAATCAGAAGCGCGGGGGACGTCCGCCCGGTCCGCCGGGTCCGCGATGCGCATTGCGGTCAGCAGGCTGGTTACCTGAGCCGAACGTGTTGAAGCGATAAGAGAAACTTATCATGAAATAGCGGGTAAGAGAGTTGTAACTCGTATCGTCGATAGTATTGGCGGTAATATTTCGCATCACGCTCTTGCGCTGCTGCAGAAGGTCGTAACCTTTTATAGCCACGGTTGCCTCTTTCCCTTTGAGGAACTGATAGGCGATAGATGCGTTCCACATCCACTGGTTCTGGTCGAATCCCGCTGAATAACCACTGGTACCGGTATAGCTGAGGTCGGAGTTGACCACGAGACCGAAAGGAGCATACCATCCGAAATTAAACATACCGCCATAGGTCTGGACTGAACGGTTTGACGCCGATTGCAATGAATTGGTAGTCTGTTGCAGGTTGAAATAAGGGCGCAACTCAAATTCCCAGTTTTCGGGACGGAAGGCGAGTGACACCGACGGACCTATGTTAAACGAATTACTGCGGCTGCGCTCGCCATTATTAAATCCGATAGCCTGTGAATAGCGGGCAAACAGGTTTCCGTTAAACTGCCAGTTTTTATTACGGAACGGCAATGAAATCATACCGAACATATTGGCATTCCAATTGCCGTTTACATTCTCGTAGGTAGTTATCTGACCACCGGTCTCGCGGTTAAACTGAGTATTGGATACAATGCTGTTCTGAGTCATACCTACGTTAGCCATCATCATAATCGAACGCTGAGCCTCAACATTGAAATCGCTGAAACGCACCCTTACATTATGATTGAACGAAGGCTTCAATTCCGGATTACCGATTACTATGCGGAGTGGATTGCTCATGTCGGCAACAGGCTGCAACTGCGATATCGAAGGCTCGCTGGCATTACCACGATAATCGACATTCATGTTACGTGTCTTGCTGAACTTATAGCGGAAGCGCAGATATGGTGCCACATTAAACACCCAACGGGTATCAATGTTGCGTTGACTGTTGATAAGATCCTTGCTTTTTGACATCGACGGCACAAATGCCACTCCGGCATTAAGCGTATAATCTTTTCTCACCTGTCGGAAACCGACCTGAAAACGCTGGGTGAAAAAGTCGTTGCGGAAACGGTTGCTCAACTCGTCGTTTAATATGCTCTGCATATAGTCGACCACAGGGTCATAACCTCCATCGGGATAATCAACGGGGTGGTCATACACAAGCTTGTCGGCATTATTCCACCGGTAGTTCATACGATAGCTTATTTCTATGAACCTGCCGTTTTTAACATTGCCGATCGGTTCGGTCCACGTAAGTCTCGCGCCTACGCGATTACTCCAAGTGTGATTGTCGGTGTACTGATCGTATGTATCGATACTGTCATTGCCGAGCACATTTTTAAGAAGATAAAAACGGTTATAGGAGTAGCTGAAGTCATCTTCCCTGACATTGCTCATGCGGTAATCAATAGCGACCGAGAAAGAACGGCCGGGACGGGATGCAAATTTATGATTGAGCCACAATTCGCCTCCAAATTCGTAGGAATTACCTTTTGAGCGGCCGGTATTGATACTTCTTGTAACAAGTGAACGGGCAAGGTCACCTGCATAGGTATGCGAGGAATCGGCACTTGTCGACCTGTTGTAGTTCAATGAGAAACGCGGACGGAACTCGAGTGTGGTAAGAGTATCCTTTTTCCACTTCACACGGAAATCACCACGGATGTTATGTCCCTTGTCACGGCTTTTCGAGCCGCTGCTCACATAAGATGTTGAGTCGGTGAAAAGGTACTGTCGCTCCTGGGCTGTGCGGGTATCCTGGTCAGTGTGACTGTAGAGAAGGTCACCGCCTACACGGAATGACTCATCGCTCTTACCCACGTTGAAATTAACACCAAACGACTGGGATGTATTGATACCGTTGTTGCCTCCGAAACGGCGGAAACGGCTACCGTTGCTATCGGTGAATCCAAGCTGGTTGATATTGTTGAAATTACCGAGGAATGTAATCTGGTTGTCGTTCCAGAAACGGTTCACATTGAAATCGGCGGCATAACGGTCGTCGGTACCATATCCACCGTTGACAACTCCGAACCAACCGTTTTTCATCCCTTTCTTCACGGTAAGATTGATTACAGTCTCCTCCTCGCCGTCATCAACTCCGGTAAGGCGTGCAAGGTCGCTCTTGCGGTCTACGACCTGGAGCTTGTCAATCATATTGGCAGGGAGATTTTTTGATGCAACTTTGGGATCGTCGGAGAAAAACTCCTTGCCGTCAACAAGTATCTTGGTGACTTCCTTTCCTCCCGCCTTGATTTTACCGTCGGAGTCCACTTCCACGCCCGGAAGCTTCTTAAGAAGATCCTCCATCACGGCATTAGGCTGGGTCTTGTAAGAGCCTGCATTATATTCAAGAGTATCCTCTTTCGCCACTATCTCAGTCTTTACCCCTTTTACCACCGCCTCTTTCAGCATGATTGAAGACTCCTTCATCTTTAGCGGTGCAACATTCACGTTAGAATCGCCAACTTTTGTGTTGACTGTGGCATTATCATACCCAATATAACTCGTCTGGATGATATAGGACCCTGATTTTATGTCTCTGAGTGTAAATTTACCGTTGATGTCGGTAGTCGTACCCTTTACAAATGCACTGTCTTTTGCAGCAAGCAGCCTGACTGTCGCCTCTATGAGGGGCTCGCCGTTGTCATCGGTCACAGTTCCGCGTATATTGGCGGCAAGCAATGTAGCGCAACCGAGTATTGCGGCAGAGAAAGCAGTGAGGCACTTCTTGAGATTCAAACCCATTGGTATAGTAAGTTTTTTAAGTGGTAAGTTATATTTAATTCACAATCACTTTGACTTACTAACCAAATAAAGGTTTAATCTACACTCATCTTTTTTGAAAAAAATCGCAACAATAAGCTTACGCTCCCCATGAATTTCATTCGCATATACATTTAGCTGAAACTCGTAAATGCAAGAGGCATAAGTGATTTTACTGAAGGCACGACATATATGCAGTCGCGACCGGCAAGAATCACCTTTACATCATGACCGGCAAGCTGCTCATACTCGGCGAGTACCTGACGGCAACCGCCACACGGCGATATAGGCTGCAGGATTTCCTCACCGGAAGTTTCCCGCGCAGCGATGGCAATAGCCTTGAAACGCGCGTCAGGATAATTGGCATGGGCATAGAAAGCCGCAGTGCGCTCGGCGCATAATCCCGACGGATATGCGGCGTTTTCCTGATTGGAGCCTGTAACTATGACATCATTATCAAGAAGGATTGCCGCGCCGACACTAAAATGACTGTAAGGAGCGTAAGCGCGATATGTCATCTTTTTGGCGGCATCCACAAGCCTCCGGTCATCCGGAGAAAGTTCATCGTATGTGACTGATATGAGCGGAGTGACTATATTCAATTCTTTCATGGAACACTTCTTATTATCCTTTCTGCAAATATAAAATAAAAGCCGGAAAAAGTCAAAAGCTTTTCCCGGCTAATTAAGCGTTTAATCAGTAGTCCCTGATTATAAATCCCAGATTACATAGAGTGCACCCCATGTGAATCCTGCACCGAAAGCGGTTAGTATCAACTTGTCGCCTTTCTTCAATTTATCTTTAAACTCGTTGATACAAAGGGGGATTGATGCGGCAGAAGTGTTACCATAGTGCTCGATGTTTACAAGCACTTTTTCCGGCAGGATACCTGCACGGTCAGCCACCGCCTCGATTATGCGGAGATTAGCCTGATGGGGTACAAGCCAGTCGACATCATCCATCGTGAGTCCGTTGCGTGTAGCTACATCGATGGAAGAAGTGAGCATATCGGTCACGGCATGCTTGTAGACAGCCCTGCCTTCCTGATAGATATAGTGCTCGTCGGCATCAACGGTCTCATGAGTTGCCGGTTTTACCGAGCCGCCCGCCTTCATCACAAGATGGGGCAGACCTGTGCCGTCAATGTGGAATACACCGTCAATCACGCCTACCTTCTCTTCGCTCGGCTCAAGGAGCATACAAGCTGCGGCATCGCCGAAAAGCGGACAAGTAGTGCGGTCTTTGTAGTTGGTCATAGATGACATCTTTTCGGCTGCAACGACCACGATTTTCTTATACATGCCCGAACGGATATAAGCCGAGGCATCTTGAAGAGCCACGAGGAAGCCGGCACATGCCGCCTGGATGTCATAGGCATAAGCATGGGCGAGATTACACTCATGTGCAATCACTGAGCCGGTTGAAGGGAAACGGTAATCAGGATTGGAGGTGGCGCATATCAGCAAATCCACTTCCTCCGGATTGGTACCGGTAGATTCGAGCAGCCTGTTGACTGCCTTGATGCCGAGATACGACGACCCGGCTCCTTCTTTATGAAGGATACGACGTTGCTTGATACCTACGCGGGTGGTAATCCACTCATCGCTTGTGTCGACCATCTTTGACAGCATGTCGTTGTCAAGGATGTCATCGGGCACGTAAGCTGCAACACCTGCAATTCTTGGATATAGCATAGCAATACTTGTTCTTGTTACTTACGAGTAAAAACATCATCTCCCGGGCTTATAACCGAAGTCGCCCGGGGAGTGAAGTCTTATCTTATAAGAGGCAGAGAGGTGTTTTCTATGCTTAGACAGCAGCAGGCTTTTCGATAGCGATTTTACCACGGTAGTAGCCACATACGGGGCATACACAATGGTACACATGCCATGAGCCACAGTGAGGGCATATTGCCAGTGTGGGTTCAAGTGCCTTGTCGTGAGTTCTGCGCTTTGCAGTACGGGTCTTCGATTGTCTACGTTTAGGATGTGCCATTTGTACTATGTTTTTATTAATTGTTATCAGTCAGTTTCTTCAATTCATCCCACCGGGGATCGGAAGGAGCCTCGCTATCTTCAGCTTCATCGATTTCCTCCATCATATCCTCCACAAGCCCTTCATCCTCATCGCTCATCGAACCGGGCGCACGATGCTTTTTAAGCAGCGAGCTCATGGCACGGTTACACTTACCGAGCGGATGCACATGCTTGATAGGTATGGTAAGCGCCACTGTATCATAAATCATATATGATATGTTTAGATACTGGTCGCTTTCAGGTATCTCAAGAAGCTCATCGGAGTCGTCACAGTAGTCGGGACCGTACTTCACAAAAATGTGATATGACGTATCGACAGGCCACGGCAACTCATCAAGACAGCGGTCACAGATAAGAGTGATTTCGCCCTTTATCGTGATCGTAAGCTCATACATGTCATCTTTATAGACGACGTTGACATGCACGTCGAGATTGGCGTCGCGTATATCGGCGCTTTCCATATCGACGAAAAATTGCTTGTCGAGATGATAGTCGAAATCATGACTGCCGACAGGCAATGTCTTTAAGGGGAGCTTAAATGCTGAAAATTTTCCCACGATGAATTTTTGTTGAAAAACCGCCGCAAAGTTATACATTATCCTTGAATTAAGCAACTTTTGTCCTAAAATTTCATAGGTCACCGGCAAAGGAAAGATTCCAATAGGAAGTGCAACTGGCATTTCCTCACTCCTCCTCAGGGGAAGGCCGCGCGCCGAGGGGGCTGGGTAAGCCCCCGTTGAGGGCAACGCCGATTAATGTATTTTTCACCAGAAATTACCTGCAACACAAAAAAGGAGACCGAAGTCTCCCTGCGATTAAGTAACTTTGTGTTGGTAAAATGAAATATAATCACCTAACCGCGGAGCAAAGATACACAATAGACGTGTTACTCCGGCAAAAAAAGAGCAGAAAAGAGATTGCGCAGACCATAGGAGTGTCGCAATCTACCCTCTGCAGAGAGTTGAAGCGCAACAGTGGTCAACGCGGCTACCACTGGCAAAAGGCGCAG
>QAMW01000043.1 GCA_003150235.1 Bacteroidales bacterium
GCTATTTTTGGCTTGGAAAAATCGTCCCAATAGTTAGCCCCCCATCTTTGAAGTGCATACCATTCATATCTTATGCTGGTCTCAGCTTTGTTACGAGCAGACAGTTGTTCTTTATATTGGAGAAGATGCTGGTATACAGCGGAGTACTGCACCATAAAGGCTGCTTCTGCTTTTTCAGAAGCCCCTTTTATTGACGTATCTAAATGATATGGGAAATGCCAAGGAACCCATATCAGCCACAGATTTGACCATTCGTAGCCGTAACGCTTGATGTCTCGGCCACGAAGAATAGGTCGTATTAATGCATCCGTTCTCTTACGTTCATCTTCATCAGCGCAAGCAACAAGGATTTCATCTCGTTTCTCGGTGGTAATAATGAAAGCTTCATTGTAGCCGGTTTTAATTCCATAATTGATTTGAATGTCCCAATTTTTCAATGGAACGCCAGCTGCCTCAATTTTGCGTTTTATGCTTTGTTCAATCGGCGACAGAATCACCCATGAATCCGAACTTGGGAAAGTACTTTCAGCGGCGTTGTGCCGCATGAAATCGCTCAAATTAAAAGAGCCAGTCAGGAGATTCTTTTGGATAGTGGTAGCCATTGTTTTCCCTCGATTCACTCCTTTTGATAAAAGTAAGATATTGGTATCAACTGTCGCACTCTCGAAAACTTGCACGTCTCCGAAATCTATAAGGATTTCCGGATTGGTTTCTGTGACAAAAAACGATCGAAGTTTCTCGCCATAACCGGTTCGCATCCATTTGTTAGATGTTATGAAACAGAGATGTCCGCCGGACTTCAACATTTTTACTCCACGTTCATAAAAGAGGCAATATAAGTCGCCGGTTTTAGCGAAAGTCAAAAATCCTTCCCTATCATAGAGATCTCCGAGTTTCATTTCATAATCTCGGCCTCGCTTGTCTCGGACTGTGGCACCAATTGATTTCTGAAGCTGAACGTATGGAGGATTACCGATAACTATGTCGAAACCACCAGTTACACCGAACATCCATTCGGGGTCAAAGAATGGGGCATATTTATGCTGGTCGAACATATCCCATGCAATCAAATCAGCTGCTTGTTCATTGCCGATGAAATTATTTTCTATCAGAGCATCCGCAATCTTTTGTCGTAGTTCAGCAACCCGATTTTTCCATTTGCGTTTTGTACGTAGTGTTTTTGCTCCAAAGATGCGGTGTTTGGCTAAACGGAGAAGTTTCTCGTCTGCCTTAATATCATCAAGGTCAAAAAGATTTCCATCTCTCTTTTGCAACCCAATCAATGAATTGGCAGCAACAAATTTGGCTTCAAGATTAGGAAGAGGTCGTATGCCGAAGTTTTCTGTTGGATCTGAATTAGTCTTTTGGTCGATCACTAATGATATAAAGAAGCGCAACTTGCTTATCTGTATGGCAATAGGCTGAATATCTACGCCGTATATGCAATTTTCTATAAGGTATAGTTTTCTTGCATAGTCAGGATGATTACAGATCTCATCAAAGTTACGATTAACATCTTCTTGAATCTCTCTGCGTTCTTCATCACTTAAAGTCATAGACTCCTGCATAGAATTAAGCGAGGATTCAAGAATCATATTGCGCCACATTTCGTTGTCAGGGTCTATGCGCTGAAGTATATGTACCATTTGCTGTAGCATCCCGACAGGAAATGCGCCTGAACCACACGCGGGATCAAGCACCTTACATTTGAATACTGCTTCAAGAATCGATTTCCGTTGAGAATCACTCAAAATCAAATCGGTATCCGAATAATCAAGCAAGTTGCGATATTGATCTTCAAGTTCGCTGCCAACCACGCGATTAAGGTGTGCAACAAGCGCTTCGTTCACCATATACTGCACAATATCACGAGGGGTATAAAAAGAACCCGTTTGCTTGCGAGCGGTAGTTTGAGTTTCAGGATTGTATGCGGCAAGGAGATTTTCAAATACCTTTCCCAATAATTCCGGGTCAAGTGATACATCTTGGTCAAAGGGGGTATTTTCCTCAACTGTAAAGTTATAGCGTTTAAGGATGTCGATAACACCGCTTGCATCCACAATCTTTTTATATCCGTAATAACCCGTCAAATCAATTTTCTTCCCGACTTCCTCTCCAAAGAAAAGGAAGTCAGGCACGATAAGCTGACGATTAATGCTTTCGCGGTCAGTGAAAGCATCAAGATACATACCGTTTTCTTTGTCGTCAAGACAGTCAAACAAGCCACCATTTAGGAACGGCACGGTAGAATTGGCAAGCTCTACAAATAAATCCGGATTTTTAAAGAACTTTTCATAACGCATTAGCTTGTTATTGTCGAAGTCTGTCCGACTTGCCGACCCATTCTCATTCAACTTGCGGAACCGGCGTTCTGTCAATTCTTTGCTCCCTTCTGACGTCATTGGACTGTTAAGCATAGCAAAGAACAGATTCTGAAGGATTGCCTTATAGTATCGGCTCTCTGTTGACTTGCCGAAGAGATTTGTACGAGCATTAGGAGTAAATCCTTCCAATAGATATTCTGCGATATACGGTTCATCAAAGAATTGCCACGGAATAAGTTTGCGTTGCTTCAAGAACCACACAAATATCAAACGAGTAATAAGTCTTATAGCAGCTTCATGGTTGTATTTTTCATTATCATGAGGGTCGTCTATATCATTTGGAAAGTGTATTTCTTTTATAGCCCAGGCATACCAATCAGAGAGTTCGTTATAAAAAGCCTTTGTCAGAACATCTACAGAGAATCGGTTTCGTAAATCTTCAACAGACACTACTCTCCCCGGTTCATTAAGATATTTGTTTGGTGTATAATAAGCTACATCCTTACCCAGATAGTAAGAATAACGACGAGGATTGGAGTATGATCTTCGAACTTTGTCATTGACATCCCACGACAAAGTTAACTCCACCAATGAGAAACGGTAATTGTCATTAGAATCTTCAGGGATAAAAACAACGAGAGCGCGGTTTACACCTTCATCCGCGATAAAGCGGAATGCATCTTTGGACAGTCCGACACGTGCATCATTACGAGAGTTGTGTTTTACTTCGTAAACATTCAAACCAAGCGAATCGCATGAGCCTAAACGAGTTGCGCTTGTTGCAAAATTTGTGTTCGTATAAAACGGGATATTTTGATACTCATTTAATTGGGCATCAATGGGCAGGAATCCTTTAAGGAAACGAATGAACTCTTGTCTTGAATATGGGCGGTCAAATTCCATTATCAGGTAATATTTGCTCTGTCAGTATTAAAGATTCTTCTCCGGACTCCACGGAAGCCATTGTCTCAAGTTTTCTCAATAGATAGGCGTGAGAAATCAACTTCGGGAGTTCCACTATTTCATTTTTCTTAATATTTGTCAAATGTCGCACTTCGTAGCCGGACAATCCATCCGCCTGTGCCACAGTCAACAAATCATCAACGTACGCCTTGTCCAATATATTGGATTCTCGAATCAATTTTATTTTGGCGAGTGCCTCCAATAGACGTGGGTCTCGACGTTGCTTGTCAACGCCTGAAAATAATTTGGACTTAAGGAATTGATAGGACGCATCGAATGATTCATCTACGGCAAACGGAGGTTCGTTTTGCTGAGCTTCAAATAATGAAAGAGCCTCTTCAGCACTTAACATTGTGATTTCATTTCCACTGGCAATTTTGAATACGAAATCATTACCTTTTTTCCCAAACATCATTACCCCATAACGAGGCTTTCCCGTATGTCTTGCAATTCTTGCCCTATGAGGAATCAACAATGCCTCTTTGTATAGGTCTGTTCCTTTTAGTTGGTCGAGTAACCGTCGATAAGGAGTGTCCCAAGATGCGGTTTCGGTCTTAGATAATTCCCTACGGTATCTTTCCGCAAAGAAACTCTGGACCTCTTCATCTTTGGTTAACGCTTTGGTATCCTCTCCCATAATGGCATGAATCATAGCCATTTTAAGAGTGGATATTTCTTTTGTGCGCGTCTCGGCCTCTCCTACTTCTGTCGGGAAGAAATTGAAAATATGAAGATGTTCGAATACCTTCTTGTTTATACGATTGATTCGCCCAATACGTTGGATTACACGAGTGGGATTGTATGGAATATCATAATTGAAAATTTCTCCGGCACGATGCAGATTATATCCTTCGGAGATGGCATCTGTGGCAATCAATATATCATAATCATCCTGTTGCAGTTCTTTCCTGACACCGGCATCGAAGTTTGAGCGAATTTTTTCCTTGTTTGAAGAAGACGCGTCTCCGGATGTATATTTCATGACTCGTAGAGGATTCCCAGCTTTTTGTAATGTCTCGCCAAGATAATCTACGGTGTCGGCAAATGCAGAAAATACCACGATTTTCCTTTTGGGGTCTTTCTTCCGGTGTTCGGAAAGGATACGCTTGAATTCATCAAGTTTGGGGTCGAATTTAATGCTGTCATCTGCACCAAACCATTCTTCTCGTATCTTTTTCAAAAGTGCTATATCAGATTTTACATCCTCCATGAATTCCTCGGAAATGAAACGACGAGGGATGGTAAACAGACCTTTCTGCTCGTAAAGTTCGAAGGCATCATATATTTCTTTAACGCCATCATCAGTGATCTCATAAAAGTCTTCAACATCGGGAAGCCCTCCTTTTTTGAACACAGGGATTTCTCCAGACTTCTCTATCCACGTCAAAAGATTTTCTGCCGATTGAATCATAAATCCGAGTGATTGACGGAAAGCATAAACAGAACTTTCAAAACGTTGAACCAAAAGTTTACGCATAAAAGATGAAACATTCTTTTGTCGTCCAACAAGCATACGATACTCTACTCCTGTACGTTTTTCAAGATACTTTGTCAGTTCCTCAATCTTTTCTTTTATAGCATAAGCTACCGGCTGGTATCGCGCAGATTTGAACCGTGTTATACCATCATCGTTATGTTCCGACTCCGCAATTAAATCAAGAGTGCGCAGATATAATTTGAGTTGACTTTCAGAAAGTTCGTAATTGAGTTCCTGCGGATCATCCGGAATTACAGGCATAATGCTTTGGATATGTAGGTCTTCCTTGTAGACCGGAATCTCCATTAGGTCAATTCGGGACCGACGTACAACAAGGGGATTGATTATGGAGCGGATGCTTGAGGCGATGCGTTCGGCTTCTTTCTTGATCTCTTCATCAGTCATCCTCTTTTCTCTCTTAGCCTTTTCCATATCCTTATATGTGGCTATCAATTCGCGGAAAGATTCTCCAAGATTCTCCACCGTTCTGAGAGTGGATTTATTGGGAATCTGGAATAGCTTCAGAAGCGAATAAATGTCGTTTGGACGATTATTGAATGGAGTGGCAGTCAGAAGAACGACCTTGTTGTTGCTGCATAAATCATGGAGTAATGAATAATCCTTGATGTACTCATTTCTGAAACGATGTGCCTCATCAATAATAATCAAGAATTGTTCGCCGCTTCTGGCAATCTCTTTAAAATGGTTCAGCGCGGTTTCTATCTTTCCAGCACTGAACACAGAGGCGTTGAAGCCGAACTCGTCTTTATAAACTTCCCATTGTCTGACAAGATGTGGGGGCGCAACAATTATTGTCCGCAACCTTAAATTCCTTGCTATCGTGGATGCAATTATAGATTTACCAAGACCCACAACGTCTGCGATAATGACACCATTATGGTTGTAAATAGCATTAAGAGCAAGTTGCACTGCGTCCGTCTGATATTTGAGATTGGTGTATCTGCCTTCGGTTATGTCATACGGGGTAAGGATATTGTCTTTGGAAGGAATATTGAAATATTCATAAAGCACCCGAATATACATCAGGTATGGTGCATATAATTTCTCATACCAAATATGCTTAATTACCTTGTCTTCCCATGCGGGCAGCGTGTCTTGGTCAACAACCGGAACGGACATTTCCCAAAGCTCGTTGAAGATTTTTTTAGCGTCGATATGATTTTGTTTGTCTTTAAGACGTACGTTAATTTCTGTGCGTCCTTCAAGTCCTTGATATGACAGGTTGCTTGAACCGGTTATAACATTACCGGGATCCTCGCCTTGCTCATTGTGGATGTCGTCATAGTCGAAAATATACATTTTAGCATGACATGGTTCCTCCGTTTTACGAATTTCAAGCGAACCATCTTTTATCTTATTGTAAAACAGCGTAAACGATTTCTGTTTTTCTTCACTGTCGAGAAAATCCGAATTATTGAACAGATGCACGAACTCCAGATAGTATTTCTCTCTAAGTTGACCGAGTGAAAGCTTATTTTCAGAGAGCGTGTTTATTACCTGAATGCTTTTTGAGCTGTTGGTATCTACGTCAAGTCCCACAAGAATGCGTAGTTTCTTGTTTGCAAGCCCTTGCGACAGAAGATAATAACCAGAAAAGAAGAAATACCCCACAAGGATATCCACAGCATCCGTTTTTGGAAGAATGCCTTGGATGATCTCAGACATAAGCCTGCCTCTATTTGTTATGAATGAGTTTTGGCTCATCTATAAAAAAATTAAACTCCTAAGGCAGTTATCTGAGGGCTGGTCGAGCCTGCAACGACTGCTTTTGGTGTTTCTGATTTATCGGTTATTGGCTTCATCAGCCATTTGGTTAAATTTTGTGACCATTTTCAGATGTTTACAGTTTATCCATTTACAAATTTAATCTTTTTTCATGAGATTTTGACTAATCCCTGCAAATAAAATTTAACCGCTCGCATCTGAAATCTGAAACCTAACTTGTTCCGGCGTGAAAACGGCTGAACCGTGGTACAGCCCTACTTCCGATAAACTCCCCTAAATAACATTTTTTATTCTGCTCTTATGTCAATCTGTATCCTTCCCTTCTGAAAACTGAAATCTGACAACTCTCATGCCCTTATGTCCATCTGTATCCCGAAATCTGGAATCTGACGACTGAAAACTGACAACTGGAAACTCAAATCTGACAACTTTTCAGTAATTTTGCAGCCTAAACTTTGCGAGATATGACATTTAACGATGACACGATATGCGCCGTATCGACGGCTCCGGGCGTGGGCGGCATAGCCGTGATACGCGTCAGCGGCGCGCAGGCACGACAGATTGTTGACCGGGTGTGGCGCGGAAAACGCCTTGAAAGCGTGGCGAGCCACACGGCTCACCTTGGCTCGATTGTCGACGAGAGCGGCGAGGTGATTGACAGCGCCGTGGCGACGGTGTTTTGTGCGCCGGCGTCATTTACGAGCGACGACGTTGTGGAGCTGTCGGTCCACGGCTCGGCATGGATTCAGCGTGAGACGGTGCAGCTGCTTGTGCGCCAAGGCTGCCGCATCGCCGAACCGGGAGAGTTTACGCGACGCGCATTTGCAGCCGGTAAGCTCGACCTTGCCGAGGCAGAGGCGGTAGCTGATGTCATCGCGTCATCGTCGCGCTCGGCTCACCGCATGGCTATGAGCCAGATGAGGGGCGACTTCTCGCGGAGGCTGGAGTCGCTACGCGAGCGTCTGCTCGAACTCGCGTCGCTGCTCGAACTTGAGCTGGATTTCTCGGAGGAAGACGTGGAATTTGCCTCACGCGAGAAGCTGCGCGAGCTTGCCGACGAGATACACGGCGTGGTGACGCGGCTCGCCTCGTCGTTTGCCACCGGAGCCGCGCTCAAAGAGGGTGTGCCTGTAGCGATTGTGGGCGCCACCAACGCCGGTAAGTCGACGCTGCTCAACCGTCTGCTCGGCGACGACCGCGCGATAGTGAGCGACATCCACGGCACCACGCGCGACATCATCGAGGACCGCATCGAGATAGGCGGGGTGCTCTTCCGCCTCATCGATACCGCCGGACTGCGCGACACCACCGATGTGGTGGAGTCGCTCGGCATCGACCGCACAGTGAAGCAAATCGACAAGGCGGCAATCGTGGTGTGGGTAATCGACCCGGCGGCGACCGACGACACACTGCACGACACATGGCAGCGCATAAGCGCCCATATCACCGAAGGGCAACACCTCATCATCGCCGTCAACAAAAGCGACCTCCGCGCCGCTTCGGGCAATCACGCGAAGGCTATCCGGGACAGCATCGAGAAGGCAGCCTTATTACCTGAGGGATTCACGGTCGTAAACATCTCGGCAGCCACAGGCGACGGCATAGACGCGCTTCACCGCGCACTCATAGAGGGATCGGGCGTCAACGCATGGCAGGGCGACATACTCGTGACCAACGCGCGCCACTACGAGGCACTCACCCGCGCACTCGACTCCATCGACCGCGTCATTCAAGGACTCGCCGGCGGCATCTCAGGCGACTTCATCGCCCAGGACGTGCGCGAGACAATCCACCACCTCGGAACCATCACCGGCGCCATCACCACCACCGACATCCTTTCCACCATCTTCTCCCGCTTCTGCATCGGAAAGTAGCTAATTGATATAAAAGCAGTTAAAATACTAATAATGACCAATAACGCCTGAAATCCGGGCGTTATTTTTTTCGCCAAATCGGGCATTTCACGGTTTTTTTTAGCCGTTTGTGTATCCTTTTTCGCTTTCTCTTTTGTATGTCAGCCCATTTTCCGAGGTGTGGACGATTATGTCACACACTGACACCGGGTGTCACACCATGACACATTTTTAACAGAATTAACTCAAAAACGAGAATATGAGCAGTACAATTGAATTTCAAAAGGTCTGTGAATTTTGCAGGGCATCATTCACAGCACGCAATAGCTCGACACGCTATTGCAGCAAGCGATGTGCCGAGCATGCATACAAGCAGCGAAAGAGAGAAGAACATGTAGCATCCACTCAAAAGACTTTAGATGCAAAAGCATCGGAAGCCGAGGAAAAACTTTTGTTTTTGTCCCCTTGCCAATGTGCGAGACTGATAGGTGTTTCTACACGGACTCTTTACCGATATCTGGAAAGAGGATCGATCCCCTGCGTGTAATTCTCAGGTAAAACTTTCATAAGTCGGGCTGTTCTCGATGAGATGTTCAAATCTACTTCCCCTCACATCAAACGAGAGGCTAAAACCTGTGAACCCATCACCGAATTCTATACCTCAAAAGAGGTGCTTGAAAAATTCGGCATCGGTAACAGCTGGCTGTATAAGATGGCGGCCAAGCACCACATCCCCAAGACAGTCTCCCGAGGAAAGACACTCTGGAGCAAAAAGCACATTGACCGTATCTTCGGCAAACCGGTAGAGGAAGTGGTCAATAAAGATGAGTGGTACACGGTCGATGAAGTCTGCACTAAGTTCGGCATGAAAAAGGAGGCCCTATATCGCTTGGTTTCGGAACTAAAAATCACAAAGCAAAAAGTCCGGAACATTGTCTATTACTTCCGAGAGGAAGTAGATGCTGCTATGGGTATAAACCCGGAACTGGCTTCGGAATACTATTCGATTCAGGAGGCAATGGGTGCTTATGGCATGACCCGAGACCAAATTTCGTACTATGTTCGTACATATAAGGTACCTCAAATCTACTGTGACAACCGAGTATATATAGAGCGTGCAGGTCTCGACAAAGTCCTTGGAATTCCTAAAATTTAATAATAACCGGTGCATAAGCATAGCTGCGCCGCACCGCAATGGCGCACCGCTTGATTTCCAATTAGTTTTGCAGCAATTCCAAAATCAAATAACCAACAATAAGAAATAACAATAAGAAAGAACACCGTTCCATCAGTAAATGTGCGCACGGCGAAAATGACTAAAGGAAGACTTTCAGTCTATCTGGATTTTTATCCGGCTGTACGCAATCCCCAAACCAACAGAAACACTCGACGCGAGTATCTGGGATTCTATATCTATGAAAATCCGACAACCCAGTTCCAAAAGGAGTATAATGAGTCGATACTCAACCGCGCAGAACTAATACGTTGCCGCCGTTAGGAGCAACTAATCAACAGTGAATTCGGATTTCTAGACCGCGAGACTCCGAAACTCGACTTCCTCGCCTATTTTGAGCGAAAGAGCAAAGGGCGTCATCAGAAATGGAAATGCTCTTATCTGCATTTCCGTCAGTTCACAAAAGGGAGCTGCACTTTCGGAGATATAACCATCGACTTCTGTAACAAACGCGCATCGCTGTTCTCAATACTCACAGGATTGCGCCTCAGCGATATCCTTAATCTCAAGTGGGAAGACATTCGACAGGATGCAGATGGCAAAATCTCGATGTTCATTCGTATTCAGAAAACGAAGAAAGAAACCTGTCACCCTCTAAGTACAGAGATGCTCGCGCTGTTCGGAGAGCGCAAAACAGGAAAGGTGTTCAAGGACTTCCAACGTCACATGGCTCAACGCCCTTTGCAAGAGTGGCTGAAAGCAGCCGGAATTACAAAACATATCACCTTCCACAAATTCCGAGATACGTTCGCCACTCTCCAACTCGCCGCCGGCACTGACATCTTCACGGTCAGCAAATTACTTAACCATGCTAACGTAACTACAACTCAGTTATATGCTCAACTTCTGCCGTCTGCAAAACGAATAACGACAAACAGAATCTCGCTGAAATAAGCAGTCATTGATTATCCATTCCTCCGGTGAAAGACGATATAAAATTCATCCTCTTTCATCGGAGGATTTTCCATATATAAATATAATCTCAAAAGATAAAAATACATAAGTGTATGTACCAATATTTATATGGTCAATTCGTCTATACCGCTAACATAAAACACCATAAATCAGCTTTTTAACTATATAAATATAATCTCACTTCTTAATTAGCCTTAACTGTCAGAAACAGCTCTTGGTTTCATCTGTTTTCCGTGTATATCTTTGCATAAGCATTCGCACAAATGTACTTATATGAATAATAAATATATTATTCTCTCCGAATTTTTGCATGTCTTGTTTTCCTGGCATGTGCAATCACTTCCGGCATCAATATGTCGGAAAAAGGTACTTCGACCATCGTAACGGTACTTTCTGTTATCCTGATTTTCATACTGCTACTCACTGGCGGTTGGATTACCGAATATAGTGTGCGGTATCTGATTTATCCTTGGATAAAAAACATCAGTCACAAATGGAACGGTCGAGGCACGAAACAAAAGCCGACAGTGCTCCCTCCCATTTTCAGGGAGATTGTAGAATATACAAGAACGACGTTCCATCAGGTTCTCACGCCCGAGGAAATTGACAATCTTATCAACTCGATGAAACTCTTCGCCATCGATTATGAACCGGATCAACAACCGGCAGCGGTCAATAGAGCTCTTCATCGTATCAGTACGCTTGATCTTCATCATTTCGGATGGAATATAGGCAAACGGTTGAAAAAAGATAATCCAGGAATCGCCCATTTTCTCAAAACTCAATTCCCTGTCGTATTTAAGAATTCAACCGAAGCATCCATGAAGAAAAAACTCAAATCGGAAGATGGACGGTTTATGATTGACATTATAGAATTGGACAAGGAGTTGTCGCCTGTCAATCTCAATAAAATTATTCATAGTCAGGCATAGCCTTTGGTTAACGCCGGTTAAAGTCCGGTGCAACCGGTTTGATTCTCTGCACCGCTCCGGCACACATTGGCGCACCGTCGGTCCCGAGACTAATTTTGCTGCATAATTACAAATCTCAGTAATATGCAAAAATTACATTCGAGATGCTTCCAGAAATGATTGGAGCTCTCACAGAAGAGATAAAATCTCTCAGAAAAGATTTTGATGAGTGGCGACGCAACTCATTCAAAACATCTCCTCAAGATGAAAAGCTTATCGGTATAGAAGAGGCTGCCGCTCTCTTAAACCGGTCAACTGATACTGTATACAAGTGGGCCCGTGCTGGGAGAATCCCGTATTATAAACCGGGGAAGATGCTGGAATTCCGGCCGTCAGAACTCATGGAATATCAGAAACGAAGTCGTAATGACCGCTCTAAGACTACAAATGAGCTTTTGAAAGAGTTGTCGGCAGATGTTCGCCGAAAACCTAAATCGTTTGGTAATCTGGGGATATAATATGCTGAAAATTTAATCTCCACTCTTGCCATCGGCAATGCGCTTGCGCGGACATCACAGGGAATAACCCGGGAGAGTTTTCCATTGAAGGTGTTTCCTCAGAAAGTGCAGAAACTGATTTTGCATCTGGTGAAACATCGTAACTTCAAACTGGAGTTTGTAGCGACCTGTATGATAACGGCGGCAGCTGCCGCTATCGGCAATTCGCGCAGAATCCGGTCCCGTGAAGGTTGGGAAGTCGCGCCGATGTTCTATATGATACTTGTCGGCAGACCTGGCATCGGGAGAACACCACCGTTGGAATTCGCTTTCCGACCCCTCTGCGACATTGACCGTGAACGGGAAAAGGTGTATGCCGAGCAATACAAAGAGTACCAAGCGTTGAAAGCTCAATACGAGAAATCAAATTCTCAAGGAGAACCGCCAGTGGCGCCTAAATTGATCAGGACTTTGATTTCTGATTTCACACAGGAAGCGATGGTCAAGCTGCATGCGGACAATTTCAGAGGTCTTTGCATGAAGTATGACGAGATAATCGGATTCTTCCGCACTGCCGACCGATACAACACCAGCTCGCTGATTACTGACATGCTGTCCATTTTCACGAACGGACAATTGATAAATTCCAAAAAGGAGCAGACACAATCATTATCAATAGAATATCCCTGTGTGAGCCTTATAGGGACTACTCAGGCGACTATGCTTCCGGAATTGGCAAAGCAAAATCTTATAAAGAATGGATTCATCGACCGATTTATCTTTGTCAAATCCGAGGACAACAAGATTCCCTTGTGGTGTAAAACAGTGCCAAATAAGGAAGACAGTTATAATCCGGAAGCGATATGGAAAGAAGTCATTGACCGACTGATGACACTACACCCCGAGACTGACGGTATGTCCGGTGAGAGCCATTCGGTTATTCTTAAGCTTTCAGTCGCGGGTGCCGAAAGATTTGTGGACTGGCATAACGAATTCGCGCAGCTTCAGAATGAGATTGAAGATGAAAGACTGCTCAACACAAGAACTGCCAAATGGGACTATCAGGTTCCACGAATGGCTCTTGTAATGCAACTTTTATCTTGGGCTTGCTATGAGTCGGATGGTGTAATTGTGTCTCTTGAAGCTATGATAGCGGCCATAAAACTCAATACGTTTTATGAGAACTGTTACAGTGATCTGGAACCTTACCTGTCTCAAAGCGCGTTGCCTACTGCTAAAGCGGAATATCTCAAAGCTCTTCCCGATGAGTTCAAGACACATGAGGCTATATCAATAGGCAAGAAATTCGGAATGAGTGAAAGTACAGTCAAGCACGATCTTCCGAAGCTCGTCAAAAGCGGACATATCGCATGCATATCCAAAGGCAACTACAAAAAGAACTATAACTGATTGCACATTGCACTTCTGCATTTCTGCACTTGCACCAATTCGTCTATATGCATCATGTGCAACGTGCAATGTGCAATCCAACACCCTGTTTCAAATGAAAGATTACAGATTCCATCTACGAAAATATTTCCCCGGTTGTAAAGTCAGGTGCCCGGATTGTGGGCGTAAGTCTTTCAATCTGTATGTTGACAGTCTTGGCGAAGTCACATTTCCGGAAGACATTGGCTGGTGCGACCATTCGGGCTGCAACAGTCAGCATGACCATTCTCCGGCTCGATATTTTCAGGAACATCCTGAAAAGCGACCTAAGGGCTATGAGGATAACAGGACTTTCACTATTCAATCCCTTCCATTAAAACCGATTGAACCAAAGCCTCTTATTTTCATGCCGCAGGAATTAATGATGCATTCCCTTAAAGGTTACGAATCCAATGCCCTCTTCAAATACCTTTGCATGAAAGTTGGAGAAGAAAAAGTAAGGAACGCCTTCCAACAATACAAAGTCGGCACGGCTTGCTTATGGAACGGTTCGACTATCTTTTGGCAAATTGATATTGACGGAAATGTCAGGACTGGCAAGATTATCAAATATGGGAAAGACGGACATCGCGTGAAGACGTCAGAACGCAGTTTGATAAACTGGGCTCATTCCTTATGGCGCGAGAAACCTGAAAATTTCAAGCTCACTCAATGTTTCTTCGGCGAGCATCTTTTGCCTCGATATCCTGATACACACATCATGCTCGTGGAATCAGAGAAAACAGCCTTGGTCGGATTTATGTACTTCCCTGACTTCCTATGGCTTGCCAGCGGGGGCAATAACGGTTGCCTTAATCATGAAGCATCAAAAGTCTTGTCAGGTCGAAAAGTTATTCTGGTGCCAGACTTGAAGATGGAAAAGAACTGGAATGACAAGGCAGAAATGCTCTCAAAAGTCGGCGTTGATGTCTCTGTATTCGATATGGAACAACTCAATCCTTCAGAACAGGATCGCCAAGCCGGACTTGACATAGCCGATTTCATACTACGAGCCAAGCCATCGGATAAGGAGTCGATGTACCGCGAGTTTGAGGAGATCAAGCGTCATTGGCGTAAGAACAATCCCGAAATCTACCACAACTTCATGAAGCTGTATAACGACTTTGACTGTAAACTGACATCCATTGAACCGATGACAGAGGAGGAACTTGCCAAGTATGGCAAACCAAGAACGAGTGTCGATGCTGAAGCACATATCAAAAGATAGGGAACATGATATGTATGGATTAATACGGCGCATCAGAAGGAAACGAACATTCTCTTATTCGGCAACAAGAGATACCTCTGACCGGCAACGAAAGAGTTACACCGATTAACTCCTTCTGGCAACGACTGCACCTCTATCATCCTCTTCAATCTGAAATTAACCTCTTATAAACTCATGCTGTGATAATCTTTCAATTAACAAATTATTTCATGACAAAGAACAAAAACAATCATCAAATCCCTCACACCGGAACATGGCGTGTGAGGCTCACTCCGGAGATGCTTAACCATCTCGCGGAACTAACAACATCCAAAGCATCGAAACTCGATGCCTCTCAATCTTCTGCATGATCCTTCGGTAGCAACAGCCATTTATGAGTCGGCCTATGGACAGACCGTCAATCCGGAAGCACGCCGGCTCTTAATTTCGATTACTAATCTGGCTAAACGATGGCACTGGTCCCGAGAGAACGTGCGTAAGTTCCTTGACCAATTGGAGACACTCGGTATGCTGTCAAAGACTCAAGTCAGCGGTCGCACACTCATCACCATGACAGCAGAGCGTGCCGATGCCAAACATTCGACAATTTCCGGAAAGCCCCAGACTACATTCGATATGGCGGTGCTACTTTATTACAAGATAGACGAATGGCTGTGTGGCATAATTGACAATTCCGAACTCGCCGGAATAATCGAAGACGCAGTTGCTTCTTTCGACCGCTCAAACGAGGATGCTTATTCGGAGAGGATAACAGACTTTCAGTACTTACTGATTAGGCGACTGATTTCTGAACGGTGTGCGAATCCACCCTCCATTTCCGAAGATGCCGACTCTTATAGCCAGGTCTGCCTTGAGCACATCTTTTCGGAATGCCTATCCGGAAACTGGGCGATGTGGTTCAAACTACTCAGAGTCTACTGCACCGATCCCAATGGAAGACGGGAGCTCGTTGAGAATAGCACAACCCCGGCCTCAATTTTAGACGCGCGGTATGCGTTCGACAGTCTTTTCAACCATTTGAAGGTCGATTTCATCAACGACAGTCTCTAAAACGCGCCTGGGCTTGCTCTCTGAATCGTCGATGACAAGATAATCATAGGAGCCCATCCCGACACCACAGACGTACTCTGAGCGCTACCTCGGATATAATCTTGGCACTATCCATTGGGCTTCGTCCAGGACTGCTTATAGACATCGCGCTTGCGCGCAGTTGCCACATTAAACAATGGGTACGGAGCCTACTTCCCCCCTTTGATTAAAAATCGTCGGGGAGTTGCCGCATTGGCAGGCCTTTCAAGAGCAAGCTCAGGCACATTTAACAATATGTTTAATCTATAAAATTCAATCAGATGGCAAAACAGGTATTAGATTGCAGCCCGTCAGCGGGCATTACAACACTTCAGTCGAACGAGCACCAGAGAAGGTGGTCGGAAAAGAACTGGAAGCGTGCCGTCAAGAACGGCAACTATGATATAACCCGTGCTCATCTCAATTTTGAGATTGCCAAGGATGGCATTGTTCAACCTATTGATACATCCAAAAGTATACCTAACAGGATGCGCGAGACTCTGAGGGCACGTGGAATCATCGACCCGAATGAGGAGATGAAACGTAAAGGCAAGGAGCCTAATCGCCGCACCGTTGTCAACATCATCTTCGGAGGAAGTCGCGATCAGATGCACCGTCTGGCCTTCGGTAATCAAACGGTCAATCTGGAACATGGTGCGGACAATTCATCCATCACACGCTGCAAAGACATTGAGGAATGGGCAACGGATATTTACAGGTTTGTGTGCGACAAGTGGGGCGAAGAGAACATCGTCGGGTTCTTTGTTCACTTGGACGAGAAAAATCCGCATATACATTGCACGTTGTTGCCTATCACGCAGCAAAATAAGTTTTCGTACAAGGAGCTGTTCGCCGGGAATAACAAGAACGATTTCCGTGAACGGACCATTCAGCTTCACAATGAGTTGGCCATGGTCAACGAGAAGTGGGGACTTGGTCGGGGACAAAGTAAAACCGAGACCGGTGCCCGCCATCGTTCAACCGAGGAGTATCGTGCGGAACTCCATAAAGAGTGCAACGACTTGGAAATTGAGATAGCCGAAAAGCATGAGACTTTACGGGAGCTGTATGCGGATATCCGTCAGGCAGAGAAACGCTGCAAAGGTCTCAATACGATGATAGTCAATCTTGAATATCGTCAGGCTGATCTTATTGAACAAATTGACCAATTGCAGGTTGAACTTGAATCAGGTAACGGCGATGCCGAAGAGTTGAATCGTCGAATCTCCGACCTTGAAAAAGAGCTGCGCACTACCGCATTTACACTCGAAGACAAGCGTCAGAAACTCAAGACTGCAGATAAGCAACTGAAAGACCTCAAAGAGGAATTGGAATCCGTCAACGAAAAGCGCGACAATGCGGCAAGAGATTTCCACGATTTCACAGCGAAGAACCAAGAACAGGTACGCATGAGGTTGACTGATGCAGTCTTCGGCAGGTCGGTTGTCGACATGCGTTCGCTGCTGGCAGCCATGACACCAAAGCAGAAAGCCGAGTTCGATGGAGAGTTTCTTACAGCAATGGCAGAGAGGCCCAACGAGATACTGAAATGCGCCATGTACCTCTTCATGGGCTATCTCGATGGAGCAACTCAATTCGCCCAGTCGTGTGGAGGCGGAGGTTCCTCATCCGACCTGCCATGGGGCCGCGACCCAAACGAAGATGACCGAAAGTTCGCTTACCGCTGCATGATGCAAGCCCACAAGATGCTTAAGCCAGCCAGTCCAAAACGCAACATGGGTAGTAGACGATGAAGCGTTCTAAAAACTCAGTCACCTCGGCAAATAATGAAAACTGGCTCATTGGAGAATTGGGTAAGTTCATCCTGTTCCTCAAAGAACTCGGCACGACACACCGCATCCAGAACTTCGCCATTGCCTTATCCAAGGACAAGCCTACAATCCCGCGATTATATAGTTCTCCGATATAACCTGCATCCACCTCTACTAATTTCTAAGCCTCCGCAACGCCTTGACAAGACTCGCTCTCTTGCCGGGGCGTTTCATGTAATAGTGTCAATAGTATATACAAATTTCTAGTCCCTATTAGGATTTATTCCACACTTTCACTAACAGCAACATTGGTTTTACCTCCTAGTATATAATTAATTACATTCGCATAATACGATACCGATAAAATTGTTTGGAAAATTTTCCAAACTTCATTTGTGCGGATAAACAATTTTTAGTAATTTTGCGCCATGGAAAATTTCATGCCAAACATATCTGACGTAGAGCTGTTTTCCGGATTGGTCAAAGACATTGTGTCTGAAAACCCATCCGCAATTGTATATGGCTCCCTTAAAGAGCAGTTCAATGCACGAAAAGCCGAATTGAATTTAACGGATAATGTTGTATTCAAGATGCTGGATTTAGATGCCAAGCAGGTAAAACCAATACTGGACGGAGAGGCTAAGAGAATCAGTTTGTTTACAATGATAAAATTAGCCTATTTCTTGAATACATCATTGGATGAAGTCCTCATGCTTTCGCTTCAAGACATGTCACCATCGCAAATATCCGATATTCAGCTGGCAAAAGATGCAGCATACATTATGGCTCATTTCGATGTGGGAGCCTTAACAAAAATCGGTTTTTTTAAGAAAGGTGCGTCTGTACCAGAGCTTAAAACACGCATTGTTGATTATTTTGGATTGAATAATTTATACGAGTATTGTGACACGCCTCTCGTTAAAGCATTTAGTCAAACTCGTCGAAAAAACAAAAGTGATCTCATGCGCGAGTTTTGGCTAAGTTCAGCCTTTCATGTATTTGAAATAATAAACAATCCCTACCCATACGATAGATCAGCATTAATCAGACTTATTCCGAGTATAAGAGCTTGCACATTAAACGAGAAAAATGGCTTAACGACTGTTGTTAAGGCACTTTATAGGCTCGGGATAACTGTAATCTATCAACCAACAATAAAAGATTTACATCTAAGGGGTGCCACGCTCGTTGTAAACGATAAACCTTGTATAATTCTCTCTGATTACAATAATCGTTACCCAACCGTTTGGTTTGCTTTACTGCACGAACTATGTCATGTTCTATCTGACCTAGATTTAATTCGCGAATACCAATATCATATTTCTGATGGCAACGGGGACCTCCTTTTGCTTGATGAAGATCGATGCGATAACTTCGCAAGTGACTATTTTTTGAATGGAGACAACCATAACATGATTGCTCCATATTTGGATTCTCCGGCTATTGTACAGTCTTATTGCAAGGAATGGAGGGT
The DNA here is from genome assembly GCA_003150235.1 of Bacteroidales bacterium. Lineage (GTDB taxonomy): Bacteria > Bacteroidota > Bacteroidia > Bacteroidales > Muribaculaceae > Muribaculum. Next base: position 18,891 of record QAMW01000043.1, read on the forward strand.
TCATCCGTCCCTCGTTTATAGCATTCATTGTTATTCGCATCCAAGCGATTGGAAGAAATATACTTCGCGAATCCCCAAAACTGATGAAATGCTAAAGGGGTTAAATGCCGTTTGTTTTTCGGAAAACCCGGAGAACGAAGCGCTACCCATTAACAAAATAATTGATTTAAAACGAACAGTATATGTCTAAGGATAAAGAACTACGTATTGAAAAGGTTGGCAAATCCAATGAGATAGACTATGAACTCCAATCAATTCTAGCCGCGACGGAGATGCCAAAAGCACCGACACTTAGTTTCGATGACAATGGAAATATCGAACTAATTGATGAATTGAACACCCTCATACCCCAGTCGATTGACTCTCCAGAGGAGAAATATGAGCTTTTCTATAAAGTCATTGAGAAGTTTCTCCGTAAGCTCCTACCGTCTGGTAACGCCTACAAGAAGGCCAGAGCAATGGTTCGTGAGGAAATCAAAACTTTCCTTACCAGAGGGCACCGTGCACAAAATGGTAAGCCACGAGGGGCTGATTCCCGTATGGCATATCAAGAAGACATGAAACAGATTGCTCAAATTCTCATAGAATGCCTAGCGAATAATTCGTCTACCTTCGAGCTCTTTACAAGGGTGTCTGATTTAAATAAGAAAATGGGCTATTGAACCAAATTGCATATAAGCATATGAATAATCAGCAATTAGCTTCTAAAATATGGGCTTCGGCCAATAAGATGCGCTCAAAGATTGAGGCGAATGAATATAAGGATTATATTCTGGGCTTCATCTTCTATCGCTATCTGAGCACTGAGATTGAAAATTTCTATCGCAGTGAAGGTTGGAGCGACGAAGATATATCTTCCATCGAAGAAGATGTTGACCCTGAGTACACGGAGTATGTCCGCAAGAATCGTGGTTATTTCGTTGGATATAAGAACCTTTTCAGCACATGGCTTAACAAGGGGAATGACTTTGGTGTGAAGGATGTTTCGGAGGCTCTATCTGCTTTTAACCGTCTGATTTATCCTACTCACAAGAAAGTATTCTCCGGCATTTTCGATACTCTGGAGACAGGGCTGAAAAATCTTGGTGATTCCGACACTACTCGCTCCTCGGCAATCAGCAAACTGATACAGTTGATTAAAGACATTCCTATGGACGACAACCAGGGATATGACGTCCTCGGTTACATTTATGAATATCTTATCAGCAACTTTGCTGCTTCAGCAGGTAAAAAGGCTGGTGAGTTCTATACTCCACATGAAGTTTCAGTCCTCATGGCTGAAATTGTTGCCCATCATCTACGCGATAGAGAAAAGATTCAGATTTATGACCCCACGAGTGGTTCTGGCTCTTTGCTAATTACTATCGGTAGGGCTGTTGCCAAACACAATGACCAACCTGACAATATACAATACTATGCTCAGGAGTGGAAGCGCAACACCTACAACCTTACGCGAATGAATCTGATTATGCGTGGGATCAAGCCCAACAACATAATTACACGCAACGGTGATACACTCGAACATGGCAGTGACTGGCCTATGTTTGAAGATGATGATAAAGAGGCATCTTACGAATATCGTCCGATGGATGCGGTGGTCAGCAATCCTCCTTATTCGCAGGAGTGGGATCGGCCGGCGGATAAGGATTCCGACCCCAGATATAAGGACTACGGTTTGGCTCCCAAAAAGAAAGCTGACTATGCCTTTTTGCTCCACGACCTATACCATTTGAAGCCCGACGGCATAATGGCAATCGTATTGCCTCACGGAGTTCTGTTCCGCCCAGGTGATGAAGCCGAAATCCGCAAGAATCTGATTGAGCAAAACAAGATTGAAGCCATAATCGGTCTTCCGGCAGATATTTTCTTCGGCACCCCGATAGCCACCATTGTCATGGTGCTGAAAGCTAACCGTGATAATACTGATGTATTGTTTATCGACGCCTCAAAATATGCGTCTAAAGATGGGAAGAAAAAGAAACTTCGGTCATCAGACATTAAACGAATATTTGATGCCGTAACCACTCGTCCGGCAGAGATAGAGAAATTCGCACGTCTCGTGAGCCTGAAAGAGATCCGCGAGAACGAGTACGACCTCAATATACCCAAATATGTCGATTCCTCTGATGCTGTCGAGAAATGGGATTTATATGCCTCACTTCTCGGCGGTATTCCTCGAACTGAGATAAATCTGCTTAAGGAGTATTGGGATGTTATGCCTGATTTGAAATCCGCTTTATTCCCTGATGGTGAGTACGTGGATTGTCTGACAGACAATATCGCTGACACCATAAAGAATCATGAGGACATAAAGAGATTCCAAGCGTCTTATGACTCTGCGTTTGGCGATTATGAGCAGTATCTAATCGCTCAACTTATCGATGGAATGACGGTACTTAATGTAGCCAAGGAAGTTGACATTCTTGGCGATGACCTTTTCAACCGTCTCTCCTCCATATCTTTGCTTGACCGCTACGCAGCATTTCAGGCACTTAGCGACTGCTGGGAACAGACTGCAACGGATATTGAAATCATTCAGACAGAAGGGCGCGAAGTCCTTAGAAAGATCGAGCCGAACATGGTCGTGGTCAAGAATGGCGATGACGAAGATGAGATCCAGAAAGGTTGGAAAGGACGCATCATGCCATTTGAACTTGTACAGAAGACTCTTCTCCCCGAGTACCTTGGCAAAGTCAATAAATTACAGGAACAACTTGCTGAAACCGTAAGTGAAGTGTCCGTTCTGTTTGAAGAAACAGTAGAAGATGATGCTGAAATCTTCAATGAAGACGGAGATGCGTTTGACAATAAAAAGGTAAAAGCTCAACTCAAACTTATTCTCAAAGAGTATAAGAAACGGAAATATACTGATTTGCCGGACTTCCCGGAAGGGAGCTTGGAGTCGCACGTTGTCGCTCTTACCAAAAGCGCAGATGAGCAAAAGAGGCTTAAATCGGAGATAAAGGATGCTTTAAATGAGTTGGAAGAAAAGACGATATTCACAATAGAGTCTCTCACCGAAGAGCAAATACGCGAGCTCCTTCGTCTAAAATGGATTGTGCCCGTTGTTGATGCAGTTAAGACGGAGCATACCAACGTAGTAACTTCTCTCATTGATAAGGTTGAGGCTCTCGTTGCAAAATATGCCGTCACTCTGAACGATGTAGAATCTGAAATAACTGACAGTGAGTTAAAACTCTCGCAGATGATTGGGTCACTTCATGGCAACGACTTCGACATGAAAGCTCTTGAATCTCTTCAATCCCTTTTGAATCACAATAAATAAAATTGCGCTCTATGGACATTACACGTGTTTCTTTTCATACCGACACTTTCAATAGCATAACCCACATCATCAAGGATGATGCGGAAAAAGATATGGAGGTTTGGTTCGCTCGCGAACTTCAGACATTGCTCGGTTATGCAAGATGGGAGAATTTCCAGGTCGCAATCAATCGAGCCATTGATTCATGTAAGGCACAGGGATTCAATGAATCAGACCATTTTCGTGAGGTCACGAAAATGGTCACTCTCGGAAGCGGCGCGAAACGAAATATTCAGGATTTCATGCTCACACGTTTTGCCTGCTATCTGATAGCTCAAAATGGCGATCCCAAGAAAGAAGAAGTAGCATTTGCACAAGGATACTTTGCTGTTCAAACCCGTAGAGCCGAATTGATTGCCGAGCATCTGAACCATATCGCTCGTATCGAGGCTCGCGACAGACTGCGCGCATCTGAGAAACAGTTGTATCAAAATATCTATGAGCGAGGTGTGGACGATAGAGGATTCGGTCGAATTCGTTCTAAAGGAGACTCTGTACTCTTCGGCGGTAACACCACCGAGATGATGAAGAAGCGTCTCGGCGTCAAATCAGGCGCATTGGCATACTTTCTGCCTACTCTTACCATTGCCACAAAAAATCTTGCCACAGAGATGACTAACTATAATGTGGAACAGAAAGATTTGCAAGGTGAAGCGTCTATTACGGTCGAGCACATGCAGAACAATGGCAGCGTGCGACAGATGTTGGGACAACGCGGCATCAAACCGGAGGAACTCCCTGCAGCAGAGGATATCAAGAAGGTAGAGCGACGAGTTGCTTCAAATGAACGTAAAATTGAAAAGACTACGCCCAAACTTCCCAAAAAGAATGATGATGGAAAGTAAACGAAAGACTCCTGAAATACGTTTTGCCGGATTCGAAGAAGAATGGAAAAAAATGGAAGCGTCAGATATTTTTCAACCTGTATCAGATAAAGGTCATCCGGGGTTGACAATATTGTCTGCTTCCCAAGAATTTGGCATGATACCGAGATCAGAAAATGGGATTGATATGTCTTATGGGACACAAAACGTTGCCACATATAAGAGAGTCATGCCAGGACAATTTATTATTCATCTTCGTTCTTTTCAAGGAGGTTTTGCTCATTCTGAAATAGAAGGTATCACTTCTCCCGCCTATACAGTTATGCGGCTTAATAATAAGGATAGACAATATGATATTTTTTGGAAATATGTATTGGTATCTGAGAATTTCATTAAACGATTAGAATCTGTTACTTATGGTATTCGTGATGGTAAAAGCATAAAGTATGATGATTTTGCGAATCTTAAATTTTATGTTCCTCAGAAGAATGAACAACAAACGATTTCTAAGTTCTTTAAGCATATAAATGTTCTAATTTCTCAACAAAGAGCTGAAAACGAGAAGCTTCACACACTCAAATTTGCGCTGCTTTCCTCTCTATTCCCACAGGGAATAGAGACACATCCCCGAATTCGACTTAATAATTTCATCGGAGATTGGGAAGTAAAACAATTAAGTGAAATAATAAGTCCTTATCGTGAAGTCGTAGAAACTCCTCATGATGGCTATGAACGATTAGGCATTAGAAGCCATGGCAAAGGGACATTCCATAGTTATGTTCCCAAAGGTGCTGAACTTGAAACTGCTCAGATGAGTGTGGTTCGAGCCAATAATTTGATCGTCAATATTACATTTGGATGGGAATTAGCAGTAGCCATAACTGAATCGCGAGACGAAGGGAAATTAGTGTCTCATCGTTTTCCCCAATTCTCTTTTAATGAAGGCCATGTGCCGTTATTTTATAGATATAGCCTCATCAATAATCATTTTAGAAAACATCTAACGCTGGCTTCGCCGGGTAGTGCCGGTAGGAACCGTGTGCTGAAGATCGATAAAATGCTTGAATATAAGATTCTTGTGCCCTCACAAGAGGAACAACAAGCTATCGCTGATTTATTGACAGAATACGACCGTCTTATCCGGTTTAACGAGCAGAAACTGGAAAAGTTGCGGAATTTGAAACAAGCCATGCTCGATAAAATGTTCGTATAAGCGATGGCAGAGAAGTTTAATAAAGAGGCACCTTTTGAGGTAGCATTAGTTGAGGCACTCCGACGCAAAGGCTGGGGTCAACAGCCCGTGTTGATGTATCCCACAGAGGGGGACCTTATTGAGAACTGGCGCCAGATATTGTCGAAAATCAATAATGGAATAGACTGTCTGAATGGTTGTCCGTTAACTGACGGAGAGATGCAGCAAGTCCTTCAGCAAGTGAGAGATCTGCGCTCACCCCTCCGTCTTAATAGCGAATTTATCAACGGTAAGAGTATCTCGATTGTCCGCGACAACCCAGATGATACACTTCACTTTGGGAAAACGGTCAACCCCATTGTGTACGACAAGCAAAAGATCGGTTCAAACGACACAGTTTATCAAATAGCACGTCAGCCCAAATTCACGACTAATTCTCAGATACTTGGAGAACGTCGTGGAGACTTCACATTGCTGATTAATGGTATGCCATTAATCCATGTGGAGCTGAAACGCTCTGGTGTACCTGTCAGAAATGCTTGCAACCAGATTGAAAGATATATGCGGTCAGGCGTATTCGATGGAATATTCTCCCTTGTCCAGATATTTGTTGCAATGAATCCGGAAGAGACGCTATATTTTGCCAATCCCGGCCCCGACGGTAAATTTAATTCTGATTTCTTCTTTCATTGGGCAGATTTCAACAACGAGCTGATAAATGATTGGCCCGATATAGCAGAGACTCTTTTGTCTATCCCTATGGCGCATCAGCTTATCGGATACTATACTGTCCCTGACAAAGGTGACGGCATATTGAAAGTTATGCGTAGTTATCAGTATTATGCCGCAAGAAGCATTTTCCAGAAAGTTCAACAACACAACTGGAAGGTTTCAGACCAGCTTGGCGGGCACATCTGGCATACGACAGGCAGCGGCAAGACATTGACTAGTTTCAAGAGTGCTCAGCTGATAGCCCAATCCAACGATGACGCTGAAAAAGTAGTGTTCCTTGTTGACCGTATCGAACTCGGCGACCAGAGTTATAAAGAATATTCAGGTTTTGCTGAAGAAGATACCGTTCAGGACACAAGCAATACCAACAAGTTAATCGCCAAGCTGAAAAGCTCCAATTCTAAGGATAAGCTCATTGTCACGTCCATTCAGAAGATGAGCCGTGTCAATGATGAGAATATGCAACAGCGAAAAAACGAGCTGGAGCAGATCCGGGCTAAGAAGATTGTGTTCATCGTTGACGAAGCGCACCGCTCCGTGTTCGGCGAAATGTATCCTACCATCAGAGAAACTTTCCCGATGGCATTGTTCTTTGGTTTTACCGGCACGCCGATTATGCCTGAATATGAGAAGAACATGAACACCACCGTCTCACTGTTCGGCGATGAACTGCACCGATACGTAATGCCCGATGGTATCAGGGACGGAAATGTTCTGGGATTTAATCCTGTAATGTGCCCCACTTATGACGACATCGATTTACGGCAAGCTGTTGCTCTTGAAAAGGCAAAGGCACATACCGAGGAAGAAGCACTCGCGGATGATGCTAAGAAGGTGATGTATTTGAAGTACATGGACGACGTGCCTATGGCCGGTGAGATGCAGGCTAATGGCGATTTAAGCAAGGGAATCGAAGATTATCTCCCACCGACTCAGTATGACCGTCCCGAACATCGAGAGAGAGTCGTTGACAACATCATAAAGAGATTTACCCTGTTAAGCCGCAATCGCAAGTACCATGCGATTCTTGCCACAAGCCGCATAGAAGAAGCAGTGGAGTATTTCAAACTACTTCGAGCAAAGGTCTCTCAGCTTAATATCACCTCGCTTTTTGACCCCAATGTTGATGAAAGTGGAAACGGCTTTGATAAAGAAGCTGCGCTTGAATTGATAATTGGCGAATACAATACCACGTTTGGCAAAAAGTATGAGGTAACTACCTACGCTGCCATGAAAAAGGATATGTCAAACCGTCTTGCTCATAAAGAGGCGTATAAGCATCTTGAACCGGGCCAGCAGATAGACATTCTGATAGTGGTCAACCAGATGCTTACGGGGTTTGACTCGAAATGGGTCAATACACTGTATCTTGATAAGTATTACAAGCCGGAACAGGCCCATGACTTGATTCAAGCAATCTCCCGAACCAATCGTCCTCAAGACAAGCGGGAGAAACCCTTCGGTACGATACGTTACTATCGAAAGGTGCATTCAATGAAGCGTAACATTGATGATGCTATCAGGATGTATTCCGGGGGTAGACCGTTCGGAGTGTTCGTTGACAGACTGCCGCACAATCTTCATCGAATAAACGACATTTTCATAGAGATAAGGGAGCTATTTGAATCTGCCAACATAGCGAACTTTAGCCAGCTTCCTTCTCTCGATGCCGAAAGAGGACGTTTCGCTAAATTGTTCAAGGCACTGTCCGATCATATTAGTGCAGCCAGATTGCAAGGTTTCTCCTGGGAAAAATCTGATTATGTCACGGAAGATGGTGAGGTAATCACTCTCGTATTGACTCAAGAAGATTTCCAGACACTCCAAGCCCGTTATCGGGAACTGTATGAAGATAGCTCCGGTAGTTCTTCTCCCGGGAATCTGCCGTATGAGATTGATACCCATCTCACTGAGATTGAGACCGGTGCGATCGACTATGACTATATGAACAGTCGCTTTGAGAAGTATCTGAAGGAATTGCGCAAAGATGTCTTGGACGAGGAAAGACTTCAAAAGCTGCTTGATGAAGTGCATAAATCGTTTGCTTTTCTTTCGCAGGAAGAGCAGCGCTATGCCAATCAATTCCTAATTGACGTTCAGTCCGGCAATCTTAAATATAACATCTGTAAGTCATTCCACGACTACATCATTGATTATATGAACAAGGCCCAAGAGGGGAAAATCCGCGCTCTTGCTCAGAATTTCGGATTAGATGCCGAGTTGCTGAAAGAGATGGCCGATGCTCGTCTCAATGAGAACAACATAGATGAGTTTGGACGATACACCAGGCTGAAAGCATCCGTCAGCCCCGTGCTTGCCAAAGCTTATTTCCAACAGCGCGAAGGTGCAGTGTTAACCCCACCAAAAATAAGAATGAAACTCGACGAACTCCTGCGCAATTTCATTCTACACGGCAAAATCGACTGAGGTTATGCAACAAAAAGTAACACCGATAGAACGTCTCATACGAAGAGTTAGACGCAACAAAGTTACACTATTTATTGGTTCCGGTTTCTCAATTAAGGCTGGAGCCCCATCTGTTTCTGAATTAATCGCTAAGTTAATTGAAGATGGCGATTTAAAGTATAGTGCAGAACCGAAGGAATTATCCCTTCGGGATGTTGCATCCGATTTTGTTGAAAAAGAAGGACGGCATGAATTGATGCGATGTTTGGTCAAACATTTTTCTTTTACTCCTACCGACACCTCCGACCACGTATTATTGGCATCTATTCCACATTTCAAGACTATCTTTACGACAAATTACGACTCATTAATTGAGGATGCTTACCCCAAAGGTCAATGTGTTGTAATAACATCGTCTCAATCATGTTCTAATTCTGATTGTGCTCCTGTAATTGTTTATAAAATACATGGTGATTTAACTACTTTATCCAATACTGACTCAATTATAATAACAAATGAGGACTATAATGATTATTTTCACAAGAGAGAACTTAAGGCTCTATGGGAAGATTTGAAATATGCATTCCGGCATTCTTATGTAGTATTCATCGGATATAGTCTAGCTGATGATAATATATTGGAAATTGTTAAAACTGTTCGTACCGAATTGAGTAATAATGTTAAAGGGATGTATCTCATATCCCCTTACATCAATGAAGCCCGTAAGCAACAATTACAATCTAATGGGATAACATACATCGAACTTTCTGGAGAGCAATTCTTAACGATGCTTAAGAGTTCTATTGATGACACCATAGTCAAAGACTTTAAAGAGTCCCGACTTGAAGACAATCGAGTGTTTTATGAATACCTTCAACGAAGAGGGCTAAATCCCAGCATCCAGTTCGATGATGGAACTAATATAATAGATCAAATATTTGGATACAAGGGAGCCTCAGTGAATCCTAGGTTAAATCTTAAAATTACTGCTGAAGCTGCGGATGCGATTAATCAAAGGTTATTTAATGCATCGCAATGTGTACCGGGGACAAGATTTATGCTTCCTGCATATCAAATAGATGCGTCATCTCTAATCGAAGGTGAATTACGTTATAATGGCATCTTGTTCGGGAGTAAATCAGATTGGAAAAATCTTTTGATAATGCCTCCACATCAACTTGTGGAATGGACGATAAAAATACCTACAGCTGACTTTATGGAAAGAGCTCAGGTATGTGTATTCCCTCATGGGAAGGATTCTGTGGTATTTAAGATTGATATAAAAATTGGAGAAATATCTATTCTCTTAAAATTTGAAAATAACCTACCTGTTGGAAAAGTCAATATTGAAACTAAGTTTTATGACACATATGAATCTTCTTCGGAAGCATTACGTTGGATTGAAGTCCCGATTGCTCTATTTAATGGGGATCTTGTCAATTTTCAACTCTTTGGAATAGAAGAAGAATCCCATGATAAGCACACCTTAAAAGAATTTAAGCGAGCAAAACTATATTACCAAACTATTAAGCAACTTGAATTGGAAAACAACATCCAATTTTCTGAGTACAATAACTACTCAAAAGATGGATTAATGTGCGCTCTTATTCTGAAAAGCTATTTAAATAAGCACGGTATTGGATATCCATTAGTGAAGATTTTTAACTGTGAATTGGAAACATCCGAGAATAATTTAGAAGCGCAAAAACTCATCAAACAAAATAAGCCGAATGTCATGGCCGTCACATATGTGGATTTCAAAGGTATCCTGAACGGTTATGAATTTAAGATTCCCTATGTCAACATCTGTTTACAACGTTGTATAGTTACTGATTATCATTTAATCGAAGGCAATAGATATGCTTTAAAAATGGTAGACGAAGCTGATGAGAACATAATTTACGGGTCTGAGACTCCAGTAAATCAAGTTGGCAATGTTCTGCATCTCCAGAGTTAATAATCGGATATATAGTCACTAAAAAGCCTTAGGAAATTGATAACCAATAATGAGTAATATTAAATCAACAATCTTGCCGTCGTGGTCAAAATACTTACTGATATTAGTTAGCAGCATACTGCTCGCTTGGCTTCTCGTACCTATTATCGACCTTATTACTAACAAAATCGTCGGTCCATTTACGGAATTATTACCGTCTGGGAATAATATGATTGATTATCTTGTGAGCATGTGTGTATGCATAGTTTGTATTACGATAATTATTTACATCAGAAAGTTAAAGCCGGCTATTACTAATTGGATAACTGCTATATATGGGGTAACCTTTGCGTTATCAATAATTTTGGCATGGGGATTCGATAGGTTTATTTCAAATAAGTGGCATTTTCTTCCTCTTTTCGGCACAAGTGTTGCTATTGTAGACGTTTGTATCCTTACTTTATTTATCGTTTTGACAATAATTGCATTTTATAATCTCCGAGGCAAACAGAATAAGAAAGGATGTCAGTGTGAGGATAATGAAAATTCGGCAAAAGAAGATTCAATGCAATCAGATAGGCCAATACAGAACGAAGTCGATGATAAATTACAACGGTCTCCTTTTGCGAAAAAACTAATAAATAAAATTGAGAATTTAGATACATCCGAAGGAGCAAGATCTCTTGCAATAACAGCTTCGTGGGGAAACGGTAAAACATCTTTCCTTAATCTTGTAAAAAATGGATTGCAGAAAGATAAATACTATATTGTGGATATTATTCCTTGGAATCTTAATCCAGAAAAAAGTATAACTGCTCATTTTTTTGAAGAAATAATAAAGGCATTTGGAGGGATTGACAACCAAATTGCCAGGTATCTCAAACAATACTCTGATATGCTTGCTTCTGTAAATCTTGGCTTTTTTTCATCAATATTCTCTAATATATCTCTTCCAGCCATGGCACAGAAAATATCTGAAGCCATGATAAATAGAGACATCAAAGTTGTGGTCGTATTTGACGATATAGATCGTTTGGAAGCTTCAGAAATAGAGGAAGTATTCAGAATAATTAGAGGAAGTGCAAATTTCAAAAACTTTATATTCATTAGTGCATTTGACAAAAGATATGTACAACAAGCTCTACAGAACTCCAATGCTGCATTCAATGAGCATTATATTGAAAAGTTCTTTGAAATGGAATTTCCGTTGCCTGAAATTAGGAAGGACCGTATTGAATCCATAATACTGGATAATATTAGCTGGATGTCTGAAAAAGACCAAACTGAATTTCAAAAATATATAACACATGATACATCATGGATGGGTGGCGTATCACCGTACGCTCCGCTGACAAATCTTCGCATAATCTACAGATGGCTCAATTCTCTTAAATATAAATATGAAATATTAAGAGAAGAATGTGTGATTTCAGATTTAGCCGATCTTGAAATGCTAAATCTATTATATCCACAAGTTTATACATTATTAGCCTCAGAATACGAAACTTTCTTTGAATGTGAAAGTTATCAAAACACATATAAACTTTGGGATGAATCAATGAAGGTTTCCTCCGAGTCTGACTGGATTAGACATCAAAAGCAAAAGACAAAACGTAATTTATTGAATCATTGTAAAGATGAATTTAAGATGTCGTCCGTCCAAATCCAAAGGCTAAACACAATTCTCGAACGGATAGTCCCCAAGCATCGTTATCATGGAGAGCCAAAAGCATTCTCAAACCCCAATTATACACAACGATATTTTGATAGCATTCTTGCCCAAACGGATATCCCACAGTCAAAATTTGATGATATGGTTGCTGGAAAAGAGTCATATAAGGAATTTATTGAGAACGATAAGGATCAGATATTTTCCCACTCGCTATTACTAATGTGTTTTGAATTCAGGCCCAAAAATCTAAATGAGCTTAGAAATCTTCTGGAGATAATTTTCTATGCTTTTTGTCACTACGACAGATTTGGACTGTCTTACTATACAATAAGAGATAAAATGTATTCATTTGATCTTTCTAAGGAAGATAAGAAAACATTATTCTCAAATTTAATTATAAACAACAAATTCTCTAACCATGTTTATATGTCTCTCATACCTTCCAGTTATTCAGAACGCCAGGGATGGCTTGACATATTCTCGAAGGAGGAGTGCAATCATATGATGACGATTCTTTTTGATAAAGCTATAGAGGAGGGGTATTCAGTTGATGAACTCTCAACACTATACTATTATGCAAAAGAAAAAGATAAAGAAGAGGATGTTGAATTAAGCTATGTTTGTAAGATTGAAAAAATTAAAAATACTTATAAGAAAATATTAGCTCAATCTACTCTGAAAAATTTATCATACTTGATTTATACTCAGCATCCTGACGATAATAAGTTTTATCCGTCTACAGATTTCGTTCAGCTTTGGGGTGACTGGGATTCATTTAATTCATATATGAATGAGCTTGGATTAGTCAATGAACAAGCAAGTCCAGCGGACGACTGGATAGAATTTGAGACATTCATAAAAGAATGGGAAAGTAATAATAAAGTACCAATCCCATTCTCTTTTAATCACATCAATATTTCAAAGAACTGACGCCATATTTGTTTTAATAAAGGACTACAATACATATCGTTATATATGAAAAGCAATTCCATTGAAATTTAATTTTTATTGATTTATGGATAATGATCTTGACATACATCTTAAGGATTATCAAGCTTCGGGCGTCGAAGATCAGGTGGACTATCAGAAGATCTACCTTTATTCCGTTGTGGCCCATTCCACAGCCATTGAAAGTTCTACAGTTCCCGAAAAAGATAATCAATTTCTTTTCGATGAGGGCATCGCCGCTTAGGACGCTCTTTGACTGAACAGATGATTAATGTCAATCTGAAAGACGCTTATCTGCATGTGTTCGGCTTAGCTTCTGATAAGTAATTTATAGATGGATAAATCTGAATTTAACTATGACATACGAAGACAGATATAAGGAGTTTGAGCAGTATCTTGCTTCTGGGGAACCAGGAGTGGAGCAGCGTGCGCGTAACTGGTCGATGGCTATCGGTTTGCAGGATGTTGACCGATTGAAGCCGTCGGAGTTTCTGCTTGAACAGGCAAAGGCAAATATCGAGGGCAAGATTTCGAGCGAGGAGGTCGGCAAGCGGCTTGAGGAGTATTATAGCCAAAAGTCAGTCCGTGAGAAAGCGGAGGCCGACGGAACCTTTGAGGCAGACCGAGTGGCTGACCGAATTAATCTTCTTTTGGCGGAGAAGGCGTTTACGTTCTCTCCAAAGGAGTTATCGCACATTCATAACTTCCTTTTCAAAGATGTTTTGCCTCATGCCGGACAGTTCCGCAAATATAACATCACTAAGAATCAGTGGATTCTTGACGGCGATACAATCAGCTATGGTAGTGCGGATTCTTTGTCAGAACTTCTGAATTATGATTTCGGCGAGGAGAAGAAGTTTGATTATAGTACGGTGTCTTCGGTCGACGCTATCAGGCATATCGTACGGTTCATTTCAGGCATCTGGCAGATTCACGCTTTCGGCGAAGGTAACACACGCACCACTGCAGTGTTCCTAATCAAATATCTCAGAAGTTTCGGTTTCGAGGTCAATAACGAGAGCTTTGAAAAGCACTCATGGTTCTTCCGCAACGCTCTCGTCCGTTCACAATACGAAAATATCCCCAAAAGTATCCATCGCACCTTTGAGCCATTGGAGCGATTTATGAATTTTGCCGTTTTCGGGATTCCTGCCGATCTTCGCAACCGCACTCTACACATTCGTTGGGAAGAGGCTAAACCTCAAAACGTGGTTGCTAAACGTCAGAATGATGTTTTGGAAACATCATTACACGCACTGCTTTCGCTGAAAGAAATGGCTGTAATACGACAGATTAAGGACAATCCAAACATATCCATTACGGTCATAGCTGCCAAAACTCGCCTCTCCAAAAGTACAATCGACCGCACAATCCGCGCACTAAAAGAGAAAGGATTACTGACCCGTACCGGTGCCAAAAATAACGCCACTTGGATAATTAATTATGAACAAGGTTGACATACATATTGAGGAGGCTCTTAAAGCATATCTGGCTTCGGGAGTCGAGGCTCAGGTGGACTATCAGAAGTTCTACCTATATTCCATCGTGAACCATTCCACTGCCATTGAGGGTTCTACCGTCCGGCGTTTTGAAAACGCTAATATTATCAATGTATAATAAAACGCCCCAAACCGAATCATTGGCTTGGGGCGGTCTGAACAGTGAGGTTTTATTCATCATCAATATTCAAGGCACTCCAATCTTTCGACTGGAATTCCTCTTCAAAGACTTGAAGCTCTTGTTGAAGTCGCTTTTGCATCGTTTCTTCAGAGTCATCGCCGCTCATCATCCAGTCCACACGCTGTGCATAAATTTCAGCTATGCGGAGCTGACGGTATGCATCTTTCATTGTTTCCAACGTTGAGTCTTCAAGTTCAAGGACATCTACATCATAAGGATAATGATCATAGACGCAATGCTTAATAGCATATAACACGGGAATACTCTCACCGTCTTTAGTTCTGCCCATAAATTTCACCTTCGATTGGAAAGTGATATCAACTTTGAAAAAGCGTTCAGCATATTTCGTTTCAGCTCTTACCACCTCTTCGCGCTGCGTCAGATATGCTTCAGCCTCTTCGAATGATTCAAATTTCCTATAGTATCCCAGATATGTATGAGAAGATACATAGCAATCCATCTCATCAATAGTCCAGTAATCTTCGCGGACCATCTTGGGCTTTGGTTGAAGAGCCATCGCGATGTCTCGCTCGATTGTATCAGCAATTTCGCGAATCCAAAATTGCTTATGGTCAAAATGTCCTCCGCTCATAATTTTGTCATTTGTTTAGAGTTTTGCTCAATCTGCCGTTGAATCCTGGCGCGTACCTCATCGAAAGACAGGGGTGTGAAGTTGTTATTGTCAACGTCGACATCAAGCTGTGTCGGGAAAAGATATTGGAGTCGTCCTGCATCAATACCGGTATTGGATGGACGGGTATGGACGTGACCAAACAACTGCCAAACGTCGTTATGATAGCCACCATCAAAGCACAGATAGGGAAAGTGGTTCAGGTAGATTCTCTTCTTGCCGACCTGAATGCAAATCGACATTGCAACGTGCTCGAACTTGTCTATGAATCCTTGTCGGATATTCTTGAGGTCGTGATTGCCGAGAATAAGGTAGATTCTGCCATTTAGACGGTCGAGAATCTTATTCCACTCTTCAGCTCCACCGAGACAGAAATCTCCGAGATGGAAGATTACATCATCAGGGTCTACTACACTGTTCCAGTTGGAGATGATGGTTTCGTTCATCTGATCGACAGTCTTGAACGGGCGATTGCAATATTGCAGTATGTTGGTATGGTTGAAATGGGTGTCGGAAGTGAAAAACAACCGATCACCGTCAAACTTGAAGTTCATTGTCATTGATTTCTATTATGGCATCCCGGCGGAAATCAGCCTGTTCACCATGAAAGGTGTAACCAAGCTGATTGCAGATGCACCGGGTATTGCCGATGGTTTTGTTTATGTTTCGATGCGAATGGCCGTATATCCAGTATTCGATACGGCTACTGGCGATAAAGTCGCCAAGTTCGGATGTAAAGGCCCCGTTTATCGGGCTCCCCTTGAACTCGTCTGCCATCAGCTCGAACGACGGCACATGGTGAGTAGCGACGATAATGTGCTCCGCATTACTCTGCTCTACACTTCTCTCGATAAACTCACGGCAACGCTCATGCTCCTGATTGAAGCGCTGAGCCGAAAGACGGAACTGTCCGTTTCGGATACGGTGGAAGTCCGTTACTCCACGTTCGGTCTGATACTCATCCCATGGATGAATCATCGCCCAAAGGGTTGAAGCTATGAGATCGATGTTCGGAGTCAACGGAATCACACAGTTATAGTAGACTTTGACATTGTGCCGAATATCGAGCTGCCAGCCTTCGCAAAGGTCGTTAATGTCGAAGCTCTTGTATAGCTCATGATTGCCAGGGATGACGATAGTCTGCCTAAACGACTCGGCACACCAGTCCCAGAAGGGATGATGCTCATAGTTGTCATCGCCAAGATAGCCGATGTCGCCGACCAATATCAGAACATCGCCGACTGCTACCAGCGGATTCTCTTTCAGCCAACGGCTGTTTTCATGAAACTCCAAGTGGAGGTCAGATGCGTATTGTATTTTCATAACTCTTTCTTTTTTTGTTAAGTTGTTAAACGAGAGGGCTTACTCTTTCAATCCTGTTCCATTTAGTGTTTGCAATTATTTTCTTGATAACATCCTTGCCGATTTCATCAGAATAAGGGAGCTTCATCTGGCTACCGATGTCATCACCTTGCATATACCTGTACGCATAAGTGGTAATCTCAACATAGTCGGTCTCTTTCAAGATGCCGAGTATGTGGGACACTTCTCCCAACTCCACTGATATTCCGGCGTCAGACAATCCTACGACAGCCTTAAGGCAATCATCAAGATTCCAATAACTGTTGGTACTGACATAGAAATGCCAATAGCCGTTGTTATTCACGGGCGATAAGTGGACTCTCGCATATACCACGTCGTAACCATGAAAAGGCATTACATCGACCTTCCATCGCTTGAAATCATCTTCGGAATCGAGATTGTATTCTTTTATCCCAAACCCTTTGCTTGAATGTCGGAAGACTTCGATATCATCTCCCGACTGCTCACCATATACAGCCTCGTATGCTATGCGCCAGTAGCGCATATAGCGTCTGAGTGTCATCTCGGAGAACTGCGTAGGTTCAGGCAGAGTCTCATATATGCGGATTACCTTTTGCAAGTCTATACCTTCATAACTATTATCCGGTATCAGAGAATTCAGAATTGAGCGCTTTATCAATCCTTCCCTGCGATAGTAACTCAGATATTTCTCAACATATGAATTATACTGTTCCGGGTCAGACAAGATATTGTCAACGAGTCCGACAACATATTTCTCGATCTTTGAGAATATTTCGATGAGTTCATCTTCGTAGAAACAGCGACTGGAATTGCAATCTTCCTTGTCAGAGAATACATAACGGTCATGAATGTCTCCAGTGATATAAAGATAGTGGCAGTCATTATAGGTCGAGACAGACAGTCTGTACCACTCCCACTTCTTACCCTTGACCTCAAACCAAAGACTTCTCCGTTCATCATCACCCATAGGGGCAAGACGTCCCATCGCTCCATGTATGCTGCGTATGCTTTCAGCACACTTCCTGAAACAACAGTCACGTCAAGAAAGCGACTTATAGGGAGATGAAAAATGTCTGACTGAATCAGAGCATTCTGGCGATATAATTTCTTTTGATCATTAAACTTCATTGTAAATTGGTGTTATGCGCCTTATAGGTGCGATTATTGAAATATGTGTCCGCAGCTAATCGCGATGGAGAAGGTTATATCGGTGAGGACACAAAAAACGACTGTCGGGAAGCTTGGCAAGGACTTTCCGACAGTCGATATATCTCAGTAGCCTGTATTTGTAGACTAACTTATGTCAGTTGGGTTACTGAAACGAACCGGTCGGACAGTTCCGCAATATGATGTGCATGTTGTTGACAGCATAAGTACACAAGCATTGCGTTCAAAACCTTTTAAGCTCTGAATACCTTTGCTAATTAATATGTTGCAATGCTGTCTTGTCATTTGCTTCAGATTTTGTGGGCGCAAAGTTAATTCTTTTTCACAAATCCACCAAATAAATTTTTACGAGTGATTTAAAAATCACGTATATTTGTTGGTATATTATGATGAGGTATGGACTATTTTATCATATTGTATTTTTAGGCAAAAACTTACATTAAGGTAGATTATTATGAGGACTATGAGGAAAACTGCGAGGCAAAGAGACGCCGAGTGGGCATTGGAAGTATTTGATAAGGCGCCGTATGTGACCGTGAGCATGACGCGTCCCGACGGCACGCCGTATAGCTTGCCACTCTCAGTCGTTCGCCGCGACGGACAGACATTCTATTTCCATTGTGCGTCCGAAGGCGAGAAAATCGACTGTATCAAAGCGAATCCGGTAGTCAGTCTGTTGGCTGTGAGCAAATGTATGCCTGTGTTCGAGGAAGAGAAACTTAACTTCACCGAACATTATCATTCAGCCATCGCTGTCGGGCACGCGGAAATAGTAACGGATAATAGCGAAAAGACATAAGCGCAGCGCTTACTGTGCCAATGCTTTCTTCCGAAATATATGAATCATTTCGATGACGCAATTGTCCGAAGCCTCGACCGTACGACGGTTGTAAGAATATCGCTTTCCGAGCCTCCCGTCGGAAAGTGCAAACCCTGACGAAATAATCGTTAATTCATTCGACTTCACCTGTGCCCTCCTGACTTTGACAATGAGGCACCCAAATTCATACTTAATTTTCACCGCTTTTTACCATAAAATTTGTTTTGGGTAAATCAAAGATTTTTCCTATTTTTGCAATAGGAGATCAGTTGATTTACGATAGAAAGTGTAAGGAATTGCATATCAGTCAGTTGATTGGTTTTTGCATTCCATATATAGAAGATAGCTGAATGCAGCGGCGTTTTATCCGTTAGTTCTTAGTATCAAATTGTTGGCTACCAATTAGTTCACGGCTATGCATCGGCAAGTAAGCCTATTGGTGACAACTGGTGCAATCTGGTGTAAAACATTGAAAAGTCGCTCGTTATCGGGCGGCTTTTTTCGTACCTGCACTGCAATATAACCGCTTTTCATCCCTTTTTACCTGTGTTTTGTACCCGATTTGTAGCAAATCGGTCAATCCCGTCAATGCGTGCCGCAAGATCGTGGACGATGTTTACGTAGGTTTACGTCAGTTTACGCCCATGAACACTTTTGGCGAAATAAACAGCGAAATAAACACTAATACAGAATAAAAATGAGTAGCAACATTGAATTCAAAAAGAAGTGCCTTTGGTGCGGAGCTGAGTTCCTCGCTCGTAAGACAACAACGGAGTATTGCAGCCACCGATGTTCGGGACTCGCATACAAGGAAAGAAAGCGTCAGGCAAAGCTGGATTCATACCAACGAGAATATGAATATCAGCAATCAGGTCAAAAAGAAGTAGCCAAACAGGAGTTCTTGACTCCTACACAAGCGGCCACTCTGCTTGGGGTATGCCATGTCACAATCTACAATTATATCAACCGAGGCGTCATCAAGGTCTGGAAGCTGAAACGAAAGACCCTCATTAGACGAGTTGACGTAGATGCGCTCTTCTCAACTCTTGAAATCCAAGAGCCTTCAGCCACAAGGCAACAATCGCCCATCACCGACTTCTACACCTCAAGGGAGGTGCAGGAGAAATATGGCGTATCCAACTCGGGAATGTATAAGATTGCCGAGCGCGAGGGCTGGCCTAAGACTCAGAGCCTAGGCAAGACGCTCTGGAGCCGCAGCCATGTTGACCGATACTTTGCAAATCAGCAACCGAAGGAGGAAATATCCGAATGGTACACTGTGGCTGACATTCAAGCCAAGTACGGCATGACCCTGTCTGCCATCTATACGCTCGTCTCGAAAGAGGGTATTCCGAAGAAGAAACAAGGAAATTATGTGATGTACTCCAAATATCATTTCGATTTGGCAAAGGGTCAGACTGCGCCAAAGGAGCTGGAGTTTTACACCTATCCCGAAGCGATGGCGAAATATAATCTGACCCGTGACCAGCTCCACCACTATCTGAAATACCACAACATTACCCGTGAGAAAAACGGCAAAACTTGGAGTATTACTCACTTTCCAAAATATCAATAGCTTCCTCTGCCGTGTTTTGGAAAACACAGCAAATTAAGCGAGAATCTATGTCACTGTAAAGCATACGAAGAATTTCGTCATAATTCGATGCCATCATCGACTTCTTTCCCGGCATCTCGTGCCTATGAGCGCAGAGCCAAGCTTGCTATAGCTATGCCGAATGTAGCCGAGATTGGCTGAAAGCAATTCCGCGCCTATATCTCTGAAGTGTTCGGCAGCGACCTCCATGAAGCCACACCCGACTGGAACTCCGTCGGAGCCTGCATCCACCACTTCGGCGAGGACCGCACCATTCAATTCCGCCTATGGGAACGCTCTGAGGGCCATCTCGGTATCCTCGAAATGACGTTCATAATCATCCGCATCAGTTCCCGAGGTCCACAAGAAGTCATCCACGCCGAGATGACCGACGAAGACTGGCAGCCCCATCCCATCAACAAAGTCCCCGGTAGCCGTATCGCCTGTATCCGCCTCTGATTCCATCTGCTAGTGCTCCGACCAACGCCCCGACAAGACCACCCCTATTGCCCGGGCGTTTTGATATTATTCATAAGCAGAATACTTGTCTGATATAAAATTCTGTTGTAATTTTGTTATGACATTATGGCAAAATGATGACACAAGAGCACCGAAGCAGCTGCATGGCAGCTATAAAGGGGAAAGATACGAAGCCGTAGATGATCGTGCGAAAGTATCTTTTCTCTAGGGGCTACGTTTCCGTGTTCAAGTGAGAAAGCTAATAGGGAATCTGGATATTGTTTTGCCGAAATACAAGACCGTTATCTTCGTTGACGGTTGTTTTTGGCATGGTCATGAGGGATGCAAGTATTTCCGGTTGCCAAAGTCTAATGTCGAATTTTAGGAAGAGAAGATTTAGCACAATGTTGTCCAAGACACTTACAATCAAACAAGAGTTAAGGCACAATACTGGCAAATCATCTGTATTTGAGAGTTTAATTCAAAAATGTCTAATAGTAATATTTTTTAATTCCCATGGCAACCAAGAGGACAAACAGATGCTTGTATAATTCGGATTTCAAGTCATTTATTGAAGCTGACCCGTATTATGTTTTGGGATGCATTCATGATGCGTTTCACGGACAGGCATTGACCACTACTGACGAAGCTTGGTTTGGAGAAATCCAACTTTTGCAAAATGTCCTTCTACCGTGGGAGAATGAAGAGGCGGAGATAATATTTGAGTACAATATCCCGCGTCTCGGTAAACGTATAGATGTCGTTTTACTTTTGAGAGGGATCATTTTCTGCCTTGAGTTCAAAGTCGGGCAGAAGGATGATTTGCAGTCAGACGTGGAACAAGTGATGGACTATGCTCTTGATTTAAAAAATTTCCATCGCTTTAGTCACGATCGCATTATTGTTCCGATTTTAATACCCACCAAACATAAAACCTCATCAAGCCTGTTTGCTCCGTCGGTATATGATGATTCAATTTATAATCCTCTCCTTACGGGAGAGGACGGACTTCAACATATTATCGATAGTGTATTGCGTCATGAAAACGCCACTCTTCACGGCTCAATAAAGAACTGGATTATCGGCCCGTATACTCCCACACCAACGATTATCGAGGCTGCGCGGTCATTATATGAAAATCATTCTGTCGAGGATATTACCCGCCATGAAGCGGATAAAGTAACTACAGATGCCACTATAGCTTTTATTCTTAATGTGATAAGCCATTCCAAGAAAAACAGCAAAAAGAGCATCTGTTTCGTTACCGGTGTACCCGGCGCAGGTAAAACATTAGTAGGGCTCGATGTCGCTGTAAAACAATCATATCAGGAGAATGGATCTTTTAACGAGGATGACGGAGCCGTATATCTCTCGGGAAATGGTCCGTTAGTAGCCGTTCTGACCGAGGCTCTCGCACGTGACAACCATAAAAAAGCAAAAGCAAAAGGCGAGAAAAAGAAGTTTTCTGATTCTCAACGTGAAGTAAAAAAATTCATTCAGATTATCCACCAATACAGAGACAATATGCTCGCAAAAATAAAAAACCCTGTTGTTGATGGGAAACTTGAAATTGACCCTGAAAAGGCAGTTAAATTACAGCAAAGCGGCTATGGCGAAGTGGAACATGTGGCAATATTTGACGAAGCTCAAAGAGCATGGACTCACCAGCGAATAGCCAATTACCTTAAGCGTGGTGGCACTTACGGCAACAAACTTAAAGTGCCTAATTTCCCTATGTCTGAAGCAGCATTTCTGATATGGTCACTCGACCAGAGGGAAGATTGGGCTACGATTGTCTGCCTCATTGGTGGAGGTCAGGAAATAAACACTGGCGAAGCAGGCATTTCGGAATGGATTGCCGCGCTCAACAACCTATTCCCGCACTGGGATGTATATATTTCCGACAAATTAACCGAGCCCGAATATGCAGAAGGTAAGGTAAACGAACTTCTTGCCAATAATCCAAACGTAGAGTTTTCCGACAAGCTCCATCTTGGGGTAAGTCTGCGTTCTTTCAGAGCCGAACGACTTTCAGGCTTTGTGCACTCGCTCCTTTCATTCAATCAGGATGCTGCATCGCTGTATCAGGAAGTTGTCCGCCATTGGTATCCTGTCGTTTTAACACGAGATATGGATAAAGCACGTCAGTGGCTAAGAATGCAAGCCAGAGGTACCCAACAGACCGGCATTCTTGTCTCAAAAGTATCTGCCAGATTCAAACCTTTGGCCGTGCACGTTCTACCTCAAAGCGAAGATAATGCAGTACACTGGTTCCTGGAAGATAAGACTGATGTCCGTTCTTCAAATTATCTTGAAGAAGCTGCTACTGAAATACAAGTCCAGGGACTTGAAGTTGACTTTGCTTGCGTTTTATGGGATGCAGACATGCGCTTTGACAATGGCAAATGGACTTTTTGGAGATTTAATGGAAAAACGCAATGGATTCCTGAAAAGAATCCCGAGACTCAGAAATACATGCTCAATGCCTATCGCGTGTTGCTCACTCGGGCTCGTCAGGGAATGGTAATTTGTGTACCAAAAGGCAACGGAAACATCACGCCGGAAGGCTTTCCTGAAGATTCCACACGATTGCCATCCCTCTATGACTGCACCTACAGTTACTTTAAAAGCATTGGTATGAAGGAAATATAACGCTTCGTTAAATACAATATAATATGGCAGATGAAAACCGATATAAAAAGTTTGAGCAGCATCTTGCTTCCGGGAAACCGGGAGTGGAGGAGCGTGCGCGTGACTGTTCCATGGCTATCGGTTTGCAGGATGTTGTCCGGTTGAAACCGTCGGAATTTCTGCTTGCACAGGCTAAGGCGACTATCGAGGCGGCCCATTGACCGAGTAGACAAGGTCATATTGACTAGAGAAGGTGTCAAGAATAATGCGACTTGGGTAATAAATTTCCAAAAACAAAATAATTTGAGATGAAAGCATTGACATATACTGCATCGGGACGGTTTGAGCTGATTGAGAAACCGAAGCCGGAAGTTTTGGACTTGAAGGATGCCGTGGTTAGGGTTACTCTTGCGAGTATCTGCTCGTCGGACCTTCATATTTTGCATGGGGCTGTGCCTCAGGCTGAGATTGGCATTACCGTAGGGCATGAGTTGGTAGGCGTCGTCGAGGCGGTCGGTTCGCAAGTCTCCAAGGTCAAACCGGGCGACAGGGTTGCTGTGAATGTTGAAACATTCTGCGGCGAGTGCTTCTATTGCCGACGGGGATTTGTGAACAACTGCGCCTCCGGCGGATGGATGCTGGGGTGCCGCATCGATGGCGGTCAGGCGGAGTATGTCCGTGTGCCATACGCCGACAATGGTCTGACTCCGATTCCCGACAACGTGGGCGACGAGCAGGCACTGTTTGTCGGCGACATCCTCGCCACCGGCTATTGGGCTGCAAAGATTTCTGAAATTTCGGAGGAAGATATTGTGGTGATTATCGGAGCCGGACCGACCGGGCTGTGCACCCTCGAATGTGTGCAACTGTATACCCCTCATCATATTGTCGTATGCGAGGCTGATGAAAGTCGCCGAGAATTTGTACGGAAGCATTATCCTAATGTTGATGTAGTAGAACCAGCAAAATGTCGTGAAGCGCTTGATTCATTGACAGAAGGTCGTGGTGCCGACCGCGTGATAGAGGTTGCCGGAGGCGAAGATACTTTTGAACTCGCGTGGCGTTACGCCCGTCCAAATGCCATCGTCACGATTGTCGCCCTCTACGAGAAGGAACAGATACTGCCTCTGCCGTGGATGTATGGCAAGAACCTGACATTCAAGACCGGTGGCGTAGATGCCTGCGACTGCGAAAAGATCATGCAACTGATTTCCGACGGCAAGATTGATACCACCCATCTGATAACCCACAGCTACCCTCTCAGCCGCATCAAAGACGCCTACACCCTTTTCTACAGTCGCACCGACCACGTCATCAAAACCGCCATCTATCCGGATTGATAATATGATAACAGATAAAGAATACCCAGCCACCCACTCCATGTCTACAGCATGGTACATGGTAGATGCCGACGGCAATGTCGGTCTAATGGAGTTTGAAGATAACGGTCCCGTGCCGGAGTTTAATCACGTCCCGCTTGATTTAAGTTTATCAGATCTGGTTTTTGGACAGGGATTTTCTAATAATGGAACTTGTAAAGGCATCCATCTGAACGTGTCACAGATTCTTGAACTACTTGGACAACCCCAAAATCCTAAAGACGTTGAACAATGGTATGACGTCTGTCTGGCTATTGCAGAAGAATGTACCCCGGAATTCCTTGCACTTTGTAAAAACAAAGATATCACCAACAATGGATGTGTGTCACACGAAATGAACCTATTCTCTGTCGAAGTGTGCCGCTGTATAAGTTCTAAAAACAACAATATCATCGAAGGCTCCACTCTTGACAAAATGATTAAGGCAAATATGATAAAAGCAATCTATCAGATGCCTGAGTTAAACGTAGATTCTGAATACAACGAAGATACAAAATCTGTCGAGTTTACCAACGACTTCTACAACTCGCCATACTATATTTATTGTCAGTCATATTGGACATCGGATCCTCAACACCGCATGAATATTCCCGCAAATCCAGTAAAAATATCACAGATAGATGAAAAATATCACAAACGCTTGCTCCATGTTCCTGTAAGATTCAATAATGCGGAAGATATGCAGATTGCTCAATGGTTTGTGTGCGATACCGAAGGACCTAAATTATTAATTGATAATGCCGGATATTCTCTATTACCAATAGATAGTAATACTAAAAAGTATTGTCTTACCCGACCTTTCCTTTTTGATTTCTATAGATATTGTCCGGATAGCGAACATTATAGCTGTAAAAAATGTGACCATGGGTGTGCAGACACCACCAGGATTATCAACTCACTTACACCGACAATACTTTATGTTATTGCTCCAACAAGAAAAGATGATGCTCTATATCGACTTGGCTTGCCTAAAGAAATCAAAGATAAAATTGCGGTCTTCAGTTATATTCCCAAATTCCCATACAGGGACAACGGATATTGGATGGATATCGACTTGGCGAAGAAACACATAACTGTCGAAGCTCTTACTGCTCTGCTATCTTCTTCTCGCAATTGGTTTGAATGGGTCGTGGAAACTATAAA
Source organism: Bacteroidales bacterium (assembly GCA_003150235.1). Lineage (GTDB taxonomy): Bacteria > Bacteroidota > Bacteroidia > Bacteroidales > Muribaculaceae > Muribaculum. The sequence goes on from QAMW01000043.1 coordinate 44,774, forward strand.
GCCACAAATAATAATTATTGATAATGAAGCATTACCGGTGTTCTCATCTGTATTTCCTATCAATAACAATGAAGTACTGATAGACAATATAACTTATCCGATTTTTGAAGCATCTTCTATAAAAGAGAATCTCAGCCACATCTTTGCGCTTGCCCAATTACCTTATCGCGGTAAGATTTTCAAAATGGCGTACACTGAGCAAGAAGTTGACGCTTTGAAACGACAAGACAAGGTAGCCGAACTAGAATGGTAACCCGCCTATCTTCAAACACTCGAACTATGATTGAAATGCTATCGATAGATTTAAGCAATTATTGTAGCAAAGGTTGCTCATTCTGTTATAATCACAGCAATCCCGCTGGCAATACAGCATGGAACGCAGAAGAAGCTATCGATTTTCTGAGAGACTGTGTTGCCAATGGGGTCAAAGCTGTGTCCCTCGGAGGTGGAGAGCCATTTGAATATGACGGCATATTTCAAATCATCGAGGCGCTTTACCCACTTTGTTATCTCTCAGTCACCTCCAATGGCTTGTCATTGGAAAATGAAGAGGTATGGCAAAAACTGACCGTTTCAAAACCTGATAAAATTCACCTTACTATTCATCATCCCGAAGACAAAGATGAAGTTGAGCGTGTACTACATCGTCTGGGCTGTCTTAGAGACATAGGTATCAAACCAGGCATCAATTTGCTTGTTTCTTGCGACAAAATCACCAATGCGCACAATGCTTACAGTAAGGCGATTCACTATATCACACCAGAACAGATAATATTAATACCTCAACGATTCTCCAAAACGCCAACGCCCCGTCAACTCTCCGAAGTCAGCGGGCAAAGACCTTTTCAGAGTCCATCATGCCTGCTCAAATGCCAGCCGCCAACAAATTTCGTTTCCGTTTCATGGGATAAAAAAGTCAACTTTTGTAGTTTTGCCAGAGGCAAAGAACCATTGCAGAGCCTCGACTATTCAGGATTATGCACTGCCTTGTCTAAAGTTAAATTTAAAACATGTGTATAAAATGAGTAAGTATCATTGAGTATTGATGGCGAAATTGAAATTACATTAAAGTTCATAGGTGTTCACAGCATTAATATCAATCTGCCGGATATAAGTAATGAATAACGAGGAGTCTGCAAATCACATAGTAAGTCATTTTTCACAAATCCACCAAATAGATTATCAAAAGCGCCCAAAAGTCTACTATATTATACTTCATTCAGTCAATATCAAAGCTAATGAGAGTGGGAGCTACCAAAAGTATGATTTATTATACTTTTATTTGATAATCACGGTAAATCTTCATATTTTTGCAGAAAAGTTTATTATGTCAGACCATGGAACTGATGGATATAATGAAACAGCGGCGAGAAACTCTCGCTCTTACCCAACAGGATCTTGCTGAAATGTCGCAAGTAGGTCTTGCCACAATCAAGGATATTGAGCGCGGCAAGGGGAATCCTGCACTTAGCACCGTTAAGAAAATTCTTGATGTTCTTGGCATTGAGATTGAATATCGCATAAGGCAGACCGTATGAAACAACTTGAGGTATATTTCAATGAAATAAAAGCCGGTATATTGGCGGAACAGCATCCGGGAATCGGATATTCTTTCCAATATTGTAAAGATTATCTTGACTCTGCTATGCCCCCGATTTCCGCTACGTTACCCAAAAGAACAGATGCTTTTTATTCTGAGCACTTGTTCCCTTTCTTCTCTAATATGATTCCGGAGGGAGCAAACCGTCGTGTGATTTGCCGCTCGTTGAAAATTGATGAACAGGATTTCTTCGGACTGCTTGAAGCGATGGCCGACAGAGATTTTATTGGAGCCGTTAATGTCAGGAGGATTACCAATGATTGAAATAAAGAACTGCCCTTCTTCTCTTGCGGAGGGATTTGACACTTATAGCCCGAAGTCCGCCAAATTACTATTTAGTAAAACAAAAGTGAATCCGATACTTGGATTTGACATTGACGAATTCCGAAATGTAAGCGAGATTGCAGATGCCATGCACCGCATATCGGTTTCAGGCGTTCAGGAAAAATTCCCTGCTATTATAAATGCAGGTGCTATCAATATAGCAGGCGTCAATGAGCGTTCGACGCATATATTGAAACCCGCACCTTGGGACAAGACTCTTCGTGACCGCAAGATGATTCCTGCAAACGAGCATCTTACGATGCAGATTGCCTCACAAATTTACGGCATACAGACCGCAGCTAATGGTCTATGTTTTACATCTAAAGGACAACCGGTATATATTACCCGCCGTTTCGACATCCTCCCCGACGGATCAAAACTACCTATGGAAGATTTCGCCTCGATAATAGGCAGGAATGAACAGACTACCGGACTCCAGTTCAAATACAACGGTAGCTATGAGGATATAGCCAAAGCAATTAGAGCAAATGTCGCTGCGTGGATGGTTGACATGGAGCGATTCTTTGATCTTGTGGTATTCAATTATATCTATGCCAACGGTGACGCTCACCTTAAAAATTTCTCGCTGGTTCTGAATGGACAGGATTACCGTCTGGCTCCTGCTTACGACCTCATCAATACCAGCCTGCATGTCAATGGCGATGATTTTGGCCTTGACGGGGGACTGTCATCCGATATAGAAAAGAGCGACGTTTACGACAGAACCGGGCACCCTTGCCGTCTGGATTTTGAGATGTTCGGCGACAAAATTGGCTTGGTAAAAAAACGTATTGATAGAATCCTAAACAAATATACCGCTTTCCCTGAAGGCGCAAAGCGACTTGTTGACCATAGTTTTCTCACCGACAAACTGAGACGTAACTACGTCCGCATCATAAACGAGCGCATAAACCGTTTCAACAGAGTATCCGAATAAATTAACTTTAATCGTACCAAAATGTCAAAAGCAAAATTAAAAAAACAGATGTCGGCTCTTTCAAAAGAACAGGTAGTCGATATAATGCTCCAGCTATACGATGCGAGCAAGGAAGCAAGTGCATGGCTTGAGTTTTATATGGAGCCCAATAGCGATGCCGAGCTTGAAAAATATAAGAAAGCAATACGCAACCAGTTTTTTGGTCGTAACGACTGGCCTAAAGACCCAAGCTTCAGAGAATGCAATAAACTGATAACCGCATTCAAGAAACTTATACCCGACCCACATGCCATTGCTGACCTGATGCTCTACTATGTGGAACAAGGATGCAGCCTGACCGCACAATTTGGCGATTACGACGATCCGTTTTATACCGCTCTTGAAAACAATTTCAGTAAAGCGGTCAAATTCATATCATCTAATGGACTGATGTCAGAATACTCGCCACGTATGAAAAAGATGATTGAGTCGGTAGAATGCTGTGGTTGGGGATTCCCGGACACTCTTTGGGATATTTATTACGAATACGCAGAGGATTGATTAAATTCTTTTAAGCATGGATACTTCAATTTAGCGGAATAAGAGTTACACTTTTTCGACCAAATAAGCATGCCTCCATTACACTTTAAACGAATCGATAATGAACTTGCATCGGCTTGCACATCTTAGTTAAGATAGCTATATTTGCGATACAAAAACACAGACCTGAGAAGGTTTAAATTAGCGAACTATAAAAGGTAAAAACGGAGCAAAATCGAGCTTTAATACCCGAAGAAATACAAGCGGAATACGCGTTCCATTAGAATAGCATGCAATATAAAAACGATATCGGCCTACGTTCACACGCAAGCCGATATCAGAACATTTGTTTTTAGTCTATACAATCTTATATTTACTTTAATTCTCTTGCTCTAATTCTATTTCTTTGCAATGCGGATTGCGGCTCCGCCGCCGGCAGCAAGACGCTGCTTCAGCTTGGTCTTTGAATCGACCTTCACGGTACGTATGCGGTAAGCCTGCGGATTATCCTTCCAGTGGGCGTCAGGCGCATCCTCATAAATTGTCGCCACATATTTCTCCCCCTTCGGCAGAAAGCTCATGTCAATGAGTGCCGTCCTCGGATTTTCATCAGTGATTGCACCCACATACCAGTCGTCGGAGTTCTTGTCAAGACGCGCCACGGTGATATACCGGTTAGGCTCCGCCTCCAGATAACGCGAGTCAGCCCAATCGACCGGGACATCCTTTATAAACTGGAATGCATCGGGGAAACGCTCGTAATTTTCCGGCAGGTCACACGCCATCTGCATCGGCGACGGCATCGTCAGATACAGCGCGAGTTGACGCGCAAGTGTTGTACCTGCCTGCGAATCTTTACCCTCGCCATAATAGCTCAGGCGTGTCTCAAACAGACCGGGCGTGTAATCCATCGGTCCTCCTTTCAGACGCGTGAACGGCAACATACAGGTATGCGATGGCGGATTGCCTCCGAATGATTCAAATTCACCCCCACGTGCCGACTCCTGTGCAAGCCAGTTAGGATAAGTGCGGCAGAGTCCCGTGGGACGCGGCGCCTCATGGCTGTCGACCATAATCTGATAGTCGGCGGCGCGCTCTATCACGTGACGCGCGTGGTCAACCATCCACTGTGACGTGTGATGTTCCGACCGCGGTATAATCGCTCCTACGTAACCGGTCTTAACAGCATCGTAATTGTTATCTTTCATAAACTTGAATGCGCGGTCAAGCTGCAACTCGTAGTCGGCGGCATTGGCAGCAGTCTCATGGTGCATGATCAGCTTCACGCCTTTTTCCTTAGCATAGTCGCGTAACGCAGGCAGATCAAAATCAGGATAAGGCTTGTCAAACAGGAACTGGCGGTTTTTACGATAGCTCGCCCAGTCTTCCCATCCTTCATTCCATCCCTCCACAAGCACACCGTCTATGCCATGTTTGGCTGCGAAGTCAATGTAACGCTTCACATTCTCCGTGTTGGCGGGATGTCTTCCGTTAGACTTCAATTTCGAATAATCGGTCACGCCCGGTTTTGCGAGATAGTCATCGGAATACGCCCATGTCTTGACATTGCCTGTAAACATCTCCCACCATACCCCGATGAATTTCATCGGTTTTATCCATGACGTATCCTCAATCTTACACGGCTCGTTAAGGTTGAGTATCAGTTGGGAGGAAAGTATGTCACGGGCGTCATCGCTTACAATCAGCGTGCGCCAGGGCGTACTGAACGGCAACTGCAGATATGCACTCACCCCGAGACGGTCGGGCACGAGATGCGCTTTCATTCCGTGAGTATCGGGGTTCACGTCGAGCAGCATGGCAGGATAGCCGGCAAGAGCAGCTTCGTGGGCGCTTACATATACCGAGTCAACCGTCTTCATAAGAAGCGGAGTCTGAATGACCGTACCTCCTGTACGCTGTGCCTCCGAATGTTTTTTATAATTATTCAGTGCCTCGGGCAAAGCGGAAAACGTGGTTTCCGACCACAGATACTCATCGGTGTCATAGTCACCGGGTATACAGAATAAAGTGTGGTCGTCAGTATAATTAAACTCGGTAAGTTCCTCTTTAAGGGTAAGATAGTTGTTCTTTTTCTGCGCAGGGAGTTCGTAGCGGAATCCAACACCGTCATCAAACACGCGGAAACGCACCGTCATCACCCGTTCCGGATTGTCGGCACGGAGATTCACTGCAAGCTCACGGAAATGGTCGCGTACATTGGCATACTCACCCCACACCGGCTGCCATGAACGGTCTACAGTGACGGTATCTATACCGGTCACAGTGAACCCGTCGGTAAAAGCGGTCTCGTCGGCTTTCAGCCCGAGGCGGCTCGGCGCTATAAGCGTCTTACCCTTGTAATCAAGGGAATAGTAAGGTGTACCTTCCGCATTCACATCGACGTAGAGTCGCAGATTTCCATCGGGCGAGGTTATACCCGCGGCTGCCATCTCCATGACACCCGCGAGCAAAAACAGTTGTATCAGAAGTTTTTTCATCTGAAATGGTGAAAAAGGGTTAGTTCATCAAAATGGTGTAACTGTAAGGTTCAAGACTGATTTCCACAGGCACTGTCACCTGCTTGCCGTCAATCAGTCCGGTCATTGTGCTTCCGGCAAGTGAGATAGGACTTTTGACGCTCTTCTCGCTTCCGGTGGTGTTGACCGCAACGAGAAGATTATGCCCCGGAATCGCGCGTGTGAAACATACCACCGACGAGTTGGAAAAGTCACGCAACTCACCGCGGCGCACCTCGGTTGAAGCCTTGAACGCGGCATTGATTGCCTTGTATTCATCGGAAATTGATGTCGAGAAGTCGAGCGTCATGTAATTGAAGAACGAAAGTTTGCCCGACAGCCCCTCGACATCCATCGATGAATAAATCATCGGTGTGCCGTTAAGCATAGACGCAAGCATGTAAGCCGCAGGCACACCCTCAGGAGCGCCAAACATCGTCGCAACATTATTCTCAGCCGCTACATCGTGGTTAAACACATAGCGAAGTATCGATTTTCCGTCGGGCACCTTTGCGAGAGCCTCCACGGCTTCTTTGACAACATCGGCAGGTTTACCACCGTTGAATGCAGCCGAAATAGTTGTCGAGCTGTTCCAGTCATATATCATGTCGAATCCGTCGGCATAATAATCAGGATTTGCCGTCTCGGCAAGCATAATCATATCACTGTTCTTGGCTCGCAACGCAGTGATTACATCGCTCCAGAAATCATGGGGCACACCGTCGGCGTAGTCGCAGCGATAACCGTCTATACCAAGCTGCTCAACCCAGAAGAGCATCGCATCTTTCATAGCGGCGCGCATATCGGCATTGGCGAAATTTAGCTGCGCCACATCCGACCATCCCGAAGGCGAGACGATATTGCCTGCGGCATCCTTTACATACCAGTCGGGATGCTCGGTAATCCAGCTGCAATCCCATGCCGTATGGTTAGCCACCCAGTCCAGAATGACCTTCATACCGCTTGAATGGGCGGTATTGACTAGTTCCTTCAGGTCGGTCATTGTGCCGTAACGGGGATTCACCGCCTTGAAGTCGCGGATACAGTAGGGCGACCCTATGCCGTTAAGTTCGCCCGGTTCATAGACCGGCATAACCCATAGTATGTCACACTCCATACCCGCTATACGCGACACCTGGCGCGTAAGCCCTTTCAAGCACTCGTTATCGCCGAAGAAACGTGGATTTGCCTGATAAATCACATTGGTTGACACCTCATTGCCGATCACAGGTTCAGCCGGGTTGGCAGGCATGTCAATCTCGTAAGAGGTGCAGCCGGCGGCGGCAAACGCCGCCACCGTTGCAATAAATGATGCTATCTTATTCATCAACTTTCTTATTTAAGTTCAGCACCGGCGGGATTAGCCACAATCGTGTAATCCTTATCAAGGGTGATGGTCATGGCGTCGTACTGGGTATCGTTATTGTTATTGAATATCAGGTTCTCGGTCTCGCCGTCACCTTCAACAGTCAACACCTTGTAAGTCACGCCGTCAATTGTCTCGGTCACTTCTGGACGTGTACCGGGCCAACCGCCGAATATCTCCTTGTCACCCCAGGCATATACGTAGAAGTCGCTCCAACCGGTCTTGTCTTCGATATAAATCTTATATTGATTTGACGAGGGTTCGACAGCTACCGCGCCGTCGGGATTTGCAACTATGTAGTAATCCTTGTCCAGGGTGATGGTCATGGCGTCATACTGGGTGCCGTTGTTGTCGTTGAATATCAGGTTCTCGGTCTCACCGTTGCCTTCGACAGTAAACACGAGGTAGGTCACGCCACCGATTTCCTTTGTCTCAGTCGACGACATTCCCGGCCAGCCGCCGAATATCTCCTTATCGCCGTAGGCATAGATGTAGAAATCGCTCCATCCGGTAAGATTCTGCACATAAATCTTGTATTCCTCGCCCGGCTGAGGCTCGGGTTCCGGTTCCGGATCTACAGTCCCGGGGGTGTAGGTCTCCGGATCTATTTCAACAGCACGGTTGGATGACAGCTCGACATAGACATCGCGGTCAAGATTGAATACTACCACGTCGTCAACCTGCTTACCGTTGCCGTTATTGAGTATAACGTGTTCTTCAAGCCCTGCATTGCAGTTTGCCGCGCCAAGGTCGAAGTAAGTGTATGTCACGCCCTTGATTACCTGTGTGCCGGTAGGAGCCATGCCCGGCCATGCACCGTTAAGGTCATTGACAGTACCCCACATGTAGAGATACAACTCATCCCATCCGGAATTATTAACAACAAACACCGTGTAGCCGTCGTGAGTGACAACCGACGACGGGTCAAACTCGTTGACGCTCTCGGGAGTGAGTTCAAGATAGAAATCCTGATTCAGCGTCACGTTATAATCGGGAAGCTGACTGCCGTTGTTGTTATTATTGAAAATGAGGTTAAGATTCTTTCCCTCGTTAGCCGCACCGGTATCGAAATACTTGTAATTCACACCGTCAATCTCCACCTTTCCGGTAGGAGTTATTCCCGGCCATGCGCCGAATGCCTCGGCATCACCGTAAGCATACATTGCAAGTTCCTCATAACCGGAATTATCGACAACATAGATTACATAACCGTCATGTACGATTTCGTCAGGATTCTGGGGTTTGTTGAAATAGTCAGCCCAACGATATACGAGCACATTGATGCGGTTGCCAAGACCGGGAGCCTCTGTGTGCACCACAGGCTTGTTGTCAAGTGACCTTTCCTCACCCTGCTCAACGGAGTAGAATGTATATCCGTCGGCGAGAGTCTTACCCTTGACGAAATCATCGGGATTCAGATATACGCCCCATTTCACATCGGTATCCGATGCTTTTTCAAGTTGCCAGCGCGGGTCGCCCACGGCATCCATTCCGCCGTTGAACTCGCCTATGATATAAATTTTATCGGTGGCAAGCGTACCCTGCGGCACAATTACTTCAAGCAGCTCGTAGCCCGGTCGCAGTTCAAAGCGCGGAAGCTCGCTGTCAAATATTATCTCATCCTTCGAGCATCCTGCAAGCATAGGCAGGAGCATGAGAAAAAGAACAGTGAATATATTGAGTTTCTTCATGATGTCTGATATTAATAGTTAGGATTCTGGACAAGACCCGGATTTACCATGAGTGCCACCTGCGGCAGGGGATACCATTCATATCGGCGGTCACGTTTTGCAGGCATGTCCCTGTCTGACTCGGTGGCACGACCGAAGAACCACCACTGACCTTGCGTAAACTTGTCGAAACGGCGCAGGTCGGTGCGGCGGCGACGACCCTCGTCAAGGAACTCAAGTCCCCACTCACTGAGCATCCAGTCGGCATCAAATGAGGTGAAACCGGGACCGGGGTTCTCAATCTCTGCGGCATCAGAGGCAGAATAATAACGCTGACGCACATCATTGACAAGCTGTTTTGCGCCATTAGCGTCACCGGCACGGAGCTTGCACTCTGCAAGGGCATAGTAAACCTCGGCGAGACGGAACTCAACCTGGTCGGCATCACGCCAGTCCATACCGGTCGACGACGGGTACACCGGATAACGGAGCACTCGGAAACCGGAGTTGGTCTGTCCCCAGCGCGGGCTCATAACCGGCTCAAGATTGCGGCCGAGATTAAGGAATGTGCCTACCTGGTCCACATATATGAGCGGTTTATCCTGAAGGTCGGCATCAGCAAGCACCGGTTCGCCTGTCTGGTAATTAATCTGTGCGCCCATGGCGAAAATACCGTTCCAGTTGCCTGCGGCATCACACTTGAAGGGCTGCTTGCGGATATCCTTGTCGTTCATGCGGTCATACGGGGCACCGAGCTTGTCGCCGTAATCGAAAAGGAAGCTCTTCGCACCTTCACTGCCGGCATTGGGGACAAGTGTACCGGTGTTGTCCTTTGAAGGCACCATACATACACAGTTCCAACCACCCTGGTCACATGAGAAATCAAACATCTCGTCGTAGTTGTAAGGCAGGTATGGGGTGTTGCGGTTATTGTTGGTCATGCGCCCAGCCTCCATTGAGAAAGCAAACACCACTTCCTGACAGTTGGCATTGTTGAAGCCGTATATCTCGCGGTAATCCGACGCGAGATTGTATGTGCCGTAATCACCGTCGATAATCTCCTGACATAGGTCGGCACACTCCTTGAAGCGGTCAACACCGGTGAAAAGCTGAGAATTGAGCAGCATACGCATCTTAAGCATACGGTTCATACCCTGATTCATGCGGTTGCGTGTCGCGCTGGAACCATCCTCTGCGACAAGATCCTTATAGCAGCCGTCAAGCTCGTCGGTGATAAACTTCCATATCACCTCGCAGCCTTTATTGAAGTCGGGGTCGGCAGAGCCGGGTATCTCATTACCTGTCGAGATATTAAGCGGAAGCGCGCCGCCCCACAGCTCGAAGTTGTTGTAATATGCCCATGCGCGCATGGTACGTACCTCCGCGATGTAAGACTTCAATCCCTCTTCTGTCATGCCAATCGCTCCTGCATTGAGATTTTCAAGGTCTCCAATAAGTGTATTGCAGAGACCGATTGTCTCCCATGCATGTTCCCATGCCTGACGGATGATAACTGATTCGGAATTCCATGTCTGGGTGGAAAGGACAAACTTGGCCGCCTCGTCATAACCCCAGGCACCGCCATTCCATGTACGCCATGTCACCTGGTCGGCGGGAAACTCGTTAAGATACCAGAAATATTCGAGGAAACCGCTTGTCGCACTTGCATAGATTGATGCCACGGCACCTTTGACGCTATTCTCATCCTGATAGTAGGTAGACGCGTCGATTCGGTCAAATGTTACTTCATCGAGGTCGGTACATGACCACGCCCCGACTGCGATTGCGGTCGCGCTGAGCAGACCGGTTATATGATTCATTACTTTCATTGTATCAAGATGTTGAGATTAACGGAATCGGATGGTTACACCTAAAGTGAGCTGCGTTGCCGACGGATAAGCCGAAGTGACATCAATGCCGGGAGTTATGCCGGTGGAAGTTACAGCCGAAGGATCGGTGCCGGAATAGCCTGTGATAGTGAACAGGTTACGCGCGGCGAGATACACACGGAGGGTATCGAGCAAACGGCGGTTTTTCAACGGCACGGTATAACCGAGCGTCACGTTCTCAAGTTTGAAATAATCACCGCGCTCAAGGAAGTATGACGAAATCACACCACCGCCCGACCACACATCGCGGTCTTCAAGATAGGTGCTTCGGAGCACATTGTCGCTACCACTTCCCTTCAGACCCATGCCATATTTGCGCATGTTGAAAATCTTGAAGTCAAACGCACCGTTAAACATAAGGCTGAGGTCGAAGTTTTTCCACTTCACTGTGTTGGTCCAGGTAAGGAAATGCTTGGGCGCACCATCACCGATGTAACGCTTGTCTTTCGGATCAGCTGCAGCGGCAGGTACCTTCTCGCCGTCGGCGGTATATACAAGCATGTTGTGGCTTTCATCAACGCCGGCATATTCATATCCGTAGAACTGACCTATCTTACCACCCTCCTCCACACGGAAGAAATACTCGCTTGTACCGACACCGGGCTTAAGATAGAGGTCAAGGTAAGATGCCTGATAGATGGAGTTGGAGAGTTTTGTAAGCTTGGTGGTTCCATAAGAATAGTTGATACCGGTGGTCCAGGTGACGGGCTTGTTGACAACAGCGTCGGCAGTAAGGGCAAGTTCGATACCGGTGTTTTTAGTCGTACCTACGTTCACGAGTATTTCGGGATACACATAGGGAGGCTGCGGTGCGGTGTAGTTGTAAAGAAGGTCCTGTGAACGGCGGTCAAAATACTCGATAGAACCGTAGATGCGGTTGAAGAACATGAAGTCGATACCGTAGTTGGCACTCGAAAGTTTCTCCCATCCGAGTTCAGGATTGGCATTGTTTGACGGACGATAACCGGTCACCCATGACCCGTCGATGAAATAAGTGCCGTTGGGCGAATATGTGGCAAGCGACTTGTAGGCATCGAAATCGCTACGTCCGGTCACACCATAAGATATACGGGGCTTGAGGCTCTGAACGGTCTGGACATAATCGGCGAGGAAGGGAGCCTTTGCCATTTCCCATGCGACTGATGCTGCCGGGAACGAACCCCACTTCTTATCAGCGCCAAACTTAGTAGAACCCTCGTGACGGATAGATGCCGACGCGATAATCATACCTTTCCATGAATAGTTGACGCGGCCGAAGAAACCGATAAGTGTAGACTGGCTCTTGCCTCCATACATCTGCGCCTTACCGTCGGCAAGCCATGAACCGGAACCGATACCGTTCCAAAGCGGCTTGTCAAACGTAAAGTTGTTGTTCTGCATGAACATCTGTTCCCAGTTGGAACGCTCGTAAGAGTATCCACCCACGACCTTCACATCGTGGTCACCGCTCATGAAGCCGTAGTTGACAAGCCACTCGACACGGTTGGTCCACCATTTCTGGTAGTGCTGTGAAGCACGACCCGCATAACCGCCCCAATATGACTCGCCGGAAGTAGTCGGGGTGTAATAGTCGCTCTTGAGGTCGTTATAATTATATGAATATGAGAGAGTGGTGCTGACATTGTGTTTGTCATTGTTCCATATACTGTATTTCAGGTCAGCGGAACCGAGGATATATGTACGGTTGCCTTCCGAAGTGTTGACCTCGAGCTGCTGCACGGGATTCTTGATATCGGTAGGCGAGGTCGGCTGATAGTAAGAGCCGTCTTCGTTATAAACCGGTATGGTAGGGTTCATGCCGAGAGCAGTGTCAAACATGCCGTCGTCGCCCCATGTTTCCTTCACCTTGCGGGCGTTGAGCGACGCGGTGAAGCGAAGATGATTGTCAAGAGTGTTGACAGAAACTGCCGCACGACCGCCAAACTCCTCACGACCGCTCACGATGTCAAGACCGTTTGCCTTTTTCCAGTTGACCGAAGCGGTGTAATATCCGCCGTTGGCGAGCGAACCGTCGATTGACAGGTATTGGTTGGTGTCGTATGATGTCTTGCGGGTGATAAGGTCATACCAGTCGGTGCTTGCACCGTAATCATTACCGCGACGTGCGAGACGCCATTCATAGGGAGAAAGCACCTCAGGCTTATCCTTGGCAAAGGCAAGCGCACCGTATGAGTCGTATGTGATTACCGGCAGTCCCGCCTCGCCGGTGCCTTTCTTTGTAGTGATGAGAATCACACCGTTGGCACCGCGTGTTCCATAGATTGCTGCCGACGCGGCATCCTTAAGCACTGACATCGACTCGATATCCTGGGGAGCAAGAGTGCGGATATCACCGCCTGCCACACCGTCGATAACGATAAGCGGTCCATTGCCGGCGGTGAGCGAAGTAGCACCACGCACCTGAAGGTCGGCACCGGCATTCGGGTTAGCCGAGGCGGTGCTTGACACATTAAGACCGGCAACCTTACCGGTGAGCATTTCCATAGGACTGTTCATCGCGCCTTTCTGGAAATCATCGCGGTTTACCTGAACGATTGAACTTGACAGCTCCTTTCTGCTCAACGAGCCGTAGCCTACCACCACGACCTCATCAAGAATCTCGCTGTCTTCCTGCATTGTCACATCAATTTTTGTGCGACCGTTAATCGGTTGCTCAACCGACTGGAAGCCGACATAGCTGAACACAAGAGTTCCGTCGGCAGGGACACCGCTAAGGGAGTAATTGCCATCAAAGTCGGTAGCCATACCGTGCTTCTGATCGCCTTTTACCGAGACGCTGACACCTATAAGTACCTCCCCTGTCGGGTCGGTCACAGTGCCGGAAACATTTACTGACTGCGCCGATGCAAACGGAGCAGTCACGAGAGCCAACACCCACAACATCGTGAGGGCGACGGATCGTAAATTCCATGGGTTTCTGTTCATTATTAGTATTGATTTAATTGTTATGATGACTATTGAATGTCATTTGCTTTACTGGTTATCGCAAAGTTCGACATCCTTTTAAATATTGTCAAGACAATCAAATTAAAATCAAAACCAATCAAGGCATGAACTAACTATAAATCAACCACATCCGCATATTTATCGGCACAAAATTTCAATATGTTTTTTCACAATTTAAAAGGGAATTTAACCCAAATTTCGCACCTCATTTTCAAATTCATCGGGATTTATAGCGCGTCGGCGCATCTTTGACCGATAAGTATATACCGTCGAAATTGAGCAACGCAGAAATTCCGCGATTTTCGCACTGTCATCTATCCCTATACGTATCAAAGCGAAAAGGCGAAGCTCGGTATTCAGAAGCTCGCCCGACTTCAACACCACCTGCTCACCGGGATTAAGCAGTGCATTGAACTTGTCAACAAATGCCGGATAGATATTCAGGATAGCCTCGTCAAACTTGACATAGAAATTTTTAAGCAGATGGTCGGCTATCTCTGTCGACTCAAGTTTTTTCAGGAGAGCGTTACGGTTACCACCCTGCGCTGTCAACACACGCAACGACTGCTGATAATGTTGAAGAGTGGAGATTGCCGATGAACAATACTCCATGAACAGACCTGCATACTGCTCCTTGGTGCGATTGAAATCGCGCAATTCGTAATTTTTCACTTCAAGCTCCTCATTTGCCACCTGCAGACGCGCCGATACGACGCTAAGACGGTCATTCTTGTCGGCAAGCTCCGAATTTTTCGCCCTCAGCTCTTCAGAGAGCGCGCTCAGCTCGTCATTTTTGCCTTTCAACTCGCGATTGGTCTCTTTGAGCTGCTCCGAAAGATGGCTTAGTTCAAGATTGGCATTTCCTACCTCGGCATTTGCACGGTGAAGGCTCCTGATCTGCTTTAGTATCAGCAATATAGTGATTACCAACACCACCGAAAGCACACTACTTACCCCTACCATGTAGCGTAACCGGCAGTTAAGCTGATTTTGCAACGAAGAGTAAGCATCGTCGATTACCGGCAATATTTTGCTGGACTGGGCATTGCGCATCATGGCTGAATAAAAATTGGCATCGGCAATACTCTTTTTCAGATAACGGTTGGCACGCTCCACATCACCGTCTTCAAACATGACCGTCGCCACCTCGCGAAACGACATATTCTCTTTGACCGCACCTCTTACATCGGAAATAGCACTTAGCACAAGGTAATGTTTGTATTCATCAGGCATTCCGGCAAGTTTGTAGATATAAGCGAGCGTAGATGCCAATATGGAATATTCCCTTGACCCCAAGGTATATTCATCAAGATGCTTGGACAATTCAGCAATAGCCGAATCCGTATCACCGGCACGAGCGCGTTCAGCCATGACATATACCAGATGATTGAACGATCCCGGCTTGATTACCGACATAAGCGAGTCGGCATACAATGCCCGCATGTGTTCATGGCCGAGTGCCGTCTCATGTTCGTTGGCATACTCGCTAAGATATTGGTATGTGGCACAATAAGTCGAGTAGTACGGTTCGAGCAACTGCGAGTCAAGTGAATCGCGCGGTATCTGCTGCATGATGTAGAGCGCATCGGAAAAGAGACCGGCATGAGCGAGCACGTCGGCACGTTTTATGGTAAGGCGTGTGAACTCTCCGGGAATCGAGCGCACAGCCGGTCGCCGGAGATTGCAACTGATATAATAAAGAGCCGAGTCAGCGTTATAAGCGTCAAACTCCGCAATAAGACGATTTACAATCTCTGTTTTCTGCTTCTGGTCGCGTGCGACGGCGTAGCTTTTCCTGAGTTGGTTTATGCGGTTTTCTTTTGCGATTTCATAATCCTTGCTGCGATCGATTTCATAGTCAAGCTCGTCATACAACGCCTTTAGACCGGATTGCGTATCAGGGTTTCGTTCACTGCACGATGCAAGCAGCAATGTGATAAAAGCTATTATGTATATTTTCATGAAACAGATTTAAATACAGTCGACTTTAGCAAGATTTTTTAAGGTGAACGTATCCGGCATCATGGAAATGATACCGGATACATGCACAATCGTGTGTGTAAATTTATAACTATTCCTGATTATTACCAAAATTCTTACTCAATAAATATTACCGCACCGTCATTCCTTGACTAACACGGCGGCATCAAGTGAAGCCAACACAAATTCCGCAGAGGGTGACAGATCTACACGTTCGCCGGTAAGCGCGTCACGGAATCTGCCTTCCGGAAGTCCCGCCGGGATAGTAAAACGGCTTTCATCATCGCTGAAATTCAGCATTACAACCACATTGTCATCACCGAGAGTGCGCTTGTAGGCATATACGCAGTCATCGGCGGTTGTGACAAGATTGGTCAGTTTACCGTTTTGTACACCTGTACGCAATGCGGACTGCGTATGCTTCAAGTGAGCCAGTGTCGTAATTAGACTTGTCATGGCGGTGTCGGGCTGTGTGGTCCAGTCGATAGGTGTCTTTTCGGCAAGCGACACTCTCCCGCCCGACTTATACTGAATCTCCTGTCCGTTATAAATAAGCGGCATACCATAGACAGTGAATTGAAGCACAGTAAGCGGGCGCAGGTATTTGTGATATACAATATCACCACTGCCTCCCTGATCTTGGAGAACATCGTGATTGACAAGATACACCATGCGTGAACGTCCCGCGTATGGATTGGCAATTGTATCGTCGGGAGCCTTTGACTCGCCGGTAGTGATACCTTCATTGGCAAGCAGTTCGCAAGCCTCACGCAAAGACACAAGATTTTTCACCGAGTCATTGGCAAATCCCATCAGCACCTTTTCCTGAAAATCCCAGCAATAGTTATAGTCGAAGTACCCGTTCTTTACCAGCGATGGGCGGGAAGAGTCTTCGGCAAGCCAGGTTATACGTTCCCCGTTTTTCAACACGCGTTCCGAAGCCTTTTTCCAGAGGAGGGGCGATGGACCGGAAGCATAATCGCAACGGTAACCGTCAATATCGAAATTGTCTACCCAATACTGCATGGACTTCACCATCTCATCCTGCATTGCCTCACAGTCACGGTCAAGTTCATACACATCTTTCCACGCGCCACCGAAAGGATGTACAAAATCACCATCTTTCTTGGTATAAAATTCCGGATGTTCCGTAACCCAGACATTATCCATGGAAGTGTGATTTCCTACCCAGTCAAACCATATTTCCATACCATTGTCATGGATTACCTTTACCAGGTCGCGAAGGTCATCTTCCGTACCGTTGTCGGGATCAATCTTCTTATAATTCTTAATGGCGTAGGGACTTGAATGAGCACCCCACAAGCCGGTGTCGCCAAGTTCGTAAATCGGCATCAGCCACACAACATCCACACCCAGTTTCTTAAGACGCGGAATCTGGCGTTCCACCCCTTTGAGATTGCCTTCAGGTGAAAAGTTGCGCACAAATACCTCATAAATCACACGGTTTTCAGGTACACGCACTTCTGTCGCCTCGACTGCCTTTTTACCACACGCAGTCAGAAGCGGCAAAATTGTCAACAGGAGAATGAATGTCTTTGTCAGCTTTATTTTCATTGTAATATGATGAATTTAAATTATATACACCGGCACACTGACAAAATTAAGACAAAACCGCTCCAAGTTTAGAGCGTTCATATTAAAATCAAAACACCACAGCCCACAACTATCATGATATCAACAACATAAATATATCAATTTCAAACTATGATAAAGCTACGACAAAGTTAAAAAGAATCATTACAAATCAATCCTATAAAGGACATGGGTACATAACGGGGAACCGGAAATGAGTTTAGGATGCTCAAACTCACCAACCTTCAACATGCCTATTTTCTGCATCACTCGCTCCGAAGGCAAGTTTATCTTGGCGGTAAATGAATATAGACGGTGCAATCCCAATGTCCCCGCATTCTTTAAGACTTCTTTTGCAGCTTCAGTAGCATATCCGTGATTGTGATAATCGGCATCTAAACGCCACCCAATCTCGACACCCGGGGTAAATTCAGCATCGAAACCAATTTCATGAAGCCCGACATAACCAATAAATTGACCGGTAGATTTAAGCTCGACCGCATACAGTCCCCATCCTTTCCTTTGGAACTCATCATGAATGCGGAGAAAAAAAGATTCTGTCTCGGCATCGCTTAATGTAGCAGGGAAATAACGCATCACCCGCTCATCTTTGTTCATGGCGACAAACCGAGGCAAATCCTCCTGCCTCCATCCGCGCAAAATCAATCGTTCCGTCTCAAAATAAATCATTATCGCAAAGTCATTAAATTTTCAAATATACATGTTTATTGATTAACTTCCAAAATGACGAGTTGTCAGATGTCAGAGATACAGAGGGACAGAAGGTCAAAAGAGACAAGAAGAGATTTCCCGGAGGGATAATCCTTTAACCTCATAACTTCCCGAATAACCCCGTAAGCGTCAAGGCGCAGGGTTGACAGTCACGATGGAGGAAGAGGCGTTGACGTCGCGGTGAAGGCGGATTTGTACAGGGATGCGTTCACGCAGCTCCTCGACATGACTGATTATGCCTACATGGCGCCCCGACACGGCGTGAAGCGAACGCAGGGTGTCGACCGCTTTGCGGAGCGGTTCGCCGCTGAGTGTCCCGAAACCCTCATCGATGAAAAGTGTGTCAACGGCAAGACGACTGCCGATGTCGCTCAACGCAAGAGCAAGCGACAATGATACAAGGAAACTCTCGCCACCGGATATCGTGGTCGTCGAGCGCGATGTGTAACCCTGATAAGCATCTTCTATAGTGATGACAAATGTACCCGGTACCACTTTAAGCTGATAACGGTCAGAAAGATTGCGCATATAACTGTTTGCCGAATGAATGAGGCTTGCAAGCACATAGCTCTGCGCAATCTCGCGAAACCGCTTGCCTGCGGCATCGCCAAGCAATGACCGGAGGCGTTCCCAACGGTTAAATTCATCCTTTTTACGCGCCGCGTCCTCTAACAATCTCCCCTGCTCCACGCGACGCTCCGCATCCTGACGCAACAGTAGGGAAATCTCGCCTGACAAGCGGCCTTTCTCATCTATTGCCGCGTCAATCTCCTTTATCGAGGCATCAAGTGTCTCGGGGGTATCAGACGGGTCAAGTGCGGGAGGTATCTTCTCATGGTCAGCGACTTTACGTATTGCCTCGTCAAGCAAGGTTTTCTTCATCAACACATCATCGGCGATACGCTTTAGCGACACCGACAACTCAGATATATATGCGGCGGAATATTCCTGTAAACGTGTCAAATCATCCGTTGAGATTCCTGTTGCCGACGCGACAAAGGCATCAACACGACGGCGGTTTTCCATAACCCGCGACTCAGCGTTGCGCCTCATGTCGACAGCGGTCTTGACTTCGGCAAAAATGCCGGAAGCCTTTTCCCTAAGACCACGGCATTCCCGAGGTGTCACCCCGGCACCACTCCACGAAGACATCAAGCCGGAAACAGCCGCAATCACACCGCCGACATCATTACAAAGCGTGGCAGCCTTTTCAAGTTGCGGTGCAAGATTGCGCCTATGCTCAACAAGAGCATCGAAAGCCATCGCTTCCCCGGAAAGGCGCGCGGCACAACCTACAGGATCATCCTCCCACCTGGCTTGCCATTCGCTCTCCCCGACACGCGTCCGCAAGTCAGCCGTGCTCTTTACAATATCGGATTTCCATCCCTCAACAAGTGCTGCAAAAGTGGCAATAGCACTGTTGGAGTCAGCGACTTTCTTTTCGGCAACAGCCTTTTCGTCAGCCAGATGTTCAAGAGTCTTCCCCTCTTTCTCCATCGCTGAGCGAAGAGCACGGAGACGCTTTTCCATCTCCTCTCCCTCTGCACTCTTAAGCTCCAGCCGTCCCAGTTCTTCAGCCGCATCTTTTTCCGCGGCAGATATCGCCGCGCCTACATCACCTGCGGCGCGGTCAATGCCACATTTACGGCATGCCGCCTCAGCATCGGCAAGTGCGCGGGCGTACGCATCGCCCTGCTCATGCTCGCGACGCTCCTTCCCGTAAGTATCGGTCAACGCCTGCAGTTTCGCGGCATCTACCGCCTTACGGTCGTTCAGCGCGCGATAATCTGCAACAGCCTTTTCCCATTCCTCCCGGGCGACGCGACACACATCGTCAATCTCCGCCTCGCCGGGAATAGCGGCAATCACATGTTGACGGCACACAGGGCAGATATCACCAACGTCGAGACGTGAACGTATATCTTTCGCCCATCGCCCCACACTCTCACGCTGACGTTCGTAATCACGCTCGCGCCGCTCCATCTGAGACTTAGCGGAGGCAAGTGGCTCTTCCATATCGTCAATGCTCTTTTGGAGCGCGTCAATCTCCTCGCTCATGGCAGCAAGCCGCTTTTCCTGCGCCTCAAAACGCGATTTCTCACGCGCCACAACCTCCTCACGGTCGCGCGCCGTGGCACAGGCGGCAATCCTGTCACGTAATTCAGTGATGCGTCGGCGTACATTAGCCATATCCATGGCTAAGAGAGAGCGGTCAAGCCCCTCGACCTCCCGGCGGCGCGCCTCCAGTGAGGTACATCCCTTCTCATATTCACACGCCGCCTTTTCAAGTCCGAGCAGCATGGCTGCAAGCGTTGCCTTTTCCTTTTCGGCATCAGCCGTAGTCGCACGTATCTTGTCGCCATAGCCAATAATTGCCGCGACAAGCCCTGTTATCGCCTGAGAGTTGGCATACACAGCCGCTTTCGGCTGATGAGCCGCAATCACGGCATCGGTCTTACGCAGGTCATCTTCGAGAGCATCGCGGTTAATCATCGCATAAGCATGACCGCATCTTATCTCCACAAACTCCGTTGCCAACAAGTCAAGCGACCGTTTCCTCTCCATCACCTCCAAAGCAGCCTCAGCAGCAGCCTTCATCCAACCACGCGGTTCGACCGTCCGCGTCCAAGTGTCTATCAGCATGGAGTCGCGCCTGTAATCCTCTCCCTCTTTCACTTCAATAGCCGCCTTATAGGCTTTTTCGGCATCGGCAAGCGACTTGTCGAGAGTGCTCTTCGTCGAGAGCCAGTCGCGGCGGCATTCCATCTCACCGCGCTTACCCTTCAATGACGCGATTTCCGTGTCAAGTGACGCAAGCAACGCTTTCTTTTCAACAACAGTTCCGTCGTCAAGCAGATTTATCGCCTCTACCTTACGCAGAGCCTCATCAAGGGCACTCTTGCGCATCATGGTCAACTGATAGATTTTCTCGCCGAGACGACGGTAAATATCCATGCCGGTGATTTTTTCAAGAATAGATGCCTTCTCTTCGTTCTTGCTATTGAGAAACCGTGTGAACTCGCCCTGTGCGAGCATCACGGTGCGGCAGAACTGCTTGAAGTCGAGCCCGACGGCAAGCAATATTTCTGCCTTAATATCCTTATCCTTGGTCAAGATGTCGCCCGACGACAGATTCTGCAGCGACCACTGTTTCCCCTGCAGCGCGCCGGAAGGGCGTTTACGTGCCCGGGCAACACTCCATGCCGCTTCATAGGCGACACCGTTGCTGCCGGTGAATGTCAGCGTCACCGATGCCTCCCCGGTGTTACGGCGCATAAGCTGGCGCGGGTCACGGAGCGTTATCGGCTTTCCCGCCTCATCCATGTCGCCTTCCATCTGTGTATTGTCAAAGCGTGGAGTAGTGGCATAAAGCGCGAGACATATCGCGTCAAGTATCGTGGACTTTCCCGAACCGGTATCACCCGTGATCAGGAACACCGGTGCATCGGATAGCGGTCGTGCCTCAAAGTCGATTTCGGCATCTTCAATCGATGCTATATTGTGGATGGTAAGTTTTCGCAGTCTCATGATTTTATCGGTTTCGTTCATCCTCCATCACAGCGGCAAGCGCCTCGTTGAACATCGCCTCCATATCATCGTCAAATTCCCTGCCGGTATCGGCGGCATAGCTTCGCGCTATTTCGATAGGCTGACGTGTCTTGAAGTCGCTTACCGACATCATTTTAGTCGAGCCGGCACTCACCTGCGGGCGCACTGCATTTATATGACATACCCGGCACGCCTTCCCTGTGACGACGGCGAGTGCCTGCGCCAAGCTGTCGGCAGCCAGGAAATCATCAACCCGCACATTAAGACGGATATATGCCGGAATGTCGTCGGGGAAATCGCGCAGGAGTGCTTTTACACTATCCCAATCGGCAGCATCTGAAGCGGGAAGCGTGACGAGCGGGCGAGGATTGTCTATCGCAATGGTCTTGACGACAGGCATCTCTCCCGCACCATCAATCGTGACGACACTTACGCTATGCTCGTAAGCCTCATCGAAACTCACGGCGAGCGGAGTGCCGGAATATCTGACGCGATGCGACCCGCCATGCACCCACTGCGGGCGATGTATATGCCCGAGTGCCAGATAATCGTAGCCGGAGCCGAAATCATCTATGCCGACATAATCGATACCGCCTACCGTGTAGTCGGTCACACTGTCGTGACCGGTGAAGTCGCAGCCCTTTACCGTAGTGTGGGCACTCATGACCACCGGCAGCCTCTCACTGTTTCGCTCACGCACCCGGTCGAGAAGCCCGCTGAAAAATCCGTCGGGGATAAAACGCTCCGAGGCGTATGGCACTGCAACCACATATCCCTTCCCGGGTATCCCGATAATGTGACTGTCCGGATTTTCACGGTCAAGCGACCCGATTGTGTGCACGTTAAACCGCCTCCACGGGGCACGGAATATCTCGTGGCGCATACCGCTGTCATGATTGCCCGCAGTGACCACTATCGTCATCGCGGGACACGCCTCATGGATGGCAAGCAGCGCGTCGGCAAACATCGTCTGCACCGATGCCGACGGCTGTGAGGTGTGATATACATCACCGCTCAGCAGAAACAAGTCGGGCTGCTCATCCGCGACGATTCGCCTCATCTGCTCCAGCATAGCCGCCTGCTCTTCAGCCCTGTCATAATTATAAAGGGGGTGACCGAGATGCCAGTCACTCGTATGAAGTATTTTCATCTGATATCAGCAAAAATTTATAATTTAAGTTTCGCAAGCTCATTTAAAGGTTAAAAGGTGTAAGGTTTAGGGTGTAGACAGACCGGCACTTTAACCTTTAACCGGCTTGCATGGCAAGCCTTAACCTCCTAACCATCAACTTTAGTCTGCGAAAGTTGAATTGATAACAGATACAAATATAATGAATTTGGAAGAGATTGTCGTATCTTTGTGGAGAAAGAGATGATGGCATGGAAATAATCGAGATAACTTCGCTTGACGACAAACGCGTGGAGGCATACGCGGCACTCACTGAAGCACAGTTGCGCAACCGCCTCAATCCGGAAGCGGGCATATTTATCGCGGAAAGCCCCAAGGTGATTCATGTAGCGCTCGATGCCGGATATGAACCGCT
The DNA here is from genome assembly GCA_003150235.1 of Bacteroidales bacterium. Classification (GTDB taxonomy): domain Bacteria; phylum Bacteroidota; class Bacteroidia; order Bacteroidales; family Muribaculaceae; genus Muribaculum. The sequence goes on from QAMW01000043.1 coordinate 67,939, forward strand.
GTCGCTTTTGTGTGAACGGCGCCATATCACCGGTGATGCTGCATCAGTCATAGCGCGCTGCGGCGATATACCGGTCTACACCGGCGAGCGCGAGTTGCTCGCGTCGCTTACAGGCTATAAGCTGACGCGTGGCGTGTTGTGTGCCATGCGCCGCAAAAGTCACGTGCCGGTCGGTGAGATATGCCGCGATGCACGACGGATTGTTGTGATTGACGGGGTTGTCGACACAACAAATATCGGGGCGATATTCCGCTCGGCAGCGGCTCTCGGTATTGACGGGGTGCTTCTCACCCCGACATCGTGCGACCCGCTCAACAGGCGCGCCGTGAGAGTGTCGATGGGAAGCGTGTTTCTTGTGCCGTGGACCTGGCTTGACAAGCCCGTCGAGTCGCTGCACGACCATGGATTCCGCACAGTGGCAATGGCTCTGACCGACCGGTCGGTGCCAATCGATGACCCGACCCTGTCGGCAGAACCACGTCTTGCCATAATCATGGGCACAGAAGGTGACGGACTTCCCCGACGGGTAATCGACACAGCCGACTACACCGCCCGAATCCCCATGAGCCACAATGTCGACTCCCTAAATGTTGCCGCTGCCGCCGCCGTCGCTTTCTGGCAACTGCGGCTGTAGCTAAATCGCGGATTAGCAGTCGTGACGCGGGCTTGCTTCCGCAAATCCCTACATCGGCACATAAATATTAGCTTGATAATGAGCTTATCAGTAGGGGCAGGTGGAAGCTCAATGTCACTAACTTTGGTGCCGGAGCCATAAATCCCCCTTTCGGGGATTCATCCTGTTATCCGCGGGTAATGCCGAAGGCATACCCGTGGCGCAAGTGCATCTCCTGTTGACTCAACCCCGGATTGGGTTGCATAAGTATCTTATTAGCAATATTTATGCAACCTGTTTCAGGGTTGCGTCATTGTGGGGGCATCGCTCTCCACGGGCGCACCTACAGCGCTGCCCGCGGTTACCGCCATCTTGCCCTTTCAGGGCAAAATTCTTAAGTTAGTGACATTGAGTGGAAGCTCGCCCGCA